>NZ_JAKGBA010000092.1:0-1087 GCF_021532495.1 Pseudoalteromonas sp. Cn5-37 | reverse complement strand
CCCGAATTCAGATAATAAGTGCACCACTCATGGTTAAACGGTGAGAAGAGATCAACTGCCTGTTGGTGGTACTCTGTAATCGCCAAAAAACAAGAGTAGATACCATGAGTTACAAGCAGTTGATCGAAGGGCAAAGATACCAGATTGAGGCCTACTTACGCGAGGGTTTTAGCTATCGAGAGATAGGGAAAAGGCTAAAAGTGAGCCACAGCACTATAAGTCGTGAAGTTAGGCGCAATAGTACTCGAAGTCATTACTTGCCTGAGGTTGCACATTCAAAGGCATGTAAACGAAAACGTCTAGCTGCCAAGTATTCCATGCCAGCACTTACAATTGCGTTCGTTGAGTTTGGATTGGAGCAAAAATGGAGCCCTGAGCAGGTTGCGGGTGTAAGCAAAATTATCGGGCATCCTGTGAGTCATGAATGGATTTATGGCTATATTCAAAAAGATAAATTGAGTGGTGGCAAGCTATACAAACATCTGCGACAAGGGCACAGACGTTATCGTAAAGGCAGCCGAAGCAAACGTGTCATCATCCCAAATCGTGTTGGCATTGAACATAGACCTGCGATTGTTGACACTAAGACACGGTTTGGTGATTGGGAAGCGGATACAGTACTTGGCAAGCATGGTACGGGAGCAATCGTTAGTTTAGTCGAGCGTACAAGTAAGTTTTACCTGATACGCAAAGTGCCAGCAAAAAGTGCAGCGCAAGTGAGCAGAGCAATGATAGGTATGCTGTGGCGCTATCGACGCCATGTTCATACGATAACCGCAGACAACGGGAGTGAGTTTTGTGAACATGAGCATGTTTCAGACAAGCTAAAAACCGACATCTACTTTGCTAACCCCTACTCATCATGGGAAAGAGGGTTAAATGAGAACTTTAATGGCTTGTTGCGTCAATATATTCGCAAAGGCACTGATTTACGAACGGTGACAGATAAGCAAATTGCGCACATAGAAAAGGCGCTCAATGCGAGGCCGAGAAAATGTCTAGGGTTTAGGCAACCAGCGGTAATATTCGATGAATTACGCAAAGCAGCCTAATTTAGCGAGTGGTGCACTTCGGACTTGAATTCGCG
>NZ_JAKGBA010000090.1:0-1200 GCF_021532495.1 Pseudoalteromonas sp. Cn5-37 | reverse complement strand
GGCATCGGAACGGCAATGATGTCTTACGCTAAGAAAATGGCAAAGGACAGTGACATGAAAGTTATAGATATCGCCGCCAGTCATCTTTCAGCTCCTTTCTTCGAAAAATTTGGGGCAAAGACAATTAAAGAAATCACTGATGGTTGGGGCCTAGACATGCACAGGGTTGATATGGAATTACTACTATAACAATTCAATGACCGCTATTGGCCGATTAACTGACCTAGGTGTGGTGTGAGTTGGCTGTCCGTAGAACAGGCTGTCCGTAGAACGCTCATATCTCATCTTACAGTTTTGTTGATTAGGTTTAGACTTCACCTGACAGGCAGCTAAGAGCGAATAGCGGACATCAACGTTCACTTCAGCATTACCGAATACTGAACGGTTTTGAGCTAAAGTTTTTGCGCGGCACATGGAAAAGAACTGCGTAGAGTTTGGTGCCAGATGCAAGTCCATGCTAGGGATTTACTGCTGACTAGATAACTGATCCTAATTGTGATACACCTGCTTCAAGCCATGCTTGCCACCTGGGAACGGAGCCGCTGTGTCCATAAAGTGGTATACCTGCTCCAGTAAGTCATCCATGTTCTTACACTGATGGTTACGGGTTATCGTTTCATGCAACGCATGCCATAGCTTTTCAATTTTGTTGTGCCACGGGCTGTATACCGGTAAAAACAAGAGCTTGAACTTTGGGTTCTCATTCAGCCATTTCTGCGTTTTTTTGCTCTTATGGATGATGTAATTATCCACAATTAGCGTGATACTTTTCGCTCGCCGGTATTGCCCTTTCAGTTGCTCCAACAGCGCAATAAACAAATCACTGGTCTTGCGCTCACCACCAACATAACTGATTTGTCCTGTCTGGCTGTGCAGTGCCCCCGCCAGATAGTGTTTCTTATTCTGGCCGGGTGTAGCTACCTTACGCTGTTTACCTTTAAAGCCCCAGTCGGCACCAATCTTCGGATTCAGGTGGATATCCACCTCATCCTGATAAAACACCGGATGGTCCACGCTGCAATTTTCAAGTGCCTCCCGCATGGCTGCTAACTTAGCTTCTTTATCTGGGTCTTGGATATACAGCGTCGGTGCCGCACGACGCCAGACGATGCCGACTTGTGGCAACCACCGCCTGAGAGTTGAGCTATGAATAACGATACGGTAAAGCTTATGCAGTAGCAGTGCGAATAATTCACTACT
>NZ_JAKGBA010000089.1:0-1228 GCF_021532495.1 Pseudoalteromonas sp. Cn5-37 | reverse complement strand
TGTTCTGGTCAACTCCAGCCGGACACTTTTCTTAAAGAATTTTCATACTCTACTGGTGACTGATCGTTATTAGCTGAGTGCAGCCTTTCCAGATTGTAATATTTCATATATTCAGTAACATCACTTTTCATGTGTTCACGAGTTGGCTGAGCCACTTTTAACAACCAATCATGTTTCAAGCTGCCAAAGAACCTTTCAACAACAGCGTTATCCCAACAAGCCCCCACATCACCCATGCTTGCTCGCATACCAAACTGCTTTAACAGGCTACGATATCGCTTACTCGTATACTGAGACCCTCTATCAGAATGAAATACCAAGCCTTTGGCTGGTTTTCTCAAGTTATAAGCCTTAATCATGGCTTTCATTACTAAATCAGTCGTCATACGTTTATCAATATGCCAGCCAACTATTCGACGAGAATATAGATCCATTACAACAGCAAGGTACATCCAGCCTTCGCCAGTTTTCAGGTATGTCACGTCGCCAGCCCAAATCTGATTGGGGGCTATCGGATTAAAGTTCTGGTTAAGCAAATTATCTGCAACTGCATCAGAGTGCTTACGCTTAGTTGTTACTTTATAAGCTACTCGTTGTTTAACCACTAAATGGAGCTGCGCCATTAACCTTCTGGTTTTAAAGCGTGTTATTTTAAAACCTTCTTTGCGTAAGTTCTTACATAGCTCACGGTAGCCTAAGCTTTCTCTGCTGCGCTTAAACAGCGCTTTAGCTCTGCGATAAAGATGCAGCTCTTCTGCCGTTATAAGCTTTGCTGGACGCGCCAGCCATGCGTAATAGCTTGAGCGACTCACCTTCATCGCTGAGCATAATTTTATAACGCGAAAAGCTTGGCTATTTTCTTTGATGAACTGATACTTTACTTCATTTCTCTCGCAAAGAAGGCGCTGGCCTTTTTTAAGATCTCTTTCTCCATTTTGAGATCTTTGTTTTCTTTTCTTAGGCGCTTTAACTCTGCACGCTCATCTTCATTTAGCGAATTACCTGCTTGTTGCTCTTCGAGTTTAGCTTTCCAGTTATAAATAAGTTTGGTGGTGATCCCTAAAGAAGCTGCGGCCTCTGAAACTGAATAACCTTGCTCAGTCACTAAAGCAACTGCTTCTTGCTTAAATTCGGTTGTATAAGTTTTGTTTTTTCGTTTTGTCATTTAACACCTCAATATTAGATCATTGTCCATTATTAAAGTGTCCTGCTCAATTAAACCAGTTCA
>NZ_JAKGBA010000088.1:0-1364 GCF_021532495.1 Pseudoalteromonas sp. Cn5-37 | reverse complement strand
CCTTATATGGACTCCTCCTATTGCACAATACCCTTCGTTAATTTTGTCAGACTGCGTGCTTATATGCGGGCTCATAATGAGGAGCTACCTCGGCCCTTTGATGTATTCGCGCCCTTGTGCCTCTTCTCCTACTCGGTGTTTTAACACGCCAGGCACTTTACAGGCTATCAAGGGTGGGTCTAACCGCTTAACGCAGGTTCTTGGTCAATACTGTTGTTTCTGTTATTGAAGGCTAAATATTAATTGGCTAGTAAACTGGGTTCATAACTCGTGCCCTTTTTCAGCATGGCATACGCTGTCCTAACTGTTTTATTTGCTAATGCAATGGCGGCACACTTCACACCTCGTCTTTCAACTAATGCTTTGAGCCATTGTTCTTTTTTCGTTTTTGGCTCTCGATGCTTTAGCTGACTGATGACCGCTCTGGCTCCCAGAAACAAGTGGCTGCGTAATGTTATCTCGCCACGGTATTTGGCTATATGACCTATTCGCACTTTTCCACCACTTGAGTGTTGGCGAGGGGTGACACCAACATTGGCTGCCGCATTGCGTCCGCTCGTAAAATGGGTTGTTTCACTTAAGCTTATTAATAAACCAACCGCTGTGATAGGCCCGACACCCTCAAGTGCCAGTAAACGTTCACATTGCTCATCTTGTTTTACTAAACCTGTCAGTAACTCATTTAATGTTTCTTTTAATGTTGATTGCGCTTTAAATAATTCATAGCACTGAGCTAGACATTGCCTTAAACCAGCGGTTAACCCATTATCGCTATCCTCTAGAATCTCAGGGATAGCTTGCCTAAACGCGCATTCTGATTGCTTGATTACAATCCCAAATTCAAGTAACAAGCCTCTGATTTGATTAGCCAGCTGTCGTTTCTGCTTTTCAGCTAAGGCGCGCATTCGCTCTATTGACTGTAAGCTTTGCTGTGCTTGCGTCAGTGATTTACACGGGCGGACATTAGGTGAGAAAGAAGCGGCAGCTATTGCAATGACATCATTTGCATCTGTTTTCTGGCCAACTCTAAATGCTTTGACAAATCGAGGATCTAGAATCACGACTTCATGACCAACACTACGCGCTTTACGTGCCCAATAATGAGCACCGCCACACGATTCCATAACAACTTTACAACGAGGAGAGGTGGTGAGTATCGACAGTAACTCTTTTCTGCTCACCGCTTTATTACTTTGTAGGTTTTGATGAAAAAACTTACCGACTTGAAAAACATTTTTTGCCAAGTCGATGCTAATTAGGTTAAATTTTGACATGTATGGATTCCTTATTGGTAAAAGTAATTGTCCAATCTCTTTATACCGTACTCACCCTGTTTGGGGGAGGAGTCCATACATCTCCTACAA
>NZ_JAKGBA010000087.1:0-1369 GCF_021532495.1 Pseudoalteromonas sp. Cn5-37 | reverse complement strand
ATCAACTGCTTGTAACTCATGGTATCTACTCTTGTTTTTTGGCGATTACAGAGTACCACCAACAGGCAGTTGATCTCTTCTCACCGTTTAACCATGAGTGGTGCACTTATTATCTGAATTCGGGGTTGGGATAAAGGGCTTGGAACAAGCACTCCTTTTTATGCACTTGCTATTTTTTTAAAATAGCTCGTCAGCCTACACTACTGTTTGATGGTAGGTTTGTCTCCAAATATGTAAGGGCAATTGATAAATATCTCGTTTTTTGCATCATCTCTCTACATTTGGCTTTATCGCAATGTTAAGTGGAATAAAAAGACTCAAGTACATCGAAGTTTAACTTTTCATCATTTTGGTAAATCCAAATGATAAGTAACGATCTACTTTCGTAAATCGTTACTTACTATAATGGCTAGCTAATTACTAATTGATGGGCTTAATTAATAAGCGCCTTCACTGTAAGTTAATTCGTAGCTGTGGCTATAAATTTCTAAAATATTGCCAAACGGGTCTTCCATATAAATCATGCGGTATGGTTTTTCACCTGGGTAATAATAACGTGGTTTTTCCATACGTTTCTTACCACCTGCAGCAACAATGCGTTCTGCAAGCTCTTCAACATTAGGATCTTGAACACAAAAGTGGAAAATACCTGTTTTCCAATACTCAAAGTTATCTTCTGGATTTTGTTGGTTTTTAAACTCAAAAATCTCAACCCCAATTCTATCACCCGTTGATAAGTGAGCTATTCGGAACTTATCCCAGTTAGCACCAAAAACATCAGTACACATCTGGCCAATAGGGCTATCATCTTCGGTTATTTCCGTTGGCTCCATAATAAGATACCAGCCTAATACTTCGGTATAAAACTTAACGGCCGCATCAAGATCCGGAACAGAAATACCAATATGCGAAAAAGTACGTGGGTATGTATTACTCATAATTAACTCTCCTAAATAAGAATGAGTTTATAGTTTACGAGCGCCTAGGTATTAAGTTAAATTATCATTTAACATTCAAATAAGTATATTTTGTTATGATAAATCCGGTTTGGTTAAAAACATTTTGTGAACTAGTCGAAGTCAATCACTTTACAAAAACAGCTGAGCGACTGTTTATGACCCAATCAGGCGTAAGCCAGCATATTAAAAAGCTAGAACAGCAAGTTGGAGCTTTATTGCTAGAGCGACACGGCAAACAATTTACACTTACTCCACAGGGCCAAAGCTTATACAACAGAGGTAGCCGCGAATTCAAGTCCGAAGTGCACCACTCGCTAAATTAGGCTGCTTTGCGTAATTCATCGAATATTACCGCTGGTTGCCTAAACCCTAGACATTTTCTCGGCCTCGCATTGAGCGCCTTTTCTATG
>NZ_JAKGBA010000086.1:0-1450 GCF_021532495.1 Pseudoalteromonas sp. Cn5-37 | reverse complement strand
AATCAAAACACACCGCCAAGTGAAAGAGCCGTAAAAACTTCACGCGCTTTAAGTCAGAAAAAAGACTAGTTACCTCTTGCTTGACTCGCCCTTGAAAGGGTGAGATTGCGCAAGCCTAATGTTCAAAATGAAATGACGTTAGATACAGGTACTAAACGTCCTGTTTAGAGCTTTTTTGATAATCTTTTACCCGAAGAAAACGCGCGCAAATTATTAGCAAAAGATGCGCAAGTTGACTACTACGATTCATTTGCATTACTAGAAGTGTCAGGTATTGAGTCCGCTGGTGCCTTAATAATGTTGCCTAAGGGGGGGGCTTGCCAGATCCAAGTGCTGAGCCTCTAGAATTATCTGCTCTTTCAGAGAGGATAAAAGCTCTCCCTAAAGCACCATTGAATAAGAGACAAGGTAGTAGGATGTCACTCGCTGGGGCACAATATAAAATGCTAGTTATAAAAAAAGGCTCTGATTTTTTTGAAGGTAATGCAGGTACGCCTTCCACTCATATATTGAAACCAGATCATTCAGAGCCTGATGATTATTGGCAAACGACTTGTAATGAATGGTTTGTTATGAGGCTTGCTAAAATGATGGGTATAGATGTACCAAAAGTGGAGTTATTGTATGTACCTGAGCCTATCTATTTAGTTGAAAGATTTGACCGGTATGGTAAATACCCGAATCAAGAGCGTCGACACATTATTGATGCGTGTCAACTATTGAGTTTTGGTAAAGATTTTAAATATGCAGCTTCAACTGTTGAAATTTATAAGAAGATATTGGGCAAAGTTCGGACTAAGGCACAAGATACAATAAAGCTATATCGCTGGGTTATTTTTAATTTTCTTATAGGAAACGGTGATGCACACCTAAAAAATATTAGCTTTTATTATGGGGATGGGGATCCACAGCTGACACCATTTTATGATTTATTGTCTACGATAATATATGTGCAAGAAGGGACTAAACCACTTGAGCAAAAATTATCAATACCGATAAATGGAAAAGAAACATTTGATGAATTAAGGCGAGATGATGTTTTGGCTTTTGCAAATGAAATTGGCATGCCAGACAAGGGAGCTGCAACTTACTTAGATTCCATGGTTAAAAACATTCAAGGTGTATTTGAGATTCTTTACAAAGAAGTCCTAGAAATGCCAACTACCCCTACACGCGCTGTAGAGTTACGTATGCTAAGGGAAATACAATATAAAGTTTTAAATGAAATGGTGGAAAGGTTAAGAATTAGCTAGTTGCATCAACTAAAGTAAGTTGAAGCATGAGAAACCAAATCATTTGAGCCCCAAAATTGTTTTTGGACAGAATGTATGGTACGCCCCGTTTTGCAAGTTAATAACTAAAAATAACGGAGATGGTTTGCGCTAATGTATTCAGAGTCTATTAGAGACTTTCATTAGTCCCAGCTCTACGATGAGATCTGCGCCAGATT
>NZ_JAKGBA010000085.1:0-1489 GCF_021532495.1 Pseudoalteromonas sp. Cn5-37 | reverse complement strand
CTAGTACCCTTTCACATATATTTTGATCAGTTGCCCTTACTTAAATTCAGGTAACTGATCTTTTCCAATCAATAATTCAATACTCCTGCTTTTTCCAGTAACTGATGTTATAAATTTCTTCTTCTTAAGAACTGAAATCATTGAATGAACACTTGAAGATGCGGTTCCAAAGTAGCGCTCAAAATCACTTTCAGCAGGCGCAATCCCATTCACTTTTGTGTAGTAATAAATAAATGCTAAATACTGACCTTGCTTTGCTGTAAACCGTGGCGACTCTTCTTTATTCATAATGAACTTTTACCCTAATCAACGATCCTTTAACTCATATAAACTTACTTAATATTGTTATGAACCGAAAGTATATTGTTGAATTATCAGAAGAAGAAAAACAAGAATTAGTAGACTATTGCAAAAAAGGCATGGTCAATGTTCGAAAGTACAAGCGGGCTGCTATTTTGTTAAAAGCTGACTGTTGTAGATATACAACAGAGCAAATATGTGAAGCTGTTCAAGTGAGTTCTTCAACCGTATTTCGAGTCAAACGCCAGTTCGTTGAAGAGAATCTAGCGGCAGCTATGAATGAAGGTGCACGAAGTGGTGCTATGAGAAAAACCTCTGCGAAAGATGAAGCAACGTTAATCGCCACAGCTTGCACTAAGCCACCAACAGGTCACGCTAGATGGACATTATCTTTACTTGGAGAGCGATTAGTTACGTTAACCGATTTAGATAGTATCTCGTATGAAACAATACGGAGGCGCCTTAAAGAGAATGCACTAAAACCATGGCAAAAAAAGATGTGGTGTGTGGCGACAATGGATGCTGAATATATCGCGCGGATGGAACATGTGCTCGAGTTGTATGCTGAGCCAGCAGACGAGTTAAACCCTATAATTAACTTTGATGAGGCGATGAAACAACTTGTAGATGATACTCGACCGGCACAACCAATGAAGCCGGGGCAGACTAAGCGGTTAGATTATGAATATAAACGTGTAGGTGTGGCCAACTTATTTGTATTCTTCGATCGCCATCGAGGGTGGCGGCATGTTAAAGCAACAGAAAGAAAGACGAAAATTGACTTTGCTAATTGTATGAGGGATTTAGTTGATCTTCATTATCCACATGCGAACAAAATAAAAGTTGTGTTAGATAACTTATCAACTCATACAGAAGGAGCGTTGTATAAAGCATTTTCTCCACAGGAAGCACGGCGGATTTTAAATAAACTAGAATTACATTACACACCAAAACACGCAAGTTGGTTGAATATGGTCGAGATAGAGATTGGCAATATGAATAAGCAATGTTTAGATAGACGTATAGCAAGTATGGAAGAACTAAAGACAGAACTCGCGGCCTGGGAATGGAGCCGGAATAAAGAAAGAACAAGTATAAACTGGATGTTTAATGTTGAATTAGCTCGTGAAAAACTTCAGAGGGCTTATGGTGCCCTCAACTAGTCAGAACTTGTGTGATGAAGTACTAG
>NZ_JAKGBA010000084.1:0-1688 GCF_021532495.1 Pseudoalteromonas sp. Cn5-37 | reverse complement strand
ATAACATTTTAGTATTTATGCGACACGCAGTTTGTGTTGCATAATCGCTTGTTGGACTGAGCCGCTACCTACTCGGTGTGTCAGAGTTGGTGTTGTTTATGCTATGGGAATTTGCTTTTTCTGGCCTAAGCGATATCAAGCCAACGTTACTGGCGAGCCTATCGTATCTAAGCTATCCCTGCTTTACTCAGCGTTTATTATGCTTCCATTACACCTAAATTTGCCTTAAGAAGCAATTATATTTTTACGCACGCAGAGGTCGTTAGCCTGAGCAATTAAGCAGGTTAACTCATTGATTTTAAGCAGCAAGCAAGGCTGCTAACTCGTTCGCACTATTTCATTTGTCGGCGTATCTGAATTCATCACACCAATAAATCGTAAAATACCCACCTTGCATGACTGGCAAGGCCAATGCGGTATCAGTGTTACGTTTTCTGTCTTTAGCTTCTCCACTTTACCTCTGTGTGATTCTTGTGACCTTATTAATGCTAACTTTCGCTTGCGACACGCATTAGCTAAAAAGCCATAGTGGCGAATGCGCATAAACCCTTTGGGCAATACATGTTGTAAGTAGCGCCGTAAAAATTCATCACAACTCAGAGTCATGACTTTATCGCGGTTGTTATCTGCATAATCGCGGTATTTAAAGCTCACTGTTTCTTCAGTCGCTGACACTAATCGCGATTCTGACATCACGCCTTTTCGGGTATAACGAGCAAGGTAACTAACTAGCTTTTCACTGTACGTTAAACAGGCTTTGCTATACACACACCACTTTGTTGGGGTGTTTATCTTCGCGAATGAACTATCGCATTCATTGAGTTCCGCTAGCATTTTACCCCTAAAGACTGTTGATAACGCTTTTACGGGGTATAAATAGCCTTTTTCTATTTCATGCCAGTGCGCTTTATTTAGCGCCCCTGCGGGTATCAAACAATGCAAGTGGATATGCTGACTTAAGTTCTGCCCCCACGTATGCAGTACGCTTGTCATGCCTAACTGACCATGCTTTTTCCGTTTCGCAAATTTACTTAGCGTTTGCCATGTCGCTTTAAATAAACACTGATACAACGCATTTGGGTTATAGTGAGCAATGATATTCAACTCATGAGGGAGTGTAAAAACAAGGTGGAAATACCTACATGGTAATAAATCCTCCTGCTGTTTTTGCACCCATTTAGCCGTAGCCATGCCTTGGCAACGCGGGCAATGACGGTCTCGACAGCTACATCCAATCTTTTGCGACTCCCCACAGCTATCACATTGCCATGCTTGATAACCGAGCTGACCCGTTCTGCATGATTGAAGGTGCTGACACACGCGCAGTTGTTGA
This sequence comes from Pseudoalteromonas sp. Cn5-37, assembly GCF_021532495.1. NCBI lineage: Bacteria > Pseudomonadati > Pseudomonadota > Gammaproteobacteria > Alteromonadales > Pseudoalteromonadaceae > Pseudoalteromonas > Pseudoalteromonas sp. Cn5-37. The sequence continues at coordinate 355 of NZ_JAKGBA010000084.1, read as the reverse complement.
TAACTCACCGTATGATGTTGGCGATAACTCTCAAAGCTTGAGTTTAAAATATCAGCGAGGTGTAAGGCGTTCATTGTTTACTCCAGCTCGCAAGCAAATCAATGCCGCCATGACCTAACTCTGGTAACCAATGTAAGTAACTTTGTGTGGTTTTAATATCACTGTGGCCAAGCTGATGTTGCAGTTGATGAAGTGGCATACCTGATTCAAGTTGGTGTGTTGCATAAGCATGGCGTAAAGTATGTGGATTACAGTGCTTTAAGCCACACGCTTGTGCATGTTTTCTCAATGGCTTCCTGAAGGTTGATGCTGACATAGGTTTATCCATTAATAACCGTGAATAGAACATCCAACC
>NZ_JAKGBA010000083.1:0-1735 GCF_021532495.1 Pseudoalteromonas sp. Cn5-37 | reverse complement strand
TGATAGCTGATAGCTGATAGCTGATAGCTGATAGCTGATAGCTGATAGCTGATAGCTGATAGCTGATAGCTGATAGCTGATAGCTGATAGCTGATAGCTGATAGCTGATAGCTGATAGCTGATAGCTTTTACTTGGAGGTTCTATGTCTGATTTGGTTTTTTCTGATTCGTTTATCGACGGTGACTTTTACTCTACGAGCCAGCGTTTTAGTGTAGATAACCCCGCAACCGCAGAGGCGATCACTCATGTCTCTGATATTGATGAAGCTGGGGTTGAGCAGGCTATAAAAAGTGCTGACGAGGCATTTAGCAAACTAAAGCAAACAACTGCAACCGAACGTAGTGAAACGCTGCGCCGTTGGTATGAGTTGGTGATTGAGCACAAGCAACAGCTTGCTGAGTTAATGACTAAAGAGCAGGGTAAACCTTTAAAAGAAGCCTTAGGCGAAGTGGAATACGGTGCAGGCTTTATTAAGTGGTTTAGCGAAGAAGCAAAGCGCAGTTATGGCGACACTATCCCTGCCACTGATAGCAAGCATCGTTTAACAACGATCAAGCAGCCCATTGGTGTGGTGGCTGGTATTACCCCTTGGAATTTCCCGATTGCCATGATCACCCGTAAAGTGGCACCCGCTTATGCCGCGGGTTGTAGTTTTGTGATTAAACCTTCGGAGCATACGCCATTATGCGCTATTGCCTTAGCCTACCTTGCTGATAAAGCAGGGTTTGTAAAAGGAGCACTGAACGTAGTGGTCTCTGAAAACGCAAAGATGGTGGGTGAGATCATGACTGAGTCTGAGCGTGTGCGTAAATTCACATTCACAGGCTCAACCGGTGTAGGTAAGCAGTTACTATCGCAGTGTGCCTCAACCATTAAGCAAACATCTATGGAACTTGGCGGCAATGCCCCGTTCATTATTTTTGATAATGCCGACTTAGATGAAGCCGTTGCTGGCCTTATGGGGGCTAAATTTAGAAACGCAGGGCAAACTTGTGTCGCCGCAAACCGAATTTTTGTTCAGCGCTCAGTGCTTGAAACGGTACTCGAAAAACTCACAGACAAAGTAGCTGAGTTAAAGGTAGGTAATGGTCTAGATGACGGGGTAGATATCGGCCCATTAATTTACCCTAAAGCAAAAGAGAAAGTTCAAACGCTTGTGCAAGATGCGGTTGATAAAGGTGCATCGTTAATCGGTGATAATAGCGAGCTTGAAGGTAGCTTTCAAGCGCCATTAATTTTAACTGATGTGACATCAGAGATGGATATCTATCATGATGAAGTGTTTGGCCCTGTAGTCAGCATCATCGCTTTTGATGACGAACAAGAAGTACTTCAGATTGCGAACGACGTACCTTACGGTTTAGCCGCATATTTTTATAGTGAAAACATCAAGCAAGTTTATCGCGTAAGCGAAGCACTTGAATACGGCATGATAGGTATTAACGAAGGCCTTATCTCAAACCCCGTAGCGCCATTTGGCGGCGTTAAACAGTCTGGTTTAGGCCGAGAAGGCGGCCACCAAGGGTTAGATGAGTACCTAGAAGAGAAGTATCTTTGTGTTAAGGTTTGAGCCGTCAGCCGTCAGCCGTCAGCCGTCAGCCGTCAGACTGATAGCTGATAGCTGATAGCTGATAGCTGATAGCTGATAGCTGATAGCTGATAGCTGATAGCTGATAGCTGATAGCTGATAGCTGATAGCTGATAGCTGATAGCTGATAGCTGATAGCTGATAGC
>NZ_JAKGBA010000082.1:0-1796 GCF_021532495.1 Pseudoalteromonas sp. Cn5-37 | reverse complement strand
CAATCGCCAACTGGTTGAAGCGATGATCAAAGTGAAGGCGCTAAATAAGATCAACACCCTTGGTCTGCCTAAATATCAGTAAGTTAAGTGAGTTTATTAGAGAGCTGCATTTGATCAACAAGGCCTTAATAAAGATAACTATAAGAGTGAGTGGGTTATTTCTCATTCAGGTCAACGAACCGTTGCGGCACTTGAGGCAATAACATCTATATGTGGAAGTGATGAAGATTATAAAGAAGAATTAGCAAAGTTAAAAAAGATTAAAATAACAGCTAAGCAAGACTTTTTAGATTCAAAAAATAACTTTACTTTATCTGATAATACTTTAAATATTGAAACAGGTCATAAGATGACTCGAAGAGCGTCTGATTATACTGATAAAATAAAATCTTTATTTTAAATTGATTGTTGTAATGATCTACTAAATGTAGATCATTACATTTTAGTCTATAACTAGAATGTTATAGCTCTTTTTCTATAGCATTCTGTACTGATTCAGCTCTTTCATCTATTTGATTCGCCGCATTCAATATTGGTGAATGATTTAAGGTTAAAATACCCTTGCTGTATGTTGCAAAGTGGTTAGCATTATGAACATTACCATAGTTTTGAATGATTAATTTTTTCAAATCTTCTTCTATCGCTTCTTTAGAAAATTCATCAGAACACATTTCTTTAAATGCTTTTATGGTTGGTTCAAAATAGATCATAGGCCAAGTTTGATCATATAAATGAGCGTAATCATCAATAGCAAGCGTTTCCCAATTTACTTCTATATCAAATTCGAATTTGGCTGCTTCGAAAATTTGTCTTTTAAGTGAATCGAAACGATTCTTTTCAAATTCTCTTGCTGCTTTTTTCTCTCTTAGTCCCATTGTCATTCCTTATTTATTTGACATGTTTATTAATGATTTAACTTAATGAATTACAAAGTTCTATTAAGTCCTTTTTCGATAAGTTGATTAATGCTGTGTGGTAGAGGCTCTGAGTAGTTAATTTTTATTGTTATAGTTTTATTGTTGAGCTTCAAATTAAACTTTGACATTTCGTCATTCTTAATGTGGAATGTGTGTACTTTATTTATTGCTGATAATGTAAAGTCATCATTAGTTAATTTTTTTATGTTTTCTGTTAAATAATCGATAACAATAGAAATTTTTTCAGCCTCAATATTGTTATTATATTTATCAGCAAAGAATTTAAATTCTAAATCATAACTTGATTTAAACATTTCTGACGTTAAATTTATTATTTCATCTATATCAATTATTTCTGATGTTGGCTGTTTGGTTTCTAAGTTTTTAAATAAATTTACTGTTGAATTTTGGTCTTTAATTGTTACGTGTGTTGCATAATTTAAATCAAAAATGGTTTTGTTTTTATCTTTATCAGATATGAGTACAGTGTTACTCTTTTCACTTAACTCTTCTAACCTGCCGGTAAAATTATTTCCAAACTTATCAAAAAGAGTAACTTCAAAAGAAGATTCTTGATTGATTAACCTGCTTATTAAATCTATTGGAGAGGGGATTGTTGGTTTTTCTTGGGTGTTAATCATGATATTCCTTATCTAGATTTAGTCCTTAATTTAGGGATATTATCTTTTTTTTTTGATTCAGACAATATCATTTTTCACTTTCTGTGTTAAAAACCTTTGTTTTATAGTCACTGCGGCGTTGTTTCCTAAAAGTTTGAACTATCTTGCCAGCCTGTGATCAGATCATCTATATCCTACTAGCCCGTGCAACAACAATGAGCAAAATCACAAACTGGTCTCACTATAATCAAGCCCTCGT
>NZ_JAKGBA010000081.1:0-1878 GCF_021532495.1 Pseudoalteromonas sp. Cn5-37 | reverse complement strand
ACGAGGGCTTGATTATAGTGAGACCAGTTTGTGATTTTGCTCATTGTTGTTGCACGGGCTAGTAGGATATAGATGATCTGATCACAGGCTGGCAAGATAGTTCAAACTTTTAGGAAACAACGCCTTAAATGATGAGAAAGTAAGGCATATGGTTGAAAAAGCTTTAGTAGTCCCATTTGGCACTGAAATTAACTTAGAGGGTTCAAATTAGCAATTAATCTGCAAGACGCTGTATTTAGTGCAGAACTTAATAACACTCATAAGCTCAGTTATTTCTGAGAAGATTTTTAAATAAGACACTACTATAGAAAAGGACTTTCATATGTCAGCAATAAGAATAACCCAATCTGTTGGACTAGGTGGCGTTAATACCCCAGCCTATGTTAAAACAGTTCAAACCGCTTTAAATAAATTATTAAAACTTATCTCACCAACAAAAGTGTTGGTTGTGGATGGACGTTTAGGTTCCCGCCCAGAAAGCTCTAATACAGTTGCTGCAATAAAACAGCTTCAAAGCAAAGTTGTAGGTATGGTGCGTCCAGATGGAAAAATAGACCCAAATGGCCGAACTCACAAAAAGATCAACGAGAAACTAGCGGGTTTGGCCTTGCTAAGTAAAGTTAAAAGCCTCCAATTATGCCAGTGACAACTGCGTTTTGGATGAAAACAGCTTTTGCTGAAGTTGGAGAGACAGAATTTGATGGCAAAAAAGCAAATCCACGTATCTTAGAGTATTTCAAGGCATAAAAGTAACAGTGTTAATGTAGCAAAGTATAAAAAGGATGTATGGGATAACTGTGTAGTTCCGACTAGCTTTGATTCATTGTCAGCGAGTTTGCCTATTTATACACAAAATGCATCAGTTGCAGGAAGTGAGGCCTAATGAAAAAAATATTTATTATTGTATTTGCTTTTTTGGCTTTAACTAAGCCTGTATTAGCTAAAGTTACTGAAAGCTTAGAGCTAAATGGGTTCAAAGTAGCATCAGAAAGTGTTCAGTTTCTTGCGAAAGTTAAAATCACTAAAGTAGAGGCTTTTCAAGAAGATGATAATTCGGAAAAGCATGTTTATTATGCGGATGTACTCTCTACTTACAAAGGCAAACCTATCAAGAGCTTAAACTATGATATGTATGTTGAGGCTGGGGAAGATGTTATTTTTAATTCAGAGCCTGTCTATATAGCACTTTGTGTTGATGAAAGTGGAAATTTTTACTGGCCAGGTACAGGGTCTGAATTTAAATCGTCATTAGCTATTGAGTCTTGGTTGACCGAACATAAAAAAGAGGTAGCTACAATAAGCGACAGCATTGGTTGGTGTAAATGATGTCTAAGAGCTCACTGAAGAGCTTTGATTAATGGATAGAGAAATACTATGAGTGAAATAAACACGGATGTTAACTATAAAACAATGGCAGGAAATGCCCGTTTGGTGATAACTGCAGAGCCTAGTCATAATCCATTCAAGAAAGGGGACTTTCATACGTTCTCCTTTTCCTTCTTGTATGATTCATCTTTCTAAATAAAACTGATTGAGAAATAGTATGTTCAGAGTTATTTTTTCTGTGTGTTTGCGCTTCTCCTATTTGTTTCTGGCTCAATATTGGGTAATTTAATAGATATTAATGATTCTGACTTAACGTGAGAAGTAGCTGCAAAAGTTTGATTAATGCATCTGAAAAATTAGCGCTTTGGTGCGAGAAAACGGTTGGGATAGAATACTGGATTCTTTAAAAACATTAAGTATGTATATTGGCCCGAATTCAGATAATAAGTGCACCACTCATGGTTAAACGGTGAGAAGAGATCAACTGCCTGTTGGTGGTACTCTATCGTCGCCAAACAAACAGAAGCATTTACCATGAGTTACAAGCAGTTG
>NZ_JAKGBA010000080.1:0-1894 GCF_021532495.1 Pseudoalteromonas sp. Cn5-37 | reverse complement strand
GCCTCTCTCTTGCTATTGTAAGCAATACCTTTGGCTATCCCTCCTTTTCGTCCTTGTTTAGCTTGCCAGTCACTGAAGCCAGCCCTGGTGAAGTGCTTGTGAGTCCATTTGGCTACACTTCTGGCGGTGGCTTTAACCTCGCTTATCGGTAAGGGGTCAGAGAACGACTTTCGGTTATACGCGGAAGCTCTTTCATAGCAAGCCTCAAACCAGCGCTCATAGTCAGGCCATCCCTGTCTGATTGCTTTATAAGACCATTTGGACAGGTAATCAAAGAGGTTGCAATTACGACCTAGACCGTAGTCCGGTAAGCGCCTGGTTCCCTTGTAGCTGCTCAGATCGAGGTAGTCCGAGAGCCAGTCCAAATCATAAAGCCTCTCCTCCCAAGTTGTAACAGACCATCTATCGTGAAGGGGGTTCTTGCATATCAAGCCTCCGTAATTGACGTCTGCATTCAACTTTCTCCTCAGTGCTCCTTCAACAGCAGCTGCATATCTAAGGGCTTTACTGCTCCCGTCTGGAGCTGTTCGAATTGAAGTTTCGAGTCCATAGATAAGATGTGCATGGCCGTTAACTTTATTTATAACGGCGATGTTGGGAGCTGGAGCTTCAGCGTCATACCAATGGTAAGCTGCGTCAGAAGTGTCAACGTCAAAAACAAGCCAATATTTGTGTGTAGGGCCGTTGGGTTGAATGTAACGAGACTTTATTGCTCTCTGGGCTTTTGCTATAGATAACCCTAAGCTTAAATCGTCAGTGTGATAGGGTTTCTTTGGCAGCCTATCGCTGAACAGTGTTAATTGCTTTCCTTGGACATTCAAAGGAGCCTGCGCTTAAGGCAGGTTTTGTCTTGTGATGTAGAGTTCATGTGTTATTATTCTCTCTGAGAATTATCTCGAACCCTGATAATCAGCCTCCCGCCAAGTTGGTCTGATATCGGGGTTTTGTTTTATTTACACCCATCCTACCGCGTTTTATCGCTTCTGAAAACACGAAAAGAATTTACAACCACCAAACAAACAAGCGTTGAACGTGGTAATTGTTCATGAACAATTACCCACCAAAGAAATCAATAGCAGTGACTCTTTGCGGTGCCTCTAGGTCACCCTATCGGAATAACCTAGAGGCACCGCAAAACAAAGCCTTCAGCAACTTCCTTTCCTATTTTAACTTCCTAAATAGGTAGGACGTATCCCAGGGAGAAAAGAACCAAGCAAGCCAGGAATACGGTTACAGGGCTTCGAGACTCGATTAAGTCGAGTAGACCACGGAAAAACGCTAATATATCGTTCATTTTTGTTCCTTATATAGGTAGAACCATTGAAATATTAGAGATGTTCCATTAATATGACAGTTGCTACACAGACACTAATGAAACGCCTCTTTGATGGGGAGGGGGTTTTTATGATAAAAAACTACCTCCTTATAACATTATTTTATATCGATTTCACTTGACAAGCAAATCGGTCACTCTGAAAGTGTGATTTATTACCTCCTTTATATGTATATACCGTCAAAATACGCGAATTACTAAAACAAACACTAATATATATATCCGAACATCACAGAATAGTTAGCCTGGCAAAGTAAGTATATCTACCTTGCCGAGGGCTATTATCTGATATGGCTATATGGACACTATAATAGTGATAGTTCTATAGGGTAGGTTATTTGTTTGACGTCCATGCTGCTACGGCGGATTTGGATGCTCCCACTATAGAGGCTATGTCCCTAACGCTCATTCCTGCCTCTCTGAGCTTCTTGGATGCCTCTCTCTTGCTATTGTAAGCAATACCTTTGGCTATCCCTCCTTTTCGTCCTTGTTTAGCTTGCCAGTCACTGAAGCCAGCCCTGGTGAAGTGCTTGTGAGTCCATTTGGCTACACTTCTGGCGG
>NZ_JAKGBA010000079.1:0-1930 GCF_021532495.1 Pseudoalteromonas sp. Cn5-37 | reverse complement strand
ACAATCGCCAACTGGTTGAAGCGATGATCAAAGTGAAGGCGCTAAATAAGATCAACACCCTTGGTCTGCCTAAATATCAGTAAGTTAAGTGAGTTTATTAGAGAGCTGCATTTGATCAACAAGGCCACATATGGGTTTATTTTAATAGAATCAAAAAGCATAACAGGCGAAGTTGCCATAAATGGGCATCAAGAATGGAGCCGTAGTTATCGAGGAAAATGGCAAGGAATGCCATCACCAATAAAACAAGTTGAACTCCAACAAGCCTTATTAAAAAGTTTAGTGACGAGTAATGCAGAGCAGTTACTTCCCAAAGTGTTCGGTAAACTACAGCAGAACTTCGGAGGACGAGAATGGCACAGTATCTGCGCAATTTCGAGTAATGCCATAATCAATCGAGATAGCATGCCACAATCACTTGAAAATCGATTAATTAAATCTGAATTTTTAGCTGATAAGCTACTAGAAATAATGAAGTTGCCAGCATCAGCACCTAACGCACTGCACTTTTTTTCAACTAATGTACGTCCATGGTTTAGTGAGGAAAGTCTATCTAAGATTTGTCAGTTTCTTTTAGCTCAAAATATTAAATCAACCGAGCAACCAGTAAACGACGAGTCACCAGTAACCCTCAATGAACCCGAATCAATTTACAAAAGTGAAGTTAAAGAAGAGGTTTTATTAAGTACTGAGGAACCTAACGTCATACACTTAAAGTGTAAAAACTGTAGTAATGAACACACTCTTGAAGCCCGTTCAGGACGATATGGGTACTATGTCAATTGCTCAAACTGTAATACAAATACTCCGATGAAAGCACCGTGTATTAAATGTAATGATCAAAATACGAAAGTTAGTAAGCGTAAAGATACTTACTCATTGATTTGTGATGGTTGTGGTAATAAAGCGCTAATAAAATTTGATAAAAATGTCGCGTTGGCGACGGCAATCAAAGATAAGTAAATACTGTGTAAGATGTGTCTGTGTACTTTCCATATCTTAACTTGCATCCATGTAAGTAATTACTCATCAATTGATGATTTTCAGGCAAACATGATGGGGAGTTATCCTTGCAGAGCTCTATAATCCAACAGATGGTTAATGCTTGGTAATACTGTACTTTCAGTAAAATTTATATTCACTAAAAGAGGGAGAGTTTATGCAATTAATATTTAATGAAATAGAGACTATTTTAAAGTCTAAAAACCACCTAAAAAGAAATTCATTTAGCATTTTAAACACTAAAAATTGGAAAATGAATTTAGCTATTTTTTAATCATATACATTGTTTTATTTTTTACATTGCCCTTTATCTTTAATATCAAATTTCCCGACATTTTTGATAATATTCTCAATTATTCTGCAGTAATATTTTTTATCACCCCGGTCATCTGCCTCTTCATAAGATTTATGATTGAGACTTATCTCACCTTACAAAACCCCAGCCACGACTTTTTTAAACCAATAATGAAAGATATAAGCTTACATATAGACCTTGTAAATAAATTTTCTACATTTCCGAGCTGTGAACTATCTCAGTCAATTAGAAGACTTAGTTACGATATTGAAAGAGTTAAAGGTAGACTTGGTTTTTTAGTTGGTGCAATAGAAAAGCTAGGGATTATTCCCTATTGCATAACTTTATATTTCGCATTTATTAACTTTCTTGATAAGCATGAGAACAACACAACTTATATTTATGCACTCGCTTTCTTATTTGGTTTATATAGTAGTTCAATAGTTATTATTAGATCATTAGAGAAATTAGAATTTATAAAAGTGATACTAGTTGATGCTTATGAGGCCCGAATTCAGATAATAAGTGCACCACTCATGGTTAAACGGTGAGAAGAGATCAACTGCCTGTTGGTGGTACTCTGTAATCGCCAAAAAACAAGAGTAGATACCATGAGTTACAAGCAGTTGATCG
>NZ_JAKGBA010000078.1:0-2215 GCF_021532495.1 Pseudoalteromonas sp. Cn5-37 | reverse complement strand
AAGCTATCATTGTGAAGCCGCTTCCTTTTGTAGGAAACTTTGTGCTTTGGAAAATGCTGCAAACGACCTTTAGAAAATGCATTCTTCATCGCTGTTTCCAAGTCGCGAGCAACCTGCTGAGCAGCAGCAGAATCAAACGCTTTAATCCAGCTAAATTCCTCGAATGGCTTAATTTCCTTGAGGAGAGAAGCCATATCTTTGTAAAACAGGAATGTTTTATCGTATTCATAACGACGCATATTTTCAGACAACAACAGATTCCAAATGCCACGCGCTATCGCACCAAACTCAATGAGCTTAACTTCTTGTTCTGGCGTAGGGTTTAGCCTGTAGTTGTATCTGAGCGTCTTTTTCATATACTGTATAGACTACTGTATAAGGCCAAGTTGTCAAGATGGAATATGAAACTAAATCTCACTGCAAATATCTAATTTCGCTTCATTTAATTTTGGTGGTTAAGTACAGAAAACCTCTGCTAAACGGAAGGCTGGGTGAGTTTGTTAAGAAAACGGTTTTCGATGTTTCTCTATCATCTGACTTTAGGATCGAAGAGGTTGAGATAGACAAAGATCACATTCATATGCTGATTACAATCGGCACTCGATATTCAGTAGGCCAGCACGCAAGGAGGATTAAGCAAGCCACAACCGCTAAAATCTGGAAATCATTTCCTTATCTGAAAAACCAATTTTGGAAAGAGAAAACATTTTGGTCTGATGGGTACTTTGTGTGTTCTGTAGGGAATGCAAGCGCAGAGACTATACGAAAATATATCCAAGAGCAGGGGTGACACCTATTCATCCCCGCGACATCACTTTGTTCTGATCACGGGGTTTTCTCGGTGAGTTTAGATAAATTACATTCATTTATTAATAACTGACTTATAGAGTCAGACTCTTTTGATAGTGTTAGGAGCTCATCATCCTTTGAAGGGGCTGTTGAATCGTTAAGTTCTGAGTTAGAGAGAATGTTCTCGATTTCTAAAGAGTTTGATGAGAATTTTTGGCAAAATTCAATTATCTTATCGTTTTCCAATTCTCCGATATCTTTCTTGTTCCTCATGTATAACTTATAGTTCTCCGTTACAACCTCTAAAGCTGCATGTTCATAGCGTATGGTCGCTATTATTTCACTATCTTCGATTTTATAGTCAACAATACTTACCGATATCGGACGTAAAATGCGGGCCTTCTCGCTATAGCTTGATACACCTGCTTGTGAATTGCTAATAATGAAATAAGCGCCGAGCTTTTCAGCTGCTTCTTTATGTATCAAATCTACAATGTTGTATTCATTTACTGTGAGGCCGATAGTTTTAAACTTGATAACTCTCACAGTATCAGCTGCATGAGCACTATGGCTCAATACTAAAATGACTAGTAAAAATACAAATTTCATAAATCCTCCTTCAAAGTTAAAAGTATAAATTATTGAATGCAGGTTTGTAAGAATATAAAAAATACAATGAGATTTTTTCATAACCTATTGTAAAAAATTGATATTTAGTTTTGTTTTTAACATCTGCGCGAAATGAAATTCATGAAATGATTAATATAGTTTTAGCTATTGGAGATTGTTTTAATGAATTCATTGAAAGCGCTAGCAAATGGGGTTTTTCTATCGATTGTATTCCATGCACTCGGGAGTGCTTATGGTGCAGAAAAAGTTAGTGTCAATTTAACGCTAAGTAACACCACTGAGTACGACGCACAAGTAATCGAGCATCTACTTCAAAAAAAAGCTGTGGAACAAGCAAAAGTAAACCTCAACACGAATGTTATAAGCGGCAATAAATTATTGCCAAATGTAAGGGCAAAACTTAAAGAGCTAAACTTAAAGCAAGAGCTAAGCACCCTCAATGCAACGGCTACTTTTGAGTTAACTGAAGGCCCAGAGTTAATTGCTAACGAGAATACTATTAGGATTTATGACGAAGTATTTCTGTTTAATGGCATCGAAACAAAACAATCATCATTGAAAAAAAGACTCAAAGAAAAGGTGTTTGAACATAAATTCTTTGCTGATATCCAAAGCAAATTATCTAACCTAGTGACAATATCAGACTATAAAATCAAAGAACCTCAAATTTGAATCGCCCCGTGTTTGCCAGAGACTCAATAACTTGAGAAACTGGAACTATGAAAAAATCAAATCGCTATACATCAGAATTTCGTGAACGTGCAATTAGGCTTGTTACCACACAACAGCATGAATA
>NZ_JAKGBA010000077.1:0-2277 GCF_021532495.1 Pseudoalteromonas sp. Cn5-37 | reverse complement strand
GTTACGCTGTCATAAAACGCGTTTGGCGTTGTATGGTTAAGCCTCACGGGTAATTAGTACAGGTTAGCTTAATGGCTCACACCACTTCCACATCCTGCCTATCAACGTTGTAGTCTTCAACGGCCCTTCAGAGACTTTAAAAGTCTAGTGAGAACTCATCTCGAGGCCTGCTTCGCGCTTAGATGCTTTCAGCGCTTATCAGTTCCGAACGTAGCTACCGGGCAGTGCCATTGGCATGACAACCCGAACACCAGCGGTTCGTTCACTCCGGTCCTCTCGTACTAGGAGCAACCCCTCTCAATTCTCAAACGCCCACGGCAGATAGGGACCGAACTGTCTCACGACGTTCTAAACCCAGCTCGCGTACCACTTTAAATGGCGAACAGCCATACCCTTGGGACCGACTTCAGCCCCAGGATGTGATGAGCCGACATCGAGGTGCCAAACACCGCCGTCGATATGAACTCTTGGGCGGTATCAGCCTGTTATCCCCGGAGTACCTTTTATCCGTTGAGCGATGGCCCTTCCATTCAGAACCACCGGATCACTATGACCTACTTTCGTACCTGCTCGACGTGTCTGTCTCGCAGTTAAGCTGGCTTCTACCATTACACTAACCGTACGATGTCCGACCGTACTTAGCCAACCTTCGTGCTCCTCCGTTACTCTTTGGGAGGAGACCGCCCCAGTCAAACTACCCACCAGGCACTGTCCGTAACCCCGATTAGGGGCCAACGTTAGAACATCAACACTACAAGGGTGGTATTTCAAGGACGGCTCCACAAAAACTAGCGTTTCTGCTTCAAAGCCTCCCACCTATCCTACACATGTAGGGTCAATGTTCAGTGCCAAGCTGTAGTAAAGGTTCACGGGGTCTTTCCGTCTAGCCGCGGGTACACAGCATCTTCACTGCGATTTCAATTTCACTGAGTCTCGGGTGGAGACAGCGTGGCCATGGTTACACCATTCGTGCAGGTCGGAACTTACCCGACAAGGAATTTCGCTACCTTAGGACCGTTATAGTTACGGCCGCCGTTTACCGGGGCTTCGATCAAGAGCTTCGTCCGAAAACTAACCCCATCAATTAACCTTCCGGCACCGGGCAGGTGTCACACCGTATACGTCATCTTGCGATTTTGCACAGTGCTGTGTTTTTAATAAACAGTCCCAGCCACCTGGTCACTGCGGCTCCCGTCCGCTTAGAGAGCAAGTCTCATCACAGATAGGAGCGTACCTTCTCCCGAAGTTACGGTACAATTTTGCCTAGTTCCTTCACCCGAGTTCTCTCAAGCGCCTTAGTATTCTCTACCTGACCACCTGTGTCGGTTTGGGGTACGATTCGGTATAATCTGAAGCTTAGAGGCTTTTCCTGGAAGTATGGCATCAACAACTTCACACCCTTGGGTGCTCGTCTCGTGTCTCAGTCTTAGCAACCCGGATTTTCCTAAGTCACCAACCTACTCACTTTCACATGGACAACCAACGCCATGCTTGTTTAGCCTGCTCCGTCCCCCCATCGCAATTATACCAAGTACGGGAATATTAACCCGTTTCCCATCGACTACGCCTTTCGGCCTCGCCTTAGGGGTCGACTTACCCTACCCTGATTAACATGGGATAGGAACCCTTGGTCTTCCGGCGTGCGGGTTTTTCACCCGCATTATCGTTACTCATGTCAGCATTCGCACTTCTGATACCTCCAGCATACCTCCCGGTACACCTTCAACGGCTTACAGAACGCTCCCCTACCACTCAAACATAGTTTGAATCCGCAGCTTCGGTGCATAGTTTAGCCCCGTTACATCTTCCGCGCAGACCGACTCGACCAGTGAGCTATTACGCTTTCTTTAAAGGATGGCTGCTTCTAAGCCAACCTCCTGGCTGTCTGGGCCTTTCCACATCGTTTCCCACTTAACTATGACTTTGGGACCTTAGCTGGCGGTCTGGGTTGTTTCCCTCTTCACGACGGACGTTAGCACCCGCCGTGTGTCTCCCGGATAGTACTTTACGGTATTCGGAGTTTGCAAAGGGTTGGTAAGTCGGGATGACCCCCTAGCCTTAACAGTGCTCTACCCCCGTAAGTATTCGTCCGAGGCTCTACCTAAATAGATTTCGGGGAGAACCAGCTATCTCCCGGTTTGATTAGCCTTTCACTCCTAGCCACAGGTCATCCCCTAACTTTTCAACGTTAGTGGGTTCGGTCCTCCAGTTGATGTTACTCAACCTTCAACCTGCCCATGGCTAGATCACCGGGTTTCGGGTCTATACCTTGCAACT
>NZ_JAKGBA010000076.1:0-2960 GCF_021532495.1 Pseudoalteromonas sp. Cn5-37 | reverse complement strand
TAAAATCAGCAATCGTTTTAAAGTCGGGTGCCAACTTACCAAGTAGCCACATCAGTTCAATATTGCGTTGGCATTCGGTTTCTAATCGGCGGGATGATTGAATACGGTTGAGGTAACCATAAAGATAAAGCTTTAATAGTGTGGCTGGATGATACTTAGGGCGGCCTGTGGACTTTAAGGTTAATCCTTTAAACCCCAATTCAGCTAGATTTAGTTCCTCAATGAAAACATCAATTACTCTGACCGTATTATCTTCACTGACGTAGTCTTCCAACGATTCTGGAAATAACGTTGATTGGTTACGATCTTCACCGCTTATAAACTTTGACATATTGCCTCAACCCTCGACTGAATCAATAGTCTTATTATATAAATATCAGTATATTAAGTGAACTAAATGTATAGATTAATCGATCATAAGCAGCAGATACTTAGACCAAAAGGTGATCAGAGTTTTCACACAGTCTGTGCCATAAGTGGACAGTGCTAACGCTTTGCTAATTGGCTGCCGCAGCGCAGCGTAGGCAGTCCAGTGGAGGCCATGCTGTTTGTGGCCGGAACGAAATTAAGCAACTTGTTATGTTGAAACATGCTTGATAAGCCCCTTAGCTACGAAATAAAAAACAAAGCAGACAAATAACAGCCCAAGGAAACGAATTGCTTTTGGTGCGTCTTTCTTAATTTTCACCTGAACGGCGATGCCAAACTCATCACCGATGAGCCACAAAAATATCTTGTGTAAACTCCATAAAACCATAAATACGTAAACACTGAGGAGCCCATAAAATTCAACATCGGCTACCATCAACGTGATCGTAATGATTAATGCAGCTACTAATACCCCAAAACTGATTGTCTTAATACGAGCGATCAATATGCTGCTCCAACATAACGCCCCAATATGCCGACGAAAAGAGCGCAGCGAGTTGAGGTCGGAATAATTGGTTTGTTAGCTTTGTATATCAATTTCAACAACTTGAGCCTCTTTAAATATACTTTTAGCTTTTTCAAACACAGTATCTTTATTAGCTGGATGCACCGTAATATCGATTGCGTTATCCGATAATGTAAAAAGTGTAAGACAACCCGCTTTTTGGATTTTTGCTATATCCGACTTTTTTACCAATCGTCCTTTGGTGTTATAAAAACGAGAGTAAGAATTTGTTCTTACCTGCACGTTTGCACCTAGGTCGTTAAACGTTCTTTCTGCTTTGTCCAAAAAGTTGATGGGAATCATTGATTCCAACTTTATAACCAAAACAAAGAATAATACTGAGGCGATAACTAATATTAAAATGTCAATAAAGCCTCCGCAAAGCTAACGCCCGCCACACGGGCGAGCAACTTGTTGCGAGTCCAGCGCCGCAGGCGCGATGTGCTGGCGCTTGTTATGTGCGTACATGCTACAGAACATGAACATCGTTGATTGTTGCAGCATAATTGTTGTTCCCAATTGGTACAAACTCAAATTCAACAGTTAGGTCGGTTATCTCGCCATTGGCGGGTAAATAAAAGCCGAAGATCAATGAGCCTGAATCGGTTTCTAAAAACTCAGGGTAACAATTCGCTATATTTTCGTTTTGAAAACTCACAGGGGCATCGCTACCAAAGTAATCATGCACAGCGTCTTTGAGTTCAGATTCTGCCCATACAACACCATAGTTATTGTTTATATCAATGAGCTTTTCTGCGTCTTCAAATTGATTTGTGGCTAATAAGCTCAGCCAATGCTGACAATAACTTTTAAGTTGATTCTCTTTATCTTCACTGGTGATTGAGAGCATGAGATACCTTAGAGCACATAACGCCTGCAGTTGCGGCGGGTGCGGAGCGCAGCGTAGCACACGTCCGACAACCTGCACTTGTTAAGCATTTTGCGACTTACCAGCAATTACTCCGAATTCACCGAGTATTCTTTGCTCTAGAATTCTAGTTACTGCTTCAAATGATGAGTTCGTATCGATAGCTTCTCTTTGATCGACTAGTTCATATTCAAATGGCAACTCTATCGCCATTTTTGAGGCATAAAACTGACCTAGCTGAAGGCGCCAAGGATAAGATGTGTACTCTGGAGTATAAACATGAAACAAAATCACCTTTTCATAAGCTTGATACTGGCTTAAGAGCCAATATTTTCCAACATTTGTATCAGGGTGAGTTTGTTTTACCTCCACTTCCAAGGCTATAACAACATTCCCATCAGTTAGCAGCCCATCAGCACGAAATCCATTTGAAGGAAAGCCAGGGATTGCTTGAAAACCATTAGTGAACGACAACTTTTCGCTAGCAAACTGTTTCATCCAGTCTGCCAACCTCGATTCATATTTTAGCCACGGTGACTTCACTGGACATGGTTCCTCGTATGCTTAACGCCCAAATTTAGCGCGGAAAGCCGCGCAGCGGGTTGACGTCGCAGCCAGCGCTTTTTGCTGGCGATAAAATTTGATTGTTATGTGTCTGCTGATTCATTAAACAATATCCTGTTTGAAAACGGATCTGTTACGGTAAAACACCTTGCACCCCAAGGGGCATCTTCAATGCTTGGTTTGTTGTATTTGTAAGGCTTTGCAGTAACTTGTGCGAAAAGTTGATCAAGATTGCTTACATTAACGAAGACCTTGCTGCCCGGTGTGCAGTCACCAGAGTGTTCACTCAGATGTAAAACAAAATCGCCAAGCGAAACTTGCATGTAAATTGGGTAACCATCCTCAAAACGATGCTCCCAATCTAGTTCCATACCGAGAAAGCCAAGGTAAAACTCTTTTGCTTTATCTTCATCGAAAATCCGCATTATTGGGATCGTCTGAAACTCCATGCCATCTACTCCATTACACATAACATTTTAGTATTTATGCGACACGCAGTTTGTGTTGCATAATCGCTTGTTGGACTGAGCCGCTACCTACTCGGTGTGTCAGAGTTGGTGTTGTTTATGCTATGGGAATTTGCTTTTTCTGGCC
>NZ_JAKGBA010000075.1:0-3203 GCF_021532495.1 Pseudoalteromonas sp. Cn5-37 | reverse complement strand
TGAATCGCCCCGTGTTTGCCAGAGACTCAATAACTTGAGAAACTGGAACTATGAAAAAATCAAATCGCTATACATCAGAATTTCGTGAACGTGCAATTAGGCTTGTTACCACACAACAGCATGAATACCCTTCTCTTTGGGCTGCGCTAGTATCGATTTCAGATAAACTGGGATGTACCCCAGAAACACTTAGAGCATGGGTCAAGAAATCTCAAGCTCAACCGTCTAAACCCTCTTCTAATACGCAATCAACTGAAGAACGCCTTGCCGTCTTAGAGCGCGAGAATAAAGAGCTCAAGCGAACGAATGATATCCTGAGGCAAGCTGCCGCTTTTTTCGCCCAAGCGGAGCTCGACCGCAAACAGAAGTAATAGTGGATTTTATTGATGCTTGCAGAGAGCATTACGGTGTCGAGTCAATTTGCAAGGAATTGCCGATTGCACCATCAACGTATTATTCTCATAAACAGATACAAAGAGAGCCTGAGCGACTGTCTAACCGCAAAAAGCGTGATGCTGAGCTGATAATACTCATTCGCGAAGTGTGGGAGGATAATATGTCAGTTTATGGTGCAAGAAAAATATGGAAGCAGCTACAGCTTGACGACCATCAAGTCGCCCGCTGTACAGTCGAACGATTGATGCGAGTTATGGGAATTCAAGGTGTTCGTCGGGGTAAAGCACATAAGACAACGATACCTGACGAGCAACAAGATAAGCCACTTGATTTAGTTAATCGTCAATTTACTGCTGAGCAGCCAAATCAACTTTGGGTAGCTGACATCACCTATGGTGTGCCCGGAGTTCAGGGCTAACAAGGATGTTTAAATTGAACCACGAACCTGTCTGTAATCCATGACAATATTGGCAGGAGCCAATAAGTTATGGCTACTTCTGGTTGTGCAGAAGTATGAGTCTGAGCGGCAGTGACTTACCGTATGCTGGTAAGGTAATGTAACTCGCTGACAACGGGAAGTGAGGCGAATTCGTTAAGCCAAGATGCTTCTCTAGACTAAGTATTGGACGGATGAAGAACATGAACCGATTAATCCGCATCTGTGGGCTGAAACGTCGCCACCGTCTACACGAGTTAACAGGCGGTATGACGCTGATATTGTGCAATAAGTAGCTGCGCAATAACCGAACTGGTCAGCAAAATGTAAGTGCTTGCCAGTGGATAAACGCCAAATCACAAGTCTGCGTTTAAGCGTCATCACCTTACAGCACGATAAGGTTAAAGACTGCGATCGGCATCCCCCCCAATATGTTTGAGTTCAGGCCGGTAAACCGGGGAAGGTCTATTTGCATGCTAAGGGAGCATGACCCCGATGACAAATAGGCTGGCGGAGCGCTCGTAGTAGTCCGGGATGGGGAAAGCCCATTACATGGCGAAGGGGCGCAGCTTAATTGATTTACGTCGGCAAATTAGCTGACCTTAACGAGGTGAAGACCTTTGATAATCAGTGAAATGCAACGTAAATTGGCAACATGGACTCAAGCGGATAAATCGCGACGAGTCAATCGACTACTGCGCTTAATTAGTCATCCTCGATGGCTGAAACACGCAGCCGAAATCACCCTTGCAGCCAGAGGAGCGAAAACACCGGGCGTAGACGGGAACACTAAATTCCATCTAAAAGAAGGGTTAGATGAAGAGCTCGCCATACTCAGCCAAGCACTGAGAGATGGCTCTTATCAACCACTTCCGGCAAGGCGAATTTATATTCCCAAAACAAACGGCAAACAACGCCCTTTAGGTATTCCTACCCTGAAAGATCGCATAGTGCAACGCGCCATGCTAATGGCTATGGAGCCAATCTGGGAAAATGACTTTCACTCGTTATCCTATGGCTTCAGACCTGAACGCAGTGTGCATCACGCGATCCGGACAGTAAAACTTCAGTTGACTGATTCCAGTCAGGAGAAAGGACGCTGGGTGATTGAAGGCGATATGTCGAGCTATTTTGATACAGTTCATCATCGATTATTGATGAAGTGCGTCCGTAAACGGATTGCCTGTAAACGGTTCAATCAGCTGCTCTGGCTCTTTATCAAGGCCGGTCATGTTGAAAAGAACCTGTTCTGTGCCACTAACCAAGGCGTACCGCAAGGTGGCGTGATCTCACCACTGCTGTCAAACATCATGCTTAATGAGTTCGATCAGTACCTGAACCAATGCTACCTTAGCAAAAAGGCACGTAAAGATCGCTGGTACTGGAACCACAGTATCAAGATCGGTCGCAAGCCTGCCCTTGAGGAGGAGCGACAATGGAAGCCTGGCGTCGCATACTGTCGTTATGCCGATGACTTTGTTGTTATCGTCAAAGGCACCAAACAACAGGCGCAGGTGATCCGAGAGCAATGCCGAGACTTTCTGGAAAGCAAACTCAAGCTTACGTTGAACATGGAGAAGACCCAAGTTACTCATGTCAATGACGGCTTTGTCTTCTTGGGACATAGAGTGATCCGCAAACGAGGCCCAAAAGGCAACATGCGTGTGGTCAGCACTATCCCGAAAGATAAAGCGAGAGCGTTTACTTGTTCGCTCAACAAAGAACTATCTGGTGACTATAGCTGTAGTCCAATCGATAAGATAGAAAAACTTAACCAGAAACTTAAAGGCTGGTCACAGTTTTACCGTCATACCGATTTCACGGCTAAGGTTTATAGTAAGATAGACAGAGCGGTATTCTGGAAACTGGCTTACTGGTTCGCAGCTAAGTTTAAAACCAGCATCAAGAAGCTAATGATGAAGTTGATCAGACGACCAGAACCCGGCAAAGCGAAAACATGGGTCTATTTCGGTAGGAGCAACAAAGGCAACTTATGCGGTCAATCACTATTTCGATTAGTGAGTAGCCCTAAACGACCTTTTAGATGGCGATTACCAGAATCGAACCCGTATTGCCGGAACGAGGACGAGGTCAGAAATACTGTCACCTCAAGATATCAAGATGTTGCAATGGCTGTTAGCCACAATTAAGTGGAGAGCCGGATGCGCTGAAAGGTGCACGTCCGGTTCGGAGAGGAGAGGTTGGGAGATAGCACGACTACGCCCCGCCTCTTACTCTACTTGCCACATGGAGTGGGTTTGTTTATGTCGCTTTCGTGATAGATGTTTTTTCACGATACATTGTAGGTTGGCGTGTATCAACGACAATGCACACAGAGCTTATTCTTGATGCGTTAGAGCAAGCTATTTGG
>NZ_JAKGBA010000074.1:0-3212 GCF_021532495.1 Pseudoalteromonas sp. Cn5-37 | reverse complement strand
GGGGTTCTAGGGATTTTCCCCTCTAAAAAGACATAATCCTCTGTAGACCACACCAATAAATGGCTGCGGAGGTGGTTTACTTTCAGCTTGGAGCCTAATCATCCACTATCGGCCTTGTTATTTCGCCAATATTGGGCAATTTCCCAGTATTAGTGAAGTTATACGTTCCGCTTAAGTTGATATTTTGCCACGCAACGGGCGAAACAGCACGAGTGATACCCGCTTTCTCTTCATCTCCTCTCGCTTCAAAGTGTCCCAGAAGATGACTCAGTATCGCGGAGTTGAAGTAGATGATCGCGTTGGCAAGCAATCTTGCGCATTCATTCCAGATAGCGATTTCAGACTCGTTTTTGCCACGGAACTGATCACCATTCACCGACGCAATGGCTCGTCTAAGGAAGTGCCATGCTTCTCCCCGGTTCAGGGCACGTTGCACATACTGCCGCAAACTGGCATCGTCGATGTAGTCAAGTAAATATTGCGCTTTAACCAGTCGATTATACTCCGTCAGAGCCTGTAATATTGGGTGTCCAGAAGGGTAACCAGACAACTTTCTTACCAGCATTGCTTGTGTCGTCCGCTTTGTCTGAAGTGACAGAACAATACGCCTGATATCTTGCCATCCCGTTGTAATAACATTCGTTCTGATAGGCTTCTTTAGCGCCAGTATGGTGCTGCCTTGTTCACTTTCAGTCACATCAAACAGATCATTGATGACACTACTGAACTGCGCGTATCGCGGTGCAAAACTGTAACCGCATAGATCCAGTAAGGCGAAGTTAACATGATTGACACCGTGTGTATCTGTCGAGAGTACGTCAGGTTTGATTTCACTGCTGTTGGATTGTAACAGGTCATAAATATAGTGTGATTCGTGCTCGTTGGAACCGATGATCCGAGCATTGAGGGCGCTGTGGTTGGCCACCAGTGTCATGGCCGTGATCCCTTTGTTGGTGCCGAAATACTTAGAGGAGTACCGGGTTTTAAAGGTTTCCAGATGGGTTTCGAATTTCTGACCATCCGCACTGGCATGCAGCTGGTCCTCCTGAATATGGTAGTGGCGGAAGATGGGTAGCGCTGCAACCGCATTATTGATCACGTCGCTGGCGTCATGCAGCGTTTCAGGCCGGATATAGTTGGCCTGCACCGTACTCAGGTGTTCATAGCTTCGATCGGAGATCTGCGCCATGCCATACACACCACGGTGAGTGGCGTTGGCAATCAGAATGGCCAGTAAATCATCCTGATGAGTGAACCCTTGTTTTTGTATCGGAAGTACATGAGTCAGACATTTCATGAACCCGGTTTCGCGCTCTACATACCGCAGTACATCCGCGATACCGACCGGTTGCATTCGCTTAAAAAAGGGATTGTTGACCAGAGATGTAGCGCTTTTGGTCGGCAGACGCCAGCGGGTACCGGTACGATTTTTCATGATCACATTTCGATTGTCTCCCTCATCAATATGGAGAGCAACGTCTTTGAGTGCACTTTCCAGCCGGTGTTGTTTCTCCTGTAACAATAACTCTGCGGGCTGTTTTAGTCTGTCCAGTGTTGATGAGGCCAGCAAGGTATCCTGCGATGTCTGGGGGATCAGGTCGTCTTCCAGTGCGCGGTATTTGGTAACATTTGGCAAATAAATGCGTCCATTCAGTCGTGAGGTTAACTGCCGGTAGAGCAGCCATTCGTAACGTTGCGGGTTAACGTTATCCTGTTTAACCAACCATGGGAGGTGCTTTTTCGGGATGAGCGACGTATCCATCGTCTTCAGTGGTCCACCGAATGCGATTTCCGTCTGCATCTGTTGAAGTTGGGCGACGACGGCTTCTGAGCCTTTACCGGCCTCACATTCAAGGCACAAGAACACCTGCCTTAACAGTTGCTCCAGGAGATTGCATTGTTCATCGTAATGTTGCCACTGGTACTCTTCCACGGTCCGTTTCTGTTTTTTCAGGTAAAGGCAGAGGGTCTGGATATCCCTGTCATTCATGACCTTCAATGCCTGTTGTCTGACTACTGAGAAGGGTTGATTATCATCAATGTTCTCATCCACAAACAGATGCAGTAACTCTGCCGCTTTCGTGACATTGTCCGCGGCTGACTGCCAGGACAGGAACACTGCTTGTTGTGCAAAGGTGTTGGCAGCTTCTTGTTGCTTGCGGATATGGTAAATGAACCCATCAGTTAACCGTTCCAGTGCCAGTTGTATCCGCTCTGTCAGGTGACATAGCAACCATAGATGCTGCTGTGCGCGTTTGAATCGTTTGAGTTTACTACCGTAATAGTTGATGAGCTCACCGAAGTGTTGTCGATTTTTAAGAGACAGATTAAGCCCATCGATAACGCCATTGATTTGCGTGCGCCATGGCGCTAACTGATGATAAAGGGCAAGCTCTTTTTTAAGTTCAGGTACGGTCAGACTTTTTGCACCGCCTCTGAGCTGGTTCAGGCTTAGTCCGTCATCAATGGCTGTTATGCTGTCCAGAAAGACGTGAAGTTCAGGACTGGTGAGTTGATTAAGTTGGTGCGCCAGGTCTTTTCTGACCTGCTGCATCGCTCTGCTTATCAGTCTCTGGAGTACGGTGTACCTAGGGATAGCAATGCTGTGACTGGTTAGGAATTCAATAGCAGTATCAAAGAGGTAACGCGGCTCCAGCCAGGCATTGCCCACCTGAACAAGGTGGTCGAAAAGAGAATTGAAGTGCTGACTTTCGTCCCATTTGTGATAACCAGCAAGGTCTAATACTTTTGCGTAGAGTCGATCTTTTTGTTTTTGTGAGGGAGTGAATGGTCTGAGCCCCTTGCCGCCAAGCAGCTCTTTACTGATGAACATTAAATCCTTAGAAACCTGCGAGTAAGCGATATCTAGGATGACGGGCTTTGATTTGAAGTATCCCAAAATCGCGACAAAGTAACATCTATGAGCTCTGAGACGAATTGACCGAAAAACTGCCAATTCCGCATCGTTCAGAGAAAAGTACAGACGTTGTTCTTCGATTGAAAAAATGGGTGGGGAATAAAGATCTGCCTGTTCTGCTCTCGTGAGAATAGTAATTTCGTTTTTGATGGCCATATCAGGGCTGTTCCGTATTAAATGTACGATATTTACCTAATTTGCCACACTTATAAGTAGTAACCCACCTCCGCAGCCATTTATTGGTGTGGTCTACAGAGGATTAAGTCTTTTTAGAGGGGAAAATCCCTAGAACCCC
>NZ_JAKGBA010000073.1:0-3288 GCF_021532495.1 Pseudoalteromonas sp. Cn5-37 | reverse complement strand
CCAATGACACCACGCCAACAGTTAGTGGCACAGCCAGTGCCCCACAAGGCAGTACAGTCACTGTGGTCTTTACCGATGCAAACAACAACAGCCACACAGTCACTACCGTGATGCAAAGCAATGGCACTTGGTCAGTGGCGGCGAGCACGTTGTTAGCAGAAGGAGAATACACGGTTACAGCGACGGTCAGTGATCAAGCAGGTAACCCAGCAACAGCCAGTGCCACTGGTGAAATCGACATTACCGCACCGACGATTAGCCTTGATACCCTGGCCGATAGTAATGATGTGACACCGCTCATTAGTGGGCAAACCACTGGGGCGGCAGTGGGCAGCTTAGTGCTGCTTACTATCACTGACAGTGCTGGTAATGTACAAAGTGCGACAGCGACGGTGCAAGCGGACGGCAGTTGGTCTGTTGAGCCAAGTACGGCATTAGCCGAAGGGGATTATACCGTGGTGGCCACCGTGAGCGACGCGGCGGGTAACGAAGGCAGCGATACTGAAACAGGCACCATCGATGTGACGGCACCAACGATTAGCATTGATGCGCCAGCACTGACCAACGACAATACGCCGACGGTCACTGGCACCTCAGACTTAGCCAATGCCTCACTCGCCGTGACCTTTACCGATGCTGATGGTATCAGCCATAGCGTGACAGTCACCACAGATGCTTCAGGCAATTGGAGCGCCGAAGCAGGGCAAGCCTTAGCTGATGGCAACTACACAGTCAGTGCTAGTATCAGTGATGCAGCAGGTAATAACAGCAGTGCCAGTGACAGTGGTGAAGTCGACACCATTCCACCGGAGCTTGCTTTTGTGCCGACCTTCTTACTGGGTCAACTGGTGACCTTAAGTGGTACATCAGATTTACCCGCCGGTAGCACAGTGACCATCACCCAAACCTTATTAGGCGGTGGCAGTGTGACATATACGGCAACCACCGATGCCAATGGTGATTGGTCGCTGACAGGGTTAACCGTGCCGTTAGCGAACCTAGCGTCGATAACAGCCAGTGCATCGGATGCTGCAGGCAATGTACGTACTATCAGTTCAAGTGACTTTGATGGTACACCACCGACACTCACCGTTAATGTGGATGCAATAGGAAATGACAATACACCGCTCATCAGTGGTACCAGTGATGCAGGTGAAGGTGCACAAGTGACCGTGGTCGTCACCGATGCCAATGGTGATAGCAGCACCCTGACAGCGACAGTGGATGCCAGCGGTAATTGGTCAGTGAGTCCAACAACGGTCTTAGCTGATGGTCAATTTACTGTTGACGCCAGTGTGCGTGATGGGGTGGGGAACCTTACAGAAGAAACGGTGACTGGGGTCATTGATACCGTTGCACCAAGCTTAACCTTAACGGGCGTTGGGGCGGGCAGTGATGTGACGCCAACTTTAAGCGGCACAAGTAATGAAATCGGCGCGTTAGTAACTATCACAGTGACTGATAGTAACGGTGTGGTACAAACTTTCTCAGCCACAGTGGGCAGTAATGGAACCTGGACTAGCGAAGTGCCAAACGGTTTAGCCGAAGGTGATTACACTGTGTCAGCAACAGTGAGTGACGTGGCGGGCAATAGTACAACAATCAGTGCCTCAGGTAGTATTGATACGGTAAATCCTACAGTTGTTGTGAATGATAATGGCTTAAGTAATGATAATACCCCAACAATCAGCGGTACATCTACCGAGCCTGCGGGCACAATTGTAAATATTATAGTTACAGACAGTAATGGCGATAATTATAGTTTTACAGCTGTTGTAAGTGCTGCAGGCACATGGCAAACAGACGCATCTGAAATACCTGATGGTAACTATACAATTACTGCAACAATCACAGATGCTGCGGGTAATACAGGGAGTGATACAGGCTCAGGAACGATAGACACTACAGCGCCTCTCATTACAATCAACAATCTAGGCACAATTAACACCGCAACACCAACTATTAGTGGTACATCTTCGGAGCCAGCAGGCACTGTTATTTCACTTGTATTAACAGATACCAGTGGTGGTGAGATCAGTTTGACTGCAACCGTTGATGGTGCTGGTAATTGGTCTGTCACCTCTTCATCGTTAGCGAATGATGACTACAGCGTGGTTGCTACAGTAGAGGATGCAGCAGGAAATATCGCCTCAGCAACAGAGAATTTCACCTTGAATACCAGTGCGCCTAGTATTTCAATAGATGCCCTAGGCCAAACGAACGATACAACGCCTACTATTTCAGGAACAACCAGTGCTCCTGACGGCAGTACGGTAACAGTGACTATAAATGATGGCACCAATCCAGTTGAAACACTGACAGTAAGTGTCTCAGGTGGTATTTGGACTGTTACTGCTAATAATGCATTAACTGAAGGTGATTTTACGGTTACTGCTAGCGTTACAGTAGGTGGCGTTGAAGGTACAGACTCTGCTGTAGGAACAATTGATTTAACCCCTCCTACCATTGCAATTAATGATATTGCACAAACCAATGATACAACCCCAACAATAAGTGGTACAACGGATGCACCGGTAGGAAGCACAGTTACCGTGATCATTACTGATTCACAAGGCAACCCACAAACTTTAGTTGCTACGGTATTAGCGAACGGAAGTTGGTCAGTGTCTGCAACCACAATACTGGCAGAAGGTAGTTTTACTGTTAATGCTTCAGTCACCGATGCAGCCGGTAATACTGGCACCGATAGTGCCACTGGTGAAATCGACATTACCGCACCGACGATTAGCCTTGATACCTTGGCCGATAGTAATGATGTGACACCGCTCATTAGTGGGCAAACCACTGGAGCGGTTGTGGGCAGCTTAGTGCTGCTTACTATCACTGACAGTGCCGGTAATGTCCAAAGTGCGACAGCGACGGTGCAAGCGGATGGCAGTTGGTCTGTTGAGCCAAGTACGGCATTAGCCGAAGGGGATTATACCGTGGTGGCCACCGTGAGCGACGCGGCGGGTAACGAAGGCAGCGATACTGAAACAGGCACCATTGATGTGACGGCACCAACGATTAGCATTGATGCGCCAGCGCTGACCAACGACAATACGCCGACGGTTACAGGCACCTCAGACTTAGCCAATACCTCACTCGCCGTGACCTTTACCGATGCTGATGGTATCAGCCATAGCGTGACAGTCACCACAGATGCTTCAGGCAATTGGAGCGCCGAAGCAGGGCAAGCCTTAGCTGATGGCAACTACACAGTCAGTGCCAGTATCAGCGATGCAGCAGGTAATAACAGCAGTGCCAGTGACAGTGGTGAAGTCGACA
>NZ_JAKGBA010000072.1:0-3356 GCF_021532495.1 Pseudoalteromonas sp. Cn5-37 | reverse complement strand
ATAGAACGTGCGCTAAACGCCAGACCTAGAAAGTGCCTAGGTTACAAACAGCCTGTCGTTGTGTTTAACGAATTACGCAATGCGGCCTAATTTAGCGAGTGGTGCACTTCGGGGTTGAATTCGCGGGAAATGGTTCTCTTTTAATTGCTGATGCGAAAAAGTGGGATAAAAAATACAAGGATGGTTTATGTCATTAATGAATGCGTGCATTTTAATGCTGCTGTTACAGCCATTGTTTGTATATTTAGCATTATTTAAGAAATCAACAGGAAGTGGGATTAAATCAGTCGATAATGATGATGCTAGTTATTTATTTATCGCTCCAGGTTTGTCGGTCTTTTATATTGAACAATTTCCTGAAGCCTTGCTTTTCTTTACAAGTATATGCTTGCTGGGCCTTTTTCTGGCCAAAATAGTTGAAAGTAAAGCCAATAAACCTTTAACGAAAAATGATGCAATCGGTTTTACAATTTCTAGTTTTCTTTTTTTTGGTATTTTAAAAATACTTATATTCACCATTTCAACTTATTTTTTCGCTGATGTAACGGCAGAAAATACAGCGTCAGTAAATCAGATAGAAGCAGCCTCTCAACAATCAATTCTTGAGTATTTCAGCATTGAATTTTTGTATAAACAACTTTGGCCTAGTTTTTACTGTTTATGTGGTATGTTAAGTTGCTATTTATTAAGTCGGCTCTCAGCTACGCATTTCGATATTGCTAGCTTACTCCTTTACCTGTTGGCATTTTTAGCAAGTTTCTTACCTCTCTTTGGCGATAGTTATATTATTTGTATGTTTTTGAACTTTTTCATTTATTTATTTGGTTGTAGTTTATGTGTAAGAAGTCAGTCTGACCCATCAAGCTCAGGAGTCGCTATAGTTTATGGTTATATCTTTATGATGGGCATTGGAATGAGTGTCTTTATTAAGTTTATTTACGAAATAATCAAGCTGCTAAGTTAAGTTAAAGCGCCTCGGTAAATTTGTTGTGCGCTATAACATAGATGAAATCTGGACTGGACGACGATGAAGGTGGACATTTAATCGCTTCAATTTTTAATGGTCCGGGTGAGCAAATCAATTATGCTGCTATGGATGGCAATATCAATAAAGGTGCTTGGAAGAGCATGGAAAATAAATGGGCAAAGGCTTTACAAGAAGAGCCACCTAAGAGTGTTGAAGTGGAGATTCGAGCTATTTATGAGAATGATAGTAAACGCCCGTCATCCTTTGATATATTTTATGAGATTGACGGTGTTGAAGAGTTTGTGAATTTAAAGAATAAACCTGGAGGCTAAATTAAATGAACGTTGATGATATATATAACAGTGTCGCACAAAATATGTTAGTAAATATAGGCAGGCAAGAATGGTCAAAAGCTGTAATTGAAGTAGAGTATTATGGAGACGATGCACTTAAGATGAAAGGCGGCTTTCATCAAAAAAATACAGATTTTACTTCATTTAAGTTTAGAAATTTTGATAGAAAAATTGTAAATGATTTTCAGCAGCTCCATGAAATTACCACTGAAAATGATTCGAACAAGTGGAATCGTGCTGTATTTTATTTGAAGCCAACAGGTGAATTCAATATTGATTTTTCATGGGATCAAGAATTGGCAGATGAAATAGAATGGTTAAATGACGAATAAATTTTTCGATAACTTTTACAATTTTAAAGGCTTTGGCCCCGCGATAAAAGCGACAATGCCAACACAAGAGACACTTGACTTTTTTAAAGATAAGCTCCCTGAGCGCTTATTGGAATACTGGCAAGAGTATGGTTTTTGTGGCTGGGGTAATGGCATTTTTTGGATTGTTAACCCACAGGATTACCATGAAATTTTACAAACTTGGCTTGAGGGTACCGAATTCGCTGAACGCGAAAACAATGGAGTTGATAAATATTATGTAATTGGTCGCGGTGCTTTTGGAAATTTACTTATTTGGGGGAAAACATCAGGTCAGAGTATAGATGTTAATTCAAACTTTGGAATGATTTTTCCAACAGATTACTCTGAAAAATTAAAGGAGCGAGGGGAGGAACGTTCAATTGACTTATTTTTTGCAGTTCGAAGAAAAGAGTCATTTGATCAAAAAGACATTAACGAAAAACCTTTGTTTGAGCAAGCATTAAAAAACCTAGGCCCATTAGAAGCCGATGAAATGTATGCGTTCGTTCCTGCGTTGGCTCTTGGTGGTGTGAATAAGCTTGAAAATTTGCAGAAAGTAAAAGCGATTGAGCATTTGAATTTTCTCGCTGAATTGGGCGAGAAACGCATAATGGCTGATATTGTCGCTATGTCTAATGAACTACATAAGAAGTAACGCTGTAGCGGTTAATCACTTTGATTTAGTCATAATCAATTGAGTATCACCTTGGTGAATTAAATAAGCTATTTCATCGAGTGCTAATGACATTAAATATTTATATATTGGGACCCTATAACAAATAATAACTCTTCTGTTAGTGAAGTTAGAATCTCTGAGTTTGATATTTAAATTTAAATGCTATGGGACAATTAATGAAAGTTGATAGAGAGTTTAATACAGATTTAAATCAGGTTAATGGTAGGCTTGCTTTTCCACGAAAAATGATAGGCAGAATTAATCAAGCTATAACAATACGAAGAGACAATTTAATTGCTTTTCCAAAACAGTTTCTGTCATTAGCGCGTTGGCTCACTTGGGAAGTCCAAACCAATAAAATAGAAAGAGAATCTGCAACAGGTTTACGCTATGCATCTAAAATGTACGCGGCTTTTTTGAAGCTCGCAGAGTATCCCGAGCAAGACTTTACGTTTAAGATCTTCGATTTACCTGCAGTGACTTGGAACGGTAGAGGTATGCTCGAAGCGGGTTATGCAAACCCCGAGGAGTGGCTTGATGCCTATTTTTTAGCTGTGATCACGCGCGATTCTGAAAGTATGGATAGCTTAGCGAACTTCCCCGTTGAAATTATGAAACAAAGTGCCACAAAAGCGGATCCTGTTTTGTATAGCTTGGTTGAAGTGTTCCAAGCCTATCACCATCGTCATCCTGATTACCCTAAAATGTTAAATGATACTATGAAAGAGCTAATAGCCGATGGAGATGATTGGTCTCTTCATGTTGGCATGGGGTATTTAGAAACGTTTGCAGCACTCACCACCGACATTGGGTTTGACTTCAGTGAAACGCTTGAAAAAAATGTTCAGCTACAAGAAAAATATTGGATAAATGCAAGTGGTCCAGACACTGTCCCAGTTGAATCATTTTTACCTCTTCAACTGTTGGGCATGGCATGTATGTGGCGAGATATGGGTAATACTGTAACGGTTGAAAGTGATTCACTACCTCGCTTTTTAATCGAAGGA
>NZ_JAKGBA010000071.1:0-3508 GCF_021532495.1 Pseudoalteromonas sp. Cn5-37 | reverse complement strand
GGCGAAATAACAAGGCCGATAGTGGATGATTAGGCTCCAAGCTGAAAGTAAACCACCTCCGCAGCCATTTATTGGTGTGGTCTACAGAGGATTATGTCTTTTTAGAGGGGAAAATCCCTAGAACCCCTTATTGCTAAGCATTAAATCTATAGTCACGCGTACATAGCCCATTTTTTTACTTGAGGCGCCTATGTAATTGGTAATTATGTCTGGCTCAAAACCAAAATAGCCCACTGTCGATTCCGCTTTTGCCGAGAAGCTAAAACAGTTTAGGATCAGTGCTAAAAAACCTGCGTATACTATTTTTTTCATCTTTAGTGTGTTTCCATTTTCTTAATACAAATAGTTTATACTTAATAGCGCCTAATAAACAGCTCCTGCAATTATTTATCGGCAGTAAAACATCACTTTTTCAAATGCTTTGGCAATGTTATCATCGTCTCGGTTTTAATTTTATTGAGCTATTATGATTACATTTCCGCTTTCTATATCTGCCAATTGGCAATGTGCTTCTTTGGTAAATAACTTATCTGCGTTAGAGCAAGAGTGGCTATTTGAGCCACATTCATTAACCGCTAAATTAAAAAGTAATGCACAAACTTTTAGTGTAAAAGTGCTTAATGAGCAAACTTTTACTCTAAGCGATGCACAGCAACAACTACTTGGCTCAAATACAAATAAAGCACTTAATCGCGAGGTGCTTTTATTGTGTGACAATACACCCATGGTGTATGCCCAAAGTTGGCTGCCCAGTACACAAACGCAAACAACACTGCATAATATGGGCGCACGCCCTTTAGGTGATGTTATTTTTCAGCACCCTGAACTTACCCGAAGTAATATTGAGGTAGGGCGCTTTGACTCAGAGCATGCGCTGCAGTCACTTGTTAAAGAGTTGAATTTAACTACGCACCCTTTATTAGGTCGTCGTAGTGTGTTTTCTATTAATGATTATCACTTTTTAGTGTGCGAAGTATTTTTACCCGGAGCCTATTTGTACTCATGAAATTAGCCCCTTTGCAATTACAGCATAGCCCTTTTTATATTCAGCTCATGCGCATTGACAAACCTATCGGTACATTACTATTACTGTGGCCTACTTATTGGGCTCTATGGCTTGCAAACGCTGGTATGCCAAGCCTAGTTAACTTTATTGTATTTACCTTAGGCGTAATTGTTATGCGCAGTGCTGGCTGCGTTATTAACGATTTTGCAGATAGAAAAATAGACGGCTCAGTTAAGCGTACAGCAGGGCGGCCTTTGGCCACCGGACAAGTAAGTGCAGGTGAAGCACTGAGTTTATTTATATTACTGATAGCCATTGCTTTTGTATTGGTATTACTACTTAGCATCAACACTATTTTATTGTCATTTGGGGCGTTGGCACTGGCATTTTGCTACCCCTTTATGAAACGCTATACACATCTTCCGCAGGTAGTCTTAGGCGCTGCATTTGGTTGGGCAATACCTATGGCATATATGGCATCAGTTGACTCATTACCGCTGCAGGCGTGGCTGTTATTTGTTGCAAATATTTGTTGGACGGTAGCGTACGACACTATGTATGCCATGGTTGACAGAGATGACGATTTAAAAATAGGGGTTAAATCTACTGCTATTTTATTTGGTAAATACGACCGCCATATTATATTTTTATTAAACGCTAATTTTATAGCGTTGTTGGCGCTTATTGGCTTAATTAACCAGCTAGGCTTGGCGTTTGTTGCAGGTTTATGTACTGCCGCTGGGTTACTTATTTATCAGCAAGTGCTTATTCATAAACGTGCGCGTGATGCATGTTTTAAAGCGTTTTTAAATAATCACTATGTTGGATTAGCTATTTTTGTTGGCTTGTTCTTGTCATTTGTATTTGCGCGTTAATTTCATCTCAACGCTATTAATTTAACCTCAGTATAGCCACTAGTTGTTGTGGCTATGTTGGTTTTATCGTGGGGGGTCAATTACTCCACTTATTGAGGCGTTCTTTCTAAACCAGCCAGCAATAGAGTAGCGCTCATTAATGGCAGGTAATACCTCGTGCGCAAAACGCTCGCTTTCAAACATAACGAGTGTCCCCGCGGTGGGTTTAATTATTATCTCTATTTGCTTACTTTTTGGTTTGTATATAACAAGCTCGCCACCGTGCTCGGGCGTATTTAAATAAAGGATTGTTGTAAATACGCGGTTAGATCGCCCTTTAAATGCATCAAAATGCTTTTTATAAAAGTCGCCTTGGGTGTATTTAGCGTAGTGGCACTCATAATCAAATAAGCCCATAAAAAACTGTCGATTAAGTGTGGTTTTTATACTTTCCATTATTGCTTGATAAGTTAGCTGTGCTTGTGAGCTGCCATCAAACCAATAGGTTTTATCTTTACGAATGGTTTTATCTATTTGTAAGTCATTTAAACGGCCAATACCTGCAGCGCTAAAATGCGGGTTAATACGGTGGCAATCGGTGATTAAACTCTCTACTAGCTCGCTAATAAGTGCGTTAGGTATAACAACATAACCATGGGTTTCTATTGCATCTAAATAAACATCAGAACTAAAAAGTGTGTTCATTTATGTCTGTTGATTAAAAAAGGTGCGACAGTGTAGCCTAAAAAAATTTAATAGCTAGTGGTTTGTGCTCCGCTACTTAAGCAAATAAAAACCTAACGCGTAAGTATAAAAACTAAAAGGGCTTTTTAGGTTAAGCAGCTGTGCTGCAGGTTTTGGTAACAAGAAGAGTAAATCAGTAAGGGCTATCTAAATTGGTTGCCCTTAAAAGGTTTAAGGGCAATGCGGTATGCTATTTTTATCTTGGCTTAAGTAATAGTCGTAGATGCTTTTTTGATAAGAGATAATAAATGGTCAATGTGTTCGCCAACTGCTGCTTGTTGACTTGTTTGTATAACAAGTTGTTCGTGACTTAAGTCTTTATTTGTTTTTAGCTGTACAAGCTCTGTGTGTTCTGCAAGAGTGCTCGCGTGTTCAATACTTGCAATAGCAAAGTGATCTGATTTAACCAGCCCTGACATTACTTGCTCAATGCTGCCTACCTTAATGCTAGCCGATTTATTGAGCATATCGATGGCTTCGTTAAGCATGCTTTGTACTTGTTTAGACTGAGAAAAACAGCCGTACATAGGGTAGCTATCTAAATCGTGTTTGCTGATATCGCTTTTATTTGCTAACGGATGGTGTTTAGAAACAAACAATACCAGTTGGTCTGGCAGGTGTATGTCGCTGCCGATGCTGTTAATTGCCTGCGAATAAACACTGATATCAATCTCGCCCTCTTGCAGTTTGCGTGCAAGTTCGTGCTGCTCTTGCAATTGCATTTCTATTTTAACATGGGGGTATTGTGCTAAAAATTGCCCGCATGAGATAGGTACTAGGGGTTTTGCGCCCATCCCCTCGAAATTAACCTTAGCTTGAATTTTCACGCTTAGAGTAACTTTTCGTACCATTGGACTTCACCCCTTGAATAACACAGTTTGTATTATTTAGCCCATCCCCTCGA
>NZ_JAKGBA010000070.1:0-3685 GCF_021532495.1 Pseudoalteromonas sp. Cn5-37 | reverse complement strand
TAGAACGTGCGCTAAACGCCAGACCTAGAAAGTGCCTAGGTTACAAACAGCCTGTCGTTGTGTTTAACGAATTACGCAATGCGGCCTAATTTAGCGAGTGGTGCACTTCGGGGTTGAATTCGCGGGTTTTTAATTGGAGTAATTATATTTTTTTTGGACTTCATGAAATTTGATACAGAAAATATAAAATGGCTGTTAGCTGTAGTGGTTGGTGAATTTATAATTGCCTTTATTTTCTTATCAAGTAAAGTTGGTGGTTTTAAGTAATTACTAACAATTCAATTGCTTAAGTCCGATACTGGTTAGTATCGGACTAATCTCCCGATTCGAAAGTTAATATGCTCTTACTAATAACTCTCATTTAGGAACTAAAACATCCCCTTATACCTAGATAAATCTTTTTAATTAATAGAGTCTAATTTCCCAAGATTCTATTTTACAGTTGATTTAACATAACATGTTAATTGCATAAATGGGCATTTACACAAGTTTATTTTGGATGTATAAATGTACAGTGCTTATGGTTTCGTATGAATTTAAATTATGAACAGCAGATTGGAAAAGATTATCGATTTAAAACAGCCTCAATTACCGGCTACCAAGATTAAACAAAAATTAAATGAGATTTATGTAAACCCTAAATGTCCGATATTCAATTATGTTAACTCTTTGGCGGCGGATACATCCAAAGAGACCGTCACTCGATGTTTGCAAGCAATTGCAAAACATACCGGCTACCCAGATTTTTATGAAATTAATTGGGCAGAAATTACTTCAACTGATTTGAATAGCCTTATCCATAACCTAAAAGCCAAGGAGCTATCTCCAAAAACGATTTCATTATATGTTTCCGTTGTAAAGGGTGTATGTGAGCATGCCTATTTGTTAGGACAGATTTCTAGATTGCAGCTAGATGGTATTCTAAAAGTGAAAGGAGAAACCGGCTCTAGAATTAAAAAACATCAGGTAATTTCTCGTTCTAGTTTCCAAGTGCTTTTGGAGAGAATAGCAAGCTCAAACCCAACTAATAGAAATAAAATGCTTAGAGATTTGGCGCTTTTTCATATTTTAATTGGTACCGGGTTAAGAAGAAGTGAGTTGGCCACAATAGAGATTTCATCATTAGTCTTAGAGCTTAGTAGCGAAGATAGAGTCACAATAAACACTCAGTATTTGAAGATTATTGGTAAAGGTAATAAGGAAAGATATGTTGCGATCCACCCTATTACAAAACTTGCTTTGGAAGACTGGTTGAATGTTCGAGGCATAATGCCTGGCCCGTTATTTGTCAAAGTATCACATAGTGGAAATATTGATGTTGAAAATAGTAAGCCTTTATCTGGCAGCGCTATTTATGAGCTTTGTAAAATATATAACACAGTTGCTCCCCATTCTCTAAGACGATCATACGCGACCTGGCTGGATGAAAAAGGCGTAAAGATAAGCAGAATTAGTAAACTGCTTGGTCATTCTAAAGAAGTTACAACTGCAATGTATATTGTAGATGAAGATTCAAAGGCATTTGAGGATGTGTTGAATAATTTGTTTTGAGATCTAAAATTTTGTTTCTACTGCCGTTTATATCAAAAAACATTGATTTTTAAGGTTTTATCGATTTATAAAAAGTGACTGAAATCAACATAAATTTTTGTTCATTTTAAATTTATCTTTTTTTGTTAGAATATAGAGTAGTGAACTTACAAGAACAACTAAACATGGCTGATACATATTTTAAAAATCTAGATGATGACTCAAAGAAAAAATACGTCTCACAAGTTTTAGAGCGCTGCAAGCAAGTGTGGGGGGTTGATGAATTATATGAAATTGAAGATGAAAGTGGACGAAGAGCTTTAGGACATAATGCGAGCACTATGAAAATGTGGTTTAGCCGCCCTTCTATGCCATGGGATTTTATTTTAACTACAGCGATTAGAAGAAATGTAAGTCTAGACTACCTTCTTCTGAACATAAATGAAAACACAAATTTAGAAGATGTTAGACCTGAAGAACTTCTTGAAACTGTAAATAAAGTAGTTGCAAGTTCGTTAGAAGAAAGTGCTGATTACGGAATTATTGACCCTACTTTTGTTCCAACAATTACTAAGAAGATTAAAACGTCATTAGAAGGTGCTTTAACAATTAAAGCCAAACCCTCCAAATCAGCCTAGCAAAGTAAAATTAGCAAGAAAATGGCCAGAAAGACCTTGGCCATTTTTAATCCGACAGGCGTAAAAGCAATTTTTCCGTAAAAAGAAGTTTTACTTTAGTAATAAAAGTTGGTGCTAGAAATGCACTAAGTAATATCAAGTCGTTTATATTTACAGTAATAGAGTAAAAAAAGCCTAAATAAGGGTTAAGGGAATTTTGCGTAATATAATTTAACATCAAAATTAGGTGCAAGACTGAATTTATCAAAAAGATACACATTGTGATTACTGAAGCATCTGAGTATCCTTTACCCTTTCTTATAAAAGGAAATAATAAGGCAATGATAAGCGCTGTAATGCTATCAAAAAGAGAGAACATCAAATACATATTGACTACACCATCTATAAAACTACCCGCTTCTCTTAAGTACTCTAGAGCCATTAAATAATCAGTTGATAAATAGGATATTGTAACGAATGTTACTAAACACATGTGTGAGAATGATGTTTTTTTAAAGTAGGCTTTAATGATAGTTAGGCAGAAAACCACAAAAAGTAAGCCTGAAAAGCTCATCAAGTATTTAAAAAAGAAGTCACTAGCTCCTGCAGTAAATAACTTGTTATAAGAAACTACAAATGCATTTATATGTTCCATATTAAGCTCTGCGTTTGTAGCTGGCTAAATTAACAACATTTTTAAGCTCTATCTTGGATGCATAGGCAGGGGTAATACTACTCTTTTGAGGAAAGCCTTCTATTCCAGCAAGTTCAGCTTTAATTTCTTGAATTCTACGGAAGGCAGCAGAACGCTCATCATTAACTGGCAGCCCTTTCATGTAGATCTCCAGTTGAATTGACTCTTGAACCAACTTTCTGACGCGCTGCGCTATTGCAAGAGAACGAATAAATTCACGCTTTAAGAATACAGATAAAGAAATCACCCAAAATATGAAGCAAAATAATAAGCTCATTAAGGCTATAGGTGAGGCTCCCATACAAACATCCAACTCTAACTACTACATCGAATTTAATAATAATGTACTGAGAGTTTACCAGCAATAGTCCTTTATTATTGCTTTTATGTGACCAACTGTCATCTTTTGCCTGCGTATTTGAGGAGAAGAATTTACATCTGTTTAGATGAAAAGGAGTCATAGTGTGGCGAAAATAGCACTAAAAACGGCATTAGCTTCATTAAAAAGAAACAAAGCCCAGTACGCGGGTTATTTTACATTTCACTTTGTATTTCATTATCTATTTTAAGTTGCAGCTTGAATTCATATTTTCGATACGGCATGAGTTTGCCACTTGAATTTTACACACCCTTAATCATTACTTTGATATTGCCTCTATTGAGCTCAAAGCAAGGAACTGTGCGTTTCGGCCCTGTAAAATTGTTTAATTCTGGAAAAGGGGTTTTGCGCCCATCCCCTCGAAATTAACCTTAGCTTGAATTTTCACGCTTAGAGTAACTTTTCGTACCATTGGACTTCACCCCTTGAATAACACAGTTTGTATTATTTAGCCCATCCCCTCGA
>NZ_JAKGBA010000069.1:0-3728 GCF_021532495.1 Pseudoalteromonas sp. Cn5-37 | reverse complement strand
AATCGCCAACTGGTTGAAGCGATGATCAAAGTGAAGGCGCTAAATAAGATCAACACCCTTGGTCTGCCTAAATATCAGTAAGTTAAGTGAGTTTATTAGAGAGCTGCATTTGATCAACAAGGCCTTTAATCGTTACATTTTAATACGTCAATTCTTAGCCAAGCATGGAGTGCTCATTTTTGTATCTGCATGCTTAATTAGCATGGTTGTTTTAACACCATTACTTGCCGCTATTGTGCTTACATTGCCTGTTAATGACTTACCCTCAAATGTTGCCAATCTAACTCCGGGAGGCAACCTAGACATTATCAATAAGTACAATTATCAGTTTATGTTTTTATTTTTAAGTATCTCTACACCCATTATCTTGGCGTTTGAACGCCAGCAGCACCACCATAAATTAGAAGAAATTGCCAAACAGCAAATAAAAACAGAACTAAAGCTATTGCAGCAGCAAATTAATCCGCACTTTTTATTTAATACTTTAAATAACTTATATGCACTTGCATTAACAAAATCAGAAAAGACACCTGAATTGGTATTACAGCTGGCTGACTTACTGAGATACACCGTCTATGAAGGGCAAAAACCATTTGTTCTACTCGAAAAAGAGCTAAATTACATTAAAAACTTTCTTGAACTTCACAAGATAAGGCATGCAAATAACTGTAGATTTAACCTAGCATGGCCTGAAACTAGTCACCCTCTTTATATAGCGCCACTGCTTCTTATTATTTTAATCGAAAACGCCATAAAGTACGGTGTTGAACACGCACAAGAAAACGCTGAAGTAACGATAAAACTATCCTTAAATGGCAACGCTTTAACGTTATATTGCGAAAATAGCATTCCTCGCAAAAACAATAATGATAATTCAGGCATGGGGCTAAACAATTTAAGGCGCCGTTTAGAGCTTCTATATCCAGAAAAACATATTTTATTGGTGCATAACCACAATGGACTTTGGCAAACCACCCTCTCTTTGGAATTATCAAATGATTAAAGCAATTATTGTTGATGATGAACCACTTGCTCATCAAGTAATTCTTCATCATTTAGAGTCGTATTCAGATATCAAAGTAGTTTCTCAGCATTTCAGCGCAAAAGATGCTTTGTACCAATTAGCAAAATCAACTATTGATGTCGTTTTTTTAGATATAAACATGCCAGAGTTGTCAGGGTTAGAACTCATTCAATCACTCGCTAACCCGCCTCAAATTATCATTGTGAGTGCTTATGAAGAATATGCACTCGCAGGTTACGAGCTAAATGTTACTGATTATTTACTCAAACCTGTATCTGCACAACGTTTACAGCAAGCAATAAATAAAGTCCGTGAACGTATTTCCCAAACGCCGAAAAGTAAAACAATCACCCTAAAAGTAGATCGCGAAAAACGCAAGTTTAGCTTAGATACAATTGAATACATTGAAGCGTATGGAAATTATGTAAAAGTACACCAAGAAGACCAAACGATCCTCGCAACAACAACCCTAAAACAGATCTTAGAGCAGCTATTAGGCTCATTCACTCAAATCCATAAATCATACATGGTGAATAACAGCAGAGTCATAGCCGTTACGAACGAACATGTAGAGCTAGATACTGGTGATAAGATAAAAATTGGTAAATCATTTAAAGAACACAGCAAAGTTTTACTTTAGAGACAACTTCTCAAGTGATCTACAAGTGTCTTATGCTGTGAGCTTGGCCAATGAACGCCTTCTGAAGAACATGGTGTTATTAATTCAAAGCAGTTAACGAAACAGCAGTTGTTGCTGTCAGCAACATTTTTAAACTCTTCCACTAACCGTTTTGCTTTTAGCTCTGCTCCTGCATAAATAGATTTATACGCGCCAACCTCATACACCGCTGGCGGGCTTAAAATTATTATTTTGGGTAATTCACGGTGCCGATAATAGTTTTTTATATCTAAAATAAGTGCTTCTAGTGCGTTGGCAATATCAACAACCGACAGCGCAAAACGGCGCTTTAAATCATTCGTGCCGAGCTGAATAACAATCACATCTAAATGATAAGCCGCTAGGTAAGGCTCTAGGTATTTAATGCCCAGTTTATCACCACTGAAAGGTGGGTCGTTCACCAGTGTACGATTGGGCTGGCCAGCTTCAATCACTTGGTAGCCGGCACCTAATTTAATACCCAGTAAACTAGGCCAGCGCTCATCGGCTGCAAAGCGTTTACCATCGACGGGCGAAATACCATAGGTGTTTGAATCACCAAAACATAAGATATTCATTAGAATGGATTCAGTGTGTAACTTTGCTGCTGCAACTGAGCATGCGCGGTCATTGCCGATAACGCCATTTGCACACCAGGAATAAGCTGTTGCTGTTTTACCTTCATGTGCGTTGCAGACTGCCCACACACATAAACAACGGTATTATACGCTAACAATTGAGAGATCAATTGCTGATTTTTATTGTCACTGGCAAAGCGCTGTTTATAAAAACTGTTTTCCAGTACATCAACACTTGCGCCACCATGCACAACCAAAGCAAGTTGAATGTTCTCAGGCTTCACACCATGGGCTATGTGCATATTAATGAACCGTGCTAATGAGTTCATATTGTTATTCTGCGCCCCTTTTTCTGCCGCATCAGCTACATCAAATGCCACTTTAAAAACCGTTTGATCAGAGATTGGTGCATGGTTTGGCACATCATAATAAAAACCAAAACCTTTGATAGCAGGCTCAGCTTGCTCTGCATGACTAAACGAAGATAACAAGGCTAAAGATAAGCCTAACAGTGTTGATTTCATAAAAGTTCCTGTTGCTTTTTACTCTAGCCTACCTTGTTTAAACGCGTTTAACTAGCATCAATATGTTGGTGTGCTTTGAAGGTCATGCCTAAGTAATTAAAGGTGTTTTTAAACATCTCGATAAACGCGTTAGGTGCGTGAGCAGACCCTGCATTTGAGAGCAATGAAAACTGCTTTTCACGCAGTGTTCTCAGTTTTGGCCTGAGTGCGTCATCATCCATGTAGTCAGTGATCCGGTCTAAAAATGCTTTAAACTGCGGTGTGGTGTTATACCAATACACTGGCGATGCCAGTACCCAGTGTTGATAATTCAACAGCGCTTCAAATACCGCATAAAAATCATCATTTTTATATTGCTTATCGTAGCAATATGGCGAAATAACATAGTCATCTAGACATACTACATCGCCGCCATATTGGGTTTTATAATCATTAACTTGTAAGCTCGTGTTACCCGTTTTTCGTGCACTTGAATAAATAATTACCGTGTTTGTTGTTGGTTTTTGTTGCATGACTATCACTCCTTTTTTATGATGTGTGCAGCGTAAAACCTCAAGCTAACTTTAGGTCAACACCTTGGAGCAAATTATGTCAGATAAAAAACTTATTGATGCAAACCTAGCGGTTGGCTTTGTGGCAAAACGCAGTGGTGTAAAAGTTTCGACCTTGCATTTTTATGAGTCAAAAGGGCTTATTCGCAGCTGGCGTAAAAAAGCTGCGCAAACCAACTACGGTTAAATGTAGTCAAACACTCATCAT
The DNA here is from genome assembly GCF_021532495.1 of Pseudoalteromonas sp. Cn5-37. NCBI lineage: Bacteria > Pseudomonadati > Pseudomonadota > Gammaproteobacteria > Alteromonadales > Pseudoalteromonadaceae > Pseudoalteromonas > Pseudoalteromonas sp. Cn5-37. The sequence goes on along the minus strand of NZ_JAKGBA010000069.1, from coordinate 185 downwards.
TTGAAATGCGTGCTTGTTTGTTTTTAGGTTTTTAAGGAGTTACTTTTAAAGCTTATAAGTGAATATTAAAAATAGGTTCCTTCGATTAAAAAGCGAGGTAGTGAATCACTTTCAACCGTTACAGTATTACCCATATCTCGCCACATACATGCCATGCCCAACAGTTGAAGAGGTAAAAATGATTC
>NZ_JAKGBA010000068.1:0-3827 GCF_021532495.1 Pseudoalteromonas sp. Cn5-37 | reverse complement strand
AATCGCCAACTGGTTGAAGCGATGATCAAAGTGAAGGCGCTAAATAAGATCAACACCCTTGGTCTGCCTAAATATCAGTAAGTTAAGTGAGTTTATTAGAGAGCTGCATTTGATCAACAAGGCCATCATTTAACCCCGAGAATGAATTAAATTGCTCTTTACTAAAAAGTGATGGTTTTTCAGCTTCATCCCTACTGAACTGTGCAAAAGGTGAGTTATCATAGTTCTCAGACACTTTAAAACCTTTTAATTTACTTACTTGAAATTCGAGGCTTTTTAAATCGCCCAGCCTTTTTACGAAATTAGTTATCTCTTCATCATCCTCTGGGTAATGGTATAAAAAAACTCCGTTTTCTGGTAAGTGATACTTTTTAACACATTCATCGCAGTACCAAGTTAAATCATAGCTATCATCTAGGAAATCAATTGCATATGGAATCGGCTTTATCCTGCTTTTATTTACAATACTTTTTGCTAAATGACTGCAAACTTTTTGTGCTGTAATGAATTTATCTATCTCTTCTTTTGTAGGCATTGTGTCACCGCTTTCATCTAACAAACATATAAAAAATTTTTTGCACGATAAACAATCGTAGGTTTACTCTTCAATCAATACCACGATAGATTTATTTTGCATTGAGGCATCTCTAAACGTAACAAAGTAGCGGTCGCGGACTATTTCATAAGCTTGCGGGTCAAGTTCACCAGCCCTATGCTCAATACTATCTACTAACACTTTATTTTCACTGTTCTCAATATCGACTTCAAAATACTTTTCTAATAAAGGGAATAGGTCTTGCACCATTTCATTCGAAAAAAAGCCAAATGAACCACTGATGTAAGCATCTGGTCCAATTAATTGATAAGGATAATAATGAAAAGTACATACCGGCAGTAACCCTTGGCCACCCACAACAGCATCAAGTAACTCTATAGCAGGAATAAATGCTCGCATATTAAGCTCTATTGATTGCCATCTTGTCGCTTCATCCTGAGTAATATCAATTAACGCTTGATACGTTTGCTCATCGCTTAAGTTCGAGGTTGTGGGATAGACAGCTTCATCAACAATAAAAAGATTAATCACATTACTCATCATTTCTTCTCTAAATTAGTGGCTAAAAATTTAATCGTTAATTAAATATAACGGTAAATAAAGTGAGTCTGTTTGACACTGCCAGCCATGCATATCTTTACCCAATTTGGCCATGCTAAGCGCATTTAATGACATGACCGCATTTCCATCTTCTTTAAAGTCGCCGTATTTACATTCATCAGTATGCCATGCAATGACTTTATCAATACTTGATTGCCATAATAAATTATCACCTATAGAGAGACCTTTAATCGCCTCAACAAGCGGCACAATGCATTGTTGTACATCTTTATCTTTTGTTGATTTAGCCTCAGTCAGTGCGCTTTCTATTTCGTTTGTAGAAAGCACTTTGCCTGTGCCTATTTTTATTAATAAATGATCATATAGAAAAATAGCTTTCTTGGTCACACTGCTGGTTGTAAAGTCATCTGCATGTTCACGTAATTTATTAATTATTGTTTCATCGCCAAACAATAAAGCGACATTTAACTCTCCTTGGATTGTCCACTCATTGTTATGCCCTTTTAGCTCGGAATCAAAACCTGTTAAGTATGCAAATGGTGCCGCTTCTTTTAGGTAAAATTTTGCTTCATTATAGTTTTCTAAAACGTAATGTGCACATGCCAATTCTTTGTATTCTTCAGAAAGAACCCAACACGCTCTTTTTTTAGTGTCTACCCCAACAGATGGGTCATTCATATGTTTTAATCTTATTTCTAATGTAATAGGTGATTCTTCAAATAGTTCACCAAATTCGAAATCATAATTATTAAGTTTTAACATTCTTCTTTTCCTATGGAAGAGGCTGAATCTTCCCACCAATTATATTACCTTCGACCTCTTTAGCTTCAATTACTAATTTAGTTATCTTTGGGTCGTCATTTTTCATAGCTCTTAAAATATCTTTACCTAACTTGTTCTTCTCTTTGTATTTTTTTGACTTTTTCATCGACTCTAAGCTTTTTTTAATCCAAGGATCCGTCATCTGGTTACCTTTTTTGGCGCCAGTCATTAATTTAGCGCCAGGACCTTTAGCTTCAACAACAAAGTACTCTATCACTTTGCCATTTTCGTCTCGTTTTGCCCATACTTGGTCGACTCCTGGACCTGGCCAAAGCCCATTTCCATTGTGGCTGGAGGAGGTGGGTCTGAAAACTCTTTTTCCATATACATTGAAGCACCAAGCTCACCTTTAGCCTCTGTAATCTTTGCTTTAAAAGCACCTTGCCTCCTAGCTGAATCTCCTGCCGCAATTGAGTCTTTTAGCCGCGTTTCATAGTGTTTTTTATACTCTTCAACTGCTTTGGTATGTTTTTCAAGAGTCGCATCTTCGGATTTAGGCTCTTTCTTATCTTCTTCTGGCTTTTTGTTAGGAGAGTGAATTTTTCCTTTCATTAACTTGCGTGTAAACACCCTAACTTTCCGATCTTCAATGTCGGAATTATTAGGAACACTCTCAACCCCCCCAGCTTTTAACACATCAAATACATGGGTTAAACAACTTTGGTTAACAGGATCATATAGTGGTGTATCCAAGTTATCTGGATTCCAATCAGCTCTATCAAGAGCCATGTCGCCTTCTCTAAGTGGTTGCCTTTGTAAGTCACTTGCAGCTATCGCATTTGGTAACTTAATCGTCGATTTCTCAATCGATTTACCTGCAAAATCTTCCTCATCGTAACCGATGATAAGTGTATTGGTTCTAGTGCCATCAGCCTCAGTACCACCATGTTGGTGAGTTTTAGTCGTATCAAACTTTGCTTTGACCTGAATCGCAAAATGCATGTCACTACCATGACCGATTTTTAAAACTGTGGCAGCCCCTTCCTTACAACTAAGTCCAAACGGATCTACCCAATTAACCGGATTCGGCGCGTATTGGTAATGGTTTATGCCGCCTACTAAGCCAATGGGGTCTTGGTTTATAAAGCGTTGTTGTTTGGGGCTGTAATAGCGGTAGCGGTTGTAATGTAGGCCGCTTTCTTCATCAAAATATTGGCCTTAAAAACGTATTGGCTGAGTGAAGCTGTTTTCTTTATTAAAGTCAGTATTAGCTTCTGATTCTTCATAGCCGTACACATCGGCGTGGTTTTGCCATACAACTTCTGCGTTATTGTTTGTAACAAAACGTGGGGTGTTTAGTTGGTCTAGGTGGTAGTAATATAGTTCGCCTTAATAACCACTTGCTTTCAAGTCAATATCCAGTAATACCGTAAGATTTTTTTAACATATTTTGACATTGGATTTTGAGCGATTTCGAGTTCTCAGGGCGCGAACCTATACATCAATCCACGGCAAATGCGTTTATAGAAGGGGGCAATTTAAGTAATTTATTTAATGCTGTTTGTATTGCTTTTACATCAGCTGGATTATTAACACCACTCAGACCAACTGACTGAGTTATTCTTATTGCTGATATATGAAAGTCCTTTTCATGTTTAAAAATGCTATTTGTGATTATTTAAAAATGCTCTTCACTACATAAAAACATACACACTACTTTGTTATCAGTGTTAGAGCTGTGTGGCATCCATTTTACTTGGCGCTTTATTGCTATTACACGAAAAATTCTATCTATTAATTACATCAACTGAAATTTAGTACTCGCGAATTCAAGTCCGAAGTGCACCACTCGCTAAATTAGGCTGCTTTGCGTAATTCATCGAATATTACCGCTGGTTGCCTAAACCCTAGACATTTTCTCGGCCTCGCATTGAGCGCCTTTTCTATG
>NZ_JAKGBA010000067.1:0-4208 GCF_021532495.1 Pseudoalteromonas sp. Cn5-37 | reverse complement strand
TATAGAACGTGCGCTAAACGCCAGACCTAGAAAGTGCCTAGGTTACAAACAGCCTGTCGTTGTGTTTAACGAATTACGCAATGCGGCCTAATTTAGCGAGTGGTGCACTTCGGGGTTGAATTCGCGCTTACATAACATTGCTATTACTTAGCCGAACGCTATCTAAGCTCTCCAAGTGCATGATGTTGCTGACGACGTTGAAGCGAACCAATACGGTTATTTCTAATTGAGATATCAGACTTACCTTCAAATTTAGTTGCTGTTTACACCATCATTTTGCACTTGTTTTTCGACTTGTGTGTACAAAATTTCCTGTAACTGTGTACAAACTTCCTCTTTGTTGCACTTATCTTCTGGCGATTTGACGCGAGTTCTTCTGTAGCCCTTGCTGTATAAGGGCTGAGCGACAAAAGTACTTAGGGAGTTTGATGCGTCAGTTCGCGATTATCAGCGAGAGTATCGCTCTTTTGTCGATGACAAAAATCTCCTTCTACTTATATGTAATTATGTATCAGATAATGGATTTTGATATGTAATAGCTAATCGAATTTGTGTTGTTTGAGTTACTGTGATATGTTTCTGTATATAATTATTCTTAAGTGATGCATTAAGGCGTATCGAAATGAGCTATGTAACAGAGCAGATACTAGAAAGTCTTCGAGAAGCTCGGGTACGAAAGGGGTTTAGCCAGAGAGAGTTAAGTACTCGTTCGGGTGTGCCTCAAAGCCATATTTCGAAAATCGAGTCTGGCAGTGTTGATTTAAGAATATCCAGTTTGATTGCACTTGCCCGTGTACTAGACCTAGAGCTATTGGTTGCGCCTAAAAAGTCTGTACCTGCCATCAAGTCGATCATTCGAAGTGGCCAAGGTATTAACGGCATCAGCGATGAGGGTGAGCCAATGTCGCCCGCGTATCAGTTAGAGGAAGACGACGATGACTAACCATGTCTCTACGCTCAACGTGTTGCTCTATGGTGAACCGATCGCAACGATCACCAACGTGGGTAATGACAGAACACTTTTTGCCTTTATGGATTCGTACATTAATGACGAATCGCGGCCTGTGTTAGGGCTTGGCTTTAAAGATTCGCTCGGTGGCCTGCTGACTAGCTTCAAACCTACCCAAACTAAGTTAACCCCGTTTTTCTCCAACCTTTTACCAGAAGAAACCATGCGTAATTACCTGGCTGAGCGTGCTGGTGTGAACCCAGCACGGGAGTTTTTTCTATTGTGGGTGCTAGGGCAGGATTTAGCTGGCGCGATCACGGTTGAACCGGCGGGTGGTGAAGCGCTGCCACCTAATGTGCATCAAGGCATTGACGATGAAACGAAAATTGAAGCGCCGATGCGCTTCTCATTGGCGGGTGTGCAGTTGAAGTTTTCAGCCGTGCAACAGGCTAACGGCGGCTTGACCATTCCAGCAACTGGTAAAGGTGGCTCTTGGATTGTGAAGTTGCCGTCATCTCGATTTGACGCTGTGCCAGAAAATGAATATTCAATGATGGAACTGGCTCGAATGTTGGGAATGGACGTGCCAGAAACGCAGCTACTCCCTATTAATCGGATTACTAATATCCCAAATGGCATTGGCAAATTTGGTGATAGCGCTTTTGTGATCAAGCGTTTTGACCGTGCAGATGGTCAAGCTGTTCACATTGAGGACTTTGCGCAAGTGTTTGGCGTTTATCCTCAAGATAAGTACAAAAAAGCCAGTATGCGAAATATTGCTCAGGTTATCGGTATTGAAGGGCAAGACGAAGACATTGCTGAATTTACTCGCCGACTGGTGTTCAATACCTTAATTGGCAATGCGGATATGCATTTGAAGAATTGGTCTGTGATCTACAAAGATAAGCGCACCGCATCGATTGCGCCTGCTTATGACTTTGTTTCAACCATTCCTTATATCCCCGATGATAGTGCATCGCTGAAGGTGAGCCGTAGCAAGAGATTCAGCGATTTCACGCTGGATGAGCTATCACACTTAGCGGCTAAAGCCATGTTGCCAGAAAAATTGGTGTTAGATACAGCCAAACAAACCGTAGCAGGCTTCCATGAGGTATGGGCGAAAGAAAAAGCGCATTTACCCCTTACTAAGTCAGTCATTGAAGCCATTGAAATGCATTTACGAAGTATACCGCTACGCTGAATTCCTAGTAGCTAGAGCGTGCATATTGATAAAGATGGTTTAACTTAATGCGATTTTACGGCACTTTTCGCCGTAAACTGGAAATTTGGTAAACTGCACAATGATACCGGTGTCATGATAAGGCTGATCTTCTGAACAAATCATGCATCTTTCTGACCATCAACAAGTGATGAACCAGGCGATGATAGCTTTACATTGATTTTCAGGAGAATACAGATGACAGCAGTAGCGCACCAGGTAACCCCTTTTCTAACATCTTACGAAGTGATGGCTCGTTACCACATTAGCTATACGACGCTCTGGCGAAGAATAAAAGATGGTAGCTTGCCGCAACCTCGTATCAACCGAAATACACGAAACAAGCTGTGGCACATTGAAGGTTATGTGCAAAGAGACAAGCGCCAAGGGGCTTTGTTTCCTAAATCGATTCAGCGAGCAAAGCTCCTCATAATCGTTTGAATATTAAACTACACGGTAAGTTTCAGGCATGCCTAGCCCAGTGAGTTTGTTCAACGCCTTTATCATCGCGTAAGTTTCTCCTACCTGACCGTTATAATTTCGCAGGCTCAATCTGCCACCAAGTAGTTGCTTCACTCTGTACATTGCTGTTTCTGAGATTGACCGCCGATGATAACCATACCGTTTTTTCCACTGTTTATTTGAACCATGAAGCTGTTGCCAACTGACCGCTAAGTTACGCGGATGACCTTGTTCCCAGAGCGCAGCGCCTTCCCTCGGTGGAATGAGTACTAAAGCCCGTTTTCTACGAACGGCATCGTGACAGGCTCTTGTGTCGTAAGCACCATCACCTGAGATATTGCGGATTTTGCGATGGATTTGCTTGAGCAAATTCGGCATAACTTTAGCGTCAGTGACACCGGATAAACTCAGTTCCGCTGCAATAATTTCATGGCTATGGGTATCGACAGCGATATGCAGCTTACGCCACACGCGGCGCTTGCCATCTGTGCCATGTTTCTTCACTTTCCACTCACCTTCGCCATAAACCTTCAAGCCTGTCGAGTCGATAGCCAAGTGCTCAATGGTGCCACGCGTCTTGGTTTTAAAAGCAATCTTGACGGTTTTAGCGCGTTTGCTGATGCAAGTGTAATGTGGGCACGAAAGCGGAATATCAGCCAGTTTAAACACCGAGTTGATAAAGCCTTGTAACGCTCGTAGTGGCATCGAGAAAACACGTTTAACCATCAGCGCGGTGGTAATGGCTAAGTCGCTAAATACGCGTGGTCGACCTTTCCTTGGTTGCTCGGCCTTAGCTTTCCACTGGGCGATAGCGTCCTCATCAATCCAGAAGGTAAGTGAGCCACGATTGATCAGGGCTTGATTGTATTGCTTCCAGTTGATTGTTTTATATCGAGGTTTTGACACGATTGATGGGCGAGTTGATGGGCTATGTCGATCAGATCACCAGCTATGGTTTTAGTTCAACTGATTTAGGAAACAAAGCCTCTACGGTATAGCGAGTAGATATCAAATAGCTATGTGAGAGGCCTAATTTCATGCTTAAATTGTAAGCCTTTTATTGAGGGTAAAATAGCTAACTCTAGGTTATTAACCTCAATATACTGAACTATACATAGATATGCGATGGCGCCCGTGGATAGTATAAATTAATCGAATATGTTATCTTATTTGCTTGTAATGCTTTCTCAAACTTAATAATTTTAGTTTGGTATTCTTAAATACTCCCCCTTGATTTGGCTCATACAAAAAGTTGAATAGAATAGATGGTAGCCATGAAACCCTAATCGGGGGAAGTACAAATTTGGTAATGGGATTATGGCTATAGAAGTCGTTTATCAATACATTTTAGGTTCTGCTTTTTTGGCCTTTCTTTGCATTATTGCGAGTGTAATAACTAAGCGTGTAGGTGTGCCAATATTACTAGTTTTTCTACTGCTTGGAATGTTAGCAGGGCGTTGTTTCCTAAAAGTTTGAACTATCTTGCCAGCCTGTGATCAGATCATCTATATCCTACTAGCCCGTGCAACAACAATGAGCAAAATCACAAACTGGTCTCACTATAATCAAGCCCTCGTT
>NZ_JAKGBA010000066.1:0-4270 GCF_021532495.1 Pseudoalteromonas sp. Cn5-37 | reverse complement strand
CATTCGTTATACCAATGACGCGTTGCTTTTTCGTCAAACCAGAAGCGAATATTACCGCGGTTAACGAGGGCTTGATTATAGTGAGACCAGTTTGTGATTTTGCTCATTGTTGTTGCACGGGCTAGTAAAATATAGATGATCTGATCACAGGCTGGCAAGATAGTTCAAACTTTTAGGAAACAACGCTATTGGACATACAAAAACCAGCTAGTGACTCCTTTGATGGAATTAAAACCTTTCTAATATTGGTCATAAATAATGCATAGCAAAACTAAAACAAGCTAATATAGTGTCCTCTGATAAAGATGTTAAGGCACAAAGGAGATTGCGTGCATGGGGTTTCGAAAGAGTATAAAAGTTGGAAAAGGTGTACGGGTTAATATAGGTAAAAAAGGGATTAGTAGTCTTTCCTTGGGAGGTAAAGGTTTAACTCTGAATGCGAGTGAGAAAGGTATTCGTGCTACAGGAAGTATACCCGGTAGTGGAATCTCTCACGCCAAGGTGGTTTATAAACCCGATGGGACTTCTAAGCACGTAAACCTTAAGAGTAGCTTACCACCACAAATTGACACTGATGTACGAAAAGTTAGCTTTTTGCTTGGTATGGGAATTTTTTTCCTGCCGTACATCTTTGCTTGGTATACTCTTCGCAAAGGACACTCCACGATTTCAAGAGTCACAAGTTTCGCTTGGTTGTTTTGGCTTATATATTCAGTTATCCAACAGCCCTAACAAAGCAACGTATGGCGATCTACATTCGTTTCTATTAAAGACTGCTACAAATCAATCAACTACAAGGCTGTCGTGTAGCGATGTTACGACCGTACGTTTAAGACAAATCTCTCCTTAGGCCGTAACTTATTATATGCCCTTCTCCGTGTTTCGGTTTATTGATAAGACACTCCACTAAACCCTCATTCACCATGCATTTTCTAATTATGTGTGCAATTCATTAGGGCATGCTTACTTTAAGAATCTAGCTTTCGCACTATCCGAGGCAATTCCGCTAGCGACTAATATAACAAGTTATGTACAATGCCGCCTATAATATGTATTGTGGTTACAATAAATTAAGTAGTAGAGATCATGGCAACGCAAGCATTAATTAATCCCCAAATTGTAACTTGGGCACGGCAACGAGCCGGCTTAAGCAAGGAGGACTTTGCTCAAAAATTAGGGATTAAAAAGGTTGAACGCGTAGTTGAATGGGAGGCTGGAACATCTAAGCCTACATTTGTTCAAGCCCAGAAAATTGCAAATGCCACTAATATTCCTTTTGGTTATCTATTTTTAGTTAACCCTCCTAAAGAAGAGCTACCTATACCTGATCTCAGAACTATAGGTAACAAGCATCGTAATGAAGTATCAGTTGAAATGAGAGACATCATTAAGCAGGTAATGTATAAACAACAGTGGTACAAAGAGTATTTGCGACAAATTGGCGAAGAGGAATTGCCGTTTGTCGGTCGCTTTACTACAAAAAATACTGTTTATGATGTTGCACAAAACATAAGAGGTGAATTAGGAGTTCCACTGCCTCAAAAAGGCTCTTGGGAAGACTATCAACGTCAACTAATCAACGCTGCTGAAAACTCTCGCATTCTTGTTATGAGAAGTGGCATTGTAGGTAATAACACCAGAAGAAAGCTCGAAGTTAGTGAGTTTCGAGGCTTTGCCATCTCCGACAAATTAGCGCCTGTAATTTTCATCAATAGCTCTGACGCGCCAGCCGCAAGACTTTTTACGCTTATTCATGAGTTAGCTCATCTTTGGATAGGCAGTAGCGGGGTTTCTGATCTTGGCAACGAACATGCTGAAGAAGAAAAGTTCTGCAATGCTGTAGCTGGCGAATTTTTAGTCCCTGAGAAAGAATTCCATGAAATGTGGAATCCTCTAGTTAGCCTACTAAATAATGTTGTAGCAATTAGTTCTAGATTTCACGTTAGTAAACTCGTTGTGGCTAAACGGGCTTTCGACTGTAACGCTATAGACTCCGATACTTATAGGGAATTTTACCAACGTGAAATGAAAGCGTTCAGACGCAAAAAAAGCAGCGGAGGAGACTTTAACATTACTGCGGGTGCCCGTAACAGTGCTTTATTTTCTAGTGCAGTTGTTGCAGAAGCAATGAGTGGGCGGATTCTACTTCGGGATGCAGGGAGCTTATTGGGAATTCAACCTAATAAAATTAAAACGTACGCGAGCAAACTTGCCTTATGAATTACCTGCTAGATGCAAATACATTTATTGAAGCGAAAAATCGGTACTATTCGATGACAATTTGTCCGGGCTATTGGCAGTGGTTATTGCAATCAAACAAGCATTGCGGCGTTTCAAGTATCGAATTCATAAAGAAAGAGCTGATTAACGGTAATGATGAACTCGCGATATGGGCTAAAGAACATCCAGGTTTGTTTGAATCTAATGATGATGAAGCAACCCAACTTGCCTTCGCAAATGTGGTGAATTATGTAATGTCTCTAACCGAGATGAAAGACGGAACACATGAAGAGTTTCTGAGAGGGGCTGACCCTTGGTTAATTGCTAAAGCTATAACAACTGGATCAGTGATAGTTACCCACGAAAAGCTCGACAAAAAAATCAAGAGAAAAATCTTAATCCCAAACATTTGTGAGCACTTCAAAGTATCTTATATCAATACTTTTGAGCTATTAAACAATTTAGAAGCTCAATTTGTTATGCATACATCAACCCCTTAGGCTTTAGAGCCTTATTTACTTTCAAAATGTGTAGCTCGCTAATCATACTTGAAGCGCCTCCACTAACTAATCCAAACCTCATAAGTAATTCATTAGCAATAACGCTAACCTTGTTTCAATAACGTTTAAAACCGGTAATTTCCGGCTTTAAATTTTCCTATCCGTGACATCAGTATTTGGCTTACATTCAAGCGAGTTCTGCACTACTGAATTTGGAGTTTTTAGCCAATATTTTTAGTTTGAGTCGTATAGGTAAAGTGGTGGCGTTGCTATAGCATCTTAATGCGGCGTTAGTCCCTAAAAATTTATGCCGAATTCACTTAACACAGATGACAACCTAAAACGTTTTTCCAATACTGAGGAAACCCAACACATTGGACTAACACTCATAGTAAAATCACTTGTGAAAAGAACGGGTGTAAGAACTGATAACTTTCATCCTTGGGGTGATTTATAATTCATGCACTTTAGCTTCATTTGTATAATGACTTTAATGAGCTATTTTTGTTATCCCAGTAATATAGAAGAAATGGAATTGCACCTCCTTTAATCTCTTCTGCTGAATAGAACTTCTCTGTATTGAAAGCTTTAAAATAAATTCCTTGAGAATAAGCTTTAACTGTTGAGGAAAGAATGAACGCCAAATAGATTAAAACAAGAATTGAGGTAAATATTGTTAATGATGTTGAAATTTGCATCAATGCAAAGGTAATAAGCAATAAAACCATTAGATGGGATAAACTTCTAATTTTATTAATTTTAATTTTGGTCATACATAAAAATCCTTTTTAAGTTCCTTCCTAAATTGTACCTATTAATATTCTATTCCTTGTGAGTCTATCTAGTCAATTTGTAGTATCTATATGAATTGCATTTTTCACATTATATTGTGAATTTTTGGTTCTTTGACTGCGGTTCTAGATTTTTTCACAAAATATTGTGAATTTATTGCCCTATTGATTATATTTCTCTATTATTCACAATTATCTGTGAATTTTGGAGCTAAAAATGGAAATATCTGTTAGTTCAGCTAAGCAATTAGGTAAATTAATATCTGCTGTTAGAAAAAGCCAAGGGTTAGACCAAAAAACAATTGGAGAATTTTCGGGCAATAGTATCAATACGGTAGGTGACTTTGAAAAGGGGAGTGGTTCATTGTCCGTAAATAGGTTATTTGATTTGATGGAGTCACTTGGTATTGAAATGAAAATAGACTTCGCGCTGCCTCCATCTGATACTTCAGCGCAAAAGAAACTAATCAAACGCATTAATGAGATAGTTGATCATGAATAGATCGCTCACAGTATTTGTAAGTACAAAAAAAATGGGTGAGTTAAAAGATGTGAATGGCTTTTGGGCTTTTGAATATGCACAAGAGTGGGTTAACTCAGATAAAAACTTTTCCTTGTCACCGGATATACCAAGTGAACTACTCGCGCCTAAAGGCATCGAGCTTCCAAGATAATAGCCTAAGCTACTAACCTTTCTTTTTTGACGCTTCGTTGGACACCGCTAGTCGAGCTTTTGACTCGGCTAGTCTTACGATTGCC
>NZ_JAKGBA010000065.1:0-5482 GCF_021532495.1 Pseudoalteromonas sp. Cn5-37 | reverse complement strand
CGGCGCGAGTTTGGATGTAATTAAGCAGTACATTGAAAATCAAAACACACCGCCAAGTGAAAGAGCCGTAAAAACTTCACGCGCTTTAAGTCAGAAAAAAGACTAGTTACCTCTTGCTTGACTCGCCCTTGAAAGGGTGAGATTGCGCAAGCCTAATGTTCAGAATCGAGTTCCTTAATTTTTATTCAAATTTAAATAAAAATCCGGCTTTATGCTGTTTTTAAGAGTTTAAGATTAATTCGACTTTAACGTTGAACATTAACTCTTAAGAGGTTTAAAAATGGAACTAACCAACCAATCAAACATTGTTGAAGCACCAACAATCACTAAAAAAATGTCTACTGCTAAAAAAGCGACCATCGCACTGATGGTAATCTCTTTAGCTCTATTAATTTCACAAGGCGTAATGGCTGCGGCTCCAACTTCTGGTGACTTCCTATACGGAGTTTACAATGAAGTAGTTGGCTGGTTAACCGGCGCACCTGGCATCATCATTTCAATTTTCACATTTGGCTTTGCTGCTTTCCAAGGCATTATGAAGCAGAACTATGCTACTTGTGTGGGTGCATTCCTTATCGCACTGCTATTTGCAAATGCACAAGATGCTGTTGAGTACTTCCTAACTGCTTCAGTTGGAGTGCTTTAAAACATGGAAACGCCCAATCGCTACCGCTGTAAGACCCACATCAACCAACCGTTATTAATCTTGTTTGTATTTACTAAAGAACAAGTAATACCGTTGATGGCCGCGGTAGCGATTGGCATGGTGACAAAACAGACCTTTATCCTTGTATGCCTAGCCATGGCATACATTTATATCTCTCAAAAGGTTAAAGGCCGATTCCCTAAAGCCTATGTTAAACACAAGCTTTGGTCTTATGGGTTCATCTTAACCAATCAAAGCAAATCAATTGCAGATCCAGTTAAACGTACATACCACCGCTAAGGCAAGAAAATGCTTGATGATAAATCCGCTTCAGTTCGAAGCTTCAAATCGATGGTTGCATCTAACAACATAAGCCGAGTAGCTAACCTATTTTTATCCATTACAGTTGCTCTAAGCGCTTTAACACTGTTTTTCAAAGACAGTGAAGTCGTTGTTATCCCAGAACAGAATTACTTTGGTGAGCTTACAATTCAAGGCGATAAAGCTAACCAGAATTACCAACAAGCATGGGCCTACAGCGTTTCTACTCTAATAGGTAACATTAACTCGCAAAACATCGATTTTGTAAAAAAGATAATGATGAAAATGTTATCTCCACAACTACAAGTTGAAATCGAGCCAATGCTAGATAAGCAAGCTGAAATGATAAAAATGCGTGATATACGACAAGTTTTTATTGCCGACGACCTAATTCATGAGCCTGAAACTGATTTAATCACCATTTGGGGCCAAAAAATCACTTTCATTGGTGGAGAGCCCAAAGCAGATACAAAGTGGAGCTACGAATTTAAGATCACCGCAAGAAATGGAAGACCTAAAATTACTCACTTAGATCAATATCCGGGCACCCCAAGAAAGCGAAAACAAGCGATGGAAGCGCGTGGCGATGCTGAACCGGGAACTTTAGAGTCGCAACCTTACTATGACAGTGAGCTGGAGATAGGGGTACTAGAAGCGGCAAAAGAACTGAAAGTGAAAGAACAACAGGAGAGCAACTAGATGAAAATGAAATCAATACTTTTAGCCATTGGTTGTGCGTCTAGTGCATTCACCTTCGCTAATGATGCAACTGAAAATCCAAGCGATACATTCAAGCTACCAACAGAGGTAGTAAATGAACAACCTATTCCGGTTACAAAGCAAGCTATATTCGAAGCGGCAAAAAACGGCATAAAATTAGATAGTCGAAGCGAACCTGTAATGAAAACTGTCTCCCCTCAAGATGAAATCAATCAAATTGCCGATAATGTAAAACCAAATGGAATGATGAATGAAGCTGACTTTAACCAATACCAGCAGCCACAAACTGCACAGTCAATTCGCTCAGGTAATGGGTACTCATTCCTAGATATCGTTAAATCAAAATATAAGCCAACCCAAAACCTTAGCAACCTTGAACCCGGCGCTAATATCGCTGTACCTGTAGCAGTGGGCTTGACGAATCCAATCATAACTAATTTTAAGATGGTTGCTGCTAGAACCCACGACGAAGAATCAGTCATTGAATTAGAAGATGGCCGTTTATACATCACTTTAAACTCACTTAAGCCTGTTGCTTTAATGTTGTTTGAAGAAGGTGTTCCAGAGTCAATGATTAACCTTACATTGGTACCAATGGAAGCGATGCCGGTTGTTGTAAATGTCGATGTGAATCTTTCAAAAACGATGCAATACAAAGGCGCAAACCACAGAGCGGAAATAAAAGAGCAAGAAGCTTTAGCTGAAGCGTCTTTAACTGAAGGCCACGTCGCAAATGTTGAAACAGATCGAGTAGCGCGTATTAAGCAAATTCTAAAACCTGTTGGTAAAGGTGAAATACCACAAGGTTTTTCACTTTCTCATGATGTATCAAAAGCGATGCACCAACCTTGCGGATTAACCATTAGTCAGCAAGTACTACAGCGAATTGTCGGTCCAAGAGAAGTTGTTGATGTAGTCAGAGTCCAAAATACAACTACACGCCCCTATACAGTTCGTGAACAAATGTGCGAGTCACGTGATGTTATGGCCGTTGCCATTTACAACAAATCACTACTTCAACCTGGCGAAGCAACAGAAGTTTATATCCTGCGAGACAAATTGCGCCAAAGCATTGTTAACACTAACTCTAAACGTCCTCGTGTAATCAACTAAGGCTGGTGGAAATGAGCATTAAAAAACAATGGGAAAATCCCAAAGTTAGAAAGTTTGCAGCAATACTGGTGATTATTCCTATTGCGTTCTTTGGTTATAAGTCGATGTCTTCGAGTGATAATAAAACCAGTCTGCAGGACAGAATTGCAGCAAGACAAGCTGAAGACCGCCTTGATGGAAAGGGTAAAGTACGCGGGCTATTTGATTCAGAAAGCATTGCTAACATCGATAAAAACGAATTCGACGAAATCTATGACAAGTCTGTAGACTCAATTCGCAGAAAAGAGCGTGAGGTATATACAGAAAAAGAGCGTGTACTTGAGATGGTTCAGCAACAGCAGCAAAGCATCGATGACCTGACGCTAAAATTGAAAGATTACGAGCGCCAACTGGAAGTGCGCGATAGAGCATATGCAAATACCCAACATAATAGACAATCAAATGGTGGCTCACGCTCAAATTACAACACTTCATACTCTGGTGCAGAGCAAGGGCAACAAGCTATAGCTGATGCACCACAACAGTACGATGAGAGGGTTTTTGACAGAACCCCTACTCAGCTTGTTACTGCAAAACCACAAATCGAAGGCCGTGTTATTAGAACTATCACCCAACGCAGCGTTCGAAGCATTAAGAGTTCGGGTGTTGTTGAAGAAAAACAGCAAAAAGATTTGTTGATCACACAACAAAGTCTAAAACCTGAAAAAGAGGTCCAAAAGAAAAGCGATCCAAATGAAGGTGGACTAATTGATTCTGACGAAGGCGTTGTTTATTTGCCTGCAGGCTCATTCTTCTCTGGTGTTTTACTTACTGGTTTGGATGCTCCAACACAGCTTGCAGCCAAATCTTCTCCTATGCCGGTTGTTATCCGAGTTAAAAAGGAAGCTATCTTGCCTAACCATTTCACTTTAGATATTCGCGAGTGTCACGTTATTGGCCAAGCAATCGGGGATTTATCAAGCGAAAGAGCGCATATCCGCGCACAATCAATTACATGTGTACGTAATGACGGTAAGAGTGTTGAAAGCGCGATTCAAGCGAATGCAGTTTCTGACTTTGATGGCAAACTTGGTATAGCCGGCAGACTTGTAAGCAAAAATGGCAACCTCTTAGCAGGCTCTATGGCAGCTGGATTTATGAGTGGCATTTCTGAAGCTGTTGCTCCTCAACGCACTACATCAATCAATACGTCTGGTGGTGATAGAGCGGTATGGGAATCAGTAGACTTAGGCTCCGTTGCTTCTGCTGGTGTGTTCCAAGGCTCAGCTGATGCTATGGATAGACTAGCTGAATACTACATCGCTTTAGCAGAACAGATTCACCCAGTAATTGAGATATCACCGGGACGTTCAATTACATTCGCTGTGCTATCTGGCACTAAACTCAAATTAGGTGATTAAACAATGAATGACTATATAAAAATGATTCTAATAAGCCTAGTAATGTCAGCCTTAGCATTTTTTGCTGGTGTATCTTACACAAAAGCAGTAAGCGAAAAATCGATGATTGAAGTAACTGATTTAATTGCAGGTTATGCGAAAGTTCAAACGTTTAATCCAGAAGAAATTTCAAAGCGCATTACATCAGAGGGGGCTACACCTGCAGAGCTGGCATCTTATATCGAGCGTTATATTAAGCTCCATCAGCTCAAAGGGGTAATGCTTATTGATGAAAGTTATGTAGTTGCAAAGCCTAATTTCTCATCATCTGCTACGCTTACTATGAGCGAGCTAAATAACCTTAGTGAAAAGTACAATATTAAAACTGAAATAGATTATGGCTCACTCCTTAGTGAATTCAATAAAACAATTAAAAGCGCCAAGAATTACACAAATTAGATCCCAACTAAAAACCGCCTCATCATTTTGTAGGCGGTTTTTTTTGATCTATGTCCTATTCTTGATATCAAATTCATTGGATTTACATCAGGCGTTAATTAACCACGAGAGCAATTAAAAAACAACGCGATAGCTTTCTCTACTGATATATAATATTAATTCTAAAAATAATTATGATTCACTAATGAGTGAGTTTAATAGTTTTGTTGAAAGAGCCAGCCACCAAAGTGTCCTTAATAAACAAGAACACGGATATATGGAAACTTCATGGCGGACGACCTACAGAGCTAAAACAATTGAAGGCAAGCTTGCATAAAAACTAACGCATTAAGAGATGGATATGTTTGGTATCTCACTAAAGAAATTGACGAGGATTTATTAGCACAATCACAGCAAGGTTTTATTGAACTGTGCGTTCTTGTAGATTAAGAGGTGATTAATTTCGATGATTTCAAGATGCTAATAGAAGAACCCCGAGAAGCTTTGGAGAGCTTTAGATATCTTATTTTAGAACTCTACAGCGCAGATCGTTTCATTATTGTTCAATCAGCACTTAATTCTTACTACAAGCATCATGATTCAAAACATCTATCTTTCCACAAATATACAATTAATACTCACAGGCCTTATTTCCACCACCTATGAGCGAAGTTGAAAAGAAGTTTGTTCATGTAAAAAGGGTTTCAATTCATCGAAAGTTTATTGAATATTTATATTAAGCCCGAATTCAGATAATAAGTGCACCACTCATGGTTAAACGGTGAGAAGAGATCAACTGCCTGTTGGTGGTACTCTATCGTCGCCAAACAAACAGAAGCATTTACCATGAGTTACAAGCAGTTGA
>NZ_JAKGBA010000064.1:0-5839 GCF_021532495.1 Pseudoalteromonas sp. Cn5-37 | reverse complement strand
ATCAACTGCTTGTAACTCATGGTAAATGCTTCTGTTTGTTTGGCGACGATAGAGTACCACCAACAGGCAGTTGATCTCTTCTCACCGTTTAACCATGAGTGGTGCACTTATTATCTGAATTCGGGGGCTGCTGTCGAATTTAAAGCAGATATAACAAGGAAAGGGGTAATTACTATTCGAATTGAGGCAGCTTCTGGAGAAAATAAACGTTATGACTGGAAAAATAAAATTTCCATTCAGCTTACTCAGCTAGGTTTGATTGAATTTCTATGCGCATTTTTATTCATTAAGGAAAGTATTGAGTTAAAGCATTACGGAGCTAAGAATGACAAATCATTAAAGGTTCAATACCAAGAAGGGAAATTGTTTCTGCAAGTATCACAAAAAGGTAAAAAGCTTTGTGGAGTACCTATTCCTATGAATGAAGCAGTACGTATAGGTCTATTTGCACTGGACTCTTATTTGAAAAACTTCGACAACATTAGTGCTGAATTTGCTGTGCAGAATTTTAACCGAGCAGCTAGTTTGGGTCTTTGAGCGCTTGAAAATGGAGGTTGAAGATGATTTTACAAAATGACGATGCTCTAGAAATACCTCATGGTAATTCATCTGTTTGGCGGTATATGAGTACTTGGAAATTTGAACAGTTACTCATAAATTCCACTTTGTTTTTTCCAAACGCTAATGCACTCTCAGATCAATATGAAGTATCTATACCTGAAAGTGTTAAAAACAAAGAAAGAGATGATCTAATTAATGATGGTATTAGTGGGAACAATCTTAACGGTGAATTGGAAGCTTTTTTTGGAACACCAATCCTAAGAAAAACTGTGTCTTTATCAACTGCTGGTCATTAACTCCACATGAGTCATACGCTTTATGGAAGATTTATCTTTCAGGTGAGGCGAATGGGGTTGCCGTTAAAACGTCGGTGAGCAAACTTAAACGCTCAGTGATTAACGGGCAAGACAGTAACCCAGAGCCATTTTATATGGGTAAAGTTAAATATAAAAAACACCTTTGCGATGATAGCCTATCAAGGCTATCACTAATAACAACGAAAAAACCATTTTATGATTTTGAAAAAGAGCTAAGGCTTTTCATATTGAATGATTCACCTCCTGAGAAGAGCTTGGATCAAACTGTTAATTTCATTCAAGGCAAGAGCGTGAAGATTGATGTTAATGAGCTTATTCAAGAAGTGTACATTTCGCCATTTGCTTCGCAAGGTTACATAGATGAGGTAAAACAATTGCTTAAAAAGTATGGTTATTCAAAAGCTTTGATTAAAGAATCTGAAATACTTGATATGTAAAATTGGCTTTAATCCACTGCACTGTTCAACTTTAACAGTGCAGTCCCCATAACCAATATATGTACTGCCCCTTACTGCTCGATTAAAAGAGTTTCAACAACTTCTTCCGTCGTATTGCTTTTGATTCTAATTTTTTTAGCGTGTTTGTTGAGCGACACAATTTCATCACAGAACCCTTCTGTTGGGTATAACGTGTACTTGTAATCGATAACCTTACCTTCATCGTCTTTTACAGCAGCTATATCATACTTCTCTAAAATGCCAGCATTAATAAGGTCTTTCATTGTTGAAGTCATATTTCTGCGAATAGCGATTAAGCGATTTTCAGTGATGTCTTCTGACTCAATAGAGCCAAACTTAATCATTATTCTTACAAGCATGAAGTGATACGTCTTTTCGGGGCTGGCGTATCTAAACAATGTATAAAGTCTGGTTGTAAGCCAACTAGATAAGGTTCTCTTAAATTGTTGCGCCTGGTTAAAGTAATATCCTTTATAAGATACAGTTTCAATTTGCTGAGCCATGTACTCATTAAGAAATACAATGCATCTCTGAGTGCTTGGCCCTTTTTTACCAGAAAAATGAATTGATCCCAGATAAGGCATTTTTGCTTCATTTGTTTCTACTTCACCATTTGAGTTGGTGCTGTAGTTAAAAGACAGTTGACTACCAGACAGGATTAGTAGCGCTTCCTTTAAATCTGGATAAGATAGTGATTGATTAACTGACTTAAGCTCTGCATTTAGTTCATTCATTTTAAAATGAATGGCGTAACGAGTGCCGCTTGCGTTATTAATCTTAGAAATATTGCCTTTCGTAGCAAGAGAAATTAATGCCCTCTCCACTTTTTCTTCGCGGTCAGATGGCCAAGCAACATAGTCTGTTTCTTTACCTTTGATTACAGCTGGTGAGATTTGTAATTCACCGGTGTATTCAACACCATCCAACTTATCAGAAATAGACCGAGAATTAACGAGCCTTTCTGGTGCTTGTCTAATTGGGTATATGGTAGTTTTAACTCTTACAAAACGAGACCATAAATCGTATAGGGGAAAGGTATTTGATAACGAATTAGATTTCAAACCTTCAAAATGCACATCAGTAAAGAGTTTAAGCTGCTCAACCTCAGCGGCTTCCTGAACTACTAACCCTTTGGTGCTGATAGTCTCTGGCAAATTATTTATTGTAAGTTTGTTTTTGCTCATACCGAAATTCCCGCATACTTGAATTTCAAATATATCAAATCGCTATATAAATAACACAGCAAAATGCACCATTATTAAAAAACTCTTTATAATCATTACGATAATAGAGTGTAACTGTGATCTGACTACCTAATTAACCTATTAAAAATAACGTGTAATTGCGATCTGGTCGTTTGAGTAACAGTATGAATAACGTGTAACTGCGATCTGAGTTCAAAACCTACCTATTTGATTAAGGTGTAATTGCGATCTGAGATGAAATTTGAGGCCATAAAATAACGTGTAAATGCGATCTGACACTATAATTGAGCCCATAAAATAGCGTGTAATTACGATCTGGGATAGAAATTGAGGCCGAAAAATAACGTGTAAATGCGATCTGGGATGAAATTTGAGGCCATAGAATAACGTGTAAATGCGATCTGGGATGAAATATGAAGTCATAAAATAACGTGTAAATGCGATCTGACACAAAAATTTAGCTCATAAAATAAAGTGTAAATGCGATCTGAGAAGCTACATAACTACTGAATAACGTGTAATTAGGGTCTGAGATTTATTTTCAGTTTATTATTTCATCAACTTACTTCTGTGTACCCGATGTGAACTTAAAACTATTGGTCAAAAATAAATCGGAAGAATTTGCTCTAAAAAGGACAGAGAAATTACAAAATAAAGTGTAAAACCGATCTGAAAAATAAAACACTTATATTTCAAGGGCTTACAGAATTATATCACGCTTAATTAAAGGTAACGGGCGAAAAAAAACTATTTTCAAATGAAAATTCACTAAACTTCTGTAGTATGTATTCAGGGGGCTGTGAATAACCCACTAAAAAAAGGTGTAATTGCGATCTGAGAAGCGTGCAATTGCGATCTGGTATAGTAATTAGGCCTATTTTCAACCATTTCGAATAAAAAACAAACTGTGATTGTGAATAAAATAAAGTGTAAATGCGATCTTGAGCAATATCTTTGTGGATATTTTACAAGCAGCCCTTTATAACCTGTTGATAATAATATCAATATGAGTACTAATAACGTGTGCTTGCGATCTAAGTAACGTGCAATTGCGATCTAAATAACGTGTAACTGCGATCTCATTTATTTTTTATTATCTTTTATAATCAACAGCTTAAAATCACAATCCACAGCACTAACCTAAAGATCTAACCTATATATTTAACCATCATTATCCTTAATGTTTATTCTTAGCTCTCACAAATCAAATTAAAAACCATTTTTGATACTTAAAAAGAAGTAACTACTCATCGTGTGAGAATTTACAACGAAATTACTAAATGACTCCTAGGTAAAGTTTTCAATTATCTGCCTTTCTTTTTGGTTTGAAAAAGATAAACAATAAGAACCAAATAGGTTAATTGGCTTGCTTTGCTAAGTAATCAACGACCCAAGGAAATACAACGTTACCTAAAAAGATCATATCAATTCATGAATGATGTTGAGAAAATTGTACTGGCCCCAAACTTCATTCGCGTAAACCACAAAAAACCCTAAATCAAAGGAAGTTTTAACAATGCGAGAATTGAATCGATTTATACGTTTGTGAAATTTTCACATTCAAATTGATGATGAAAAACTCTCATTGTATGTCCGGACACATTAAAGAATTAAAAAAATGAACACATTTGGAATCCCATCAAAATGGATTTCTAAACCATTAAATGTATAAGTTATAGGTGCGGGTAGTACAAGATCTGCGTTTTTATCAGAATGTTTTCAGCTTGATTATTTACTGCGAAAGGTAACCAATCATTAAGTTCACTTAGACATCAGTGTGCATAGCGATGATAAAGTTAGTGAATCAAATGTCAGTAGGCAAAGATTTTATCCTGTTGATGTTTGTATAGATAAAGCCAAGGTTAGTGCTGATATGAGACGTTTTTTGCTAATAATCGTGGAAAAATCACCAATATGGTTAGATTTGGGTAACAGACGCTCATCAGGCCAAATTATTTTAGGTCACACTTACGAAGAAGTTAATAAGCTACCCAGTGTGTTTGATTTATAAACCCAATTAGAGAGTGCGAAAGTAAAACCTTTAAAAATAGACCCAGTTTGCTCACAAGTACTAGGTTACAGCTTTTAAGGTTAGCTATTTTTGAACAGCTATTTTTGAACAGCTATTTTTGAATAAGTTTTAACTTGAACTGCCAGGTTTGATTTATAGAGTGTATTAAATCAGACATTGAATAGCCGGTTTGTGCCAATAACAGATTTTCAGGCGTAACACATTTCTGTCGGATAGACGACACCTGTTACCAAGTGTCGCCCTCCTAAGAACCGTACGTGCAACTTTCACTGCATACGGCTCAAGCCTTCACGAAGGCACCTAATTGGTACCCAGCAACTTATAAAGCAGCGAGATTAGGTTCATTCCAAGAGTTGCGGCATTTCCTCTTTGCTTTTCTCTTTGCCAAGTATTCTTGGTATAAAGGATCAAAAGGCGTAGCTTCACTCCTGATTTTCACATGTCTCTCTATTGGCACCTTAGCTATTTGAAATAGATTAAACTGACAATCCATGTTCATGCTCTTCTGCCAACCGTGAAATTGCCATTGGCCTCGGCGGTTGATAAAGTACTTCATGGCGATCCAAGTTTTTGATTTTGTTGGATGACGCCTTTTAGCCCAATGCCATAACGCTAGAAATAGTTTGTGACTCACATATCCGAATACTTGTTTGGCAACGCAATGTCGATAGTAGTTCGACCAACCCCTGAGTTTCGGATTTATCAACTTGATTAGATCGTTAACGGGGGTGGTTGCGTGCTTTTTAGTGAGTTCGCGCAAGTTACTCAGAAATATTAACGTGTTAGATTTACTCGGTTTAATGAGCAGCTTTCCTTTGTACTTCCTATGGTTAAAGCCTAGGAAGTCGAAACCACGGCTAATGTGAGTAATGTGCGTTTTCTCTTCGGAGAGCGTTAAGCCTCTATGTGCTAAGAAGTCAGCAATCAACGGTTTGATATCGTTCTCCAGCACGTCCTTTGAAGTGCATGTGACGACGAAATCATCGGCGTATCCTATAAAGTTGGCTCTCGCCCCATTTTTAAGTGCGGTGGACTTAATGCGTTGCTCAAGACCTGCAAGAGTCATCAGCATCAAGGTTGGAGATATGATCCCGCCTTATGGTGTTCTCTCGTCAGTGCGATAGAACAGCCCTTTGTCTATAAAACCAGACTTTAACCATTGTTCCAACATTCGTTTATCTACAGCTATATTATTCATAAGCCATTGATGCCCAATCTTGTCGAAACAGGCTTTGATATCTCCCTCAAGAACCCATTGCGCGGATT
>NZ_JAKGBA010000063.1:0-5911 GCF_021532495.1 Pseudoalteromonas sp. Cn5-37 | reverse complement strand
TAACGAGGGCTTGATTATAGTGAGACCAGTTTGTGATTTTGCTCATTGTTGTTGCACGGGCTAGTAGGATATAGATGATCTGATCACAGGCTGGCAAGATAGTTCAAACTTTTAGGAAACAACGCCCTTTATTAAGCTTTTCACCATTACTACTAATCATATTCTTATAGCTATCCCAGTCTACAGTTACATCTAAAGCTGAATTTCCACAGCTAGATTTTACTTTACTCACTTCAGCTAGAATATTACTGTCAACGTTCCTCATTGCTTTTTTATCTTTCACTGACGCATATGATGTTGAGCTAGCCATTAATAAAACCATACCAAATAACAATTTATTTTTCATAACCCTTCCTTTTGTATTTAAAACATAAACAGAAATATACTATACATCAAAAACACAAAAAAATTACCAAAAATATTAAAAAAGTTACTTTATTCATAGATGAAATTAAAATTTCGACACTAAGATTGAAATATTACTTGCACAGTGAAATGCATTTTTTTTACTATTGAATGCACACTACCTCAAGCTAACTTTAGGTCAACACCTTGGAGAAAATTATGTCAGATAAGAAACTTATTGATGCAAACCTAGCGGTTGGCTTTGTGGCAAAACGCAGTGGCGTAAAAGTTTCAACCTTGCATTTTTATGAGTCGAAAGGACTTATTCGCAGCTGGCGTAATAACGGTAACCAGCGCCGCTATAAACCCGATGTATTGCGCCGAATTGCCGTTATAAAAGCTGCACAAACCATGGGCATAACTCTTGAAGACATTAAACAAACGTTAAGCACCCTACCTGAGCAGCGCACACCCACTAAACAAGATTGGGCAGCTCTTTCTAAAGTTTGGCAAACGCAATTAGATGAACGCATTCAATACATGCAGCGATTGCGCGAGCGCGTTAATGGTTGTATTGGTTGCGGCTGTTTATCAATGGCCAAATGCCCTATCTACAACAAAGATGATTATTTAGGTGAAGAGCACAGCGGCGCTGTGCTGTTAGAAAGAGATTAAAGTTTAGCTTTGCTCAGCTCACACATACCGTAAATAGCAAACGTATGCTCAGGCGCCTCTTCTATCTGAATATCAACTGTTTGTGGGCTGTTTGATAGATCGCAAACAAGATCACCAAGCAACCCTTTAAGGGTATTACTATTTTCATGAATTGAAATACTTGTATACCAAAGCACAATACCTTCGGGAGTGCCATTTTCAAGGTAGATATGTTGAATAAGCGAGTCATTATCAAACATATTTGCAGGTTTAGCTGTTCTTATTAGTTTTTTATCAAAACGAAAGCGGCCATTCTCATCTGTTATCGTCTTATCAATATATTCTTTACCATAAGTAAGCGAACGGGTTACTTTTTGCTTTGCCACCGGTTTACCATTATCTAGTAAAACCCCTTGAACTGGAGCAGATAACAAAAAATCACTTTTATTGAACAAACCAAACATGCCTGCGAATACCTCAGTTGAAGTAAAAAGAAAAATAGCGATAAATACAAACCAAACTAGCTTCACTACCACACGGCCTCTCTATTCACTTGGCAATCTACTGGATCTAAATAAGGTTTTAGCTCCTCAGGGAATCCATGTTTTTCGGTTATGTCTTTATCAATTTTGAAGTAATGCTCTATCGATTGATATAAGTGAGTACCAAGCGGGATGGATGTATCCATAAAGGTCATCGCTGTGGCGTATGCCAGTGAATCCCAGTCACGGTTTGAACCACCTACATAAAATGTTGGCTTAGTGAAGCGATAATGTTTAGGGTATTTTAACGGCACCATGAGTGATACAAATACACGTGAGCCACCACGGGCTGAGCCGACATTACGCTCATTTGCGCCATAGCAAACAATGTCTTCATACGGTAAGTAAAACGGTTTTCTAAACAAAGTATGCGGAGTTTTCACTAGGCCGGTATGCCGATTAAAGTAAAAATTATCTCGGTGCGCTAATATAGCGCGATGTTTCAGCATATAAAAACCGACGATAAACATAGGTGCATATATAGCAAATGGCACCCATCGATAGTCGCCCCACACAAAACCAATAACAACCAAATCAACGAAAAAAAACATAACTGCAGCGACCATTAGCAGGAAACTTAGAGCAGTAAATAAATTTGACCAGCCTCCAAACCATGAAATAGCCAATTGCTTACCATCATTCTCTACCCAATGCCCCTCAAGTGTTGAGCCACGATTAGGGGATTCAAGCTCTGCTGCATATTTATCAGTAAAACGCTTACTTTTAAAGGTACGAGTTTTAAAGCGGCAGCCATTGAGTGCTTCTGCTTTTTTTAATCGAGTTTCATAGCTGTCTTTATGTAAATAGTCTCTTGATAGCCTTTCTCTGTACTTGGTGAAATTGGCTTGATAAATCGAGTAATTTCTTTGCTTAGTTCTCTCTGCCTTTTCTATTTCTGGATCTTTTTCTTCTTTACTTTTTCGATCTCTTCTTTCAGCATAGCTTTCATCGAGTGCTAATCGCCTAATGTTTTTATCTTTTGCATAAATCGGTTTTTTTCTTGGATTAAGTTTTTTCCATTCTTCTAGTTTCCTAATTCGTTCAGGTCTTGTTTTTTCATCCTCAGCAACAAACTTTGCTATGTTCTCATAATAACGTCTATCAACTTCTTCTGGGTTTGCACGCATCCAGTCTTCGCGCTCTTGATCTTTGCGCTTTATGTATTCTAGCGTTTCTTTTGTTATTTTTACGTGATCAAGCTGATTTTCACTAACAGGCATCGTTACATAAATTCCTTTTTAAACTTATTAAACATTAAACACCCACTGCTATTTGTCTTAATAGACTTAACTACCACACGGCTTCTCTATTTACTTGGCAATCTACTGGATCTAAATAAGGTTTTAGCTCCTCAGGGAATCCGTGCTTTTCTGTTATGTCTTTATCAATTTTGAAGTAATGCTCTATCGATTGATATAAGTGAGTACCAAGCGGGATGGATGTATCCATAAAGGTCATGGCTGTGGCGTATTGCAATGAATCCCATTCACGGTTAAAACCACCTACATAAAATGTTGGCTTAGTGAAGCGGTAATGTTTAGGGTATTTTAACGGCACCATGAGTGATACAAATACACGTGAACCACCACGGGCTGAGCCGACATTACGCTCATTTGCGCCATAGCAAACAATGTCTTCGTAAGGTAAATAAAACGGTTTTCTAAATAAGGTATGCGGAGTTTTTACAAGGCCGGTATGGCGATTAAAATAAAACTTATCTCGGTGCGATAACATAGCGCGGTGTTTATGCATGTAAAAACCGACAATAAACATAGGTGCATATACAGCAAATGGTGCCCATCGGTAGTCTCCCCACACAAAACCAATAACAACTAAATCAGCGAATAAAAACATTACGGCTGCGACCATTAGCAGGAAACTTAGAGCAGTAAATAAGTTAGACCACCCTCCAAACCATGAAATAGCAAGTTGTTGCCCATCATTGCGAACCCAATGTCCCTCAAGAGTTGAGCCTCGATTAGGGGATTCAAGCTCTGCTCCATATTGATCAGTAAAACGCTTACTTTTAAAGGTACGAGTTTTAAAGCTGCAGCCATTGAGTGCTTCTGCTTTTTTTAATCGCGTTTCATAACTGTCTTGATGTAAATAGTCTCTTGGTAGTTGCTCTGTATAGGTTTGTCTATCATCAAAATATTTACTACTATTTTCGGCTCTCCTTCTACTTTCTGCTGCTTTTTCGGGGTTATCCCTTCTAAACTCTTCTAATCGCACCACATCTTCTTCATCTAACGCCAGTTGTTTAATGGTTTTATCTTTTGCTCTTGTTGGGTCTCGGCCAGGGTTTTCGGCGCACCACTGGTTAATTGCGTTAATACGGTTTTCTCTTTTAATTTTCTCTCGTTCTTCATGAGTTAAGCCGTCGTTTTGTTCAGCAATATAGCGCTCAAGCTCCTCATCACTAATAAGGTTATCAATTAAATCATCCAGTTTGTTTGATTTTACTGAGCTTTTATCATCACTAGTCATAGCTCTCTACATTCCTTGTTTTTAACCATTCCATTTTAAATATCTCAGACCCTAAACACCCACTGCTTTTTGCTTACTTCGTCGAAGGTAATTTTAAGAGTGCTGTTTTTGCAAAACTGTTAACGTATCATTGGCAATGCAACTTAAGCCTTTTCACGGAAAACCTATAAAAAGTTGAACCAGTAAACGCTTAACTTTATATTTCCACGTTAATCGCTCTATGCGTTCTGGCTCGGCTTTCCAATGTAGCCAAGGCTTGGTTATTTCGACATTTGCTTTACCTTTTAGCCAATCAAATGGAAAAGCATCCTCTAAAATTTCGTCCCTAATTTCAATTTGCTGTTCAATTGAAAAGTCTACCCAAAAGTTTGAAGGACGATTATTTTTCTTATCAAACTCTGCAGTAACTGGATCTAAGTGACGGTGTTGTTCATATACCGGCACATCAGGTAACGGCTTACTTAAATCCATGAAACGTACATAACACTCCCATAATAAATAACAATGCACAGGATTGGCTGAAAGTTCGACAACTGAACCAGTTACAGTTGTTTTAGGATACTTATCTTGGTCTATATGGCTAATTTCTGGAAAGTAATTCATTACACCCGGCGCGCCCATTTTCGAGGTTAACCTGCAAACAATCTCTTCCCATTTAAAACAACAGTTACCTAATTCATCACGCCCTTCACAACCGGGAATATCAAAAGTGAAACCGACCGTTTGATTTTGCCTGTCAAGGTACATCACCCTATCAGGTATATACTTAACTGTTATTGGTAGTAAATTTAAAAAGAATAAGTTCCAAGAAAAGGTCAGAATTACAAGCCACCAAGGGAATGGTTCTTCTGAATATGTTGCGACAACACATGCTATTATAATTAATAAACTCAATACAGCCCCTATAGCCATTGGCCCAAACAATATGGCTTTTATAGGGTTGTTGCCACAAGGAATGACCTTATATCTCTCGCGTTCATTTTCATATACCTTATTGGTATTAGCCCAATCATATAAAAAACACAGGCCTTTAAATTCGTGATATGTATTTTTTATACTACGATATTCAAAAAAACGATTAAACTTCGTTTTCTTCGGCATTATTCCAACATCTAGGTAATTTTGTTTTTGCATTAGATTCCTTTGCTTTAACAAGCCGAGGCGGTACATAAAAACTACAATTAAGATATTTTTATTATCAATACACTTAACCCAATACTATGCATCAAACTATCTTTTAAGGTATTCCTATAAATAATTGTAGTGCTAAGCGCTTTGCTTTGTATTTCCATGTCAGCTTTTCTATGCGCTCGGGCTCACCTTTAAAATGCAACCAAGGTTTAGTGATTTCTTCGTTAGGTGTAGCTCTAAGCCAATTAAAATGCGCAGCCTCTTTATTGAATTTTCGCCAAATTTCGACTTGTTGAGCAAGCGAAAAATCACTCCAAAACTTATCGGGTCTCTTATTGTGCTTGTCAAATTCAGCAGTTAACTCATCAAGATGACGGCAACTTTCATACTCAGGCACATCAGGCAATGGTTGATTGCTATCCATAAACCGAACTACACGTTCCCAATATAAATAACAGTTCATCGGGTTATTTGAGTTATCAGGCACTTGAACTGCTATTTTAGTCTCAGGGTATTTATCCTCATCAATATGACTAATAAAAGGCACAAACCCCATTACACCTGGGCGCGTTGCCACAATATCAAGATGACATACAATATCGGCCCATTTAAAACAACAATTACCCGCGAATTCAACCCCGAAGTGCACCACTCGCTAAATTAGGCCGCATTGCGTAATTCGTTAAACACAACGACAGGCTGTTTGTAACCTAGGCACTTTCTAGGTCTGGCGTTTAGCGCACGTTCTATAT
>NZ_JAKGBA010000062.1:0-6228 GCF_021532495.1 Pseudoalteromonas sp. Cn5-37 | reverse complement strand
TAGAACGTGCGCTAAACGCCAGACCTAGAAAGTGCCTAGGTTACAAACAGCCTGTCGTTGTGTTTAACGAATTACGCAATGCGGCCTAATTTAGCGAGTGGTGCACTTCGGGGTTGAATTCGCGAGTACAGCGACAATGGAAAACCCTAAAAAAGGTGTCACTACAGAGTTGGCATTATCCCAAAGTGAGCTTAGACAGGTTGAATGCCAATTTAACTGCATAGAAAAAATTAACGTAATTTTAAAAAGGAAGTACAATAAAACGGTTGTAAATACAGCATATAAGATACCACTTTCCTTGCTTTGTTCTTTTTTCAATTCTTTCCCTTTATGTTATTAAAAGCCCTGCATGATTATTTTACTGTTGAGTGGTTAGGTTGCTGTTTAAACCAAGTATGATAATTTCAGGTGTACTATTTGTTTTACTAATCTCGATTAGTCTTTACACTCAAAACCTTTAGAGTCGACTTTAGCGATGTTGTCTTTATTGCCACACTCTTTAATTGCCATCTCTGTGTGATTGTGCTCATTGTATTGTTTAGCAATTGCGCCAAGGCTTAGCACAATTACTACAGCTATCACTATTTTTTTAATTTTAGACATAAACATTCCTTTGAAAATAAACTATTTAAATACAACCAGTTGCGCGCACTATTTTTGATAAAACTTAATCAATAAGCGCCATCGAATTTAAATTGAAGTTATAAATAGAGAATGACTCACCTTCTTCTTTTAACGTGACGGTTATTTGTGCGTCTCCATTAGTATATGAAGCTGGAATTAAATAAGTAACATAAGTACCAGAACCACCTCCGGTAACAGCATTAGAGCTAACATTTATAAATTCAAATTCACCTAGTTCTTTTAATTCGCCCAACTTTGAGAATGCACGCATGATTTTAGAAATATCTTCATCTGTGGCATTTTCAATTGATGATGGGGTCATATAGTTTTTGAGAATTTGAGGGTCCCATTTAGAGATATCTGTAATTGCTGAATTTAGGTAAGGAATAGCAGTTTCTTTGTAAGCAGAGGATTTATTCGCAGTCCAAATTGCTAAAAGTACAAATAAGCTAATTAACACTAAAAATGTTATACCAATTCCTTTAAGTATCTTTTTAACCATGATTTTTATTATTCTTTCCTTAATTGAATCACTTACGAATTTATCAGCTTTAGGTGTTTTATGGTAGTACCCAATGTGACCCAATTTGAGTAGAAATTTTTAAACACTAATTTTAGTTGCTTGTATCATGGCCAATATACCCGATCTTTCGCTCTTAACCTCAAGTAGCCCATACTTTAAGCAAAGCAACCTATCAGTTATCAAATAATTTTGCTTACCATATTTAATAGACTAAATAAAATAGCCAGAACCACTGGCTATTTTTATAAACACCGCCTATTCGCAGTAGTTATCTACGAAAGTTAAATCATTAATGTGCTCTGGTGCATCCATAACGTAACTAGAGTCAGCCGTTTGAGGATTAACACTGTAAATCTTCGCATTTTCGCCTGCTTTTCTTCCTGAAACATACAACGTTCCATCATCAGCAATCGCTAATCCTGAAGCCCAATTAATGCCGTGTTCACCAACTAAGGTTAACTCCATCGAACCATCATCAATGGTATAGAGTGATTGACCTGTTAATACGTAAAGTACATTATTATCAGCAGAATATGCTACATCACCATGTGAGAAAGAATCTCCCGAATAGCGCATCTTGCCTAGTACTGTTTTTTCTCCAGTTTGCAAGTTGTAGTCATACATATAAGTTTTACTTGTCGCACGTAAAGATTGTCCGTCTGCCGTGACTGCTGAACGATAAATTGGCCAAGATGTAGCATCAGCCTCAGCAACTTGAGCGCCCGTTTCTAAATCTAACGACCAAAGTTTTGACGCTTTCGTGCCCGACTCAAGTTGTTCCATAAAATAAAGTTTGCCATCATAACTTGCAATGTTTGAAGCCGTATTTTGCGCTCCTGCGACCACACTGTAAGTATTTGTCTCTAGGTCAAATTTATAAACATAACCCGTTTCAGAAGAACCAAAATTGTTAATACCAAATATACCAGAATGACAAGCCTGCTTTTGAGTGACAACAACGTTATCAATAAAACCGCCTAGACTATCACTCGCACCTGCGCCGCTAAAACGAATTTCTGAAGAGTTTGAATCTGCTTCTACAGATAATGTAAATGATTGCCAGCCTCTTTGCGTCGCATTTACGTTTAGTACTGTTGTTCCATTCCACTTCACATCAACTTTATTTGTATCATTGTTACCGTTAATACGAGGCGAGTAGTAAAATGAAACTTCATAAGTTTTTCCAGCCTCAGTTGCGACTGTTTGAAAGATGCTGTAATTAGAAGTAGAGTCTAGCTCGACATATTGATTACCTTGCTGAGCAGTAATAAGACCTAGACGCGATGTTTGAATTTCAAATCTTGCACCTTCACTTTGCCATCCGTTAACTTCATCTAACAATGTCCATGTTGAATTTACGACATCCAGTTCAAATGAGCCGTTTGCAATTAAATTGTCTGCAATTGCAATTTGCGAAGCAAAAAGTGAAGACATTGCTAAAATAGATAACTTCATATAATAATTCCCCAAGATTAGTTGTATTCACTGCATTGTGAAAAAACAAACCACCTCAATCATTAAACTACTTATGAGTAGAAAAAGTTAATTGATAAAAAACTAACTTCTCTCTGCAATTGAGCGGTTTGAAATGGACTGTACATAAGAGAAAGCACAAATGATGCCAAAATTAAAAAATTGATTATCAGCGTGCTCTGAATCGCACGAAAGTTAAATTATCTATAATTAGTGAATAACTGATAAAGTGATTATTAGATTAGCACTCCCACATTTTAAAAATTTATTTGGTACAATCAGCCTTTGATATGGCTAACAGATAGGTTTTCCTTAATGCATCCGCGAAATCGCCACTTTAATGGCTACGACTTTACTTTGCTATTTAAAGATACTCCTGCCCTAACACCTTATATAACGCAAACGCCAGCGGGCACTGATACCATTGATTTCACCAATGCGTTAGCAGTTAAAACCCTCAACCAAGCGTTATTAAAAAGCCATTATAAAATCGATTTTTGGGATTTACCCGACAACTACCTTTGCCCGCCAGTTCCTGGCAGAGTGGATTACATTCATCATTTGGCCGATTTATTAGCAAGCGATAGCCAAGGTCGTATTCCTACGGGTAAGCAAGTAAAAGTGCTTGATGTAGGCACGGGTGCAAATGTGATTTACCCGCTTACGGGTAATCACGAATATGGCTGGCACTTCACAGGCTCAGATATTGATGTATTGTCTGTTAAAATTGCTAAGCAAATTGTGCAATTTAACCGCCTCAAAATAAATGTTAAGCAGCAAAGTAACGCCAATAAAATGTTTACGGGCGTAATATCGAATAAAGATGTCTTTCATCTAACTTTATGCAACCCACCGTTTCATGCCAGCGAGCAACAGGCAAATGCAGGTACTGAACGTAAATGGAAAAACTTAAACAAAGCGCCACAAAAAGCGCTTAATTTTGGTGGCCGTCAAAACGAGCTTTGGTGTGAAGGCGGTGAACGCGAATTTATCAGTAAAATGTGTATTGAGAGCCAAGAGTTTGCAGAGCAATGTATTTGGTTTACATCACTTGTTTCAAAGTCTGACACTTTACCTCATATAAAAAAGTTACTCAGCACACTTGATGTGAAAGAAGTAAAAGTTATAAAAATGGCACAAGGCCAAAAAATAAGTCGCTTTATTGCTTGGAGCTATTTTGACCAAACCGACCGCGAAGCCATTCTTAACGAACTAGTATAAGGATAATAAAATGATCGACTTTCGTTCAGACACAGTTACAAAACCAACAGCAGCCATGCGCGCGGTCATGAATGACGCCCCAGTAGGCGACGACGTTTATGGTGACGACCCAAGCGTTAATCAGCTTGAACAATTTGCTGTTGAGCGCCATGGCTTCGAAAGCGCCCTTTATTGTTGCTCAGGTACGCAAGCCAATTTACTAGCATTAATGGCGCATTGTGAACGTGGCGACGAATACATTTGTGGTCAACAAGCGCATAACTACAAATTTGAGGGTGGCGGTGCCGCTGTATTAGGTTCTATTCAGCCGCAACCAATTGAAAATAATGCCGATGGCAGCATAGATTTAAACAAAGTTGTGGCTGCAATTAAAGCTGATGACTTTCACTTTGCTAGAACCAAACTACTTAGCTTAGAAAACACCATTGGTGGCAAAGTTCTCCCGCTAAGTTATCTTAAACAAGCTAGAGAGTGTGTTGATAAACATAACCTTGCTCTGCACTTAGACGGTGCCCGCGTGTATAACGCGGCGGTTAAGTTAGGTGTTGATATCACTGAGATCACCCAGTATTTTGATTCAGTGTCTATTTGCTTATCAAAAGGACTCGGTGCGCCGGTTGGCTCACTATTACTAGGTAGCAAAGCACTGATTGATAAAGCGCGCCGCTGGCGTAAAGTACTTGGTGGTGGTATGCGCCAAGCGGGTATGCTGGCAGCCGCTGGTCAGTATGCACTTGAGCATCACGTAACAAGACTTGCTGAAGATCACGATAACGCGGCGTATTTAGCAGAGCAATTAAACACGTTAGCTGGTTTTGATACATCACCTTTTCAAATCGATACCAACATTGTTTACGCAAACGTTGCCGAACATATCGACTTAAAAGCAGTGGCACATGCGCTAAAAGAACAAAATATGTTATTTTCGCCAGGAAAACCACTGCGATTAGTGACCCATTTAGGCGTCACTAAGCAAGGTATTGATAGCTTTATCTCAGCATTAGCGGCCGAGATTTAACGCTTCTTTATAATGTTTGCGGCACACTGATACATACCGGTCGTTGCCGCCAATTTCTACCTGATTACCGTCTGCAATCGCATTGCCATGCTCATCGGTACGCAGTACATGATTAGCTTTACGACCACAATGACATACTGTTTTCAACTCAATTAGTTTGTCAGCCCATGCAAGTAAGTATTGTGAGCCACTAAATAACTCACCTCTAAAATCGTTACGTAAGCCATAACACAGCACTGGAATACCAAGCTCATCAACCACATCCGTTAATTGCATTACTTGGTCTTTTGATAAGAACTGGCATTCATCAACTAAAATACAATGGCGCTTTTGCTCTGCATTTAAAGATTTGATTAGCTCAAATACATCTTTCTCTGCATCAAAAATATGCGCATCAGCCTGTAAGCCAATACGTGAAGACACCTTGCCAACACCTGCTCTATCATCAATAGCCGCTGTTAAAATAACCGGTTCCATACCACGTTCGCGGTAGTTAAATGCAGATTGTAAAAGTGTGGTAGATTTGCCTGCATTCATTGCAGAATAATAAAAGTACAGCTGTGCCATGATGTTGCCCAAATTTTAAAGTCGCAATATGCTACCCTAATCGAACGACAACATCATCCTTTACCTTATTCTTTTGTCCCATAATGAGTGTTTTGTTCTGAGCTCATATTTTGCAACATTCTTGCATAAACCCCTGCCAATTTTTTACTAGCGAGCTGCTCCCAAACTAGGTTTGCATCTAGTTTATGCTTATAGAAAAACTCATTTGAAAAAGCCAAATATGCTATTGAGGTATTGATCGGTGGGAACAGTGGAGCAAGTTTAAATTGGTAGTACTGACTAAGGTCGACTTTATTCTTAGAAATCTCACAAATCACAAGTGCTGCATCAGCATTTCCCTGAGCAACTCGTTCAATCGCAGTTTGTAGCGTAAATGTGTGCTCAATAAAAAACGCATCTTCACTTGCGGCATCACCAACAAAATGGCCATTAGCAACAGCTAACGAGAATGCTTTTGATTGAAATACCTCACGTGAATTCCACTTTGAATGAAAACGTCGTTTACCGATTAAACATTGGCTCAAAGATGCGAATGAATATTTATCGAGAGGTTTGCCCTGTTTATTAACAGGGAAAACAGCATAGTCACTTTTAAGCGCGTTAAAACCAGAAATAAATGCATCAACAGTGCCGTGCTTTATTGATGATATACATTCTTGCCAAGGCATTTGTTGGTATTGAAAGGCCTTGTTGATCAAATGCAGCTCTCTAATAAACTCACTTAACTTACTGATATTTAGGCAGACCAAGGGTGTTGATCTTATTTAGCGCCTTCACTTTGATCATCGCTTCAACCAGTTGG
>NZ_JAKGBA010000061.1:0-6505 GCF_021532495.1 Pseudoalteromonas sp. Cn5-37 | reverse complement strand
ACATAGAAAAGGCGCTCAATGCGAGGCCGAGAAAATGTCTAGGGTTTAGGCAACCAGCGGTAATATTCGATGAATTACGCAAAGCAGCCTAATTTAGCGAGTGGTGCACTTCGGACTTGAATTCGCGGGTGGCTGAACAAAGAGAAAAATATGAAATAGAGAAAACTGACAAAAAGGCTTAATCTTTTAATTTACTTTTAAATCGCCGCTATAAGTTTATATCAGTTGCTAGCTGCAACAAAGGAGCGAAATGTTTGCAAACATGACTTTACTGAAATAATTTAACCATGAACCAGGGCCCCTGTAAGCATCCATACTGTTAATTACTCAGAATTAATTTAATTTCAACTTCAGCAATCGCCTGCAACTGAACAATGAGTTATTGCTTGTTTTCATTAGCTATTTCAGTAAACTGGCTGTAAATAACAGGGAGTGGTATATGGAACAGGTTGGCATTTACGAGCAGCTTATTACTCAGGTGATTGAGCAGAATTTAGATCGTAAGCAATTTTATGTAGGAGAACGCCAACTAGAATCTGCCGAAGCCGCAACTTGGTTAGCTCGATTTTTAGGAAAATTAGTCGCACATGCGATTGATGCCATCCCCAACTCTACAGATCGATTAAGCGAACAAATTGATTTAGCTAATAACTTAGTTTTATGGCTTAAAGATCATATTAAAGACGATGAGCTAATCAATGAAAACCTCATAGATAGCCAAGGTAAAATTCTTACAGCTCTATTCAATACTGAAAACCCTGTAGCAACTAATCTCAAAGACTACTCAAACAGCATTTTCCCACTAACAGGTCTTACGCAAAGTGAGCTATTTAGTGGCGCAAATGCTGGCCTATCTCTTGAGACTGAGCTTAAGAGAGAAATTAAATCAGCTGATACTATTTATTGGCTCGTTTCATTTATCAAATGGACTGGACTGCGGATATTTAAAAGTGAGCTAGAAGCCTTTACAAGAAAAGGTAATAAGCTAAAAGTAATCACCACCTCATACATGGGTGCAACAGACGCTAAAGCAGTTGAGTTCTTAGCTAGCTTACCCAACACAGAAGTAAAACTAAGCTACAACAATCAACAAGAACGTTTACACGCTAAATCTTACTTATTTATGCGTAACACAGGTTTTCATACAGGCTACATTGGTTCATCAAACTTATCACATTCAGCACTCACCAGCGGCCTCGAGTGGAATTTAAAAATCACCGCGCAAGAAATACCGCATATTATTGCTAAAACCAAAAGCACCTTTGAAACCTATTGGCAGTCGCCAGATTTTGAATTATTTAGCGGCAAAGTTGAATGCAAAGAAAAGCTAATAAACTCACTTAATGAGCAGCGTGGTAAAGGCCAATCAAGTAACCAGTTTTATTTTGATATCACACCAAAAACTCATCAATTAGCTATTTTAGAAAAACTAAGTGTTGAACGAAGTGTTCACGATCGATTTAGAAACTTAGTGGTGGCTGCAACAGGCACTGGCAAAACCATCATATCGGCATTTGATTTTAAAACCGTGTATGACAAAAAACCAAATGCCAATTTTTTATTCGTCGCTCATCGAGAAGAGATCCTTACTCAAGCACAAAGCGCCTATCGTGGTGTGCTAAAAAATAACGATTTCGGCGAGCTTTGGGTCGGTAACTATAAACCTCAACGATACAACCAGTTATTTGCCTCAATTCAGACTCTTAATAATCAAATCGACAACATGAAATTGAGCGCTGATTTTTATGATTACATTGTCATAGATGAAGTACATCACGTAAGCGCAGCAAGTTACCGCGGTATTCTTAACCACTTTAAACCAAACATTTTATTGGGCTTAACTGCCACGCCAGAAAGGCAAGATGGTGCAAATATTTTGGAAGATTTCTGTGGTGTAATTGCTGCAGAGATCCGCTTACCAGAAGCAATAAATCAACGCCATTTGTGCCCATTCCAATACTTTGGGCTTGATGATGATATAGATTTAAGCAAAATAACTTGGCGTGGCGGTCGTTATGATATTAGCGAATTAAGTAAGCTCTACACAGGGGAGAACAACCGCGCTAAAAAAATCATCTCGAGCCTCAATGAAATCGCCACTAATATTCACACAATTAAAGCATTAGCATTCTGTGTTAGCCAAGATCATGCTGAGTTTATGGCTAGTAAATTTAACCTTGCAGGTATAAGTGCGGACGTACTCACCAGTAAAAATACTCATGAGCGAAATCACAAACAACAGGCGCTTAGAAGAGGTGAAATAAAGATCCTCTGTGTAGTAGATATTTTTAATGAAGGGGTCGATATCCCTGAAGTTGATACTTTGCTCTTTTTACGACCAAC
The DNA here is from genome assembly GCF_021532495.1 of Pseudoalteromonas sp. Cn5-37. Lineage (NCBI taxonomy): Bacteria > Pseudomonadati > Pseudomonadota > Gammaproteobacteria > Alteromonadales > Pseudoalteromonadaceae > Pseudoalteromonas > Pseudoalteromonas sp. Cn5-37. The sequence goes on along the minus strand of NZ_JAKGBA010000061.1, from coordinate 4,162 downwards.
CGAAAGCTTAACGTTATTTTTACAGCAGTTAGGACGAGGCCTGCGTTTACCTGACAATAGCCAAAAACAATGCTGCACCGTTCTCGATTTTGTTGGTAACGCTCGCCCAGAGTATGACTTTGCTAATAAGTTTCGAGCTCTAATTGGCAAAACTAACCAGTCAATAAAAGCCGAAATAGAAAATGACTTTCCGCACTTGCCGTTGGGTTGCAGTATAGAGCTGCAAGAACGTACCCAAAAAGCAATTTTGCGTAATATTCAACAGGCAATTAATAGCAAAAGGCGCTTGCAACAGCTTATAAGTAGCTATTCACAACATACTAACGCCCAACTATCTCTAAGTAACTTTTTAACCATAAACCCTCAAGTGACGTTAGAAGATATTTATAAACCGAAGGAAAATAAGCTCGGTGGCTGGCACTGGTTAAAAGGTGATGAAATACCAGTAGAACAAGTCGATATTTACGCTGCGTATTATCGTGCAATAAACACTCAATTACTTAGTTGCAACTCACTGAGCTATTTGAGCTTTTTACGCGATTTATGTAACAGTGACTTTAGCATTGAGTTAACGCCTAAAAATCAACAATACGCTCTAATGGCTCATTACAATTTTTGGGATAACACTGGCACAAGTCTGGGGTTTAAATCTATTAAGCAAAGCTTACAAGCACTAAAAAACCCACTATTACAACACGAGTTATCTGAAGTGATTACGCTTTTAATAAATCAAATTCACCAACAAGAAAGTGATTTAACGTGTCTCCCTAATCACGCAATAAAATTACACAGCCGTTATACACGCCAGCAAATATTAGCTGCATTTGGTGCACATACGTTTGATAAAAAATCGACTGCACGCGAAGGCGTATTAGAGTTCAAAAAACAAAATTTAGAATTACTTTTTGTAACCCTCAACAAATGCGAAAGAACCTATTCGCCAACAACGCTATACCATGACTATGCAATCAGCCCTACTCTGTTTCATTGGCAAACGCAAAACAGCGCACGACCAGAACACGGTAGAGGGTTAAGTTATATTCAGCACCAACAAACTGGAAAAACAATCTTGCTGTTTGTGCGGGAACAAAGCAAAGACGAAAACGGTAGAACAATGGGATTCGTTAACTATGGCGAGGTTAAATACCAAAGCCACAATGGCAGCCAACCAATGAATATTACTTGGGAGCTAACAAACCCCATGCCAAGTGAAATGTGGCATGAGGCAGGGAAGTTGGCTGTAGGTTAAAACCTAAGCTCATTAAGAATCATATTTGTACTTTGTCTGCGCGACTAAATCTAACGCTTGGACATTTTTACTTCCCGCCAACTCAAACCTATCTTTTGCAAGCCAAAGTTTTGCGCCATTGCTGCTTGCAACTTGGTATGCCCAATTGCTTACTGCAAGGGATTTATCTACATCACAATGAAAATAGCGAGTTAGTTCATCAGTGAGTAGCTGGCTGTGGCGATCTAGATTTTGGTCTTGCCAACGTTCGCGGTGCAGCTGAGCTGCTAAAAAGTCACGCTTACTGTTATTACAACTTCGATGGGCGGCAACAAAATTATGGCCTAAATCGTTAGCGTAGCGGGCAAAGGGAATAAAGTGATCAACTTCTATCGCACTTGTAAGCGGCTTTTGACAATAAAAGCATTGGCCTTTTTGTATTTCGACTAAAATTGGTTTTGCTTTATTAAGTGCTGTGCGGTCGAAACCAAATAAAAAGTCATGCAGTTGGCTTTGAGGGCCAATAAGTGCTTGATTGTGCTTAATGCTTTGAATTTTTTGTAGCCATGCATTTTTAGCTAAATAGACAACTAAGTCGTAAAAGCGTCTAAAGCAAGCGGCTATGCCTGCATTTAGAGTAATATAGCTTTTGCCTTTTGTGTGCGGATATAAAAAGCACTCTTCTTGTTTGGCGAGAATTTGTAAACGCCACAACGGGCCTGTTTTTAACGTGTCTAAAGCTGCTTTGTAAGTAGTGTGCCAGTAAGGGCTTAATTTGAGCTGGCGCAAGCTACGAATATTGTTTTGCTGGCACTCATATAGCACCGCAATTACTTTTGATTGCGCACCCGAATTTTGTTTTAGTAAAGCACTTTCACCACTATGAGCAGAAGAAAATGGCACTGCATGGTGCCAATAAAGCTCTATTAACTTTTCAGCTAGCTTAGCAAGATCAATGTTTAACTCGCTAGCTTCATACATCATTGGTTGCTCAACACAAACATCAGCCAACGCATGCAATAGTGCAAACTTATAGGTAGCACTAAAATCACCTTCCACCAGCATACGCTGAATGTAAGCAATAAAATCGAGTTGCTGCTGCATGGCCATCATCAATCAAGCCTTATGTGTACTTTTAAAAAGTGCTCTAAAGTTCATGAACTATTCCCTGTTTGCGCCTCATATTTGCCACTTATTCCTATAACGCATTGTTGTAGCTTGAATATTGGTGATTTAGTTTAGGAACAATCTAGCATGAAAAGCTATTGCAAATATAGGATTTTAGGTAGAGCTATACTCTAAAACCCATACAATATTAGGAGGGTTGCGGTATAGCCTGCTATACCGCATATAAACTACTATATCGTTCTTCTATGCAGAATAGCGTTTAGCCATGTTTCTGTGGCGCGCTCAGGGCGTTGGTCGGCGCTTTGCCATGACTTGAGAATAAACAGATCGGTGCCTTTAATAATGCTCTCAATGGATTGTTCGTTTAGGTCGGTAAATTCGCGACCGTTGTGTTCGCGCTCGCCATCTCCGTATTTAAACGATACATACACGATGCCTTGTGGCTTTAATGCGCGGGCAAGGTTATTAAATGCGTCGGTTAAGTCATTTTTTGCTACGTGAATAAGGCTTGCGCAGCACCAAATGCCGTCGTATTTGGCAACGTCGTTTAGCTCTAGGAAGCTGCTTACAGCTACGTCTTGGTTTAAATATTCTGACGCCAGCTTTGCCATAGCTGGGCTGATATCGAATGCATCTACGCTATAACCACGCTCTTTAAAGATGAAGGCGTCGCGGCCTGAGCCACAACCGGCATCGAGTAAAGCGCCTTTTTTTGGGATCAGCGGTAAGAATTCGTCGTAAAGTTCATTGAGGTCTACATCGAGTGTGGCATCGACAAATGCTTGCGCATTTTGGTTGTAGTATTCGACGGTTTTGGATGCCATTTTACTTCCTTTATAGGGGCAAGATTGCTTGGCGCTAAAATACCATTAAAGCAAGGTAACGCAAAGGATGAAATGTGATTTTAAATGCTAAAGAACAAGGGTTTTGAGTAGGCATTAGAAGTTAGTTGGAGAGAAATAGGAGATCATAGTTACGAGGTGCGAGAATAAAAAAGATGATCAATTTTAGTATCGCTTGATTAAAGGCTTTTTATTTCATTTATAACTGTTTTCATTCGCTTGGCTAATGGCCTATTGCGATGATGGCATGCATATATATCTTCACAAACGGGGTGCGTTAGTGTGTGCACGTGTATTTTTTCTTGATTATGAAACGCACTAACAGCATGAGCAGGGAGTACAGTGAAGCCAAGCCCTAAACTTACTGGCTCTAGAATTAAGTTGATTTGATTCGAAAAACCACTGCACTCAAACTGAGCTATTGATTCAAACTCTGCAAAGTTCGCACTTAATAACTGTTGTGCATGATGTTTTCCATCTGGGTGATTAATAAAACCTAATTGGCAAAGTTGCTGCCAATCTATAGTTTTGAACTGGGCTGGCGTTATCAATAACAAGGGTTCATTAGCGATTTTGTGCCCTGTAACCTCAAGCATTGTAGGTGCTTGGCTCATAAAACCAATGTCTATTTGATGACTCGCTATGGCCTTTTCGACCCCCGAATTAGGCGCAAACGCATATTCTATAAAAAGTTTTGGGTGCTTTGATTGCAAGCTTAACAATTCGTTATAAAACTTAAGCCCACAACTTCCCGGCGATTGTATTTTTACTCGGCCTTCAAAAGGTGAATCATTTTTTATTTGTTGCTCCAAAAATTGCCATTCTTTTAGTAACTGGCCCCGAATTCAGATAATAAGTGCACCACTCATGGTTAAACGGTGAGAAGAGATCAACTGCCTGTTGGTGGTACTCTGTAATCGCCAAAAAACAAGAGTAGATACCATGAGTTACAAGCAGTTGATCG
>NZ_JAKGBA010000060.1:0-6731 GCF_021532495.1 Pseudoalteromonas sp. Cn5-37 | reverse complement strand
AAAACGAAAGTCTTCGAATTATCGAAGTTGGATTTTGGATCTGAGAAAAAAGAAGCAGCCTAGCCGTTAAGCTAGACTGTAGAAGCCCAGTGATCAGAGCGAAGCGATGTCGCTGGGTAGTTCACTTTGAGGTTGCTCAGCTTTTCGTAGCTCTACCTCTTTTTTGATCTCAAGCTCTTTAAGCTCAACATCACGCTGGTGAGTGGCTTGAATTGCTTTTTGTTCATCGCTCTTTCTATTCTGCAGTCGCTTTTCAAGTTCATCGAATGCAACAGACATTTTCTCTTCTACTGTTTTAGCACGCAAAGACTGTATTGCTCGGTTATATTCTTCATAAGGCATTTTTACAAGAACATATGCATTTGCTACTCCATCAACATTATACAATTCACGCTTTACTCTCTGCGCACCGGCAACACTAACTTCTTCGACAATTGAATCAATAAGCATATTAATTTGAGTCTCAAGGTTTGAATCTAGAGTCTGGTTTTCATATGAACGCTCTTGGCCAGAGATAAGCTGTTTAAAGCTCTTTGCTACATCAAATTTAGCTCTGAGCTCGGCTGCTTTTAATGCAAAAGGAGGTTTGTTTGATGAACCGAATCCAACGCCAAATACACCTGTTGAGTCAGATTGTGGTACATCTAAGTACCAATCTGGAATACTATTAATGAGTTGGTCCATTTTCTCGGTTTTTTTATCAACTTGCTTTTGGTGAGCAACTTCTATCTGTTCAATTTTTTCATGAATACCGTTACTAGAACATGCTGAAACTGTTAGTACAGTGATCGCGATTAATAGGTGACGTTTTAAAGTTTTCATGCATTTCTCCAAATTTGAATTTCAAAAGTAACGATACAGGATGTTTAAAAACGCGCATTTTTGAAAAAATTTAAATTTGATAAATCAGCAGGACAGCATTTAAGATTCGTATAACCCCCAAATTTGAGAGGGTTAATGAAGAAACTAAAGGATTTTTGCATGAACAAATTCGCCATATTGTTTGGGTTGTCATTTATTTTGCCCAGTAAAGTAATCGCTGTAACTGGTGGAGGAGATCAAGGCGGCCCAGCATATGAAAGTTGGCAAGGGTTGATTATTAAAGATGAAAATCGTTGCTCTGCGTATGATAAAAAGGCGGATTATGAGTATGACCAGAATGTAGAAGATGCCATTGTTGCAAGTATGAATGGGCAAGTTTATGGACCATATACAGGTAGCTATTTTGAATCAGATTCCGAAACCGATATAGAACACATTGTTGCCACTTCTGAGGCTCATGACTCAGGCTTGTGCTCAGCTCCTGTCAGTATAAGAAAAGCCTTCGCCTCTGACTTACTGAATTTAACGCTTGCTTCACCTAAAGTTAATCGATGTAGTAAAACAGGTAAGTGCGGCTTTGATGCCGGTGAGTGGTTGCCAGAAAAAAATAAATGCTGGTTCGTAAATCGCATTGTTCAAGTTAAGCAAAAATATAAATTGAGTATAGATTTAAATGAATATCACGCATTAAGCTCTGTACTGATGAACTGTACTAGTACGGATATGGTATACCACAGCAAAGTTAAATCTTTGCAGCCTACTACTTATGATACGTCCTATCCAACTGGTGCCTTGTCAATTTATGATGATAACCAAAATGGTAAAATTAGCTGCAAAGAAGCAAGAAACCATAAAATAACGCCTGTCTATAGTGGTCACCCAGCCTATCCGTATATGAATGATCGCGATGGCGATGGAGTTGTTTGTAGATGATATTGTAGTCTAAGAAAGGCGGTATATTTTTTCAAAACACACTTGTACAGCCCTTCTTAACTAAAAGCGCGATAGAAAGAATAAATACGAGGGATAGATGATATTAGAATTTTAAAAACTCATAATGTTTAAAATTTTAAAAATTGATCGTAGAATTGAAAGATATGTGTCAGACACGTTAAACAAATGTCCCAAGATAAATACGTATCAATTACAGAAGCAGCAAGATATGCTCGAGAGAAAAAGTTATCTTCAATTAAAGAGTGGCTTGAGGCCAGTGAAGGTGATGAATTTCCAGAGTCTATGCCTAAGCGCCCACCTAATGTATATGGCTGTAAATGGTCAGAAGTTTTAGCTCCAAAAAATTCACCTGGTTGTGGTCGGTTCGTTGAGTTTCATGAAGCTTGTCGAATAGCTCGTACACTGGGTGTTGAGACGATGACACAATTTAGGGAGCTGAGTAAAGAGGGGGGTAGGCCTGCTAATATACCATCAAATCCAAACCTTCATTACAAAAGTGAATGGAAAGGTTGGGTTCATTTCTTAACTGGAAAAACTGAGTAAAGATTTCAGCTATTATTAATCTTCAATCTTTTTTGAAAACTGTATTAGCATTGTGACAGCCGAAAGCATTATATGCTTAGCATTACATCCCCTCAAAAATAATTACTACCGAAAAGACAGTGTAACTGCGAAAGGATAAATGCTCCTTAACCTTTAATGGCTATTCTGTCTCTTAAGTTACCCTTTCACTTAACAACGTTTATATATTGGTGGCACTTTTTATAAAAATCACTTTTTTTTAGGTAAATTTCATTTTCCAAGCTGCTTTAATTAATAAATTAACTTCAGTGGAGATCAAAATGATTTTGCATAGGTTTTTACTATTTCTATTTGTTTTTTCCCCCTTTGCAGCGTTATCAGGACAAGAGGTGACTGTTAATACAGTAAATACACTCTCATCTAATCAACTATTAAAAAGCAGATTTAATGAACCACTCTCTATTATTCGTATACCACCCCTTTATACGGCTGAAGGTAACGTAGCTTATGGAGAGCAAGAAGTAAGCTTTAAGCTCCATGATACTGCCCCAAATGCTGTGATTGTGAATGAGCAAAAAGTAGTTAAGGGGCAGACTATAGACTTTTTGAAAGAGGTTAATGCCGATGGGGGTTTGGATATACCAATATACCCAGCTGCCACCGGTTATACTGGTGAAGCGCATTACACTATAACAGTAAGTGTAAAAGGAGCTAGCTGCCCTGAAGATTATTTATTTTCCGATGGTATGTGCTCAAAAACGCTTATAATTGATGCTACAAACATCTGTCCTACTGGTTATGACTATTTGAAGACAGAAGATAAATGTGTCAAAGAGCTTAATGAACCGGCATTAGTTACTTGCTCAGAAGGTTCTGAGAATTTAGATGGCGTTTGCATTACATCAACTGTTACAAATCCAATCGTATCTTGCCCTGGTGTATGGTCTGAAAAGTACAAGGTGTGCTTTTCAAAGGTGCAGGATTACCCTGGGGAGGCTTATTGTGCTCATGATGAACGAGTGTATCTAATCGAAGCTACAGAGAATAAAAAGCCTAACCATGAAAGCATATGTGTTTCTCATGGCCTGCTTGATACTAATGATGCCGAGTATGAACCTTGCACAGCAGGATATACCTTACATAAGTGGGGGGAAGGTGAGTGCACTGACTCAAGAGCTTACTCTGTTGATGTGGAAACCGCGAAACCTTCGGTTGATTGGTGTGATGGAGATGGGCTTGAGTATTATGATAATCAGAATTATCTATGCATTTTTAAGAACCCATATATGTATAAAGCTAATGTCCGTTATGAGTGTGTGGTGGGCGAATACATTGATGGAAATTGCGTTAACCCTTCAAACTACCAAGAACCCAGCTATATGTGTGAGCATGGTGGAGCATATCAGGAAATTAGCTGGGATCTTGATGGAAACCCCCAGTTAAATGTGTGTGTAAATAGAGAGCAGATAGATGGAGACTCAATATACTCATGCCCTGAAAATGCGGAGCTGAACGGAAATAAATGTATTGCCATTACTGAGTCTGAACCAGCCTATAGTTGCCCTGATGATTATGTTTTTTTAGATCAATCTTGCAAGTTGACTCAGACCGCTCATAGCCAAAAAGCTTGTCCAACTGGATGGCAGTTGCATGGTGATAGCTGCATGACTGTAGAGAATCTTTCGCGCCTTAACTTTTTATGTGGGTCCGAGAACCCGCAAATCTTATATTCAGTTATAAAAATTCACTAAAGTTTCCCTGAATTATCTGTCAAAAATAGTTTTTTTTCAGGCATTTCTAAAATCCATTTCAAGTAAATTAATAAGCTCAACTTAATAGATTTTCAAATTTGGACCAAATTCAAAAAGGAATTCTATTTAGAATAACAACTTACTTTGGGTTCTAAAATGCTATTTCGTAAACTATTACTACTGGCCTTGGTATATATATCTTTCAGCACTAAAGCTGAAACCACAGTAAATGTTGAACCTGTAAACACCCTGTCTTCTAAAAGCTTACTAAGTAGTAAAGCTGATGAGCCGTTTACAATAATAAAGGTACCAACATTGTACACCTTGGACGGAAATAAGGCTTTTGGTGAACAGCAGATCACATTTAAGTTACATAGTGACGCACCAAGCTCTGTTGTTGTAAATGGAATTACTGTAACAAAAGGGCAAACTGTTCAATTTGACAAGGCTATTAACTCAGCTGGCGGACTAGATATTCCAATTTACCCAGGGGTAGTTGGATCATCAGGAGCTGCAAATTATACCATCACTCTAAGTGTCAAAGGGGCAACATGTCCTGAAGGTTACATTTTATCTGGCGGAATGTGTTACAGAACAACGACTCAACCAGCAATTAAAGTATGTCCATCAGGTTATTTGTACAGTCTCAGTTCGGGAGATTGTTCTAAAACATATACAGTAGACGCCACTAAGAATTGCCCTGCAGGTACGACGTATTCAAATGGTGTATGTATGGGTTCATCGAGCTCGCCTGCTAGCTCATCTTGCCCCGCTGGATATACGCGCTCAGGAAGTAGTTGTTATAAAGACACTCAAATTGATGCAACTAAAAATTGCCCAGTTGGTACCACGTACTCAAATGGTTTATGTCTAGGTTCATCGAGCTCGCCTGCAAGTTCATCATGCCCTGCTGGATATACGCGTTCCGGTAATAGTTGTTATAAAGATGTTCAAATTGATGCATCTAAGAGTTGCCCTTCTGGATATTCGAATACTGGTTCTGGTTGTGTGAAAAATGAATATGGTACTCCAGCGTACTCGTGTCCATCAGGTTATACATTAAATGGAACTAAGTGTGAAAGAAAAGAATATGCCTTCAAAGTATACGTATGTCCGGCAGGTCAGACTGCTTCACCGGATGTAACGTCATACCCAATGAAATATTATTGTTACTCCAACGGTGTCAGCATGGGTGAAACAACAACTAAAAGTTGCCCTGCAGGATATGTAAGCGACACAAGTCGATATCCATTCGAATGTTCGGCTACTGCATCAGTGGCATCAGTTGCCTCTTGTCCAAGTGGATATACTTCTAGTGGCTCTAACTGTGTTAAATCAACAACAGTTTCATATAATTACTCTTGTCCATCACAATACAGTTTATCAGGGTCGAAGTGTAACAAGAGAGATAATGCGAATTTAGTTTACTCATGTCCGGCTGATGGTAAATTAAATGGTACTAGCTGTGTTAGCTCCACATCTACAGCTGTGACTTACTCTTGCCCGTCACAATATAGTTTGTCAGGGTCGAAATGTAATAAGAGAGAGAATGCGAGTTTAGTTTACTCATGTCCGGCTGGTGGCTCACTAAGTGGCACTAGCTGCGTTAGCTCCACATCTACCGCTGTAACTTACTCTTGCCCAACAGATTATATTTTATCAGGGGAGCAGTGTAGTAAAACTGAAGAAGTTCCAAGTACCAATACTTGCCCTACAGGTTGGAGCCTAGAAGGGGAGGAGTGCACCAAAACCGAATCAGTTGCACCATAACGCTTTTCGCCAAGTCCAATTTTAAAAATTGGACTTGGTTTTAAAACACTTCAACCTGAAACATTTTAAAAAATAGATTAAATTTAAAATTTACTCTTTTTTCCCGCCTTTTAATTAGAAACAAGCTGTAAATTATAAGTAGTTATTCGACCTTGGTATTTTACATATGTCATTGAAAGATATTAAAAATCAAATTCAAAAGGCTTTAAATGTATTTTTAATGCCTTATCCAGAGCTAATTAAAAATGGGGTTGGGACCACTAAACAAGAAATGAATGACATTGGTTTTGCTATTTTCTCGGAGCTGAAGTCTGCAATGGATATCATTTCTGAATTAGGAAAAACACCAATCGTAGAGCCCATGAATTTAAACCAATTCACAATTCCTGCAGATGTATTTTTAAAAAATGAAGATGTAAGAAACGCAATTCTAAAAAACAATCCTGATTTCACTTTAGAATCTTTAGCTGAAATGAACGGCCTATTTATAAACCCAAAAACAGGTGATGTGTTTAAGAAACATGCTCAGCTAAGGATTTAATATGGAACTAAATTTGTCAAAAGGTTTTGCTGAAGCAGAGAAAAATTTAAAGTCTGCTCAATCATTATTGCTTGCTAAGTATGATGTCTCTTGGATATCCAACCCGGAAAAAATAGATTTAGATCGAATAACGTTAATAGATAAAGAAACTTTAACCGAAATTAATGACGCACTTGAAATGATCGCTCAAGCCAAAGATGCTCATGAATTAGAGAGGGTATTATGAAAACTCAGTTCTTAACTTGGCCCGAATTCAGATAATAAGTGCACCACTCATGGTTAAACGGTGAGAAGAGATCAACTGCCTGTTGGTGGTACTCTATCGTCGCCAAACAAACAGAAGCATTTACCATGAGTTACAAGCAGTTGAT
>NZ_JAKGBA010000059.1:0-6796 GCF_021532495.1 Pseudoalteromonas sp. Cn5-37 | reverse complement strand
AGCTATCAGCTATCAGCTATCAGCTATCAGCTATCAGCTATCAGCTATCAGCTATCAGCTATCAGCTATCAGCTATCAGCTATCAGCTATCAGCTATCAGCTATCAGCTATCAGCTATCAGCTATCAAAAACATAAAACCTGAGAGATCAATGTAAAGCTATTTCAGTTCATTAACACAAAGAACTAAACCTCTATCTCGATCTGCTAAAAACTGACGGCTGAAAGCTGACAGCTCTAAAATAAAAAAACCGCTGTAGAGACCAAGCAACTACAGCGGTTTTTACGAAATCAAAGCCGTTAAAAATTAATGCTCTTCATTAACGATATTGAGATTATACTTTGGAATTTCAACCACTAAATCTTCATCTTTGATCACCGCTTGGCAACCTAGGCGTGATTCAGGCTCAAGACCCCATGCTTTATCTAGCATGTCGTCTTCTAGCTCATCACTTTCATCTAAAGAGTCAAAGCCTTCACGGATGACTAAGTGGCATGTTGTACATGCACATGATTTTTCACATGCATGTGGAATGCTAATACCATTTTTTAGTGCAACATCTAATACTGTTTCACCTGCAGGTGCTTCAATTGCTGCGCCTTCTGGGCATAATTCTGCATGGGGAAGAAAAATAATTTGTGGCATACCTTACCTCGTTAAACTTCGTCTACTGACTGCCCTTGCAGCGCTTTTTTGATTGATGCATCCATTCTGCGAGCAGCAAATTCGCTACTTGCATTGTCTACAGCTTCAATCGCTGCTTTAATTTCTGCAGGTGTTGTTGCACTTTCGCGTACGGCAACAAGTTTAGCAATTTCTGCTTTTAACGCACCTAATTCTTGTTCATCAAGTAATGCACTGTCGGTTGCCAGTGATGCTTCAAGCGCTTCAACAACACGTAACGCTTCAACTTGCTGCTCTTTAAGCATACGCGCTTGCATGTCGTCTTTAGCGTTAGTCATTGACTCTTTGAGCATATTTGCAATTTGGTCGTCCGATAAACCAAACGATGGTTTGACCTGAATTTCAGCTTGCACACCCGTTGATTTTTCCATTGCCGATACACTTAATAGGCCATCTGCATCTACTTTAAAGGTTACGCGAATGTGCGCAGCACCGGCTGCCATGGCCGGAATACCTTTTAAGCTGAATTTAGCCAGTGAACGACAATCGTCAACTAGCTCACGCTCACCTTGTAATACATGCAGTGACATTGCCGTTTGACCATCTTTGAAAGTGGTAAACTCTTGTGCACGTGCAACAGGGATCGTGGTGTTACGTGGAATAATTTTTTCAACCAAGCCACCCATGGTTTCAAGACCTAGCGACAGTGGTAATACGTCTAATAGCAACATGTCTGAATCTGGCTTATTGCCAACCAGAACATCTGCTTGTAATGCCGCACCGAGTGCAACTACGCGATCTGGGTCGATAGAAGTCAGTGGCTCTTTATCAAAAAATGCAGCAACTTGAGAGCGTACAATTGGCATACGAGTCGAGCCGCCAACCATTACAACTTGTAGTACTTCTTCGTTCTCGATACCGGCATCTTTAACCGCACGACGACAAGAACGTAGTGTTTTCTTCACAAGGCTAAGAGCAAGCTCATCAAACGTTTCGCGGGTTACTTCAACTTTGTGGCTTTGACCGTCAAACTCTAAACCAACATTTACAGTTTGGTATTGGCTTAGTGCTTCTTTACATGCTTTTGCTTTATTGATGAATAAACGCAATACCGATGCAGAAAGCTCGCTCACACCGGTTTGTGTTTTAAAGTATTCAACTAATAGCGAGTCAAAATCGTCACCACCAAGGCTTGAGTCACCACCAGTCGCAAGCACTTCGAATACACCTTGGTGTAAACGTAAAATAGAAATATCGAAGGTACCGCCACCTAAATCGTATACGGCGATAATGCCTTCTTGGCCTGAATCAAGGCCATAAGCAACAGCCGCAGCCGTTGGCTCGTTTAATAAACGTAATACCTTAATACCAGCAAGCTCTGCGGCATCTTTAGTGCTTTGACGCTGAGCATCATCAAAATAAGCTGGCACTGTAATAACCGCGCCTAAGATGTCTTGACCTGCAAAGCTGTCTTCTGCGCGCAGTTTTAATGCTTTTAAAATTTCACTCGATGCAGTAACAGGGCTAATTGCACCCGCAACCGTGCTGATTGCTAATGAGCCATCATGCTCACAAAATTCGTACGGCAGTTGACCATAGCTTTTTTCGATTTCAGCCTGAGTTTTACCTAAAAAACGCTTAACCGAGATCAGTGTGTTTGCAGGGTCTTGAGTTGCAGCTGCTGCCGCTCGCTCACCAACCACAATGCTATCTGCTTGGTATTGAACAACCGATGGTAGCATCGCATTGCCTGCTAAATCAGTCAGTGTGCGCGCTTCGCCGCTTTGCACTGTTGCAACTAACGAGTTAGTTGTACCAAGGTCAATACCGACTGCTAATTTGTGCTCATGTGGTGCCGCGCTCTGCCCCGGCTCAGCAATTTGCAATAATGCCATAATGCTCTTTTTAAACTCTTAAATAGCTGTTGTGTAACAACTAACGATTAATCATCAAATAAACTGTCTTCAATACGCTCTAGTTCATCGCGTAACTTATAAACAAACTTCAATTTACGAATATTGTCAGCGGCAGCTTGCCATTGTTGCTCATCATTACTCGCCAGCTGAGCGGCTAATTCGCTGCTGTATTGCTTATCGAGTTGTTTAATTTGCGCTTCAAACTGGGCAATTGCTGCATCAGGATCTGCGGCATTTTCAAGTTCTTCTAATTCTTCACGCAGCTCCATTTGCTGCATTAAGAATAGCGGGTCTTGTAATGTTTGTTGCTCGGCGCGAATATCAACACCAAGCTCGCTTAGCATGTACTCAGCACGTTTTACCGGGTGTTTTAAAGTTTGTAATGCATCATTGATTTCTGCTGCATTTTGCACAGCAAGTAATTTGTCACGGCTGCTAGAGCTTGCGTGGCGATCAGGGTGAACTGCGCGTTGCAGCTCAAGGTAGTGTTTATTAATAGTCGCTAAATCAATGTTGTAATCTACTGGAATTGCAAATAACTCAAAGTAACGCATTACATAATCCAACTCGGTAAACAGGAAAGAACAAAGCCCTACATAGGCAGGGCTTCAAGCAAAGAAAGTTTTTAAAGCTTAAACGGTGAAGCTTTCGCCGCAACCACACTCATCGGCTTGGTTCGGGTTGTTAAACTTAAACCCTTCGTTCAAACCTTCTTTGGTGTAATCAAGCTCAGTACCATCAATGTAGACTAAGCTTTTGGCGTCAACGATCACTTTCACGCCACGGCTTTCAAAAATTTCGTCGCCGTCTGCTAACTCATCAACAAACTCAAGAACATAAGCAAGACCTGAACAGCCCGTCGTTTTAATGCCAACGCGTAGGCCAATGCCTTTGCCGCGATTTGCTAAAAATGATTCTACGCGGTTTGCTGCCGCATCTGTCAATGTCACTGCCATGAATTTATCTCTTACTTCGCTTGTTTGCTTTTGTAGTCAGCAATTGCTGCTTGAATCGCGTCTTCTGCTAAAATTGAACAGTGAATTTTCACTGGCGGTAATTCAAGCTCAGCACTGATATCAGTGTTTTTGATTGTTGCAGCTTCATCTAATGTTTTGCCTTTTACCCACTCAGTTACAAGTGAAGAAGAAGCGATTGCGCTACCACAACCATATGTTTTGAATTTTGCATCTTCAATTACACCTTCTGGTGATACTTTGATTTGCAATTTCATTACGTCACCACATGCTGGTGCACCCACCATACCTGTTGCAACTGACGGATCATTTTTGTCTAAAGCACCCACGTTACGTGGATTTTCAACATGATCGATTACTTTATCACTATAAGCCATAATACTATCCTCACTACCTGCTAGCGGCTGCGATCACTGATTAGTGATGCGCCCACTCAACTGAATCTAAATCAATACCTTCTTGATGCATTTCCCATAGAGGAGACATCTCACGTAAACGGCCGATCGAGTTTTTGATTAGTTCAACGGTGTAATCAATCTCTTCTTCAGTCGTAAAGCGGCCAATGCTGAAACGAATTGAGCTGTGTGCCAACTCGTCATTACGGCCTAATGCACGTAGTACATAAGAAGGCTCTAAGCTTGCTGAGGTACAGGCTGAACCTGATGAAACAGCAATGTCTTTAACAGCCATTAATAACGACTCACCTTCAACAAAGTTGAAGCTGATATTTACAATACCTGGAACTGAGTGGCTTGGTTCACCATTGAAGTAAACTTCGTCCATATCAGCCATGATGCCATCGATCAGACGCTTACGAAGTGCGCTGATGTGTGCATGGTCTTTTTCGAAATCTTCTTTAGCGATTCTAAATGCCGCACCCATACCAACTAATTGGTGAGTAGCTAGTGTGCCTGAACGCATACCACGCTCATGACCACCACCGTGCATTTGTGCTTCTAAGCGTGCACGAGGCTTACGGCGAACATACAGTGCGCCTACACCTTTCGGGCCATATACTTTGTGGCCAGAGAATGACATGAAATCTACTTTTAACTGTTGCACGTCGATAAGTACTTTACCTGCGCTTTGTGCAGCATCTACGTGGAACATAATTTTGCGCTCACGGCACATTTCGCCGATTGTCGCGATATCTTGGATAACACCTAGCTCGTTATTTACGTGCATTACGCTCACAAGTACTGTGTCGTCACGCATTGCAGCTTCAAGCTTTTTAAGGTCAAGTAAACCGTTTTCTTCAACGTCCATATAGGTTACTTCGAAACCTTGACGCTCTAGTTCACGACACGTATCAAGCACTGCTTTGTGCTCTGTTTTAACAGTGATAACGTGCTTGCCTTTCTTCTTATAAAACTGCGCAGCACCTTTAATTGCTAGGTTGTTTGATTCTGTAGCACCTGAAGTGAAAACAATTTCACGCGGGTCAGCGTTGATCAGATCAGCAATATCTGTACGTGCTTGATCAACCGCTTCTTCTGCTTGCCAACCAAAACGGTGTGAGCGTGATGCAGGGTTACCAAAATTACCGTCCATAGTCAGGCATTGCATCATTTCTTTTGCCACACGTTCATCAACAGGCGTGGTTGCTGCGTAATCTAAATAAATCGGTAACTT
Source organism: Pseudoalteromonas sp. Cn5-37 (assembly GCF_021532495.1). NCBI lineage: Bacteria > Pseudomonadati > Pseudomonadota > Gammaproteobacteria > Alteromonadales > Pseudoalteromonadaceae > Pseudoalteromonas > Pseudoalteromonas sp. Cn5-37. The sequence goes on along the minus strand of NZ_JAKGBA010000059.1, from coordinate 1,651 downwards.
CATTTCTCTCTCCGCTTTCGTCAAGCTACAGTTGACAGCTTACTTGAATGTTTTCCAGTTGCTTAATTGCATTGTTGATGCTGTTATCTTGGCGCGATGCGACTTCTTTCACATCTGACTTTTCCACCAATTCAGCAAGGGTAATACTATTTAAAAACTCTTCGATACGTGCGCTTAAGTCCGACCATAAGGTATGAGTCAAACAACGCATGCCGCTTTGGCAGCCACCCGTTGCATTGTGGCAACGTGTTGCATCAACAGACTCATCAACGGCATTAATCACATCGCCGACAGAGATTTCGTTCGCTTCTCGACCTAGTAAATATCCGCCACCTGGGCCACGCACAGAGGTCACAAGGCCATTTTTACGTAAACGGGCGAATAATTGTTCAAGGTAAGATAACGAAATCTCTTGGCGTTCAGAAATATCGGCAAGAGGCACTGCACCCACATTTGTATGTAGTGCAACATCCAACATGGCGGTTACTGCGTATCTGCCTTTTGATGTTAACTTCATGGAGCCCCCGATGTTACTGCACGCTAAGGTGTGCAAATTTTAATTACCAGACCAAAATAGTCAAGTATTATCACTTGATAAAAATTGATACTTGCCATTGATAAAACCGAATACTTGACAAAAACAGTCAAGTACTGGGTACATTGTAATTACCTGAGTAATTTAGTCAAGTATTATACTTATAACCTGTGATTATTTAATAGACTTATTAATAGAGGTAAGAATACCGCGTAAAATGTTCATCTCAGCTTCTTCTGGACGTGCGCGGTTAAATAAGCGACGTAGTTTAGTCATCACCATGCCAGGGTGTTGCTTGATGATAAAACCTGTGTCGTTTAGCGTTTGCTCTAAATGCTCGTAGAATAGCTCAGTTTGCTTCGCATTTGGGTAGGTTGCTTCGTCTTCTTCTTGTACTTTTGGCTGTTTATTTAAATATGCCATACGTGTTTCATAACACAGTGTTTGCACGGCCATTGCTAGATTTAGTGAGCTGTATTCAGGGTTTGCAGGAATACATACGTGGTAGTTACATTGTTGTAGTTCTTCGTTCGTTAAACCACTATTTTCACGACCAAACACGAGTGCAACAGGGCCATGTTCAGCCTCAGCCACTAACTTTTCACCACATTCACGCGGCTCAACCATTGGCCAAGATAAAGTACGTGAGCGTGCGCTGGTACCAATTGTTAAGCCACAATCAGCAATCGCATCTGCCAGTGTATCAACAACCACTGTTTTACCTAAAACATCAGTTGCACCGGCTGCAAGCGCACTCGCATGACTGTCAATTTCACAAGCAGGATCAACAAGATATAAATTTGATAAGCCCATCGTTTTCATAGCACGTGCCGCTGAGCCAATATTACCAGAATGTGATGTGTTAACTAATACGATACGAATATCATCAAGTGTCATTGCGTTGTTACTTACTGAAAGTCAAAAATTGCGGGGATTATAACATAGCTATCAGCTATCAGCTATCAGCTATCAGCTATCAGCTATCAGCTATCTGATCTGACCCCGATAAAGTAGACACGGGGTTTAATTAACTTGTTCGTACTGCATGGGACTTTTATACCCTAGGGTGCCATGCCTTCTTACTGAGTTGTAGTATTTTTCAATATAAAAATACGT
>NZ_JAKGBA010000058.1:0-6864 GCF_021532495.1 Pseudoalteromonas sp. Cn5-37 | reverse complement strand
AATCGTAAGACTAGCCGAGTCAAAAGCTCGACTAGCGGTGTCCAACGAAGCGTCAAAAAAGAAAGGTTAGTAGCTTAGGCTATTATCTTGGAAGCTCGATGCCTTTAGGCGCGAGTAGTTCACTAAATATAGGCTAAGTAAACAGCAAGCAATGCACATATTTGGATTTAAGAAAACAACATACCACAAGTACACGAGCCCAAAATACGAAGAAGAGATAAGTAACAGTGTTTCAATTATTTGCGAGTGCCTTGATCACATGGGTAAAGGAAAAGCAAAGAGATACTTAGAACTAAAACTCTCAACACACCGAGATAAGTCAGTTAGAAAACTATTAACCTGACGTATAGTCTTGTTTACTCTTAGGGGGTGAACTATGTTTATAATAGCTCATATTGCGTTCGTTACCTTTGCATATTTAGGGATTCATTTGGGAAAATTTGTTTTTAGCAAAAAATTACTAGGTAATTGAGCGATACCCCCTAGATTTATCTAATTTTAATATTAAATTAAGCTTATATTTGTTTCGGTTTTTTTACCCCACCTATAAAAAGTTAATATTAAAAACATGGAGTTATTGAAACAACAGTGTGAAGTGAATCACTTATGGGCGCCACCTTAATGTCGAATAAGGGGAGCTCATAAAGTTTCGAAAAATTTTTAAGTATGGAAGTTTGACAATAATAAGCACAGCCTCTATATTTAAAGTGTATTTAATAAATTATTGAGCCAGCAAATTCCTAATTGATTATCAATACCCAAGCATACAAACTCACCTTCATCCCTAAGTTTGTATGCTTTTTTCTTTTGTATCCTAGTTTAGCCAGAATGACGCTGGATTTGCTTTTTGTGCTTCTATACTTTGCTGGTTTGGTATTCTATAACAGAGGTTTAGCTATTAGGTGACATTTTGTTCTTGTCGAGCATTTTCTATTGTTAAAGACTCCCTATATTCAGCAGTTTCTGCTGTCAGTTTCCAATGAACATCAAGTAAATCCTGCTGCTCAACTACTTGTCTAACCTCTGCTATAGAGGTTTTGAAAAACTCTTTTTTGGGATTTACTTTGTTTACTTGCTCTCTCAAATCTTCTGTGAAGTTATTTTTCTAGTGTAGGGGCATCCACACTATAGATCATGGTATGCATATCAAATGATAATGGAGCAAAGGCACCTCAGAGCCCTTTTACTCTATCAGGTGGCTTTAATTGAGCAAATTTTAATTAAAAATCTAATGAAAATTAGGATTTAGATGGAAATATAGATTTTAAAATATCTTCAAATAAATAGTCATGGCTCTATGTTTAATGAAGTGTTTTAAGAAAAAATTAACCGGATATACAATCATTGCAAGCATGGTTGGTCAAACCATTGCTGTATCAGTAATTGGGGTATGGGCTGGGTTACTATCGATTGCCACTCCATTTGAAACAGCTATTGCTGCACAGGAACGGTTTGACCAAATTCAGCAAAAATACAAAACTGATGATCCAACAAATAACCGCTCCGATGATCAACGTTTAAATCAAACGTTATTAAAATACCCACATCAAACAGTCATAAATCCAAATCGAGAAAATGAGATAATTCAAAAATACTACCTAACCCCACAGACATCTAGAACAGTTGATTTGTCTGCTTATGGTAATTATGGAGACAATGCACAGCAGCAGATTGAAGATAGCGTAAATGTTGCGAGAGACATGTCAAAGTCAGCTGTTGTTCCATCGACTAATGCTAGTGGAGGTTTAATTACAAATTATAGTAATGGAGGAGTTTCGCTTACAAAAGATGATAGTGGTAATTATGTTGGGACTATTGATGAATCAAAAGTTACTGAGCATGTTTCTAATCAAAACGAGTACACTAGCTCAGAGCTAAATCACTCTCAAACAACATTTGAGGCAGACAGTCACTATGGTAATGAGACAGAGTTTTATGCTTCAGGAACCACTAAAATAAACAGTTTGAAAACAGACACTGCTAGTGATGCAACTGTATACCAAACAATTCAATCAATTCAGAATGACAATAAACCCCCAGAAATAAACCCCAGAAGCAGTATTTTCAATTACGGATTTAATGAAGTGAATGATGCCCTTGACGGTACCGGATCATGGTTATCGTCATGTACAGATGAGTCAGTTGACATAACACGTGAATTTACATCAACACAATCAACAAATCATTTATGTATGCAACCCCTTGCAAGCAATAGCTTATATTGCGAAGTTGAAAGAGCTACACCAGTTGCTTATGACGTAATAGTGCAAATGGCGGGTAAGGGGAAGCAGTTTTTAACAGTAGAATTTGACCTAAAGAAGCAAACTGCTAAGACAATAGCCCCAACCGATTCAATTGCAACAGAGCTGAAATTTGAAGGTCCAAGTTTTGAAGATTTCTGCACAGTTAATAATACTAATATTAATAGGGTAAGCCTTGGTGCTTGGCCCAACACCACACTAGATGGAAGTATTGATGAAAGTACTTGGATTCGAGAGTTGCAAGCGCCAACATGTGCAAATGGTTTAAAAGGTATTGTCCAAGTTGAAGATAAAACTGATGATAGTGGTGATACAAAATGGATCTTGAACGCTCAAGTAAGATACAGGTTTACTGGTGAAGTAGGGGAAAACAAGCAGTATCCAGCTGGTTGCTATGATGCGATTGAAAGTGAGCTTAAGGAAAGCAATGGCTTAGCAGGGTTTAGTGACACAATTAGTGGTGGTACTGAAAGCCGGTTTGAAGGTTTTTGTAAATTTGATAGCTATACAAATATCGAGGTTGGTAGCGTTGGATTACCCCCAGAAATATTAGAAACAGTCCCTCCTTTTTATAATGGTGATACAGGAAATAAAACTTGGAGAGTTAACCTTGATGGATACAATTGTGATCCTACTAAAGGTGAAGATTACTGTATTGTAACTCGGAGAGCCACTGAGGAAGAAAAAGCAGCAGGGATAGGGGATGAATTCCAATGTTATTCCTGGGATGAGATAGAATCTCAACCAAACCACTGCACTACCTACCAAACTGATACGCAATGTCAAGAAATTGAGAGAACATGTGCTGAAGGGTGGCTTTGGGAGCGAGATGACGCCGATGATATTTGCTTCGCTTACACAATTGAGTATCAATGTGATGAGGAGGTTGTTTCGACTGTAACAAGCTCCGTAACACAGAATACCTGTGCGGCTACATTGCCTTGTGTTGGAGGGAATTGTGAAACATCAAATAGTGAAGTTAATGATCAATTCGCAGATGTTCTTGCTATGGCTACAGTAATACAACATATGGAAGATGGGATGAACTGTGAAGATCCTACAGACCCATCAACGTGCACTATTTTTAAAGGTGAAGGCAAATTTTGCTCTTGGGAGCCAAGTGGTTTAGGTAATGACTGTTGTGAGGCTCCTGATGGTGTTGATATTTATGAATATGCACAAGCTGCTTATGGCATGCTACAAGCAGATGCATTTGTAGCTGGACTAGATGGAACCAGTAATGCTGTAGTAGGCGGCTATCAGAGTCTGAGAGAACCTATTGCTAATGCAGCTACAACTGCTGGTGAAGCTGTTTCAAGCGCTTGGTCTTCAGTGTCTACAGTATTTACTGATGCGGCAAGTACTGCGGCAGGTAATGCAGTAGGGGAGGTGGTTGATGCATCTGGGGCCGCAATGGATATTTTCTCTAAGCAGGCTATGGAAAAACTACAACAAGCGGTTATGAAATATGTTTATGATTCGATTCCAGAGGAGTTAGCTCAGGCATTAATGACAGAGACTGTTAAGAATGGGGCATCAACAGTGGTGCTATCAGAAGGAGCAAGTCAAGCTGTAGCGGTAATTGGTTATGTATATGCTGCATACATGGTGTATCAATATATTAAACTAGCTTTAAATTTGCTCACTGCTTGCCACGAGTATGAAATGGATATGGGAATTAGGCTTGCTACGAAACAATGTATTCCCGTAGGAAAGAAATATTGTGCTGAAGATGCTTTGGGTGTCTGCTATCTACGTCGTCAAGATTATTGCTGTTATGACTCCATCCTATCTCGAATAATAATGGAACAAGCATCCCCAATGCTTGGCCATGACCTAGAAGAATATACAACAGAAGAAGTTGATGGTTCAAAATTAAGGAATTGTCCGGGGTTAACCCCTGAACAACTGTCTAACCTAGACTGGAATCAAATTGATTTAAGCGAATGGATTAACATAATGATCGAGTCTGGTATTGCTGATTTTGCTCAAGACCTTGATAAGCTAACTGGTTCTGGTCGACTACTTAATAATGAAGGTCGAGAAAACGCTGTTGATAGAACAACACAAAGAGCTGTTGACGCTGAGCTTGCTGAGAGAGCTATTGAAACAAGAAGTATCATAAATGCAGATGATATTGATTGTTCATATGTGCCGAGACCATTGGCATGCTACTTCCTTAATGATTAATGATTAATGATTAATGATTAATGATTAATGATTAATGATTAATGATTAATGATTAATGATTAATGATTAATGATTGTAAAGTTGCGCGATATAAATAATAAAGTACGATAGAGACACTTTCGGGACAAACGAGGAAATCTATGAAAAATATAACTAAAATATCCTTAGCTTCAGTCATGGCATTAACTTTATCAGCTTGTTCATCAACAAAAGAGCCAATTGTGTTTGATAGCTTTCAAGCAAATGAGAATGACTCATTTGCAAAAACAACAATGCGCTTAGCTGGCAGCAATAAGTTTATGGACAGTGCTGACGGAAAGTCAGGGACACGCAAAGTACCTGGCTCGAGTGTAATGGCTCTAGGTCAGCTGTTAATGTTAGATTTTACTGGAGCAGCCAGTACAGCCATTAATGATAGTATCATTGAAGACGAGCCTTTAGCTAAGAACGCCCAATTTATAGTTAAGGTTGAGAATGTAAGTCAATCAGCACTTGCAAATCCTGAAAGTATTATTGCTAGAGCTTCGAAAAAGCTTGATGAAATTGCTGCCAAGAAAGGGCTTGAAATAGAGTCAGAAAGGACAACAAGTACTCAGCGAATCATCAACTATAAAAACAAAAATCAATGTGAAAATTTGATTCTTGTTGTAAATAACTGCGGGCAATACATTGGGCTTGGTCGAGTTTCGTCATATGATCAAGAAAGTAAGTCTGCATATGTAATTTTTGAAGCAAATGGAAATTTTGTATCATTGCATTTAATGAGTGATTACATGGGGGATGATGTTTACTTGTATCACCCTAGAAAATTAGGATCAGGTAACTGGGATTACAGTTGGGCTATGTACGCTGGTTCTCATATAGTCATTCACAAAGGGAAAATACATAAATTTATTACTGGGCAAAATTTTGAAGATGGTGTGGATATTAGCGAACTGCGATACGTATTTTTTGAGGAATGGGAAAAAGAAAATAAGAGCGAATACAACGAAAAGTATTACAAAAACCCTAAAGACAAAGGTAAATACTTATACGATTATCACTTAAAAGACATGAGCTTCACTGAATTACCGCTTGATACTAAGTTGTAAATTTACTTGCATTTGAACGTAGTATGTTTACTATTTTATAGCTATCCCATGCTCCACGTTTGGCATTACGACCACTGGACTTGGGCGAAATTGCCGGCCTCTTCAGGCCGGTTTTTTCAATTATGGACAATAGAAAAGTACAAAGTGAATACTCGTGTTGTTTGAAGTATAAGTCACTTCAAACAACAACTCGCGTATACATAGACGGATATAACTTTTACTACGGCTGTTTAAAATGTACAAATTTTAAATGGCTATAGGAAATGTTAGCGATGATGTGACCGATACGTACATTATACCTGATCCACAACAATTAACTGATGCATTGAATGATTTGTATAAGACAGTGCCAGCCCTCGGTTTAAAAGAGTAAGTGATAGGTAAAGAATTTGAAAGGGTAATTGCTACGACCAAGCTAGCCCATATAGGTTTTTAAGATACAAAAAAACCCGCATAAAGCAGGTTTTTTTGTTTTCTTCGTATGTCTACAGGGGGAGGCATAAAGCCAGCATATCCCATAGCTAGTAAGTGAATTGTAAAAGGAGTTGACGATGCCGTCAAGTAATATCAAAAGGTCATTATCTGACTCAAGGTTGAGTACATATGAACAAATTGTTTTTAATGGTACAGCGTTGAGTACAGAGCAAGCATTAAAGCTCTATGCATGGAATGCACAAGTGTCTGCGGCGTTTTTTGCGCCACTTCACCTTTGTGAGGTGGTTTTTAGAAACGCTGTATCTGAAGCCTTGGAGAGAAAATATGGGTTAAATTGGCCTTGGAATACTACATTTGAGCGTAGTTTACCAAACCCTGATAGAGGCTATAGCCCAAGACGTGATCTAATAAATGCCAGAAATGGACAGAACACAACAGGAAAAGTTATTCCCGAATTAAAGTTTGTATTTTGGGAGAAACTGCTAACGAGAAGGTTTGATGATCGTTTATGGACTCCATTCTTGCGTACAGTATTTCCTAATCATGAAGTAACTTTATCAGTGCCGGAAATGCGAAATAAATTGAGGGTTCTTCTTGAGAATGTCAGGGGATTAAGAAATAGAATTGCACATCACGAGCCTATAATTGCGCGAGATCTAGAGTTAGATTTCAAGAATATTGATTTACTAATTAACTATCGCTGCTCAGATACTGCACATTGGACATGGCCTTGTTGATCAAATGCAGCTCTCTAACAAATTCACTTAACTTACTGATATTTAGGCAGACCAAGGGTGTTGATCTTATTTAGCGCCTTCACTTTGATCATCGCTTCAACCAGTTGGCGATTGTAATCACGCGCATTTAGCTTAGCCCCCATCAACTGT
>NZ_JAKGBA010000057.1:0-7048 GCF_021532495.1 Pseudoalteromonas sp. Cn5-37 | reverse complement strand
GATCAACTGCTTGTAACTCATGGTAAATGCTTCTGTTTGTTTGGCGACGATAGAGTACCACCAACAGGCAGTTGATCTCTTCTCACCGTTTAACCATGAGTGGTGCACTTATTATCTGAATTCGGGCAACATGTATTGCCTAAAGGGTTTATGCGCATTCGCCACTACGGTTTTTTAGCTAATGCGTGTCGCAAGCGAAAGTTAGCGTTAATAAAGGCTCAATCAACACACAAATGCAAACTAGTGCAGGCAAAGCCAGAAACAGAATCATTGGTACCGCATTGGTTTTGTCAGTCATGCAAGGTGGGTATTTTACGATTTATTGGTGTGATGAATTCAGATACGCCAACAAATGAAATAGTGCGAACGAGTTAGCAGCCTTGCTTGCTGCTTAAAATCAATGAGTTAACCTGCTTAATTGCTCAGGCTAACGACCTCTGTGTGCGTAAAAATATAATTGCTTCTTAAGGCAAATTTAGGTGTAATGGAAGCATAATAAACGCTGAGTAAAGCAGGGATAGCTTAGATGCGATAGGCTCGCCAGTAACGTTGGCTTGATATCGCTTAGGCCAGAAAAAGCAAATTCCCATAGCATAAACAACACCAACTCTGACACACCGAGCAGGTAGCGGCTCAGTCCAACAAGCGATTATGCAACACAAACTGCGTGTCGCATAAATACTAAAATGTTATGTGACTCAAGGATGACGAAGAATGCATTTGCCTTTAAAAGATTTGGAAAAGGAACATTCAATACCGGAAGTATGGAAAGACTCCATTTGCAAAGTGGTTATTCAATTAACCAAAGATAATTTCGAACTCCACAATGTCTCGGAATACATCACTCTTCAATCTAGTGATTTGGCCGAGTTTAATAGAGAAAATGTTCTTGAATATGGTTGTTGTCTAAAGGCGTTATCTACTGAATGTTGGGAACGTTCATGCTATCAATGGCAAGGTGATTATTGGGATTTAATCATCGATTTATGTACTGTAGAAGAAGGCGTTAGTGATCTCGTTCTGAAAGGTCGAATTTATCCCATAGTTTCAGGCTACAAATATGAGTTTGGCATGGTATATGTTCCGTAGTTTTATTAGGCCGTCACATAACAAACGCATTAACACTCGCTTTGCTCGCTAGGGACAAATACACGTAGGCTCCCCTCGCGTTGCTCGGTAGTTTAGCCTACGTATATTTGCCCGTTATGCGGGCGTTACTGATTAAATACTCTAACGTGTTTTTGTCCAGAAGAGAGTTACAAGAGTATGATACTTTAATATTCAGTTGTAGCTTGATTTGGACTTGATAGTAGCTTTTAGTATGAATCTTTATTCCTCTCCTACACTAACTCGCACTGGTTAGCTGAAGCCATAGTCATGAACTCATCAACTATCGTGCTTAGCTGGGGAAACCTAGTTTTGACCTCGTATAAGTACATCAAAAGCTTTTGATTGTTGGTTTCGCAATTCAGATAAAAAGGTATGGTTATTAAGTAGTCAGCAAGTGCTGGTGGTATGATTTCAACATGATCGGCATTGTTACGAAGCTCGAAAAACTCTAAGTCACTAACAGCAGAAATGTTAAGCTCATCTAGTTCATCACTTTTGCTCTTAACATACTCAATATCTGCCTTCATTGCCCAAAAAGGTACCCAAGCTGAGTTGCTGAAGTTATTTATAAGTTTTTTATAATCACATTTTTCAGTCAGGCTACAATCTAAGAATTCTACATTAGCTTCGTTGATGTCATAATGTAATGATTTTAGAGACTCAAAACTGTCTTTTATGACACCAGTCTCTTCAGTAGAGGCAAACTTTATACGATGAAGCCAATATAAAACTAAACCATCAGCATGCTCGCTGCTTAAACTTTTAAGGTTTATTCCAGCATAACTCTCAACAGGAATAAATCGGCCGTTCCAAGTAACCGGTTCAGAGAACAGAAATGTACCTTGGTTAAGCTTGTCACTAAAGTGATCGATAATAGTTGAGTAGTCAAAAGTTGACTCTACACTAGAGTTGTCAGCGGGATGACGTATTTGCAAATAAACTATTGATAAAATAGAGCAAAGTAAAATGACAATGATAAACCACTTTGAGTTTTGATGTTTTGAGTATTTATTCAGGTTTTTAAACATAACAGCCTCCATATATATGCTTAATAATGTACAGGTATACGCAACATATAGAGGCAAAAAAAGCCTAATATTTTTAAAAAATTACTTTTTATCTAAACTCACCGAGAAAACCCCGTGATCAGAACAAAGTGATGTCGCGGGGATGAATAGGTGTCACCCCTGCTCTTGGATATATTTTCGTATAGTCTCTGCGCTTGCATTCCCTACAGAACACACAAAGTACCCATCTGACCAAAATGTTTTCTCTTTCCAAAATTGGTTTTTCAGATAAGGAAATGATTTCCAGATTTTAGCGGTTGTGGCTTGCTTAATCCTCCTTGCGTGCTGGCCTACTGAATATCGAGTGCCGATTGTAATCAGCATATGAATGTGATCTTTGTCTATCTCAACCTCTTCGATCCTAAAGTCAGATGATAGAGAAACATCGAAAACCGTTTTCTTTACAAACTCACCCAGCCTTCCGTTTAGCAGGGGTTTTCTGTACTTAACCTCCAAAATTAAATGAAGCGCAATTAGATATTTGTAGTGAGATTTAGTTTCATAATCCATCTTGACAACTAGGCCTTATACAGTAGTCTATACAGTATATGAAAAAGACGCTCAGATACAACTACAGGCTAAACCCTAGGCCAGAACAAGAAGTTAAGCTCATTGAGTTTGGTGCGACAGCGCGTGGCATTTGGAATCTGTTGTTGTCTGAAAATATGCGTCGATATGAATACGATAAAACATTCCTGTTTTACAAAGATATGGCTTCTCTCCTCAAGGAAATTAAGCCATTCGAGGAATTTAGCTGGATTAAAGCCTTTGATTCTGCTGCTCAGCAGGTTGCTCGCGACTTGGAAACAGCGATGAAGAATGCATTTTCTAAAGGTCGTTTGCAGCATTTTCCAAAGCACAAAGTTTCCTACAAAAGGAAGCGGCTTCACAATGATAGCTTCCGAGCGGTCAATAATTCCAACTGTATTCGAATTGAAAATGACGCTATAAGCATCCCAAAGGTCGGCAAAGTGCCAATCGTTTTGCATCGTGGGCTTGCGAGCAAAATTAAGACCGTAACTATTCAATATCGTCACGGAAAGTGGGGATGCAGCATCACACAGGAAGTAGAGTGTAAAACGGCTAAACAGGTTTTGGAAAAGATCACTGGTTTTGATATCAACTCAAAGCAAACGGTTGTTGGTTCGAACGGATTTGTGGCCGATAATCCGAAGTTTTTAAAACAGTCAAAAGAGAAGCTAAATCAATTGCAACGCCAGCTTGCGCGTCGAACCAAAGGCTCAAATCGTTGGCACAAAACTAAACAACGCATCAATAAGCTACACGGTAAAATCTCAAGGCAAAGGCTCGACTTTGCGCACAAAATTTCACGACAGATAATCAATGAAACTGATATAGCGTGTTTTGAAAATTGGGTAAGCGGATTAAATGGTTGATCTTACCTTTGCATGAGAGTGAGACAGACCGGCATCTCATCGGATTATCTGGTTGATGCTTCACCTACTGCTGGTGCATGTTTCCTTCGCTAATTCCAGCAAGAACCCCACACGCCTCAACTTCCCGGTCATCGTTGCAACTCGCTCTCAGTGAAACGAGTTGTTTCTCAAGCGCTTGCAGAGCGGTTATCTGCGACCGCACATGAGAGATGTGATCATCGAGCAAGGCGTTGACGGCGGTACAAGGCTGATGAGGGTCGTCCTGATAGCTCTGTAGTTCGTGAATCTCAGCCAGTGACAGGCCCAGGATTCTGCAGCGACGGATGAAGGCCAGCCCCTCACCATGCTTCTCGGTATAGACACGGTAACCGTTGTCCTGCCGATCAGGCGGCGGCAACAAGCCCTGCTGTTCATAGAAGCGGATCGTCTGTGTTTCGACCCCTACCAACTGCGCCAACTGACCAATGCGCATCAGCCTCCTCCCCAACGGATTATTTACTCTATTGACCTTATAGTAGCTTTATAGTTTAAAATGGTACCACAACATTGTTCAAGTGGAGTCGTATCATGAGCAAATCCTGTGGTGGCGCCTGTGGCGCTGATGCAACGTCCGCAGCGGATACCGATATACAGGCCTCCTCCGAGGCGCCAGGGAGATGGGTCAGTGTTTATGCCGTGCCGAAGATGGACTGTCCATCAGAAGAACGAATGATTCGCCTAGCCCTGAACGGCTTTGAGGAGATTCGGGCGCTGTCCTTCGACTTGTCGAACCGCCGGCTGAAGGTCGTGCATGACGGCGAGGTCGAGCCCGTCACCTCGAAACTGAAGACCTTGGGGCTAGGCGCCTCGCTTCAGGAAACCGTCGCTGCAAATCCGGAGACCATCAAGGCCGCCGAGTTTTCGGCAGCTTCTGCTAAGCAAGAATCCGGGACCCTGCGCTGGTTGCTCGGCATCAATGCACTTCTGTTCGTGGTGGAAATGACTGCCGGTCTGATCGCCCGGTCCACCGGCCTGATTGGAGAATCCCTGGACAATTTTGCCGATGCGGCGGTGTACGGGCTTGCCCTTTATGCGGTTGGACATAGCGTGAAAATGCAGGTACGTGCCGCGCATCTTGCTGGTGTACTGCAACTGATCTTGGCTGTGGGCGTACTCATAGAGGTGGTGAGACGCTTTGTATTCGGTAGTGAGCCTGAATCGCTGGTGATGATGGCTATCGCATTCGTCGCATTGATTGCCAATACCAGTTGTCTGCTGCTCATATCCAAACATCGGGAGGGCGGGGCGCACATGAAGGCAAGCTGGATATTCTCGGCCAACGACGTGGTGATCAACCTGGGGGTCATCACCGCCGGCGCTCTGGTCGCGTGGACCGGGTCCAATTATCCGGATCTGATTATCGGCACCATCGCGGGGGTAATTGTACTTAACGGTGCTAGACGCATTCTGGCGCTCAAGGATTAAGCAATGTCCATTTTTGGCAAACATCTGTCACCGTACGCTCTGTTGTCCATCTCCGGCCTGCTGGCAGCGTCTGATCAGGCCGTAAAATGGCTGGTGCAACAATCAATGGCATATGGCGAGTCTATTTCAGTGACCTCATTCTTTAACTGGGTACACGTATGGAATACCGGTGCCGCATTCAGTCTTTTTGCGAATGGTGGAGGCTGGCAGCGCTACTTTTTTATCGGAATCGCGGTAGTGGTCTCGATTTTTCTGATCAAGCTGATCCTTGAAAATCGTCATAAAGGAGAAGCCATCGCTTACAGTCTTATCCTCGGTGGCGCCATGGGCAACCTGATTGACCGGGTCTTTCGCGGCTATGTTGTGGATTCCTTTGATTTCTATTGGCGAGACTGGCATTGGCCGGCCTTCAACCTGGCTGATATTGCAATTGTCCTCGGTGCCTTACTTTTAGTTTCCAGCAGCTTGTTGGGTAAAAAAGCAAACACCAATGCCGAGTCGGATGGATCTGACTGACACCTACGCCTATACAACACCATGACCGAACTTCCCGACAACATCCTTCACCTGCCGCAATACCAAGTACTGGGCTGCAAATCAACCGACGACGAAATGCACTTCCAGGTGGACGTGCCCGATCCCATCGCCTGCGAGGAATGCGGCGTGCAGGGTGAGTTCGTACGGTTCGGCAAGCGTGACGTTCCCTATCGTGATCTGCCCATCCACGGCAAGCGGGTCACTCTCTGGGTGGTCCGCCGCCGATACACCTGCCGGGCCTGCAAGACAACATTCAGGCCCCAGCTACCGGAGATGGTGGACGGATTCCGTATGACACTGCGGCTGCATGAGTACGTGGAGAAGGAATCCTTCAACCACCCCTACACCTTTGTGGCGGCACAGACCGGCCTGGACGAGAAGACGGTGCGCGACATCTTCAACGCCCGCGCCGAGTTCCTGGGGCACTGGCACCGCTTCGAGACGCCCCGCATCCTGGGCATTGACGAGCTATACCTGAACAAGCGCTACCGCTGTATTCTGACCAACATTGAGGAGCGAACCCTGCTCGACCTGCTGGCCACCCGCCGCCAGGACGTGGTGACCAACTACCTGATGAAGCTGAAAGACCGGCAGAAGGTCGAGATCGTCAGCATGGACATGTGGAACCCCTACCGGGCAGCGGTCAAGGCTGTGCTGCCCCAGGCCCGTATCGTGGTCGATAAGTTCCATGTGGTGCGCATGGCCAACGATGCCCTAGAGAGAGTGCGCAAGGGCCTCAGAAAGGAGCTGAAACCGTCCCAGAGTCGGACTCAAGGGAGACCGGAAAATCCTGCTGAAACGCGCTCACGAAGTCTCAGACCGGGAGCGCCTCATCATGGAGACCTGGACAGGCGCGTTCCCGCAACTGCTGGCCGCCTACGAGCACAAGGAGCGCTTCTACGGCATCTGGGACGCCACCACACGGCTCCAGGCAGAAGCCGCCCTGGACGAGTGGATAGCCACCATCCCGAAGGGCCAAAAGGAAGTCTGGAGCGATCTGGTCAGGGCAGTGGGAAACTGGCGCGAAGAGACCATGACCTACTTCGAGACGGACATGCCCGTCACCAACGCTTACACGGAGTCCATCAACCGACTGGCCAAGGACAAGAACCGTGAAGGGCGCGGTTACTCCTTCGAGGTGATGCGGGCACGAATGCTCTACACCACGAAGTACAAGAAGAAGGCACCGACTGCGAAGGTCTCTCCTTTCTACAAGAAAACCATCGGTTACAGACTGCCGGACTTCGCAGAGGAACTCAACTACGGAGTCGATCTATCAACCATCTGAGGGTGGTATCAGATTGATGGGGTGAAGGTGCCCCATCAACCATTAAATCCGTATACCCTGAAAATTTAAACGTAAAAGCGATGCAAAAGTTCAATGGCAGCATGGTTGCCGATAACGTAATGGGGCTGATAACTCAGCTTTCAAAATACAAAGCTGAGTTAGAGGGTAAGTTGTATCACGAAATT
>NZ_JAKGBA010000056.1:0-7160 GCF_021532495.1 Pseudoalteromonas sp. Cn5-37 | reverse complement strand
ATAAAAATGCTATTTTGTTCATACTCAATGCGGTTGTTGATTGGTTATGTTTGGCGACTGATCTGATCGCGCAAACCGCATTGAGTTCCCTTCCTCGGGTGATCTACTATTTGGAACAGCTATTTAGGATGCCAGCCCATACCTTTCTAATTCATATGTAACATTTTTTCTGTCGTACTGGCATCAAGATAACCAGAACTGAGCAAACAATCTCAAAGGTTGTACAAAATAACACTAAAGTTTTATTGTTATGCTCTTGTGGTGGCTTTCGCCACCACTTTATTAGTTTTCAAGTTCCACCATATCTTTCGCTGCAATGTCACCAGACACTAGCTTTACAGTTGCGAAATGATCATTCACAATTTTAGTAATTTGTACCGTTCCTACCTTTTCGATAGTGTAGGGATCTTCACCTTCACTCAATACTATTCTTTCATGGAATCTAATAACACTGTATTTTTGCCCAACCTCTGCGCCATGCTTAGCACCAATACAGATTAGAGTTCGATTATCAGAACTTTCTACTACCTGACCTCTCATCATGTATTTATGATAAAAAGTGGTATTGGAACAACCCACTAAATATAAACCGAATGTAAGCAATAAAAGAGCTTTTATATAGGGTGTTTTCATCACTGTTACCTCATTTGACTAACTAATTATCTATACACTTTTTTATGAATTCATTTGTTTTTCCGGCCAGCCCCCGAAGGTGCTTGATGACAACTCCAAGGCTTATGAACAGAGTTATCTTTGATGTTCTGATCAACAAATTTATAGTAACTTTCTTTAGTATGTGTCCACCAATCATTATGAACATCTGCGCCATACTTACGGATTACCTCCTCAATCCCATCAAGGCTTACGTTTGCGGCATCATAGGCAAGGTGTATTTCACCTTCTTTGATGTTGTAACTAACTTCATCTATACCAAAAAGCTGATCTATTTCTTTTACTAACTCGTCACAGCTTTCTTCTGTGACATTGCTAAGCTTTAGATTTCGAACAACTAAATTTTGCTCTCTAACGCCAACTCTACGATCTAAATCGCTCATAATTTTTCTCCTAATGTTTGTGTGAATGCTGTTGATTGCTATCTTTCATTTCTTCCATTTTGCGGTTCATCTGCGGCATCATGTTCCCCATCATTTCTAAATGATGTTCAGCCATCTTGATTTGTTGATGCATTGGCATTTCTTCCATGTTTTTGTGCATCGATTGCATCATCTTCATCATTGAACGGTGATGTTCAACCATCATCTGCTGTTGCTTTTCAGGATCTTTTTCAGTTTTAATGGCATGGACTTCCTTTTTCATTTCCATCATCTTTTTGTGCATTTCTCCCATGTTCTCATGTGGTATTGCCATGCCTTGATGCATATCAGCTTTGTTCGCACCTTCATGTTTATGCTCATTGTTTTGGGCAAATGAGCTAGTGGTTATCAGTAGTGAACTAATAAATAAAATTGATTTAGTTAACGTTTTCATGATTTTTACCTTCTACACTTTTATTAAAATTTGGGATCCAACTTGGTGTCGATTCCATATACCTGTGGTACTCCGAACCAAACTCAGCAATCGCTTGTGCTTCTTCGCGTTTCGCTAGCTTGACGTAAACAACGACTAAGATCGGAAACATCGCAAGTGTTGGGATTGTCGGCCACTGCAATAAAAAGCCGAACATGATTAGAATGAAAGCTACATACTGTGGGTGGCGACACCTTGCATACCATCCAGTTGTAGCCAATTGATGATGCTTTTGCGCGTGATGCAATACATTCCATGCTGAAGACAACATAAAGAAACCTGCAACAATAAACACCATACTCACTATATGAAATGGGTCCCAATGGGCATCACCTTGAAATCCAAAGAAAGTATGTAATAAATGCCCATTCTCATGCGCAAAGAAATTTACTTCTGGATAGGTCTCCGTCAGCCACCCCGACAGAAAATAGATAGTTAAAGGAAAGCCATACATTTCAGTAAATAGGGCAACAATAAAGGCGGAGAACGCTCCAAGGCTTCGCCAATCAGTAGATGTTTTTGGTTTGACAAAACTAAAGGCAAAAAAGATAAAAATTGCTGAGTTCAGTATCACCATTGACCATAAGCCATAATCATATGTCTCATTCATCACTGTTCTCCTTTTTATGTGATTCCTTACGTCCTTCTTCTAAACCTTGTATGTAGCCGTCACGATAGGCAGCATTTTTATCCGTGAGTTCTTGAAAGCTCTCTTCCTTTTTCTCATCAGGCGCATGTGAATGATCGTGGCCATGTTTGCCATGACTGCCATGCATAAATACGTGCATCAACGGGCATAGCAATAAAATCAAATAAGGAAGAAATTGCAGTACATGCTGTCCATGTTCAAAGATTAAAAAATAGGTGGCTGCGGCAATAAGCACCAATGCAGCCCAACCCGTGGGTGTTGACCAAAATTTAGGGTGCTCATTTTTCATATTGGCCTCCTATTGACCTTAAATCTTCCGCTGAAGCTTCAGACTTAGAATTTATCCAGAAGAGATTATCCACAGGGGAGATACTAACTAGTCCTTCTCCTTCAACGTTGGTATACGCTGCATCAAGCAAAACTTTAGCAACATGTTCTGCATCATCAAAAGCAACATAAATTGTCATAACTATATGTGCTGATTAGTGATTTCTGTTGTAAGTATCAGCATATGCACCTCTGCCCGTTGCTTTATGAATGGTAAAGCCTTTATAGCCATGTGAAAGTAGTGCCTCTTCTACTCGTGTTAACACCATTTCATCGAAAATGGCGGTCACTTTTTTCATGTTCATAAACCCTCCTAAACAACCTTTAAGACACCGCGATACATTTGCATCTGACAATGAAACTCATGCTCTCCCGGTGATAAGTTCAATAAGGTAATTTGAGTAATTTCATTTAATTTAAGCTGCTCGCTTATCTCCAATGATGGAATAAGCATTGTTTCAGCGCAGGGTGATTGATCTTTGCGCATAAACTTCAGAGTGACAGGTTGACTAGCAGACACTTGGATTGAGGATGGTGAATACACGCCATCCCTCACTTCAATGAGTACTTCATTACCTTGAACAATTGTTTTATTGGGTTTGTATAGCCAAAACCACCAAACAATCAGTGCGATTAACACTAAGCCTAATAAGTTAATTAACATCATCGTGTTTCTCCTTAATTCTCTTTTGCTTTAAACAAGCGAAGTCGATTTGCATTTGACACGACAGTCAATGACGAAAACGCCATTGCAGCACCTGCAATTACAGGGCTAAGCAGAATGCCAAAGAAGGGATATAGAACCCCCGCAGCAAAAGGAATCCCGGCTACGTTATAGACAAACGCGCCAAACAAGTTTTGTTTTATATTTCGTAAAGTAGCTTTGCTTACCGCTATGGCATCAGCTAGGCCATGAAGTGAACCACGCATTAGGGTAATGTCAGCACTTTCGATAGCTACATCAGTCCCTGTGCCTATGGCGAAGCCAACATCGGCTAACGCTAGCGCAGGAGCATCGTTGATGCCATCTCCTGTCATACCAACAATTTCGCCGCCTTCTTGTAGCTCTTTCACCTTGTTGGCTTTATCTTCTGGCAGCACTTCAGCAAGAAACTCACTAATACCCGCTTTTTTGGCAACAGCAGCAGCGGTTTCCTTGTTATCACCCGTTAACATGATGACGCGTATACCATTAGCCTGAAGTCGTTTGATAGCAGAGATTGAGTCTGACTTGATAGGATCTGCAACAGCAATGATTGCTGCAAGTTCACCATCTACAGCAAAGTACATAGGTGTTTTGGCTTCTTTGGCTAAAGACTGCGCTTGTTCAACAAAGCCTGTGAGGTCTATGCCTTTTAACTTCATTAGTTTATCGTTTCCGAAAAGCAGAGCTTTATTGTTGCAGTTTGCTTCTACACCAAAACCCGTAATGGCGTTAAACGCTTCAATTTTTAGTAACTCAATATCCTTATCTAACGCACTTTCAACAATCGCTTGCGCTAAAGGGTGCTCTGAGCCGCTCTCTAAACTTGCAGCAAGCTGTAGTACGTCTTTTTCGTCCGTAGCTTTTGCTAAAACAATATCGGTTACCTTAGGTGCCCCTTCAGTAATAGTGCCCGTTTTATCTAAAATCATGGCAGTGATTTTAGAGGCGGTTTGCAGTGCCTCACCGTTTCGAATTAGCACGCCTGCTTCTGCGGCCTTTCCTACTCCGACCATGACAGACATGGGCGTTGCCAAGCCCAAAGCACATGGGCAGGCAATAATGAGTACAGTAGTTGCTGATACGATGGCAAAAGCAATTGCTGGCTCAGGTCCAAAGTTAAGCCATGCTAGCGCACTTAACACAGAGATGATCATGACAACAGGAACGAAAAAAGCTGAAATAACATCAGCCAAGCGGCCAATCGGCGGTTTAGAATTTTGTGCTCGTTTCACCATATTGATGATTTGCGCAAGCGCCGTGTCTTTTCCAACACGTGTGGCTTTAAACATAATCATGCCTGATTTGTTCAAAGTACCAGCGACAACCTCATCTTCTTCGGCTTTTTCAACAGGCATAGGCTCGCCTGTCAGCATGGACTCATCAATAGAGGTGTGCCCTTCCAATACCACACCATCGACGGGAATTTTTTCGCCCGGTTTTACCTTTACAATATCGTTAAGTAAAACCAGCTCAATACCAATCTGAACTTCTTTGCTATCACGAACTACGGTTGCCGTTTTGGCCTGCAAGCCGATAAGACGCTTAATGGCCTCAGAGGTTTTACCTCTGGCTTTTATTTCTAATGCCAGACCTAAATCAATTAAGCCAATGATCATGGCGGTAGCTTCAAAATAAACATGCCGTGCCATTAATGGAACGGCGTCAGGTGCAAACACGACAACCATCGAATACACCCAAGCTGTACCTGTTCCTAAAGCTATTAAAGTGTCCATATTAGCGGAGTGGTTTTTAAAGCTTTTCCAAGCGCCAACATAAAAATGCTTACCTGAAAAATACATAACACCAAAAGTTAAAATGCCTACAACCAGCCAAGACATGCGTTCAAGGTTTGTTTCAACCGTCATTTCTCCAACCACAATGCTGTAGATCATCAAAGGAACGCCGAGTGAAAGGGCAATAAACGTATCGCGCATTAGCTTTTTGTAATATGCCCAATCCGCCGCCTCTTTCTCATCAAGCGCATCTGTTGCTGAGCTATCATCAATTGGCTTCGCGTTATACCCCACTGACTCAACAGCTTTGATCAATTCTTCTGTTTTAGCTGTCCCATAAACTGTTACTGTCCTATCAGCAAAATTCATTTCCGCACTGACGACTCCAAGAGTTGCCTTCAACGCCCCTTCAATTTTGCCTACACAGCTAGCACACCCAGCGCCTTCAATGATAAGCTGTTGGTTATGTGATACTTTCTCCAACGTATTCTCCTTACTTTTACACGAAGAGGATTGAGCTTTTGCCTTACAGCAACAGCCTGATTCAGTTTTTATATTTGTGTTAGTAGCCACCCTTTTTCCTCCTATGCTTTTTTAATTTGCTCAAAGTTTTCGATGAGATGACAAACCATGTTTGCAGTCGGTGCTTTGTCTTCCATTTCTTCCCATTGAGAAAGCGCAGAAGACATTTTTCCTCGAAGTGCCAACATTGCTTGAAACTGCTTTTCTGTTTCTTCAAGCCGCTCTTTGATCAGGCTTCTGACTAATGGGCACGCACTTTTACCATCTTCAGATTCATTAATAATTTCCTTGATATCTGCAACGGAAAAACCAAGGTTTCTGGCACTTAAAATGAATTTAAGTCTCGATACTTCTTTATTCGAGTATGACTTGTAGCCGTTCACTGACTTAGCTGGTTTTAACAATCCTAATCTGGTGTAATAGCGCACCGTATCAGCAGTCGTTCCAAGGCTTTTTGCCAGCTCTGCAACTTTCATGTTCACTCCTTAGTTCTTCACCTAAGTTTGTAATCTCACCTACAGCTTAGACCTGTGTCTAAGACACAGGTCAAGTGATTATTCGTGATTAATAATGCAAAAGCTAAAAACTAATTTTTTGGTAAAAGAGAAATCTCGGTCAAAATCGACAGCATTAAGTACTGTAAATAGCAATAGTTTGAGCATTTTCATAATGCCTTTCCAAATATCGTACTAATCGTTCAAAACAATTGGTTATTTAAACCAATGAAAAAATCATTCTATTTTGATGGGAGTGGCGAAAAAAAGACGCACTGTTCCCGTGATTAGCCAATAATTGGTGGACGATAAAGTAAGAGATGGATACCAGATTTTGGTAGGGGTGTACGCTGTAGAATTAGCTCAGAATGAATATTGCAAATACCTTCGTCTTGCGCTTCCACAAGATAGGCATTTAAATGAAAGCTTGTACAAAAACCGCCTTCACAACAAACACAATCACCAGCTTTACATTTTTCACAGTCTTCATCACCATGACGGTTTTTAGAATCTTGCGAATTTTCAGTGTGATAGTGACTATTGTCAATCATTGATTGATGATGCATATTTTTGCTTGGTTGTATAATATGCGTGTCGGATGAGCCATTATGATGCTCTTCACAATTCATTGGTTTAGCAATAGCAAAGCCATGCTGCGTAAGCAACAGAGTAATTACCACTATTTTAAACCACTTGAAAAGTCCAAACATTATCATTCCTTCTTTAGCACCTACAATATTAGCCACTTTGTAAAAATAATTTTATGATCTTGATCAAACTTTGAACTAAAACCTAAACTTTTTACTTTTTACTTTTTACTTTTTACTTTTTACTTTTTTAAACAGCTTAAACTTAACAAGTATAAAAGGGGTGTCTAATTTATACTCATGAGATTGAAGCCAAGCATGAGCACCATTAAAAAAAATAAAAACCCTACGCTCATAACTAGATATTGAGTAATGGATCATTTTTCCAATTGTTCAGCTTTAAGCGCAGTACTTTGCAACAATCGGTTCTATCCCGGGCACATCCTATTCCCGTTCATCAAAAGTGATAAAATGGCCTATTGTACGTCTGTGAACTACTCGCGCCTAAAGGCATCGAGCTTCCAAGATAATAGCCTAAGCTACTAACCTTTCTTTTTTGACGCTTCGTTGGACACCGCTAGTCGAGCTTTTGACTCGGCTAGTCTTACGATTGCC
>NZ_JAKGBA010000055.1:0-9590 GCF_021532495.1 Pseudoalteromonas sp. Cn5-37 | reverse complement strand
CATACCAACCTTCGTTACATTGTCAGAGCCGCTACTTTATTCAGGCTCCTAGGATCATCTGGTGATACAGATGGTTCACTCATTAAGCGGTGAACAGCGCTTCATACGACTTCACGTCGCACGCCCCATTACGCGTTAACGTAAATACTCTAATGGCAGCTGTGGGGTGAACAAAGGACCTTGCTGTTAACCTCAAGGAAGCAAATCTATTCCAAACAGCTTCAGCAATAAAGAAAACAGCCAAAAGCAAATTACAGTTATTAATGAGCTGATGAGTAACGATAGCCAAAAACTGTAGCGCTGCATCAGCATGGGGAAAAGTAAAAACATGGGCAATGTGAGAAGTACATACCAAAAAGTGTACCAAGCATGATTGGCTATTTTCTCTGACGGCTGCTTTTCAACATATAACCAAATCATGGCTAAAATTGTGACTGTCGGTAAGGCCACTATGAGTGCGCCTAGTTTATCATTTCGTTTTGCTAGCTCCGATGCCGCGACAATGACCGTAGCGGTGATCAAATACTTAGTTATTAGCCAACCCATATAATACCCTTAAATCTAAAAACCGATTGCCTATCGGTTTTTGTTGTGGCAATATAGCCAGCGAATTAAATAGAGTAAAGTGTTATGCAATTAGGTGAACTAGAAAAATTAGTGCTTCAACATTTCTGGAATGTCAAAGAGGCGGATGCAAAGCAAGTACATAAAGTACTGGGGTTAGCTCGTGGTAATTCGTTAAATACTATCCAAAGTACGCTTGATAGGTTATTTAAAAAAGAATTACTTAAACGCACTAAACAAGGTCATGCGTATTGTTATTCAGCCAGAGTAGATCGTGAAGGCTTAATTGCTCAACTTATTTCAAATGTAACCAGTGACTTTGTTGATGATGGTGAAAATAGCTTAATTGCTGCGTTCAGTTCTGCTTCGGCACAGCTTAATGACGAACAACTCGATACATTAGAAAAAATGATCGAGAAACAACGCCAGCTAAGAAAGGAACGGGCTTAATTATGTTAGTTGGAGATATGGCAATCGTTCTAAATTTGCTCAGTGTTTCAGTGCTTGCATTTGTGATCGGTATTGCAACTGTTGCTGTCGTATCTCGTTTTGTGTTGTTCAGACTCAAACAAGTCAGTTTTAATAGTCAAAAGTTTATATTGTGGTCACTAGTGAGTGCACCTTGGTGGATAGCCTTTTCTTGTATTGGTTACTTTATGCCTTACTCGTTAGGGTTTGATAAAGTTTTTAACATAAGCTGGTTCGAAGATTTTGCCCATTGGCACCATATCGATATTTTTAGCTTTTCAAGTTGGCACGCGTTAACCTTACTTTTAGCACTAATCTATTTAGCTTGGCGCGTAACTAAGACTACCTTTGTTAGAACCAAACAGTCCATCGCATTATCGAGTTTACTAAGCTTTACTGATGCACAAGGTGCTAGGACGACTAATGGCAATCAATATTTATTGATGCCTGTTAAAGTGCCTGTTGCCTTTACTACAGGTTTTATATCTCCCAAGATATATGTATCAACCGGACTACAAACCCAAGTTAGCGATGAACAACTTAATATCATCGTTAATCATGAACTGGCCCATGTAACGGCAAGAGACCCGTTATTTAAAGTGCTTTTCACGGCACTTGCCAGCTTCTATCCGTCACGTATAAAACAAACCCTAATCGAGCAATATGTCTTAATGACGGAAAAGATGGCCGACAATGAGGTCACAAAAGAATACGACCACCTTGATATCGCACAGACATTAATTGATGTCGCTAGACTTCAAAAAGCACTTCCTACGGACTGCGATCAGGCGTCTGTTAGCTACTTCGGACATGATTACACGAGTCTTCGTGTTGAGGGTTTATTAAATCCAATTAATAAACCGTCACTTACTACTATCATCATTACTCTAGCATTATTGGCAACTATGCCAGTACTAGCGGCATCCACTGTCGATAGTTTTCATCACTTTATCGAAACTTTTTTCATCCATTAATTAAGGATATGGAATGAGATTTAATTTTTATAAAAGCAACGGAAAAAAACCGATCGGCAATCGGTTTTTGGCTGTTGGTCTAGTTTTAACAACGGGGGCTGGTTTAGTAACATCAACTCCCTTTTTGGCTAATGCGCAGTCCCAGCAGCAATTACAGTCATCACATCAGGTTATAAATTTAAGCAAGGCTGTGACCATGACTCTACAAAGTCATCCTGAGCTAAAAGCCTTGATAGCTCAAGAAGCTGTGTGGCAAGGTAATATCGAGCAAGCTGGCATTGGAGAGCGTCCTCAAATAGGTTTAATGATTGAAGATGCGTTAGGGACAGGTGAGCATAGCGCATTACAAAGTATGCAATCAACGCTCACATACTCTTGGTTGCTTCAACAAGATCAAATTGATGGCAGAGTTAATGCGGCAAAAAGCCAAGCAAATGCAGTAATAGTAGAGCAAAAAATAAAAGCCCTCGATTTATCTGCGATTGTTGCTAAACAGTTTGTTGAAATCTTGATAAAGCAAGAGCGCTTGAAACTCAATCAATTAGCGGTGTCTCAGGCACAGGAAGTGGTTGACGCTATTGCCAAAAGAGTAAAAGCGGGTAAAAGTTCCAATGTTGAAATGCGCTTGGCTCAAGCCGAGCTGGTTCGAAGAAATCTCGCTGTAGAAGATTTAGAGCACGAATTAAAAGCTAGTCATTATCAACTGTCATCCTTATGGGGCAAGCCTCAGGCTGAGCTTAAATTAACTGGGAATTTAATGCTTAAGCCGGAAATTCCCTCGGTAGAAAGCCAGCTAATCAAGCTTAAGCAAGTCCCACAAATACAGCAGTTTGTTAATGAACAACGTATCGCTCAGTCTCAAATGGAGCTTGCACGCATTGAAGCAAAACCTCAGTGGCAACTCACTGCGGGATTGAGACGATATGAAGCGACAAATGACTTTGGTTTAGTAGCGGGTATATCTATTCCTTGGGGGAATGACAATAGCAATGCAGGAACAATAGCGGCCTTACGCGCAAAACAAGATGTACTGGCAACTCAGCAACAAGCCTTAATGCAGAAACTGGATGCACAGCTATATGTGCTATTACAAGAAATGGCGCATTCCCACCATGTCATTGAAACGATTCAAGCTGAAATTATTCCCGTACTAGAAACCGCATTGACTGAAGCAAGTCAGGCATTTGATATCGGTAAGCTTAGCTACAACCAGTGGAGTGATATACGTAGAGAGCTGCTCAGCGCCCAAAATCAGTTACTTGATGCTTATCAATCTTTGCATTTACAACATATTGAAATTCAACGCCTAACTGGCGTGCCCGTTAGTGATAGCGAGTAAAACCATGAGTAAATTTATGAAAAATAAAAATATTCTGTCGTCATTGAGCTTGGCGATTATTATCTCATTCACAGGTGTCGTCGCACCTAATGCTATTGCAGCATCAACACCTGCGGCAGAGCAAGCTGAACCAGAGAAAGGTCCACACCGTGGGCGCATGTTACGAGATGGTGATTTTGCCATTGAACTCTCTATTTTTGAAACTGGTGTGCCACCAGAGTTTCGTGTTTGGGCGACAAATGATGGACAACCTATAGACCCAAAGAATGTCGATTTAAACGTAAAATTAATTCGCCTAGGCGATGGCACTGATGATATTAACTTCAATGCTCAAGGTGACTTTCTTCGCGGTGATATGGTGATTTATGAGCCTCACTCTTTTGTTGTTGCCATTGAAGCAACTTATCAGGGTAAAAAGTACAATTGGCGATATGACAACTTCGAGGGTCGCACCACAATTGAACAGGCAGTTGCCGATGCAATGGAAATCAACACTGAAATCGCAGGCCCTGCGACAATTCATCAAACCATACCCGCTTATGGAAAATTAAGTTTACCTGTGGACGCTAAGCGAAACATTGCTGCGCGTTTCGATGGTGAAATCACCAAATTACACGTCAATTACGGTGAAATTGTTAAAAAAGGGCAAACGCTATTCACAGTAGAAAGTAATGAAAGTCTTAAGCCCTACGTTATTAAAGCGCCCATTAACGGTGTTATTACCCAGTTATTCGCAAACGCGGGTGAGCAAACTAATGGTAAAACCTTACTCACCATTACCAATCTTAATCGCCATATTGCCAAATTAGCGGTTTATCCTTCGGATTATTCCAAGGTTAAACTGGAAACGCCAGTTACGTTAAACATTGAAGGTCATGAGGACCCCCTTGTAGGTGAGGTGTCATTTATTGAACCTAGCGTGAGAGATGATCAGGCAAGAATAGTTTGGGTCGAATTAGAAGGTCGTAACCTTGCCGAAGGCGGCTTCGTAAAAGCTGACATTGAAGTTGCAACCATTGATGTGCCACTGGCTGTAAAGCGTGTTGGCTTACAAGGTTTTAGAGACTTTACTGTTGTTTACGCCAAAGTGGGTGAGCAGTATGAAGTTCGTATGCTTGAGTTGGGCCGCACTGGAGGCGAATGGATTGAAGTATTAGGTGGCCTAAAAGCGGGAACCGAATACGTGACCAACAATAGCTACATCTTAAAAGCCGACATTGAAAAGTCTGGCGCATCACACGATCACTAGGAGTGTATAAATGTTGGAGTCAATTTTACGCTTTTCAATAAAGCGCAAATTCCTTGTCATGGTGATGGTGTTAGCTGTGTCAGGTTTGGGTATATGGAATTTTACCAAACTACCGATTGATGCAGTGCCTGATATCACCAATGTGCAGGTAATGATCAATACCGAAGCGGCTGGGTTTACGCCATTAGAAGTTGAGCAAAGGGTAACTTTTCCGTTAGAGACCGCATTGTCGGGTTTACCGGGGTTAACCTATACCCGCTCAGTTTCTCGTTATGGCCTATCTCAAGTGGTTGCAATATTCAGTGATGATACTGATGTCTATTTTGCCCGTCAGCTTGTTAATGAGCGTTTATCAGCGGCACGCGCTGAGTTACCGCTGGGCTTAGAGCCTCAACTTGGGCCAATTGCGACAGGTCTTGGTGAAATATTCATGTTCACTGTTGATGCTGAGCCTGATGCTACACATGCTGATGGCACGCCTATTACACCAACGGATTTACGAACCGTACATGACTGGACAATAAGACCACAGTTAATGCGGGTGCCGGGTGTAGTAGAAGTGAACCCGATAGGCGGATTTGAGCGTGAAATATTAGTCGCTTTCAAACCTGAAAAGTTACTTGCTTTTGGGCTGTCACAAGCCGATGTGGTTGATGCAATTTCGCAAAACAACCAAAACCAAGGTGCAGGCTTTATTGAGCAAAATGGCGCACAGTGGTTGTTAAGGCTGCCCGGTCAGGTTACTGATATGACTGCCATTGGTAATATTCCGCTTAAGTCGCTTGATGGTTCATCAATTTATATAAAAGACGTAGCCGATATTGAAAACGGCAAAGGGCTTAGAACTGGCGCTGCTACACAAAATGGTCGTGAAGTGGTGATGAGTACGGTATTTATGCTTATTGGCGAAAATAGCCGCACAGTAGCTCATGCCGTGGGAGAAAAGCTCAAGGAAATTAACGCCACTTTACCAGAAGGTATAGTCGCAACTGCTGTTTATGATCGCACTAAATTAGTAGATAAAACGCTACAAACGGTTCAGCTTAACCTGATCGAAGGGGCGATATTGGTTATCGTTGTACTCTTTGTGCTACTGGGTAATTTCAGGGCTGCATTTTTAACAGCCTTAGTGATCCCATTTGCCATGTTGATGACAGTAACAGGTATGGTACAAACTCGCGTGAGTGCTAACCTGATGAGTTTAGGCGCGTTAGATTTTGGTTTGTTAGTCGATGGTGCCATTATTATCGTGGAAAATTGTCTTCGCAGGCTAAGTCAAGCAGGAAACAAACCTCTGCCGCTAAAAGAACGCATGGAACTCGTGTTCGAAGCCACAAAGGAAGTCATACGTCCAGCGCTATTTGGCGTGTTTATTATCACCGCTGTTTACTTACCCATTTTTGCTCTTGAGGGTGTTGAAGGCAAAATGTTCCACCCGATGGCGATCACCGTGGTTATCGCGTTACTTAGCGCTATGGTGTTATCGGTTACCTTTGTACCCGCTATGGTTGCCTTGTTATTTAAAAAGCCTGTGAAAGAAAAACATAGCCCAATAATTCGTGGTGCTACTGTTCTTTACAAGCCTGCTTTAAACTGGGTTTTAAAAGCCCGTTGGTTCGTTGTTATAGCCGCAACAGTATTAGTGGGTTTCTCAGGTTATCAGGCAACTAAGTTAGGTAGTGAATTTGCGCCTAATTTGGATGAAGGTGATATTGCCATGCACGCGCTGCGAATTCCGGGTACGTCATTGTCTCAAGCAATCGCGCTTCAGGAATCTTTAGAAGATAAAATTAAACAAATGCCAGAAGTTGAACGCGTCTTTGCCAAAATAGGCACTGCCGACGTTGCAACTGATGCCGTTCCGCCAAGTGTCGCAGATAACTTCATTATCCTGAAACCTCGCGAGTTGTGGCCTGATCCAGATAAGACAAAAACTCAAGTTGTAGAAGAGTTAGCCGCGCTAGTAGAGCCAATTCCGGGGAACCGATATGAGTTTTTACAGCCAATACAAATGCGTTTTAACGAATTGTTAGCTGGGGTGAGAGCTGAACTTGCGATAAAAGTGTTTGGTGATGACTTTGATACGTTGACTACGTTAGGCAGTGAGATAGAGGGTGCAATCTCTCAGGTTGAAGGTGCCGTAGATATACAAGTTGAGCAAACCACTGGTTTACCCATGCTTAATCTTGTGCCAAATCGTGAAAAACTGATGCAGTTTGGTATTAGTATTAGCCAAGTACAGTCTCAAGTGGCAATGGCTATGGGCGGTACAGTTGCAGGTAAGTTTTATCAAGGCGATGTGCGCTCAGATATTGTAGTAAGGCTCACAGAGTCCAAACGTAATGATATCGATTCAATACCTTATTTACCGATAACGTTGGCTGATGGACATACAGTACCACTTAAAGAATTGGTTGATATTGAGCTGATATCGGGTGCTAACCAAATAAATCGTGAAAATGGTAAACGTAGATTGGTAGTAACTGCCAATGTTCGTGGTAGGGACTTAGGTAGTTTTGTTGCAGACATACAAGCAGCCATTAATGAAAACGTTGAAGTACCTGCTGGTTATTGGGTGGAATATGGCGGCACTTACCAAAAACTGCAATCCGCTTCAGAGCGCCTGAGTATTGTTGTACCTGTCACTTTAATCATGATTGTTGGTTTATTAATCCTCGCCCTTAACTCGTTTAAAGATGCCATGATCATCTTTACGGGGGTTCCGCTTGCATTAACTGGTGGTATTGCTGCGCTGTTACTACGTGATATTCCGTTCTCAATTTCGGCAGCGGTTGGCTTTATCGCCTTATCGGGCATCGCCATCCTAAATGGACTGGTTATGGTGTCGTTTATCAGAGAACTGCGCAAAGATGGTTTGGCACTTGATAAAGCAATCTTTGATGGTGCGCTGACGCGTCTTCGACCTGTGTTAACAACCGCACTCGTTGCTTCATTAGGTTTTATTCCTATGGCGTTAAATACAGGCATAGGCTCGGAGGTTCAGCGGCCTCTGGCAACAGTAGTCATTGGTGGCATTATTTCGTCAACGATTTTGACTCTGTTTGTCATCCCTGCCTTATACAGAATTTTACATAAAGAAAAGGAGTCTATTTTGACTGATGTTGAAGTATTGGAGTCTCAAGATGCCAAGTAACATGATTAAAGTACTGACTTATCTGACGATTGCGCTGTTAGCGCTTGTCAGTATCGAAGCTTTTGCTCACGGAGTCGATGATAAAACCAGAGCATTTTTAGAGCAAAATAATGGAGTACAGTTTATCCCGTTTTTATATATAGGCGCTAAGCATATGATAACGGGCTATGACCACTTGCTGTTTTTAGTCGGTGTTATCTTCTTTTTATATCGTAGCCGTGACGTACTGTTGTACGTCACCATGTTTACTATTGGGCATAGTACAACCCTGTTATTTGGTGTGTTAAGTGACATACAGGTCAATGCTTATTTAATTGATGCCATTATCGGTTTTTCCGTAATTTATAAGGGCTTCGATAATCTAGGTGGCTTTAAGCTTTGCTTTAATTGGCAGCCTAATACCCAATGGGCGGTGCTGATTTTCGGTCTGTTTCATGGCTTTGGTTTAGCTACCAAATTACAAGAGTTTAGCCTAGCTGATGAAGGTCTTATTACCAACCTGATTGCCTTTAACTTAGGTGTTGAACTTGGTCAATTTGCTGCGCTCGCACTTATTTTGATCATGATAAATGCATGGCGAAAACTGCCTTCATTTCAACGCTTTTCGACAGTCACAAATACCGCACTAATGAGTGCTGGTGTGATGTTGATGGGCTTACAACTTGCTGGTTACTTTACCATTTAATCGATTTTTAACTTATAGAAATACAGAAATAAAAGAGAATTTTATGCAACATACAGTTAGTACCAAAACACTCGTTAAAGCGAGTATTTCAGCAGTCGTTGTCGCGGCTATTGCACTGGTTACCTTTATCTTACCAGCAGAGTACAACATCGATCCGACAGGTATTGGAAACAAGTTAGGTTTAACAGCACTTGCACAAGCGGCTGAAGTGGAAACAACGTCATTAGAGACAACTAAAGGCACGGATGAGTTTCAAACAATAGAAGTGACAGTCCCTGCGGGACGCGGCATCGAATATAAATTTTATATGAAGCAGCATGAAAAAATGACTTATGAATGGTTAACCGATGGTGTTCCATTGTACTTCGATTTACATGGTGAGCCAGAAGGTGACACAACGGGATATTTTGAAAGCT
Organism: Pseudoalteromonas sp. Cn5-37; assembly: GCF_021532495.1. Taxonomy (NCBI): domain Bacteria; kingdom Pseudomonadati; phylum Pseudomonadota; class Gammaproteobacteria; order Alteromonadales; family Pseudoalteromonadaceae; genus Pseudoalteromonas; species Pseudoalteromonas sp. Cn5-37. Next base: position 741 of record NZ_JAKGBA010000055.1, on the reverse strand, counting down.
ATGTTATTGCTACTACTAATGAAATGAAAGGTAGTTATACCACGCCATTTGAAGGCTCTCATGGCTGGTACTGGAAAAACAAATCAGACAAGCCAGTTTCAATACAGCTAATGGTCAAAGGGCAATACAAAGTTATTGGCCTTAAACAATAACGAATTTAACTTTACGAATTTCATACAAAATGGAGACTAAAATGAACAAACTAATATCAATCGTTGCGCTTTGTGGTGCCTTGCTAACTAGTAATGTACAGGCACATGGAGATCATGGTGTCATCAGCGGTCAGAAAGCTGTTAGCATCGCTGCAACACATATTCAAAAGATGACATTTAAAGACGCTGGTTTTGAAGTTGGTAAGTTAGATGAGTCATGGAAAAATATTGATAAGTCGCAACTTTCGATTGCTAGCGTTGAAGACAATTTCTACGTAGTTAGTGCATCTAATGCTAGCAACGAAGATAAGCTTTACTTCCAAATTGCAAAAAATGGTCAAGTTATAGCGGTTAAAAATAAAAACAACTTTTAACAAAATAAGAAGGCACCTTTTGATACATGAGGTGCCTTTGTTTTTGTACCAAGTCCGCTTTTGGCACAGAGCCACTGGTCGGCTCTAACTCATTAATTAGATGGTACGCCCCACCCATTAGCTAAACTCATAGTGTTGGCTATTACAGGAGGAAACCATCATGTCAGTTGCAAAAGTCATAGGTATTGATTTAGGTAAATCAACCTTTCACCTAA
>NZ_JAKGBA010000054.1:0-10166 GCF_021532495.1 Pseudoalteromonas sp. Cn5-37 | reverse complement strand
ACAATCGCCAACTGGTTGAAGCGATGATCAAAGTGAAGGCGCTAAATAAGATCAACACCCTTGGTCTGCCTAAATATCAGTAAGTTAAGTGAGTTTATTAGAGAGCTGCATTTGATCAACAAGGCCAGTCACTGCTTAATTATTCACCATTGTTCACAATGGGCGAAAGCCGATCGAGTTGATGGAATGGATAAAGCAGCTAAGCAAGCCATGGATTTGCACGGGCCAGATGCAAAAATGAATGTAGAATTATCACGTTGTAAGTAAGGCGGAAAGATGCACGAATTTAAATTAGATGAGGACTTTGAGGGCTTTTTAGAAGATTTTGGAATGCCAGAGCAGCAAGAAAGCTGTTCTTCAATAACATTAGAAAAATTTAAAAATAAGCTCCCAGATCGTTTATTAGAATATTGGCAAGAATATGGGTTTTGTAGCTTTAAACAAGGTTTATTTTGGATTGTTAACCCTGATGATTATGAAGATACCCTAGATGAATGGTTAGAACATACAGATATTCCAGATAATGACATCTATCATGTTTTTGCACGAAGTGCATTTGGAAATTTATATATTTGGGGTGAAGAAACCGGTTATAAATATGAAGTTAATACTCGGCGAGGTTGGATTATTGAGCAAGATGGGAATGCTCGTGATGAGAATGATTTTTCATTAGAGATCTTTTTTGGTGGAGCAAACGTTAAAGATTTTGATATTAAAGATAAATCTAGATCTTACTTATTTGAACCATCTATCAAAAAATTTGGTGAATTAAAGGCAGACGAAATGTTTGGTTTTGAACCGAGCTTAATTGTTGGTGGAGAAGCTATTTTTGACAATATTAACAAGGTAAATATTTTTGTTCACTTATCTATATTGGCGCAATTTGGTCAAATCGAAGTACTTGATCATGATGCACTTATACGAAAAGCTTTTTCATAATTAAAATCGCTCTTTAACAACACGGATGTTCTATAGGCTTGGGCTATTTGGCTTAAGCCTTGCAGATATTTTGGCTCTTATTGCCTAACCCATTTTGGCGATAGCGATTTTGACTACGACTCACTCGGTCGTCGTATTGCTAAGCAGACTGAACATGGCAAGATTGATTATATTTGGGATAACGACCAGCTAATAGGTGAATACCAGCACGGCGAGTATACCTGGTACATCAACTTTCCCAATCAATTTCACCCGGTCGCACTGATTAAACAAGGTGAACTGTATTACTACCACCTAGACCAACTAAATACCCCACGTTTTGTAACTAATAAAAACGCAGAGGTTGTATGGCAAAACCACGCCGATGTGTATGGCTATGAAGAACCAGAAACCCATGCTGACTTTTATAAAGAAAACCGCTTCACTCAGCCAATACGTTTTCAAGGGCAATATTTTGATGATGAAAGCGGCCTACACTACAACCGCTACCGTTATTACAGCCCTAAGCAACAACGCTTTATAAATCAAGACCCGATAGGCTTAGTTGGCGGCATAAACCACTACCAATACGCGCCGAATCCGGTTAATTGGGTGGATCCCTATGGGTTGATGTGTAAGGAAGGTGAAAGAAGTTTAAAAATAAGCTTAGATAGAGCTTTCAATAAAGGTGTGATTAGTAGGGAGTTACAAAGGAATCTATTTGAAGCTGCGCAAATTGGTTTCATCACTCCGAAAGAGATTAAACAAGAGCTTATATCTGGAAATCCAGCTTCATTACTTGTATTCGAAGCTAAAGACAAATCAGAGCCACTAGTTTCTCAATCTGTAATAAAAGAAAGTAATAAAACTCCGCCCTCTGTGGATGAGCTAATTATGTCAGATTTAAACATCGGCAATAGTTTAAATGGTTTAGAAGGTGAAGATTTCAAAAATCATGTCCTTATGAATTACTACTTACATCCAGGTTTAGATGTACTATCGCGCGAAGAATTTTTGTCAATCTCTGTATATACAACAAACTTATATGAACCAATTAATAATGGTTTAAGAGGCTTTTCTTCCGATGATAAAAAGAAATGGTCTAGAGTTGTTGAAAATGCCAATAAAGGCTTAGAAAAACTAGCTGAAAACCCAGAGTTCAGATATGAAGGTGAGGTTGTGCGGGGAGATAAGTTTAGTGATGATTTATTAGATGAGTTATTTCCCATTGACGGAATACATCATGAAAAGGGTTTTAAAAGTACCAGCTTTAATCCAGATAAAAGTTTTTCCGGTAATACAAAGATTACAATTAAATCAAAAAATGGTGTTAAAGTGGCTGACACAGCTTCAGTAGCTCCACATGAAGAAGAAGTTTTATTTAAATCGGGAACTAAATTTAAAGTTATTAGTAGAAATACATTAAATGGATTTACTGTAATTAAACTAGAAGAGATGTAAATAATGAGTAACGATTTTTTATTAGATGATAATGGTCTTCCTATTACAGATCCAGATATTATCAAAATTTTTGAGGAGAGATTTAGAATTCCCGACGATCTTCGCTTTCCTTTTATGACAAATAAAATGAGCGGTTCTAGAGAGCCTCATAAAACACAATGGATGTTATCATATCTTGTTTACCGAACCGCGGTGCCCAAACCTACTGATGAACAGTGCAAAGAATATTATAAGAGAATTCAAGTAGATTGTGATGATGATATTAATCGTTTTCGAGGTGCTCTGCTTGGTTGTGCTGTTGGGGACGCTTTAGGAACGACGCTTGAATTTCAAGCTCCGGGAACATTTGAGCCGATTAATGGCATTATTGGAGGTGGGCCGTTCAATCTTAAAGCAGGGGAGTGGACTGATGATACAAGTATGATGTATTGCTTAGCTCATAGCCTTGTTCGCACTAAAGTTTTTGATCCAAAAGATCAAATGGATTTGTATTCTAAATGGTGGAAGGATGGTGTTTTTAGTGTTAATGGAAAATGTTTCGATATTGGAAATACCGTAATTCATGCACTGAAAAATTATGAGCGAACAGGTGATCCTATAGCGGGTGACAAAGATCCTAATTCAGCCGGAAATGGTTCGTTGATGCGTTTAGCACCAATACCGATTCGTTACTATTACAGCTTCGAAGACTCAATTAAATATGCCGCTTTAAGTTCTAAAACAACTCATGGTGCAGAAGAAGCAGTCGATGCGTGCCGATATTTTAGTGGTTTGCTATGGGGAGCACTTCATGGTGAATCTAAAGAAAACTTACTAGATGGAGTTTACTCACCTATCGAGGGTTATTGGGAGAAGAACCCACTTTGTCAATCTGTAACTGACTTAATAATAAATGCTGAGTATAAAACTAAAAAAGCTTCGCAAATACGTGCTAGTGGCTATGTAATGCATACTTTAGAAGCTGTTTTATGGGCTTTTTATCATTCTGATACCTTTGAGGACGGTGCTTTGCTGGCTGTCAATCTAGGTGAAGATGCTGATACTACTGGGGCTGTATATGGACAACTTGCTGGTGCTTATTATGGAGAGCGTGTGATTAATTACGATTGGGTTAAAAAGATTAAAGAGTTACATGTCTTTTATTTAAAAGCTATGGAACTTAAAGAGCTAATTAAGTCAGAGCTAACTAATTAAAAGTATTTGTTTTTTACTTTTTCTTGTACCGACGCTTTAAGTAATGATGACAAAACGTATGTCAGCCTTGATGTTATTGAGATGAATGTAGAAAGGGTCAATGACAATTTGTTTCGTTGGCTTAAATTTCATCCTGATAGCTAGTAACCTTGTTTAAGACTAGAGATTTTAGAAGCGGGTAGTAATGCGCTTATCAAACGAAAGAATATATGTAACGTGTATGATGAAGCGTTAAAGGTGACACATGATTTTAAAAAATTAACATTTTTAGATATCTACAATCTGAATGTTAATTCACAAACTCTGACATTTGACTTAGAACTCTCTTTGTTGAGTCAGAATGTAGTTAATATGAATTGTTTAATTAAGATTGAAAATACAGGTTTTTCTCCACTTGAGTGTCACCGTTTAGAGGTGGAGGAATAGCCTGCGGCCGGATTGATGCTAACTGCTATAAGAATACGTAAAAAACCTTACAAGTTCGTAGTTGAGCACAAGGTTGATTACGAGATAGATACTGTAAATTTAAAGGTTTAACTTGAAGGTTAATTATGGAGATAAGACTAAGTTTTATGGGCTGTATGCGAGGACTGAAAATGATTCGAACAAGTGGAATCGTGCTGTATTTAATCTAAAGCCAACAGGTGAATTCAATATTGATTTTTCATGGGGTCAAGAATTGGCAGATGAAATAGAGCGACTGAATGATGAATAAATTTTTCGATAACTTTTACAACTTCAAGGGATTTGGCCCCGCGATAAAAGCGACAATGCCAACCAATGAAACGCTTGAATTTTTTAAAGGCAAACTTCCTGAGCGTTTGTTGGAATACTGGCAAGAATATGGCTTTTGTGGCTGGGGTGATGGCATTCTCTGGCTAGTAAATCCAGAAGATTACCATGATATTTTACAAACTTGGCTTGAAGATACTGAGTTTGCAGAACGAGAAAAAGCCGGTATTGATAATTATTATGTGATAGGTCGAAGCTCTTTTGGAAAGCTCATTGTTTGGGGGAAGACATCTGGTCAAAGTATTACCATTAATCCAAGTTTTGGTATGATTTTCCCTACTGATGGCACTTCGGACTTAAATGAGGATGGAGAAGATTTAACGGTAGATTTATTTTTTGCTATTATGCGAAAGGATGCATTAGAGCAACAAGACATTAACGAAAAGCCTTTGTTTGAGCGTGCACTAAAAAACCTAGGCCCATTAGAAGCCGATGAAATGTATGCGTTCGTTCCTGCGTTGGCTCTTGGTGGTGTAAATAAGCTTGAAAATTTGCAGAAAGTAAAAGCGATTGAGCATTTGAATTTTCTCGCTGAATTGGGCGAGAAACTCATAATGGCTGATATTGTCGCTATGTCTAATGAATTACATAAGAAGTAACGCTGTAGCGGTTAATCATTTCAACTAAGTAATACTAAATTGGGTATCCAACAGGTACTAAATAGGCCATTTCGTCGAACGTTAATATGAAATGGCTTTGAAAATAAATACATGAAAAGGACTTTCATATGTCAGCAATAAGAATAACTCAGTCAGTTGGTCTGAGTGGTGTTAATAATCCAGCTGATGTAAAAGCAATACAAACCGCATTAAATAAATTACTTAAATTGCTCCCTTCTATAAACGCATTGGTCGTGGACGGGCGTTTAGGTTCCCGCCCAGAAAACTCTAAAAAAGTTGCTGCAATTAAACAGTTTCAAAGCAAAGTTGTAGGTATGGTGCGGCCAGATGGGAAAATAGACCCAAATGGCCGAACTCACAAAAAGATTAACGAGAAACTAATAATTAAAAGCCATCAATTACGTTTTAAATTACCATTGGCATCATCGAATGTTCAAGAGTTAACTGAATCTGACTTTTTGAGTGTTGCTAAGACATTGAATTGTAAAGTTGCTGCGATTAAAGCTGTAGCTGAGGTTGAATCTTCTGGTGATGCCTTTTTACCTAACGGAAAACCAAAGGTTTTATATGAAGCGCATATTTTCTCGCGATTCACAAACCATCAGTATGATTCGAGTCACCCTTCTGTTTCTAGTAGGAGTTGGAATCGAAGCTTATATGTTGGAGGTGCTCTAGAGTATAAAAGGCTTGAAAAGGCTATGGAGTTGGATGCAACAGAAGCTTTAAAATCAACTTCATGGGGGCGTTTTCAGATTATGGGTTTTAATTTTAGAGCTGCAGGATTTGCGAGTGTAGAGGCTTTTGTAAAACAATGTTTAATTCGCAAAGGAAGCAGTTAGATGCATTTGTGAACTTCGTTAAAAGTAAAGGTTTAGAAGAGTATCTCAGAACATTGAATTGGGCTGCATTTGCCCAAAGTTACAATGGCTCACAGTACGCCCAAAATAATTATGATATTAAATTAAAAAAGGCCTTTGACAAGTATGATAAAAAATAAGCTTTTTTCTGTTTTGCTCACTTTGCCGCTATTGTGTATTAATGCGTGCCAAGCGAATCCAAGTGACTTTGTTGTTATTTTTAAGTGCCATTCAGATACGCCAACCAAGATCCGTGTGGTAGTTAAGGAGCAGAAAGGCCTTTTTGAACTTGAGCAATTTAGTCATTCGCAATTTAAGCACTCAATGCCTGAAAAAGTAATTGTTATCGGTAAATTTAGCTATCACCGCCCGTTGGTTACAGAACATAGTATGGAGTTTAAAGTCGGTGAAAATAAATTAACACTGAGTGATTATCACAGTGAAGAACTAGGTATGAATATAAAAGAAAAATCGGTCACGTTAGTCCAAGGCGGTAAGAAAGAGTATTGGCTTTGTGATGATTTGAGTTCTAGTCAGTTACCTTCTGTAGATGATTTTAAGAAATAAGGTATTTCCGTTATGGGTTATGGAGATACATTAGGCGAGACTCTGAAAATAACTTGCGCTAGAAAATGACAGGTGGTCGATATTTCCACTTTATAAGTCATTGAAAAAGCAGTATCTAGAAATAGAAATTAGATTCGAAATTACGACTATACAATTTTTAGACGTGAATTAAAGGGAGGTTTAAGCATATGGTTGGCTTAATGAAAAAATACGATGTTCATATGTGCTCTGAGGTTAAGGGTTGTATTTTGAATTATGGAGAGCCGGTAAATGGAGTAAGAATACGTCGAGAGTTAACTTATGCTCACTCAGTTGTTGAAATTGATGAAACGGTAACGGATGCTAATGGCCATTTTTCAATGCCCGAAATATTAATAACGTCAAAAAAGCCTGGTGATATGTTTGTTCATGATGTTGTATTACAGCGCATTACAATTTTAAGTAATGAAGAAACGTATGTTTTATGGAACACAAAACAACTAGGTATTGAACCATTCAAAGAGATAGAAGAAAAATTGCTTACTCTGAATGGTGATTTAAGTTCACAAGAAGTGCGATTCACTTTTCCCAATAAGAAAAACCCGAGTTTGGAATTCGATGGGTTAAGTATTTGTAGGTGGGAAAATGATTTTGAAGTTTTTGAGCTTAAAGAGAGTGAAGGATATTTCAGCGATTTTGTCTAATAAAAGTGTATTCAGTGAAATGTTGTCGATATATCAAAATTAAAGAGAGCTCTTGCATTGAGCCGAGTTTTGCAAATAGGAGAAGGTTTGTTTTTTAATGATGAACAAAAGCGTAAAGTTGAACTTTATGCGCTCATATATGTTGCCGTATTTCTTTTACCTTTCCCTATTTCGCTACACTTTGCTGAGTTAGCTAAAATTGGCGGTATATTACTTTGGCTGATTGCTTCTGTAGCGTATATGGTTGCTTATCTAAGGGTGGTGTCAGAATTACCTAAAAAGGATAGGGTTCTAGTTACTTGGAATCAATCTACTTACCTACCACAAGTCATTTTCAAGGTTGCTCCCGTGTTAATCTTTATGCTTGTTTGGTTAATTCTCAGCACAGTTTGGTATTAGCATATGGGATATCGAATGGGTTAAAAATTAATAATCTATAAACCGAGTTCTATTATATTTATTCTAAAAGCAGGAACATTTAATGAATCGCTATGACACTGCTCCAGATCCTTTTAACAAGCCAGTAAAAGTGTGTCGGCATTTAAAAGAGAAGGTTGATAGAAAGGTAAAAATTGATCCAGTACCTTACGTAATAGGAATAACTGATGACTATTATACTTGCTCATGGTTATGTATGGGCTGTATTGAGAAATATAAAGTACCAAAGCAAGGCGTTTTTTTATTTCATTTACCAGCAAGTGATGATGGGGATGAACACTTTGTGTTTCTACGTAACTTGAACTTGGACTTAAGCGACATAGAAAGTTGCTTTGATATATTAGGCTTTAAAAATTCGGGCGATTTAGATAATAACCCATTTGAGGCTGTTGAAGGAGAGTTGAACGTTTATTTAGATTTCAACACGTTCTTTTTATTATCTGGTATTACTCCAGCCACTAATGATGCATATGTACGAGATACACTTAAAGTACCATTCGGCTCAATATTAATGTAGTTAGGCCCGTTCTTCATACCACACGACATAACAACAACGTTTTATAAACCAAGACCCGATAGGCTTAGTAGGTTGCATAAACCATTATCAATATGCGCCGAATCCGGTGAATTGGGTGGACCCGTTTGGACTTAGTTGTAAGGAAGGTACGTCTACTAATATTTTAACCCCTGTTATAGGTGCGTCAGGGAAAATAGTTGAACATATTTCAAGCGATACAAAGCTGGTCAGGTTTGAAAGCCCATTAGAAAGTACGCCTATGACACCACATGAATCTCCATTTTTCGATGTTTCAAAGGCAATGAAATACGGTTTAAAGCCAGATTATTATCAGGCCCTATTTGCCGCTTCAGAACCAAACTTGGGAGAGCTAACTAAGCTAAGGAAGAAGCAGGGAAATTTTAATAATGATGTGGAGCTAAAAGAAGCAACAGTTGGTGAGTTGTTAGAGAAAAACCTGATGCTAAAGTATTATCTGATTTTAGGTTTAATGATTCTGTTTTGGGTAAAGAGTCTGGCGTATATATTGTAATCACAAACAATCAGCCAGAAAAAACCAAAGAGCAAGAAAAACCGAAAAAACTCAACTTTAAAAAGCCTATAGGTGAGAATGAAACAGTAGATAAGCCAGTTGTAAAAATCCTGGCTGGAAGTGCGTCTGAAAAGCCAAGAGGGAAATGAAGCTGGGCGGAAGAACTTGAAAACCCTAAATCTAACACTATCTATGAGGTAACTTCTATTCATGATGGTCAGCCTGCAATTTATACTTACGAAACAGATGAACAAGGTCGTACAATAAAAGTTAAAGGTAAGCTCACAAAGTCAGCAATAAAAGATCAAACGATAAGAGATAAAAAAACACCGTAGTTCGAAACAAAGTAGCTATGGTTGCGATGATCCAATGTATGATGGTGGGCATTTAATTGGTACACTTTTTCAAGGTCCAGCAGAAAAAATAAACATAGTACCTCAACTAAAAGACCAAAATCGCTTTGCTGAATGGAGAGAAATAGAAAAAGAGTTAGATAAAGATAATGAAGTAGAAGTAGAGATTTCGGTGACATATGATGGTGATAATACTTCGCCGAAGACTCTTTTTGCTACTTATATGGTTGATGATAATGAGCCAATAGAAAAAGAGTTTGATAACTAAGGATACAAAATGTTCGATACAATCGACGATATATACAATCATATAGGGCAAGCGATGTTTGACGCCCTCCCTAATGAATGGGATATAGCCACATTAACATTACTAATGGATAAAGTAGATGTTTCCGTAACGATGTTTCAGAAATATTTGGATAAGAGTGATTCCAAGAGTTACCAATATTTTAGTGTTAATAAACGAAATGGAGTTGCATATGAATCAAAAGTTTCCGATGCTTTCTATGCACTCTTTCATATAATGAAAAAGAATGAAAATGATGTTCCTTGGAATAAAGCACGATTTGAAATGACATCCGAAGGCGACTTCTCAATTGATTTTAAATATGACGAAGATTTTGCTTGGTACAAATCCCTCGATATTGAGAGTCAAGAATATAATGATCTTGACATAGATGTGATAAATCAAATTAAGTCATGGGAAGGTTTACCTGAAAGTTATCCTAGGTATTGGGCAAAACGCTATTAGTGCTTCCAAATGTAGATACATTAACGAGAGCAGATGTATCGGCATTTACTTTAAAATACAATAACTCGGCTGTATTGGAAGAGCACTGGCAGGATAACTATTCTGATAATGCAATGCGATTATGGGAGGAGGTAAAGCAAGCCTATGAAAATAAGGAAGAAAAGTAATATAGTATAGATGAATTAATTTTTGCTCTAAATTATGACTTTGCAGTTATGCCTTACCAAAATGATAATGATGACTTGGGCTTTTATAAATGGATTTTCTTAGAGATTTCTAAATTAAGTTAGAGTTCGTTAAATTCTTTTTTATTTATAAGTCAGATGTCTATTTTAATTTTTACTCTGGTGAGTAAGCCCGAATTCAGATAATAAGTGCACCACTCATGGTTAAACGGTGAGAAGAGATCAACTGCCTGTTGGTGGTACTCTGTAATCGCCAAAAAACAAGAGTAGATACCATGAGTTACAAGCAGTTGATCGA
>NZ_JAKGBA010000053.1:0-10251 GCF_021532495.1 Pseudoalteromonas sp. Cn5-37 | reverse complement strand
TCACTAAAGCAACTGCTTCTTGCTTAAATTCGGTTGTATAAGTTTTGTTTTTTCGTTTTGTCATTTAACACCTCAATATTAGATCATTGTCCATTATTAAAGTGTCCTGCTCAATTAAACCAGTTCACACATCTCGAACATCTAAAGTCTGGATTAGAACACCTTATAATTATTGTTAGAGGGTAACATTAATTTAGTTCTTTCTCATTATTAGCAATCTCAACGTCAACACGCATGAATGCTTTACCGTCAACAATAGTCATTTCACCAACCTCTAATTCCTCTAACTCTTGTGGCAACCTTTTACTTCCAAGTACAGATGTAACAGATTTATTCTTAACATCATCTCTATCTCTTCTAGCCATTACTTTCTCATTGGTTATTGCATGATTAACTTGTATCGATGATTGCTGCGGCATTGCGACAACTGCGTTACAGTTATTGCAAACAGCTACTAGTAGATTCTCTACAATAGCTGAATTATCGCTGAGCGCTACGTCACGTTTCATAAATGTAGTCTCAACAACACATTCGCATTTATGACATATTGCTTTGCTTTTATCACCAGCTTTTACAGTTTTCATATCGAATTAAATCATATTGTTACTTAGTAAAATTAAATAGCACAAAGGCTGTGAATTGAAACTTTAATACTTAGATTGTGACCTCAAGATTATTTTGATTCAGCTAAATCAAGAGATACGGCTAGCGCATACTGTTCATCCGTCTGTTTAGAGTAGATATCGCCACGATGGATGTCATAGAAACTAGCAAAGTCAGGAATATTCGATACGATGTTATTGCCCCATTTTCCTTTGTGAATAATATTGCTAGAGCCTAAATGTCTAAGTAATTTATGAACTTCAGAACTTAAAGATACTTCTTCAATAACTTTATTTTTTTCGTCACCGTATTCACATATATGAGTCGTGTCACCTTCTTCAACAAGTGCTTGAAAAGGGTTTCTTAAAAGTTCTTTTAAATCTTCAAATGTTAATTGTCTAACTTCTTTTCTTGTCATAATCACTCCAATATTTATTGTTATGTGGTAATACTAATTAATGCTCGAACAATTAAGTTCGTGTTTAAGCTTTTGAACAGCTCTAACCTTGTTAAACGACTGATACTTTTCTTTGTTATAGCTAGCAGTTTTCCCCGTAGGATTATGAGTAACTGTAACGCCTTTCTGAGCGTTTCCTAGTATGTCATGAGGTGATACACATGTATCAAACTGTAAATCCTGTGCTTTCACATTCATTGATTTCAATAAGCCTAAGAGTTTATGTGAGCTTCACAACGATAAAAGATAGCTTTCCTGATATGGCCCGGTGCAGAATTCAGTGGTGGTGTGATTACCTCTGTTCTGACATCAATATGTTCCTTATGACAAGCAGAGCATTCTTCATCTTTAATTTCTGTCATTATTTATTGCTCATCAAGAGTTTATTTTCTTTAATTTTTAGCAAAGCCTCATTAAGATTATCAACTTGTAATGCTGCACAAATATTTTCTATCTGTAAGTAGTCACGCTTCAATTGAAGTGACAAGTCATTCCAAGTTTTTGCATTCAAGGAGTTTTTTAAAACTTTAAGATCTAAATAAGCATCTTCACTAAATTCAATTTGTCTCGACCATCTGTTATTTTTTTTATACGCTTGCTGTCTTAATCGATTGTTATAGCGTATCCATAACTCGTCTGGAAGCTTGTCGATAACAGATTGAAATTCATTGATATCCTCATCCTCAAAAACTGCTACTTTAGCCTCCACGTCTTTTATTCTTTTCTTTATTTCAGATTCATTTAAATTAGAACCTTTAAGTTCAATTATTCTGCTTTCTGCTTCAGAAGAACTTATTAAAAATTTAGATTTCTTAACAGTTGTCTCTGCTATTTTTTCATGAAAATTTTCAAAAAAATCAGTAAAAAACTTTTCTTCTTCAGACTCTAATACGATGAAGAGTTTTTCAAAGTACTCTTTGTTAAGATAAATATCTTCAAGCATATTGATGATTTTATCTTCACTCATCTGTCGAGCCGGGCGACCACGTTTGCTACTACTATTCATGGGTGTTCCTTTTTAAAATTTGCCAAAGCATTATAGTCGATTATTTATCGTTACCAAGTAACTTTAAATTAAAAAGTATTACCGGGTAATATAAATATTGCTATGTAGAAGGTTTGCGTTGGTTTAAGTGAAGAAATTAGAACAATTAAAAAAGTGAGTTTAAAATATACATCAAGCCCGTTTTACGCTTTTCTGTTGCACCTTTCTTATGTATTGCTTTTTCAAAAAAAGACTTAGGTCCAACAAGATGCACTTCGACTTCAGCCCTTGTTATCGCTGTATATAACCAGTTTCTATCAATTAAGTTAGAGCCATTTAGCGGTATGATAACCTTTCTGAATTGGCTACCTTGAGCCTTATGTAAGCTTATGGCGTAAGCAGGTTCAATCGTATTAAGTAGCTCATGATTTAATTTAATGACATCATCCGATGCATCAATTAAAACTTCACCCAAGTGATCTTTTGTTGCCAATGAGATTAATTTACCCAATGTTCCATTTTGAACGCCTGAATCTATATTATTTTTCGTAAATATAATCGGGTCTCCTAGCTTGATTGGAAGCTTATGGGTCTGCCCCATCAAAACAAAAGTGAGATGTTTGTTCAAAGAGTTAAGTTCGCCTTGAAGTAACCTATTTAAAGAATCTATACCACCGTATTCTTTCTTATAAACAGCCGATGTAATTCGACTATCTGAAGTATTTAATTTATAGAGTTCTAAACACCTTTGATTAATTTCATTATCGGCAACACAGTGAAAAGTGATATTTCCTGTTGTTAACGATGGAGGTAGAACTCCATTTGAAATACTTAAACTGTACTCTGGAATACCCGTATCTTCATCGTGTCTTTTTACAATATCCAACCATGAAATAGCTACCCTATGACTATTTATGATGTCATTGAGAACCAAACCTGAATCAATAGGAGGTAACTGTTTAGGATCTCCAACAAATAATATTCTTGTGTCAGGATGTATATGATTGACTAACTTAAACATCGTTGTTACGTCAATCATAGATGATTCATCTAGAACCAATGCATTTTGCTTAGAGCTATCAATCAAGTCCGGCTCTATAGGCTTTTTCATAAGCAACCTAGTTATCGTCATACTCACTTGTTCAGTTGACTCTTGAAGCCTTTTAGCTGCCCTCCCCGATAAAGCAGCACAATGAGAAGTAATTCCTAATATTTCATAGCCTGCCAAAATAGCTTTTAAAACAGTTGTCTTCCCTGTGCCTGCGCCACCTGAGACCACACAAACTTTATTTCTCAGTGCTCTATAAACCGCTCTACATTGCCCAAGTGTTAATTTAAACGAAACCGAACTCAAAGCATGTCTAAAAGCTGCCTTTGCTCTATTTCTTTCATATTCACTCAGTTCTAGATTAACCAAGTATTTAATACGAAGGGCTATTGCTTTTTCTTTTATAAAACATGCTGTAGATTGATAAGTTTCCAGCTCTTTATTGTAAACAAGTACCTTATCTGTTGATGCTTCAAGAACTCGTTGGAATGATTCGGAAGCAAGTGTTTCACTCTTGAGTAACTTTTCTAACTTTGGCTTCAAATCAGCTCTATGGGCCACAGTATGGCCTTGCCTCTCATGTCGTTTCAACGCTTGTTCGAATGCTGATATTATTCTTCTAATGTCATCATTTTCAATCGAGAATCGCTCTTGAGCAATTGAATCTACAGCATTAAACTTCATCCCCAATTTAGTAAGTAAATATGGGTTATCTTTGAGTTGAATGATGGATTCATGATCATGATATTTAATCAACCGTTGCTGAACATGCAGTGGGATTCCAAGTTCAGAAAACCAAGTTGTATACTTTAGATTTGAGTATTGCCTATACCCGCTTAAGAGCGTATTTATTTTGGCTTTGCTTAAAATTTCTTTAAGTCTTTCTTCATTTCTGTCATCAAGGATCTGATAAATCTCATTACCAAAGGTATCCCATACTTCCTTAGCCTTGCTTTGAGAAATACCTCTAAAACTTGGATTTTTTCCAATAAATAACGCAAAGTGCTCTGCTGTGGTTGGCAATACTATTTCAATTTTTTCAGGCTTTACGTAGTGATCTTGAGTAATCTTGAAGTTATTTTCACTAGTAAACTTTCTAGTTTCAACGTTACCTGTAACTTTCCAGTGTTGACCTAAACTAGGTTCAATTGGCACGCATGAGCTTGGTGTTTTGATGAAAATGATTTTTTTATTCTGTCGATTCTTTTTGGCCTGCACCGATAATTGTACACCACTGAATGAAACGTAAGTTTCATCGGATTGGTATACATTGGTAACTCGGATAACTTCAGTTTTAATGATGCTCAAAGTACACCATTAATTTCATTGATTACTTGAATTGTTTCTCTATGACGTTCCGCTGAAGCTTCCGCTTCACCAAGCCTACCTTTAAGTGCTTTTATTTCTGCTCTTAAACTGAAATTCTCTTTTTCTAATTCAGCATTTCTTCTTGAGATCTCATTAACACTTTCACCAGAAGTATTAAAAACGCTTGAACAATCTTGAGTATTCGACTTATTAGAAGCTTCAACACTTTGCAATAATCCAGCTTTAATGAGATCTCCTATAAGCTTCTTTTCAAATTCTTTATAAACTTGAAGTAATACAGGATTCCCATTTGCTGGCTTAAGAGCACTGTAGCCAATTCCACTATCCCTAGCTACCAAAGTTTTAACTAATTCCTTTGTTTTAAAATTCACAAACTCGCTTAGTTCACCAAGTGATTTATCTTGGTGCCAACTTTCGAATTTATCTATATTGGTCTGAGCATCC
The DNA here is from genome assembly GCF_021532495.1 of Pseudoalteromonas sp. Cn5-37. Lineage (NCBI taxonomy): Bacteria > Pseudomonadati > Pseudomonadota > Gammaproteobacteria > Alteromonadales > Pseudoalteromonadaceae > Pseudoalteromonas > Pseudoalteromonas sp. Cn5-37. Next base: position 5,385 of record NZ_JAKGBA010000053.1, on the reverse strand, counting down.
GACATTATTTCTCATCTCGAATTCTATTAATTGTGGTCCTAGTAACTCCATATCTTCTAGCTAACTCGCTAACCGTGCATTCTTTATTCACGATAAGCTTTCGAATTTTCTTTCTATCAGCTTCTTGAATAGTTGCAGGTCTACCAAGATGCTTACCTGCTAGTTTAGCTGCTTCCCTACCTTCCTGAGTTCTTGACACAATTAAATCACGCTCTAATTGCGCGAAAGTTCCTATCAAATTAACTGTTGCTTTTGCAAAAGGACTTTCGTTTGAGGTATCAATAACACCATCAAGCGTCTTTAATGTGGCTTTCTTTTGATGGATAGCTTCTATAATAGATAAAACAGATTTAAGAGAACGGCCTAGGCGATCAAGTTTTGTCACTATGATCACATCACCTTTACGAATGTAATTTAAAAGTTCGGATAGTTTAGCTTCATTTTCATCTGAAGCCCCACTTTGCTTACCAGAAAATATTTCTTCACAGCCAGCGCCTTTTAATGCGTTGAGCTGAATTGTTAAATCTTGCTCAATTGTCGAAACTCTGGCAAAGCCTATTTTACTCATTTTAATTTACTCTTAGATTCTCAATCCATTTTTAGTGTACTTAAGTTAAAACTTTAGTACACCCTTATCCAAAAGTAAACTTTAATCTTAAAAATTAATAAAGTACATGTACTTTATTTGATATCAAACTTAAGTTCTTGTGTTCTTAAAATACCAAATAAAAAACTCTGGGCAAGCATCATAAGGTATAATTAATTCTTCATCACCAATAGCAGAAGCTAAATCGTAAATCCCAGTATCCCTAACTTCAAAATCATCAACATGTTCCAGCAGCAGGAGAATCACCCTAAATGATGAATCATCTACTTGAAATTCTTGAACACCATCAATTCTGTTTTCTAATGATAACGTTTTTAAAGACGACACTTGACCAAGCAAGTTAGAAATGGCCTCATTAGCAGTAGTTAGCTTTTGTTCCAACGTATAGTTTTCACTTTCAGCAATCATTAGGTCTTCTTCTAACCTTGCTACTTCAGTTTCTTCAGGAAGAATTTCACCATTGCTGTTTTGGAACTTATCTAGCCTTTTTCGATACTTTTTATTTCTTCTTAAAGTTGATGGAGAAATTACCTCTGAGTATTTTTCTTCAAACTTTTCAGAAACATAATCTGACAATGCAGTTAAATTAACGAAGGAAAGCTTTTTCATTCCCTTTAAAATATCTACTAATCTCGCATCTCTATCATTTACACTTTTCTGCTTAGATTTTTTTAAGGCCAAACCCCGTTGTTCAGACATTTAGTATCTCCAACAATTTCTTATTATCATCTGAAATCAATTTTTCCCTACCGTCTAACAACTCATCCAGTGGTATTTCTTTTATTTCTGAAACCATCTGAAGTGATGTTAATAAAAATGAAACTGGATCATCTTCAACTTCGCCCTCAATAGACTCAAGTATTTCAGCCAATTCAGGAACTACTTTATTTAACTTTCTTACCATTCGATTTGAAATTCTTTTTAATTTATCACTCTGTAAAATTGGAGTATTTGCAGCTTCTTTGAGACGTAGCCACAAGCTATGTTTAAATGTACCCGGCACCATATACTTCATTCGGTTAACAACTTCGTCCTTATCACCAACCGCTATCCCGTACTTATTGATAATGTCTATTCTGACTTTCCAACAACTTGCTTGCTTCAAATTATTAGTGATCTCATAATTTATACTATCTAGGTCAGCACTCGTGACATTAGCCTTGAGTTTTTGAGCCGTCAGATCCGCAACATCGTCTAATAGCTTTTTAATTTTAAGTGCTATTGCTGGTGCCTGATGCTTTGTACTGATTGCTTTAGGACAAATATGACAGTTCATTCGCCCAATTGTTCTTACAACCTCATTAGGACAATCATTTCCAAACGGACATAGATGTGTCCAGTTAAGCGAAAGTTCATCTTTAGAACTCAAATCATATAAACCTGAACCAACTTCTTTAGTCATATGTGTAGTAATTGGCCTATATTTTTTAGCAAATTCTCTATAATCTATCGTTTGTTCAAAATCATCCTCTTTAAATGCAACCGTCTCTGGAGCAACTACACTTTCAATGACTAATTTTTTGTGTTTTACAATTTCTCCTTCAATCTGAGGAGAACTATCTGAATAGTAACCAACGGTCGCTTCAGATTGACCCGTGATCATTCCTATGGCTTCCCGATCACCGATTAGCACATCAAATACCGTAACTAGTTGCTTACGCAAAGAATGGACAGTAATTAAACTTTTATACTCTATTGAGCTGAAAGGAACAAAATCTTCTTTTTGGTTATCACGAATGTAATAACTATAAGATACTGGGACACTTCCCAGCCTTGCAAAGTAATAAAAGTCCTGCGACCGAACATTGACTGGCCCAAATCTAAGTTGACTGACAAATTCGATACCAGAATCAGTCAAACACTTTTCAAAAATCTCCAAAAACAAAGAAAGATTGTAATGGCGAAACGAATTGGAATTTGAGTTTTGTAATAGTGGCTTAAGCTTACCAAATTTACTCTGTTCATTATCTTGATACTTAATTGGATTGACGTAGTTTGGATTTCGGTTTAGACCTCTCAATTTTCTAGCTAACAGAAGCACTTCCATAACTTCTTTTGAGATCAAACTTTCAAATCCTGTAGGCTTACTTTTATCCGTATGAATCCTGATATCTACCAATGACTCCATCGGTAAATTGTTATCCTGAATATAGTCAGCATCAAAGTTATCAGCATCTAACCAACTCGCATTTGACGCCCTCTGGGCAGCATATGCACTTACTAAAATAGAAGCAAAACTTTGATAGTCTAGATGTTTGCACATCAAACCCATTTCAGTTAACTGAATAGACTTTCTCTTGAACTTACTTAAATCGACATCAAATATTTTTAACGGTCTGTAGCCTTCAACAAGCTCAATAACCTTGCTGATAGGAAGATGACCTTCGACTGGAATACGGTTACTAACCTCTTGTTCACTTAATGATGTCTCAGTTTTATCTATGAAATCTGAAATATCTTCCTTGATAACCTTAATATCAGCAGCAATCTCATTTAATCCATTTTTCTTGCAGTACAGGTAACACTCTTCTGCCGACTTCAACATAGCATGTTTAGTGAGCGTCTTTATAAAAGCTCTAAAGTAAATCCAGTAGTTCAAATCCAACATAGCCTTGTTGCTTTTGGAGTATCTTGAACCGAACTTTTTCTTATTTGCATCTAAGGGATTTGATTGTAGTTTCAAACCATCAATATTGCCGAAGTTGGTAAGTATGTATTCAAAGTACCTGTTGATTGTTGCAAGAGTGTCTCTGAGGGTATTATTGTTATCCGTTGAGTGCAGCTTTCTCATGTCAACGAACAAGGATGTGAAATCAATAAATGAGCATGGGTAAATAATTTTTTGCTCTGATTTAAAGGCAACACTCTCCATCACCGATGATGGTTTAATGAATATATAACCTAAGAACTTTTCGGGTGTATCAGGGTATTGGATCACCGTGTCATTCTTGCTGAAAAAGTAAGGTAAATAATCAAACAGATAGGCATTTAAATATCTAAGCGCATTGATTCTTTGATTCTTCGTACTTTTTTCTGGTGAATCATGGCCTACATAATCTTCTTGAGACTTATACCAAAGTGAAGATTTATCTATGGAGCTAATATTATAATTAGCTAAGCTGGAAATATGGAAAGTATATTCACCAATCTTAATATCATTTCTTAAAGCCCTTGGAGCCAATACACATAGGTCTTTGCCCTTTAAGTATGGACTAGAAGACTCCAGCGCCTCCTTTGGGCCAAGGCTCTTAAATTTTGAGTCATCATAATCGAGAGTTGTTTTTTCGTCTTTCTTAATTTCAATCTTAAGCTGCCTACGAGCTAGCTCTTGGGTTTTACTAACTATAGCAGTATCAAACTTATGATCGAAAAATGAAATTGCAGGCAACCATGACATAACTCCTTGGTTACATCTTAAACGATCAACTCGGTAGTTGTTCACTATCTCTGGGGATAACCCTGTTGGCTTCTCAATTCCATAAGCGCAAAACAAGTTAAAAACATCAATTGCAGACTTGTTCCAAGTCTTATAATGATTGAAATTCTCCTCAACACCTGCCCAATCATTTATGAAAGAATGCTTACTTTGCTCAAATCTAGATCGAGTGGCGGTTAAAAGTAGCTCTTTTGCGAATGAAGGAAGTAAGCTAATAAAATAATTATCAGATAAGAACTGCTTATGAGGCTTTGTAAATGGCTTATTAAAGTAATAATCCGCTGGAATAACAACTACTTTCTTTTTTGCTATCGAAGCAAATAAACTCGCAAAAATGATCCTTAAGAAGCCCTTCTCTCCATTAGAGCTAATAGCCACTCCTAGAAGTTCAAATATACGGTTTTGCTCTAGTTTCCAAATATTATCATTCTTAGTTGAATGGTAAAAGTCATGTATGTTTTCAGGCGTTACATCATCTAAAAACGTCAATAATTCATAAGAGAAATAGCCATAATAATCATGCCCTTTTCGTGAATCAGGACTAGCTATTGGTTGAAGATCTTCTATAAATGATGCCTTTATAGCTTCAAAGTGCTCACTGATACTATTTAATTCCAAGGATCTTTTCCTCTGCCAAAGTAAGCTGATAATTTATGGCATCTTCAGTCAACTTCTTAACATCGCTTTTATTCTTCATTAGCAGATTGTTTGCGGCTGCCATCATAGACTTTAAAATTACCTTATCAATAATTGCGTAGCCCTTAGTGGACTCTTCACTACTATGTCCCATCAACGATTGAACAGTAGCAGTATTTAAACCAACCTTACCGCCTTCGAGTGGTAAATAATTTCGACAGAAAGTTCCGTAATAATGCCTCAAACTATGCAAAGTATAAGGCTTCTCAATACCTAGTTTCTTTTGAACACGTTTAAATGACTTATTTAAAGACTCATTACTAGCTAGAAAATATGGTTTTCCCTTATTTTCGTGGTCCAGATTTACGAACAGAAACTTATGACTACAACTTGTTTTCCTTCTCTCAATCAAGTATTTCGGTAAAGTATCAAAAAATATTGTCTTAAAAGGCTCTATAAAATATACCGTTTTAATGTTTCTACCTTTCCACTCTAGTTGCGCTCGTTGATCACTGCTCAATGTAACATAAGCCAGAGGACGGTCTTCTGGGTTAATTGTATAAATTATCCGTTTACGTGAGTCGCGAATTCAAGTCCGAAGTGCACCACTCGCTAAATTAGGCTGCTTTGCGTAATTCATCGAATATTACCGCTGGTTGCCTAAACCCTAGACATTTTCTCGGCCTCGCATTGAGCGCCTTTTCTA
>NZ_JAKGBA010000052.1:0-10363 GCF_021532495.1 Pseudoalteromonas sp. Cn5-37 | reverse complement strand
GGAATAAAGAAAGAACAAGTATAAACTGGATGTTTAATGTTGAATTAGCTCGTGAAAAACTTCAGAGGGCTTATGGTGCCCTCAACTAGTCAGAACTTGTGTGATGAAGTACTAGGTGCTAGGTGCTAGGTGCTAGGTGCTAACAGAATATTTTTTTTGGGTTGGAATACCTTCCCCTTTACTTTTTTCGGCGTTAAAACGCCTCCTACACCTCGCATCTCGTTCCTCGTATCTCGCAAACTTTCAATCTGATACCTGACGGCTCCAAACGTTGGGTTTCGCTCCGCTCTAACCAACCTACGAGCTAATGAGTTAAGCACTGTAAGTCGTCATTTATGGCGACACATAATCGCTAACATTGACGGGCTAAAGCCCGACCTACATCTTGCTTCTGTGGTTTAGATAAGCATCGCGCGAAATAAATTTCACGCCTACGGGTATGCATTTCAATTTAACTATGTGCAGGCACAATCTAACTTCTAACCACTGATATCTAATATCACCATTTTTTTTGGCGTTAAAACGCCTCCTAAACCTCGCATCTCGTTCCTCGTATCTCGCAAACTTTCCCCTTTACTTTTGCTAACTTTTTAATCTGATGGCTGAAAGCTGATTGCTCCAAAGTTGGGTTTCGCTTCGCTCTAACCAACCTACGAGCTGACAGCTGCAGTCATTAAGTTTTACTTAACACCAAACCAAAATCCAATATCGTAATACAATACTACTGTATTCCTTATAACCCCTTCAATTCATGAACTTACAGTTCAGACCTGTTTTATTACAAATAGGATTGATTCGCATTTTTTTACATGTTTTAATTGCGCCTGTTAAAAATATCTAAACATATACAGGACTCACAATGACACCTAAGTTTATTGTTTCTACGCTTTCGACTGCGGTCGCTTTATCTTTAAGCGCTAATGCTTTTGCAAAAGATGTAACTAAAGAAGAGAAAAACTTCGAGCAAATCACTGTAATTGGCTCTGCATCTGCAATTAACGATATTCCTGGCTCTGCTACTTTTATTGATGAGCAAGAACTAGAAAAGTTTGAATATACTGATATCTCACGTGTTTTAAGTGCTGTACCGGGTGTATATGTACAAGAAGAAGACGGCTATGGCCTTCGTCCTAACATCGGTATGCGTGGTACAGGTACAGGTCGTAACGACAAAATCTCTGTAATGGAAGATGGTGTACTTGTAGCACCAGCACCTTACTCAGCGCCTTCTGCTTACTACTTCCCTACTATGGGTCGTATGGAGTCTATCGAAGTACTTAAAGGTGCGGCGTCTGTAAAGTATGGCCCACGTACAACAGGCGGTGTTTTAAACTTAGTTTCTCGTAGCTTACCAACTGAAGGGTCTAAAGGTTTACTTAATGCTGAACTTGGTAGCGACGGTTTCTACAAAGGTCATGCTTACTTCGGTAAAAAGAAAAACAATGCTGCGGGCCTTGTAGAAGTATTCACTTACGGTGCTGATGGCTTTAAAGATTTACCAGTTGGTAGCGACAACACTGGCTTCGAAAAGAATGATTTCTTATTAAAGTTTGGTTTTGACTTTGGTGATAACGAAGCACACAGCCTAGAAATGAAGTTAAAGTACTCAGACGAACGCTCTGACGAAACTTACATGGGCTTAACTGACGCTGATTACCAAGAAAACCCTTACCGTCGTTATGCAGCATCGCAAAACGATGAAATGAACACACAACACAATGCATACCAAATCAACTATGCATATCGTTTTGGTAAAGGTTACGAGCTACTTGCTACAGCTTACCTAAACGACTTCCACCGTAACTGGTATAAAGCAAGCAAAGTAAGCAGCAGCTACCTTGAGCAATACAGCGAGTTTGAAGCAAACCCAACAAGCGAAGGTATTGAAGATATTGGCGTAAAAGCGAATAACCGTGATTACCAAGCGAAAGGCTTACAAACTGAATTCCATATCCCTGCGGGCAACCACTACATCACAGTTGGTGCACGTTACCACGAAGATGAAATGGATCGTTTCCAATGGGAAGACAAGTACACGCTTAACCAAGACCTATCAATGACGCTTACAGAAAAAGGCGTTCCAGGTTCAAACAGCAACCGTTTAGATAGCGCTGAAGCAACGACCCTTTTCATTCAAGATGAGTGGTCACTTGATGCATTAGTCATTAGCGCGGGTCTTCGCTACGAAGACATCACAATCAAACGTGTTGAATGGGCTAAGTCTGATCCAAGTCGTGAAAATGGCTTAACAAAAGATATCAGCAACGACACTGAGATCTTAGTACCATCACTAGGTGCCACTTACACAGTAAGCGACAACCTAACGCTTCTTGCTGGTATTCAAAAAGGTTACGCACCAGCAGCACCGGGTAATGCGGACCAAGAAGAAGAAGAGAGTGTTAACATTGAGCTAGGTGGTCGTTACGATTACGCTGGCATTCAAGGTGAAGTAATTTACTTTAACTCTGACTACACAAACATGCACGGTAACTGTACTGCGGCTGTAGGTTGTAGCGATGACAATATTGGCGACCAATACAACTACGGTGAAGTATCTGTGTCTGGTTTTGAGCTAAGCGCTGGTAAAGTATTCGCTACTAAAGCAGCTTCATTCCCTGTTCGCTTAACTTACACTTACACTGATTCTGAGTTCGACAATGCGTTTGAATCAGATCTTTGGGGTAGCGTAGAAAAAGGCGATGCAATGCCATACGTGCCTGAAAACCAATTAGCGCTTTCGATGGGTGCTGAGTTCTCAAGCTTCGTATTCGATACGCAAATGCGTTATGTGTCTGATGCACACGCAGACTTAACAGACTCAGGTCGCAATGCAATCGACAGCCGCGTTGTATGGGATTTAGCAGCTAAATACCTAATCGACGACAAACAAAAAGTATACCTAACAGTAGATAACCTGTTTGACAAAACCTACGTTGCAAACCGTGCAAACGGCGGTATTCAACCAGGTAAACCACGTACCCTACAACTAGGTTACAGCTACTCGTTCTAATAAAACGACTTAGCGAAATATCAAAAGCCGTGTGATGAAAGTCCCACGGCTTTTTTGTGGGTGTTAGTTAGCAAGATAGTAGCCGCGATTTTATATCGTGTAACTCAATGGATATTCACAAAGAGCATAAGAGGCGCTGCGCTTTAGAGGAAAGTAATTAATAGTTTTATTGGGTTGCTCATTCACTTCTCCTTGTATTCCTTTGTGCAGAAAATTGAACCACAGAGTACACCGAGGCGCTTCGCGCTACATAGAGAAAACATAATTTAAAATAATAATCACAAAGAGGATAAGAGGCGCTGCGCTTTAGAGGAAAGTAACTAATAGTTTTATTGGGTTGCTCATTCACTTCTCATTGCCTTCTCTTTGTGAAAAAAATTGAACAACAGAGAACACCGAGATGCTTCATGTTACATAGAGAAAACATAATTTAAAATAATAATCACAAAGAGGATAAGAGGCGCTGTGCTTTAGAGGAAAGTAACTAATAGTTTATTGGGTTGCTCATTCACTTCTCCTTGTCTTCCTTTGTGCCGAAAATTGAACCACAGAGTACACCGAGGCGCTTCGCGCTACATAGAGAAAACATAATTTAAAATAATAATCACAAAGAGGATAAGAGGTGCTGCGCTTTAGAGGAAAAACAACAAAATCTTATGGTCTTTCTCATTCTTTTCTCATTGTCTTCTCTTTGTGCAAAAAATAGTGAACCACAGTGAAAAACAGTAAATTACGCGGGGTAAATCCGCTGCTACGAATTCGGCGTTAAAACGCCTCCTACAACTCCCATCTCGCTAACTTTCCCTTTTACTCTTTTTAACTCGCTAACTTTTCAATCTGATAGCTGACGGCTGAAAGCTGATAGCTCTTATGTTCATCGCGCGAAATAAATTTCACGCCTACAGGTGAGCATTTCAGCTCCTTTGTTTTCAATCTGATAGCTGACGGCTGAAAGCTGTTAGCTTTAGTTTACCCACAAAAAAGCCGCGGTGATGGGCGTACTGCGGCTTTGCCTAACTTGAAAAATTAGTTTGCTGGATTACTTCCAGCTTCTCATCTTATGGCCTTTTAAGGCGTAGAATAAAATGAATACATAACTTGGGATCATCACAATGTATGCGCCTTGTGCGCCTAGGCCTGCTACGTTTCCTAAGCCGATTAGTAATGGGCCGAGTGCACCACCAGCAATACCCATGATCAATAAGCCAGATGCAGTGCCTGTTAAGCGACCTAAGCCAGCTAAAGCCAGTGGCCAGATTGCAGGCCAAACCATGGCATTAGCAAAGCCTAATAATGCAATGCATAACAATGGGTCTGGTAATTGTGGGCCACCAAATGGCACTAATAATAGGTTTGAAATAATGAACGAGTCATTGCTACCAAGCACCACTAATAACACGGTGATAATACCGGCAATACCCGACATTAATAACGCAGTTTGTTGGCTCATAAAGCGTGGAATAGTCAAAATACCTATCGCGTAACCAATCAACATACACGCCATAGTGTAAGAGGTCATAACTGAGTAGTCAGCAACGCCAATTTGTAAAGCGTACGAGCCAATGGTGTCTGCGGCAATAACTTCAACAGCAACATATAAAGCAATACCCACTACACCTAAAACTAAGTGAGGGTGTGCTAGGGTTTCTTTAATTTCGCCTTTGCCGTTTGATGTTTCGTCTTCATCAAATACTAAGTCAGGCAATGGTGCAAATTTAGCAAAGGCAGCAAATAACATGATTAAAGCAGCAATCAACACATAAGGCATGATAAGGCTATTTGCCATAATGTCTTTTTGTTCTTGCGATAATTTACCTGCGCCATCAACAACACCGCTTACAACTACAGCGGCAAAAATAACAGGCACAATAACACCCGCAAATTTGTTTAATAAGCCCATGATACACACACGCACAGCAGCTGATTTTTCAGAGCCCATTTTCACCACGTATGGGTTAACAGCGGTTTGTAGCACGGTTTGTCCAACACCTATCATTAATTGTGCGAACAAGAAAATTTCGATCATTTGCAGTTTCGCAGCGGGAATATACATCAGCGCCGATAAAGCCATAATCGCACAGCCAATCGCCATACCATTCTTATAACCAACGCGCTTGATCAGCATCGCCGATGGGATACCGGCAACTGTTACCGCAATATAAAAAGAAGAGATGATAAACGAAGCTTGTAACGGCGAAAGCTCAAGCATTTGCTGCAAAAATGGTGTAATTGCACCATTAAGCCACGTTATACACCCTAAGATAAAAAACATTGAGCCGGCCAATATCATTGGCAGCCAGATGCTTTGTTTTGTGTTGTTGTCACACTCAACCGTTGCTTCCATAATTGTTCTCTTAGTTTAATTATTTTTATTTGGTTGGAAACTAGTATACAACCCAACAGAGCTGTTTAATTTCCATACCAATCACAAAAATTTAATCATACACTAACAAAAATGACAGCGCTATCATTTTGCGTTCATATAAGTGCAAAAAAGCCGCAGCTAATTGCTTGGCTGCGGCTTAAACTAAATAGTAACAACTAGTTAGGTGTTATTTACCAATTGCTTCTTTTGCGAACAAATGTTTAATTGGGCCAAGGTTATCAACTAGGCTTAAACCCACACCACGTACAAGTTTTTTCAATGGGTTAGCGCCTGCAAATAGCTCTTTTAAGCCTTGCATCATAGCTATGTGTTTTTGTGCATCAAGCTTACGAGTACGTTCATAATCACGCAGCGTGCGTGCACTTGCAAACTCGCCTTGCTGATTACTTAATAGCTCAATTAAATAAGCGGCGTCTTTTAGGCCAAGGTTCATGCCTAAACCGGCTAATGGATGAATAGTATGCGCTGCATCGCCCATTAAAACCACTTTGCCCGACACCCACTGCTGGGCATAACGCATCTTAAGTGGAAACGCCATGCGCTCACTTTGAACTTCACATAAACCACATTGGCCATCGAGGGCTGCCATAACCGCTTTATTAAAGTGACTATCATCAAGTGCTAAAAGTGTGTCGCAATGCTCTGGGCTTGTTGACCATACAATTGAGTGCGTGTGTTTATCTGGCAAGGGTAAAAACGCCAGCGGCCCGGTTGGTAAAAACACTTGGCGTGCCGTGTTGTTATGCTCATCGGCAGTTTTAACCGTGGCAACAATGGCGTGATGGTCATAATCTTTAAAAGTAATTGGCATGTTGAACTGCTTGCGAATAGCCGAGTTAGCCCCATCTGCCGCCACTAATAATTTAGCAATCACAGGCTCGCCGCTTTCTAGAGTAATAAACACATCAGAGTCGGTTTGATGAATTTGCTGATAGCGGGTTTCGAACAATAAAGTGGCATTACTTTGCTTTTCAAGTTCGCTAATTAAAGCGTATCGAATAATGTCGTTTTCGACGATATGACCGAGCTGCGGTAAGTCGAGATCGTTATGATCAAAATGAATTTTGCCAAAGCTGTCTTGATCACGTACATCCATCGACGTATAGGGTGTAGCACGCTGTTTAATGATCTCTGGCCATACATTTAATGACTCAAATAAACCCTGACTAGCTAGGCTCAATGCGCTCACGCGAAGTGCGTAATCATCACCCGGTAAGGTTTGATTTTTACTCGCATCAATCACCACAACGCTGATATCTGCTTTTGCTAAACCAAGTGCTAGCGTAAGGCCAACACAGCCACCACCGACAATACAAACTTGTGCTTGTTTCATATCCGTTTACCTTGCTTAACCTGACCCATAAGCTGTTTTGCCAGCGGGGTTTTTAACGAGGAGAATAAATCCATTGAGAAAAGGCCAATGCTGCGACCCAGCGCGAGCAATCGTGATGAGTTAGAGAACAAACGCACTAGGCTGTCTGTGAGTGTCATCACGGTCGTAATATCTTTACTGCGAGTTTGGCTGTAATAACGGGTAAAGGCGTAATCACCAAGGTCGTCTCGATTTGCCATATCACACAGTAGTTGCACATCACGCAGGCCTAAATTAAAGCCCTGCCCTGCGATTGGGTGAATAGCATGCCCTGCATTACCAATTAATACCGTACGGTGGCTGCTCAGTGATTCGGCTTTACCATACACAAGCGGATAACTTGCTCGCATACCCACTTTGCTAAATGCGCCACCGCAGTAACCAAATGCTTTTTGTAACGCAGCTAAAAAGGCATCATCTTCAAGCGCCATGGTGTGCTCAATTTGCTCAGGCTCCATACACCACACCAGTGAGTATCGGTTATTACTCATTGGCAACAGTGCCATTGGGCCGTGCTCAGTAAAACGCTCAAAGGCATGATGATGATGACCACCAGCCACTTCGATGTTAGCAATAATCGCCACTTGCTGATAAGCGCGAGTATTAAATTCAATATTAGCCAGTTTACGGCTTTGCGAATGAGCACCATCGGCAATCACCACAAGCTTCGCGCTTAACTGCTCGCCCGAGTTCAACGTAATATTGGCAAAATCGCTTTGATATTCAAGCTTGGCAACCGTATCTGGGCAAAACAAACTAACATCAGTACGCGTAAGTTGCTGATGAAGGCTGCGCCCAAATGGGTTCACTTCGACCACATAGCCAAGGGTATCATGACCATATTCTTGGCAATCAATATGCGTTTTACCAAAATGACCACGATCAGACACAGTGACTTTTTTAATCGCTGCCGCAAATGGCGCTTGGCAATCAAACGCATTGATTGATTTTAAGTACTGAACAGACTGCTGAGCCAGCGCAATGCTTCTATCATCAAAGCTAGGATGATAGTCTGCGCTTACTTCATTTGCTTCAATTACAGCGATTGATAACTGCTTATTGCTCTGTTTTAGGCCCAGTGCACAACTTGCACCCGCCATACCACCGCCGATAATGACAACATCAAACTGCTTTGCCACGCTTGCTCCTAGCCTTTGTTTGCTTGCATCACTGCTTCAATATCACTAATGGTTTTTGGAACCGAAATGGTCAGGTTTTCATGGCCATCTTGAGTGACAAGTAAGTTATCTTCGATACGAATACCGATGCCTTTATATTGCTCTGGTGCTTTTGCATCTTCGCTAATATATAAACCCGGCTCGATGGTGAGCACCATGCCCGGCTCAAATACGCGCTCTTTTTCATCAAGCTTATATTCGCCAACATCGTGTACGTCTAACCCAAGCCAGTGGCCAAGGCCATGCATGTAAAATGCTTTGCACGCTTGGTTTGCCATTAGCTCATCAAGCTCACCGGTTAAAATGCCTAAATCAATAAGCCCTTGTGTTAATACCGTTGAGGCCAGTTCATTCGCTTTCGATAAACTACCGCCTGGCTTTACTTGGCTGAATGCTGCTTCTTGAGCTGCTAATACAATGTTGTAAAGCGCCGCTTGTGGTTCGCTAAACTTGCCATTGATTGGGAAAGTTCGTGTGATATCCGCTGCATAACCTTCAAGTTCACAGCCAGAATCAATTAATACTAAATCGCCATCTTTTAGCTCAGCGTCATTTTGTGTGTAGTGCAAAATGTTGGCGTTGTCGCCACTGCCGACAATCGTGCCATAAGCAGGATGACGAGCACCATTCATTGCATAATGGTGGTGAAGCTCTGCTTCTAATTGATATTCAGTTGCGCCAGGTTTGGCAAACTGCATAGCGCGAATATGGCCTTGTGCACTAATTTCGCACGCTGTACGCATAATGTTTAATTCTGCGTCAGATTTAAACAAACGCATTTCATGCACTAAACCACGAATATCTTTAATGGTATGTGGGGCTTTATAGCCTTTTTTAGGTGCGCCGCGAAGGGTGTTTAATAAATCCCAAACCTTTGCATCAAAATTTGCGTAAGTGCCTTGTGCATAAAATAAAATCTGCTGGCCGTTCACCAAATCTAATAATTGTTCATCTAGTTCACTAAGTGGGCAAGTTGCGTCGAATAAGTACTCAGATTTAGCTTTTTCGAAGCCAATTCTACGGCCATGCCAAATTTCAGCTAGTTTATCTTTGTTACGGCAAATTAGGGTACTTGGTGTATCGCTCGACGGGCAAAGCACTAAAACCGCATCTGGTTCGTTAAACCCAGTTAGGTAGAAAAAGTCACTGTCTTGGCGAAATGCATATTCAGTATCACGGCTACGTGTTACTTCTCCTGCCGCAGGAATTATAGCCACGCTATTTTTATCCATCATCGCAAGCAAGCGCTCGCGGCGGGCTTTAAATTCAGCTTTATCGATTGCAATAGACGACATGCTAAACCTCTGTAATTTGATTAGTGAAGGGTCTTCTTAGGGTTTTTATCGGCTGGCTCTTTGCCTAATTCAGCAAAACATAAAAGCGCAGAAACACGTACATACTCAATCACTTCGTGCAGTGCTTGGCTGTCTTCTTCGGTCTCTTCAAACATGGTGTCTAGGCGGGTAATTTCACTAAAATCGCTGATCACTTCTTTCACATCAGCAGATAACTTGCCGTAATCTTTTTGTTTTAAACCAAAACCAAGCATAAAACCCGATACCCAAGATACTAAGCCATTGGCTAAATCGATCAGTGTTTCGTCGTCGCTTGGTAAGAATAGGTCAAATTGAAATTCTTCATCACCAAAGCTGGCAACAACCTGAGAATACACATCAGCAAAAAATGCTTTTAAATCTTTATTGAAGGCTAAGCCATCATTGAATACATCGCTTAATAAACCTAAGTATTCGTCGGCTTCGATATTGATGCCACAGGCTAATAAACCACTGATCACACCATGGGCTTCTGCTGGTGCGACAAAAATTTCATTCTTTTCTAATAACAATTGGGCTTGTTGGTAATCAGGTAACGTGCTCATAACTTTTTCTTTGTTCGGCTAAGTAACGCCATGCTACCACTCGATAAATCGCAACTCCAATTAATTGTATGATTGAGGTCAAAAAGCAATCTGAAAAGTAAATAAGCAGTTAAAGGTGGGGAAAAACTACGCGAACGATCCGCTTTTTTTTATTCTATGGTTTAAGGATTGAAACTTGTCTTATATACTGAAGGTGTTCCCTAGGGTGCAGGAGCTTGGTTAAGTCCCTGAGCCGATAAATTTTATGTTAGGGTTTCTGTTCGTTTACTATTGTGCAAGCTCGGCATGTACCGAGAAGCCTACGGTAGACCGCAGATCCCCGCCCTGAAACCTCAAGGTTTCAGGACTGACACCGGGCACCGCATACTTGGGGAACACCAACAAGCTATCAGCTATCAGCTATCGAAAATCTGATCTGACCCCGATAAAGTAGACACGGGGTTTAATTAACTTGTTCGTACTGCATGGGACTTTTATACCCTAGGGTGCCATGCCTTCTTACTGAGTTGTAGTATTTTTCAATATAAAAATACGTTTG
>NZ_JAKGBA010000051.1:0-11334 GCF_021532495.1 Pseudoalteromonas sp. Cn5-37 | reverse complement strand
TGCTTTATAAGTTGCTGGGTACCAATTAGGTGCCTTCGTGAAGGCTTGAGCCGTATGCAGTGAAAGTTGCACGTACGGTTCTTAGGAGGGCGACACTTGGTAACAGGTGTCGTCTATCCGACAGAAACGAGTTACGCTTGAAGGTTAGCTATTGGCAGCAAGCCGCCCTTTTGGAAATAGGTGTTAAAGAGAAGTATTAAAAGATTTCCTATAAATTACATTCATTAATCAATAACTGACTTATAGAGTCAGACTTTTTTGATAGTTTAAGGAGCTCATCATCCTTTGAAGGGGCTGTTGAATAGTTGAATTCTGAGCTAGAAAGAGTGTTCTTGATTTCTAAATAGTTAGATGAGAATTTTTGACAAAATTCAGTTATCTCCGCGTTAACTATTTCTTCGGAATTTTTCTTGTTCCTCATGTATAACTTGTAGTTCTCCGTTACAACTTCTAAAGCTGCATGATCGTAGCGTATGGTCGCAATCACTTCACTATCTTCGATTGTATAATCAACAATATTAACAGAAATAGGTCGTAAGATGTTGGCCTTCTCGCTGTAGCTTGATAAACCGGCTTGAGAATTGTTAACAATGAAATAAGCGCCTAGCTTTTGAGCTGCTTCTTTATATATTAAATCTGCAATGTTGTACTCATTAACCGTGAGGCCGATAGTTTTAAACTTGATAACTCTGACAGTATCAGCCGCATGAGCGCCATGGCTCAATACAAAAATGACTAGTAAAAATACAAATTTCATAAATCCTCCTTCAAGCTGAAAAGTATAAATTATTGAATGCAGGTTTGTGAAAATATAAAAAACACAATGAGGTTTTTTTATAACCTATTGTAAATAATTGATATTTAGTTTTGTTTTTAACCGCTGCACGAAATGAAATTTATGAAATGATTAATACAGTTTTAGTTATTAGAGGTCGTTTTAATGAATTTATTGAAAGCGCTAGCAAATGGGGCTTTTATATCGATTGTATTCCATGCGATCGGGAGTGCTTATGGTGCAGAAAAGGTTAGTGTCAATTTAACGCTCGATAATACCACTGAGTACGACGCACAAGTAATAGAGTATTTACTTCACAAAAAAGCTGTGGAGCAAGCAAAAGTAAACCTCAACACGAATGTTATAAGCGGCAATCAATTATTGCCGAATATAAGGGCAAAACTTAAAGAGCTAAACATTAAGCAAGAGCAAAGTACCCTTAATGCAACGGCTACTTTTGAGTTAGCTGAAGGTCCTGAGTTAATGGCTAATAAGAATACTATTAGGATTTATGACGAAGTATTTCTGTTTAATGGCGTCGAAACAAAACAATCATCAATGAAAAAAAGACTCAAAGAAAAGGTGTTTGAATATAAATTCTTTGCTGATATCCAAAGCAAATTATCTAACCTAGTGACAATATCAGACTATAAAATCAAAGAACCTCAAATTAGTGAAGACCAAATGATTTATGGTGGCCTTAAGCTCTCAGAAGTATTGAACATCCGCGCTTTAGTTGCAGCCCAAAGTTACTCTCGTAAAAGTATCTCAAATGGAGTAAATATTCGAAATGAAGAGTGTGCGCAGCTTGATTCAAATCTGTTAGATGTAAACCCTCAATTTCCATCGATTGGAAAAACTGCACACTGGCCAGAATTTAAAGTAGGTGTATCGATGCTAACACTCCAGCTCTTGACTGGGTTATCTCCAAAAGTTTTAGAAATTGATTTTACTAAAAACTTACTACTATCCGAATTGCAAAAGTCTAGAGCGAGAGTAAAAGACTATAATAGTGACTTATTGCCTTATTCAAATATGTGGGATGCATACAGAGAAAGCATAGAGAACTTCAAAAATGTATTAAATGGGCAGACGTCCAATTTATCTGAAGAATATATGGGGAATATCGAGGCATCACCTTTCCGTCAATATCCGTTTGCAGATGTTAAGCAAGTTACAATGCACCTTAGCTTTGATGAATTAATTAGTGAAGGGGACTACGATGGTATTGAGTTCAATGATTGGTTTTGGGGTCCGAAAAACTACTATGGAGTACGAAGCAGCTATATTAATCGCGTAGATGATTTATCGAGAGGCAAGCCTTACTTTTTTCTTGTGATAGAGGTTTCAGGTGTAAAATTCTATCGAGCTGTCCTAGATATTAACTTTATTCATAACAAGCATAGCTCGGCAAAAGTAAAATTAATTCCAATAGATGTTTTGCCATTTTTACCAGGGTCAGAGTTTAATATCTTTAATCGAACAGACTACCGTAAGTTGTGGCTAAAATCTTTGGAACAAGTATCCGTGACTGATGGTTCAATAAGCAATCGCGCAGTCAATATACTGCCAAAAGAAACAACTGATTGTTTGCCCGATACGTTTGCTTTTGATGTAACACTAAGTGAGTTGTTTGCTTTTAGAAAGGGGCAGACTGCATTACTCGACGGTGACTTTAACCCGGTAAAAAATTCACATGGAGACTACGTTGTTAATCAGAATGGTTTTCTAGGTTTAATGTCTACAGAAGAGCCCGCCTTTCCCGTATCTGTCAGTATGATGGGTAACTCGATAAATATTAGCTACTACAAAGACCATAAAATTGGGGATATAAGCGTTTATTTTGAGAAAAAGGTATTTTAATCAAAAAATACTGAAATTCAGTTGAAAATCACGCTTTTAAAATTTTTTTCAATTTTAAGATTAAGCCAGACTCAATATTCTGGCTTTTTTTATGGATTTTACAATTTACTCAATCGGTGAAACAGCGTTCATGTATGAGGTTCTAATGGGCCTTCGAAGAATGTTTGATTTTGGCTTTTCATCTTTGCATATTTTGATAGGTGCTACAGCTCTACTTTCACTGATGACTCTTGTAGTAAAAAGTTGGATCAACCCAAACTCTAACCCAGTACTATCTTGGTTTATTGGGCTTTGTATGTTCATGGTCTTGTGTGGTCCATTTTCTAAAGTAGATGTTGTTATTGAGTCGGTAAGAACTGGAGATGTGTATTATGTGAATGATGCACCTGGCATAGCAGCTGTTATTGCAATGATGACCTCAGGAATGTATGGGCTTTCACGAGATTATGAAGATTCATTCGCCTCACCGGATGGTTATCAGGCCGGTCAATTTCTCGATCCAATGAGGGCGCTAGTGGCGCTTGATAAATTTGGATATATGGGCTCTGAAGAACTAGATTCAGGCGTTAATGCCCAAAGGTACAGAATCAAAACATCTACAATGAACTACCTTCAAGACTGTGTAATTTGGGATCTTCAAGTTGGTGGCAATGACGCTGAGCTAAATGCTGACAAAATAAAAAATGCCCCAATGGAAAACTTCCTTGAGTCTATAAGAATTAATACACCATCAAGAAGCACTTATATTCAAATAGACACTCCTGCCATGGAGCTATTAACATGCCCAAACGCATACTTGAAGCTCAAAAGTTACTTTGATAGCTCAAGTTTCAGAGAGATGACTGACAGGTTTTTGCAGAAAGAAAATGTAAAACCACAAGATGTTGAAGCCGGGGCGGAATCGATTTCTGCATTAAGCGCGACAATGAATGCATATCATTTAGCGACGGGAAGGTATTTATCAAATGTTTTTGCTGAAGCTGCTGCAAAAAGTGGGGATATGCAAGGGCTCCGCTCTGAACTTACTTTAATAGAAACAAAGTCTCAGCGACATTACCAAATGGCCGCTGATAGAAACCTAGCTTTGGAGCTATCAATTGGTTTTGCAACCTTCATTGAGGCCTTTGTGTTTTTCTTGATCCCAGTTATTGCAATCATGCTTGTAATGGGTGCTGAAGCTATGAAATCAGCTGCTATGTTCTTTGGGGTAACTGTGTGGGTTAACTTGTGGCCGGTAACCATGAGTGCGGTTAACCTTTTTACTTTACTTGCTATTCAAGGTCGATTTACATCAGTGTCAGCTGGTGGCGGTGGTGTAAGTGCAATCACATTTGGTATGTGGGGGCATAGCATGTCAACAATCGAATCATTTATTGCAGTGGCAAGTAGTTTGGCTGCTGCAGTTCCTATGCTCACTTTATATATACTGCATAGGGGTGTTCACACCATGATGGGTGTATCTAATAAGACGTCTCCTGATACAAATATTGATTCAAAGAAATTGTCACCGGATGTCACAACATCTGCAAATGGAGGTAAAGCAAGTCAAGGTGATACTACTATGCAAGCCAGTGATGTTCATTCCTCATATGGGCAATGGAGCCAAGCTCAACTGAATGGTGGACAACGAAATGATGTAAGTATTAATCCGGGTGGCGCAGGGCCAGCCTCGGGTTACCTTAAACAGTCATCAGCTGAGTTGTCAGCGATTGGCTCTAGAAATACTCAATTGGCAAATACTGAAGCCGCTAGCCAAACATTACAAAAAACTGCCACTGATAGTAAATCTGCTACTTTAGATTCAATCAAAGGGTATAAACAAGGAGAGTCATTTGAGAGTGTGGATACTTCACAATTATCAGAGGACGAAGCTTTCTTAGCGGCACAAACCGCAGCATATGCAACTGAAAATAACATGAGTTTATCTGATGCATATGATCACGTATTACAGGGCTCGGCAAGCATGGTAGCAAAGGGGGCTCCATCAATAGCAGGGTTTGGTTTAGGTGCTGATGCGAAAGCAGCGATCACAGCAAAAGCGGCATCACAAAAGCAAGTAGGCGCCTCAGAAAGATTGTCAGAGGACGAACGTGCACAAGTTTCTGAATCGATAAAAGCAAACTGGGGGAATGCAGTAAAAATGGCTCAATCATCGAGCAGTGATAACTCAGTTGCAAGTAAAGAGGCGGTTTCCCGACAGGAAGCTGTTACAAATGCTCATACAAATATGCTTCAAGCTCAAGCCCTTGAAGCTGAGGGGAATACAGCTAGCTCCGCTTCAAAAGTAATGACGCAAATGAATGCAGGTGAGGTTCAAAACTCAACCACAGGAGCAAATAAAGCATCAATCGGTTCAATTGTTTCAACACTTTCAGATGAGCAGCAGCATGTTCTTTTAGGTAGTTTGATTGGTGATGAAGGCTTAAATAGTTTATCTGGTGACAAGAGAAGTGCTTTAATTTCTGAGCTGGGAGATAGGTTCGACTACCACAAAGAGCAGGTAAATAAAGGTGATAACGCGAGATTACCAGAAAGCCAAAAAAATAATATTGCTTTGGCCAATACGGTTACTGATGCAATCGCAAGAATGTCTGGAAATACTGAAGTGCTGTCTACAGATCATAATGGTAACCAACTTCCTCTTTCAACTGGAGTTACAGCACTAAAACAAGCTAATACCGAAAGAGGAGCTTCTGCAGGCTTAATGAGAGAACTAGGTGAAACACTACAAGCGCCGAGCCTAATTTCATTTAGTGACCAATTGAATGGATATAAACCGAGTGATAATTCACATATTCCAAAACCTGAAGATAATACTGGCATAGACACCAACACTTTAAGTAATGATGTAAATAGTGGCATAAAGACTGATCCAATAAACATGTTCAATAATGAGCGTAATGCACAAGCATTTGCTGAACACAAAGAGCAATCTCAAAACGAGGTTAGTAGTAGAGGGGCATCTGGTACAGGTGCTGTTAAAGCTAAGGGTGAGGATGTTGTTTCTGAGTCAGAAGATAAAAATGCAAATAATTTAGCGCATGCATTTGGATCATTAAAAGTATTAGGCTCAGAATCTAATGAATTATCTGGCGGTGTAGTTAGTTCTATTGGCTCACTATTCACCTCTTCAGTGGGTGAGGCTGTTACGGATGAGTTTAAGAAGTCTGGTAATGGTGAAGGTATTAATTCGAATCTAATTGAAATGGGTTTTAGTGTTTTATCAAGCAATACACCAGAAGCTATTAGAAACTTACTAACTAGCGCAGCAAATGGTGAAGGTTCGATTATTAATGGTGAACGCTTATCTCCAAATGAAACACTAATGTATGCTGGGGCTGTTCAAACAGCAATGCGCCCTGAGTCTCTAGCTGCCTTCAATGAAAGTTTAAATTCAAACTCAGCTCTTCTTGCTTCAACGCTACCTAATAACCCTTACAGAAATGCTCAAGAAAATATCTCAGCTGTACAGGAGATGAGAGAGAATGAATCAATTAATAATGCCCTGAAGAGTAGTGAGTTAATTGCGGCATACTCAGCATTGGCAAACCTTGATGACGGTCAAATTGAGGACGTAATTGCAGCCACGAAAGGAGATGATAGTTTCTTAGGTATTAATGATGCTAAATACGCTCGTCATTTAGAAGCGCTAAATGAGTTATCCCCACAGTTAGGTTTAGAACCTCAGTACAACCCATCAAGGTATAAAGATGAGCCAAGTCAAAAAGGTAGTTTGGAATCAGTAAACTACGACTCTCAAGCTAGCTCAATGGCTGGGTTTGCTGGATTAAATGAGAGAGAAAATTTAGATCGAACTGAAAACAGATCGAAACCTAGTGGCCAAGGTCTTGTTGAGGGTATTACCAAAGGAAATTATGACCAAGATGCCAAAGAGATAGCTAAATATGCGTTAGCAAACTTTAATGCAACTGGTGATACATCAGGAGTTAGCTTTAAGGAACTTAATGATCGAAATTTAGATAATTTTAAATCAGCACAAGTTTCTAGTCGAGAATTTAGTATTCCTGATTTTACTAACATCACCCCTAAAGCAATGGAAGATCTGAATAAGATGAGGGATGCACTTTTAATTGCAGGTAAAGATAGCGAGGCAGAAACACTAACAAATACAATTGCTTCTATTACTTCAGATGAGCAAACTAAAAATGGGTATGAATCAAGTGCATCTAAGGAGCATGAAAGCCAAGTAATTAATAACGCAATTCACTCAGAAGGTGTTTCTAGTAAAGCGAAGGAGTTTGCCGCGAACGCCCTTTATGGCACAAGCGATACTCCAAGAAATCTTTCTCATGATGACATGAGAGATCTACTTACAATAAACAACTTACTAAGTACAGCTCCAGAAGCACAAAGAACATTAAGTGAAGCGATCACAACTGCCTTCACACCGAATTATAGTGATGCCGGTACTAAAGAAGCAAATCCACCTGTAAACAGCCTTAATTCAAGCGAAGCCTCAGTGCCGCAACAGTCTGTAAATGAAAGTGATTATGATAAGAGCTCTGTCACACAACAGAATGCACTGAGCGTAACACCAAAAAGCTTATCAGTTGATAATAACCGTGGTGAAGAAATAGAAGAAACCCCTATCAAGCCAAGTGAGGTAAATAGTGGGGTTAACAGTACTGGTAAAGATGAAAGCGGGAATGTTCTATCTAAAGAGTCATCGATTGCAGGCAATGATTCAAGGGATCGTATTGATACCTACCAATATTCTGGCACAAAAGATGATTCTTATCCGAATACTACAGATTCAGGTCGTTCTTTAGTGGGCACACAATCAGAAAACCTTCAGGCTTCAGTAAGTAATGGCGGCACATTAAATAGTGAGGTTGGTTCTACTGGCAGTACCACTAGTCCAGGGTTGCAAAGCAGCCCTGCGAGTACAGACCAATCAGAAAGCCTTAAGGCATCGGCAAGTACTGGCGGTAAGTTAAATAGTGAGAATAGTTCGACTGATCGCAATGCTAGTCCAGAGTTGCAAAGCAGCCTTGTGAGTCCAGACCAATCAGAAAGCCTTCAGGCATCGGCAAGTACTGGCGGTAAGTTAAATAGTGAGAATGGTTCGACTGATCGCAATGCTAGTCCAGAGTTGCAAAGCAGCCTTGTGAGTCCAGACCAATCAGAAAGCCTTCAGGCATCGGCAAGTGGTGGCGGTACGTTAAATAGTGAGAATGGTTCGACTGATCGCAATGCTAGTCCAGAGTTGCAAAGCAGCCTTGTAAGTCCAGACCAATCAGAAAACCTTCAGGCATCGGTAAATACTGGCGGTACGTTAAATAGTGAGAGCGGTTTAAGTGACCGCACAGCTAGTCCTGAGTTGCAAAGCAGTCCTGTGAGTCTAGACCAATCAGAAAGCCTTCAGGCATCGGTAAATACTGGCGGTACGTTAAATAGTGAGAGCGGTTTAAGTGACCGCACAGCTAGTCCAGAGTTGCAAAGCAGTCCTGTGAGTCCAGACCAATCAGAAAACCTTCAGGCATCGGCAAGTGGTGGTTCTATTGTTGCTGAGCCTAGTCTAAAACCTGACACAAGCGGTGATAATGTGCAGACTCAATCACAGTTAATTGCTTCTAATTCTTCTCAGAAAGGTGAGTCTTTTGAACAATCTAACTCAGATGAAAGTCCAGTTTTGAACAACTCTAATTCTGAGAACCTAAGTTTTAATGAAACAAACGCTGGTGAAGCAGCGATGGTTAACAATAGAGAAAATTCAATTGAAGAGAGAAACCCGTCTGGCCTACATCCTGTAGCTGGTGGTGAAGTCACTATGACCGAGTCACAAGAGGTTGGATTAAGGAAAGTTCTTGATAATACAGAAATGAGCAATGATGCATTATTAAAAGCGGAAAATATCTTGTCTCTAGGTACAAATTCCAATTTGAGCTCATTTACAAAGGAAGAAAAAGCAGAGCTTTTAGATTTGGCTGACAATCTAGAGGCAAATAATTACATAGCTGAATCATTACAAATCAAAAGAACGTTGGAGAGCTAACATTGACGATGACATTAGAGCAAGAATCAGCAGCTAACGATGTTAATAATCACTCTTTGATTCTTGCTACAGCAGGTAGTGGTAAAACAAAAACATTAATTGAAAAAGTAAAAAACGTACTAAAAAAATCATATGACAGGAAGGTTATTCTCGTTACATTTACAAATGCGGCCGTCAACGAAATGCAAGAAAGGTTGGAGATAGCTCTTCCACAATCATCAATAAATAGAGTTTCTGTAACTACATTTCACAGGCAGTTTCTTAACCAAACAAAGAAACTCATGCAAGGTAAGCTACTAATTGGAGCAACATACTTCAACTTTATTGAGAGGTTGAAGAATTACATCGAAAATGAGCACCTACTACCGGAGTTAAAAGTAACATTCAATGACATTACGAGCATTTTGAATGATCAGCCATTAGATGAAAAAAAAGGGTTTGATAAAGACGCTGTTAAGCTAGTTAAAGAATGTTATCAAGAGTTAAAGATAAAGAACCACCTTTATGACTTAGATGACGCAACCAGGCGCGCGGTAGAAGGAACTTTAAGTGGGGAAATACCGCTATTAAATTGTACAGACCTAATGATTGATGAGTTTCAAGACACAGATTTACTACAATATGAGTGGATTGCCCTGCAGGGGCGCGGAGGGATTAATCTAACACCTGTTGGAGATGATGATCAAAGTATCTACTCATGGAGAGGCGCTAGAAGTTATGAAACAATGCTTAAGTTTAAAGATGAATTTAAACCCAATATTCATATGCTTGCAAAGTGTTTTAGATGTAGACCTGAAATAATAGATGCCAGTAAAAATCTAATAGAATTTAATAAAGATAGAATTCCCAAAGGTATGGTCTCGGGGAAGGAAATTGGTGGCACTGTTAAAACATACATACATAAATTTAAAAAAAGTATGCTGTTAACATTTTTGGAGAACTACAATAAATATGATGGTGAGTGGGCGATCCTAAGCAGAACTAATGTTGCATTGGACTCAATAGAAGAGTTTCTGATAGAACATGAAGTAGCGTATTCAAGAAACAATCAAACAAGTATTTTTAAAACAAGCGCTGGTGATTTTGTAATTAAACTGTGTTCTTATCTTTTAAATAAGTTTGCACACTACCATTTGTCAGAAGTTTTAGGGTACTTAAAAGAGGATGAGAACCTAATTCCTTTAATTTCTGAAAGTATCAAGAGTAATTCTGATATTGAGTCATATCTAAATAATTATGGTCAATCAATTAATGGAACGGCTTTTGAAATGTTCTATTCAAATTATTATTTATTTGAAAACACTCATGATTCCAAAGAGATAAACACCAGAATTGATTTGTTGATTGATTTCATCATAGAGCGCCGCTCAAAAGGCGACAAGCTGAATAAATGCGCTGTTGAAACATTACTTCTTGAAGGGCTCAAGACAAAAACAGGCTCTTGGTTCGAAAGAATCAAGCTTTACTCAGATAAAATTAAAGAGCAAAACAGTAAATCTGAAATTGATAAATCAGTGGTAACTTTAACCACATACCATGGCTCTAAAGGTCTAGAGTGGACTAATGTGGCTATTTTTGATGTTATCCAGGAAACGATGCCAAATATGCAGTCACCAATCGATGAGGAAAGACGTTTGCTGTTTGTTGGGATGACACGCGCTGAGCAACGGTTATTTATTCATAGCTACTTAAATAAGGCTGATATTGATGATTTAAAGGATGTGGGTGAATTGGCACTATTCAAAAAAGATTACGAATATAGCCCACCAATAACATCAGATATTAATGATGTTTGTTTTCCAAGCGAGTTTATCGAAGAGATTTACTACACTAACGATTAATCTGTAGTAGATTAATCTGTAGTAGTGTGATTACGTCAAAATCGCTTGGTACTTATACCGTCAGTATCCCTTGGTAATCACACTTATTCAATTAATCACTGTTCAATTAATCACACTTATTCAATTAATCACACTTATTCAATTAATCAAATGTTGTTTGCCTTATTTCGGGAAATTTAATCTTTTGTATTGTTGACTAAAAATTTATAAGCAATTATATTGATTATAACCCTAGAGGTTCAGCCTTTAGGGTTAACCAATCAACACAGACTATCAACGTAACAACCACTCTTCTGAGTCATTATCGGAATACAAATTTCCAATAATGATTTCTCAATCCACTTTACCTTTTAGGTCCTTGATTTTTGCACTATGCATAATTATGCCTATTGGTATTTAAAGTGGCTTCTAGCTGTTGAAGTTAAATCTCAGCGTTAATACCTTCTTGGTATTAAGACGGTTGAAGTGATTCTTTCACAAATACCTAACCAATTCCTATACGGGATACTCTTCTGTATAGGAATCGAAATCTCATTCGATGCGACCGCTATACAGATCTACTTATTTTTAGTTCTGCGTTTTCGGTCAAATGCATTGGAGGAGATTATGGATATCATTCTTATATTACTGGCGTGCACATATGTTGCAATCAAAATTCACAGCATTATCGTTAAGCCAATTCTATCAATAGCTAGTTCAAGCTGGGGTTAATTTGAACATTAGGCTTGCGCAATCTCACCCTTTCAAGGGCGAGTCAAGCAAGAGGTAACTAGTCTTTTTTCTGACTTAAAGCGCGTGAAGTTTTTACGGCTCTTTCACTTGGCGGTGTGTTTTGATTT
>NZ_JAKGBA010000050.1:0-11362 GCF_021532495.1 Pseudoalteromonas sp. Cn5-37 | reverse complement strand
CTTTAATCTCGTGTAGTTTTTTTAACTGGCTGCGAAAGTCAGCTAGCCTATCTTTTGTGGCTTTAATTTTTGTGACGTTAGCTTGCTCTTTATCGGCTTCATCAAGTAATTCAAGGTAACGTTCAATATTCTTTTCGACTCGGTCGATGTGGAATTTAACTTTGCTTGGCGTAAAATTATTGCCTTTGTTGTTGCTAGCTTTAAACTTACTACCATCGATGGCAACAACTGGTTTCTCAAACATATTCAGACGACGGCAGACTTCAACAAACGTTTTGCACACATTTTTTATACCATCTCCGTTGTCTTTTCTAAAATCAGCAATCGTTTTAAAGTCGGGTGCCAACTTACCAAGTAGCCACATCAGTTCAATATTGCGTTGGCATTCGGTTTCTAATCGGCGGGATGATTGAATACGGTTGAGGTAACCATAAAGATACAGTTTTAATAATGTGGCTGGATGATACTTAGGGCGGCCTGTGGACTTTAAAGTTAACCCTTTAAACTCCAATTCAGCTAGATTTAGTTCCTCAATGAAAACATCAATCACTCTGACCGTATTATCTTCACTGACGTAGTCTTCCAACGATTCTGGAAATAACGTTGATTGGTCACGACTTTCACCGCTTATAAACTTTGACATACTGCCTCAACCCTCAACTGAATCAATAGTCTTATTATATAAATATCAGTATATTAAGTGAACTAAATGTATAGATTAATAGATCATAAGCAGAACATACTTAGACCAAAAGGTGATCAGAGTTTTCACACAGTCTGTGCCATAATCCGACCTTGAGACACATAGAGATTAAGACTGCAAAGATACGAAAGCGGAAGTTAGCTTTGGCCTGTTTAACGACAAATATTCCGACAAAGCAGTCATGACTATTAGTTTATTGTTAAATCTAATCTTTCTTTTCGTTCATCTACTCAATAACCCCACGCTAAACGTGACTTTAGCGTGGGGTTAGAGTTCACAGTAATTTTATCTGGATAGCTCTTTTATTTTTTTCTCTGAAAACCAGCGATATAAAACAGGTAAAACAAATAATGTTAACAGTGTTGCAGTTACCAAGCCGCCAACAATAACACTCGCTAATGGGCGCTGTATTTCTGCACCAACACCATTAGACATTAACATCGGTATCAAACCTAAAGCTGATGTTATAGCAGTCATAAGTACAGGTCTTAATCTTGAAGTAGCGCCTTCAAAAACGGCTTTAGATGCTTCTAGACCGTCTTTAATACGTTGGTTGATACTTTCTACCATAACGACCCCATTCAATACCGCTACACCAAATAAGGTAATAAAGCCAACGGAGCTTGGTACAGACAAGTATTGTCCAGATAAATATAAGGAGAAAACTCCGCCAATTACAGCAAGCGGCACGTTGACCAATATCAGCATAGCTTGACCAACAGAGCCAAAAGCAAAGTAAAGTAACAATGCAATTAGCGCTAAAGATAGAGGTACAACGATAGCTAGTCTGCTTTGAGCACGCTGCTGGCTTTCGAATTGGCCACCTATTGCTACCGAGTAACCTGAAGGTAGGTCAACTTTCTCAGCAATAACTTTTCTGATGTCGGCTACTACACTACCCATATCTCTATTCTGAACGTTTGCTTGAATAACGACACGCCTTTGAACATCATCGCGCCTTACTTGAGGAGGACCTGATTCAAATGAAACAGTTGCAACATCACCTAAGCGTACCCAGGCGCCTGTTGGTGACTGAATTCGAATATCTGAAATAGCTTCCTTATTTTGTCGGTACTCTTCTTCAATACGCACGTAAATATCATAACGTTCATTGCCTTTGATGATTTGTCCAGCTTCAACCCCTCCAATACCATCTCGCACAACTTCCATTATATCAACAACTGAAAGTCCAAAGCGCGATAGCTCTTGCCTATTAGGTTTTACGACAAGTTGCGCTTCACCTGCAATTTGCTCAAGAGCAACATCTCTTGCACCATCAACACTCTTTATAGCCGCTTCGATCTCTTGTCCTTTAGCTGCTAAAACGTCTAACTCAGGGCCAAATAACTTTATCGCCAACTGAGCTTTTACGCCAGATAGTAACTCATCAACACGAGTCGCAATAGGTTGAGAAAAGTTTAGTAGTAAGCCAGGAAACTCCTCTAAAGATCTCTCCATTTTCCCTTGAAGTTCATATCGATTAGATGCACTGGTCCACTCAGAAACAGGCTTCAACCCTATGTAAATTTCTATGTTATTCACAGGCTCTGGATCTCCACCTATTTCGGCTCGACCAATTCGGCTTAATGCATAGGTTACTTCAGGAAAAGCCATTAGTTTTTCTTCTAGAATTGGTGCCACAGTGAGCGCGGTATCTAAACTGGAAGAAGGTGCCAGCGTTGCTCTTAAGTTTATCGTCCCTTCTTCTAACTCAGGTACAAATTCAGTACCAATTAATGGAACTAATGCAAAGGCAGAGAAAACTAATATAAGTGCGGCTGAAATGACTAACTTGGTGCGTTTTAGTGCGAATGTAAGCCCTTTTCTGTAGAGTTTGTCTAATGGCCTAAGAACAAAGCTTTCCCTCTCTTTTACACCTGACTTAAATAAATAAGTTGCCAGTGCAGGTACGATAAACAACGCAACCACAATCGCAGATACAACGGCTAAGATGATGCTTATTGCCATAGGTTGGAATAACTTTGCTTCAACCCCTTCAAAGCTGAACAATGGCGCAAATACGACTAAAATAATCGAGGCAGCAAAAAAGACGGGACGAGCCACTTCTTTACCTGCATTTTGCAGACGTAATTTAATGCCGTGCTCATCGTGTTCTACATCGTGCGGATCTGCGTCAGAAGTTGGAACACGTTCCTTTACCGATTTCGAATGTGTCGCGTCAGGTCTATTTAAATGTTTAAACATATTTTCAACCATAACCACTGAGCCATCTACAAGCATACCAATAGCGACCGCTATGCCACCCAGTGACATAAGGTTTGCAGAAATGCCCCACCAAGCCATGATCATTAACGCGATACCAATTGAAATTGGAATAGATATTAATACCAAGAAGGTTGCACGTAAATTCATTAAAAATAGTGCTAATACAATACAGATGAAAATAAATGCTAGTAATAGTGCATCAACCACTGTATTTACCGCTTTTTCAATCAAATCAGCCTGATCATAAAAAGGCTCAAAGCGAACACCTTTTGGCAATGCTTGATTAATTAATGGAATTCTTGCATTGATACCATCAATGGTGGCTTTAGTATTTGAACCCATGCGTTTTAAGACAATGCCAGAGACAACTTCGCCTAAATTTTCGACTTTACCGTCTTCGGTTTTGCGCGTCATGGTGACAGCACCTTGACGAATTTCACTGCCCATTTCAACTTTAGCAATATCTGAAACCGTAACAACCGTACCATCTACTGTTTTAACGGGAACTTGTTTGATATTACTGATGCCAGCCTCACCACTCTCAAACCAGCCTGTGCCTCTAATCACAAGCTGCTCTTGCCCACGGTTCATGTACCATCCGCCAACATTCGCATTGTTGTTATCTAGGGCACCAACAACGTCTTCTTGCGTTAGTTCATATGCTAAGAGCTTAGATGGATCGACATTGACTTGGTATTGCCTAACATTACCACCAAAAGATAATACATCAGTGACTCCATCGACAGGCATAACGAGTAACTTAACAATCCAATCGTTAAGGCTTCGAAGCGCCATAGCATCATAACCTGCACCTTTATCTGAAATAAGAAGATACTGAAATACTTGGCCCAGCCCAGAGGTGTTTGGTCCCATTTCGGGTGTCCCAACACCTTCTGGTATCAGTTCTTTTGCGGCTTGAAGACGCTCAAATACGAGTTGTCTTGCAAAGTAAATGTCGGTGCCTTCTTTGAAAACAACCGTAACGCCAGACAAGCCTGTTTTAGAAATTGAGCGCACTTGTTCTACATCAGGTAGGGCATACATTACCGCTTCAATGGGGTACGTAATGAGTTGTTCAACTTCTTCAGCAGCCAGTCCTGGCGCTTCAGTATTTACAGCAACTTGAACATTAGTAACATCAGGAAAGGCATCCAAATTTAATTTTGGGATCACCATAACTGCACCAACCATAGTGGCAAACAGCGCAATCAAAATCAGGAGTCTATTATTAACAGACCAATCTATTATTTTATTAAACATAGTCTTGCTCCCTAGTGGTTGTGCGGATCAAATCCGCCTTTAGCGATTTCAGACGCAACAAAAAATGCGCCTTTAGTTACAATTCGCGTTCCACTATCAAGGCCAATGATTTCTCTAAAACCACCTAAGGCTCGGCCTAGTTCTATTTCTACAGCTTTAAATTCTCCAGGGTGGTCTTCGACAAATACTGTCCAATCACCATCTGCGCTGCGGATCAATGCTTCTTCTGGCACAGCCATCACTTTCTGCTTTGTGGCAAACTGAAAGTAAACTTTTACAAACATGCCTGAATGAAGATTATCATTCGAATTATCTACTCCTAACCTAATAATTCGAGTACGAGTAATAGGGTCAATTGTATGGGCTTCTTGGATAACTTTGGCATTGTAACTCTGGCCTTCTAATTTAAGTACCGCAGGAGAATCAATTGATAAATTTAGCTTTTTATTTGGAGAAACTTTTGCTTCAACCCATAGTTGTTTTTCATCTGCTAACAACATTACTGAATCACCAGCATCAACACGTTGCCCTTGGATAAAATCGTCTTGAAGTACAACCCCTTCACGCTGAGCAATTAATGTATATTGCCCAAACGCTTTTATGTCTTTGTTAGAAATGCCATCTATTGCTTTTTCAGTTAACCCTAAAGCAATAAGCTTCCCGTAACTCGCATTGTATGTAGTCTCTGCTTGTAATAATCTACTTTCACTCACCGTCTTGTTACCCAGCTTTTTCACACGTTGCCATTCGGTTGAAGCGATTAAATAGTCAGCCTGTGCTTGTGCCATTGCTTCACTAAATAATGTAACTAACTTCTGACCTATTTCTACATGCTCTCCAAGCGCTGCATGGCGACTAATAATGACTGACTCTGTACGTGGCGATACCACATAACTTTTATAGCCATTAGCTTTTATTTCGCCTGGTGCATATACGGTGCTAAATTGATATTCAGGCTTAACACTTTCCACTTTAATGTTAGCAAGCGACATCTTCTTTGGATCAATAGTGATACCTTCTTCATGTCCTTCTTCTCCCTCTTTATTACCACCTTCATGGCCGTGCTCGTCATGGTCACCTTTATCTTCTTCATGTCCCTTTTCGTGTTCATGCTCATCTTGATGTTCTTTTTCTTCTTGTTTCGAAACGTTTGTGACAGAACCAGTTCCATCTGACGACTGTGCAAAAGCATCATGATTTGTAGTAAACCCAACTAACAGGCAGCTAATTACTACGGCTAAAAATTTTTTACTAATTACTGTATTCATTTTTGTAACCTATATTTTTAATAAATTTAAGATTTCGTTTTTCGCTACTGAAAAAACAAAGCGCTCAAATCTCAAATTTGGATAACTGACCCATACTTAAAATGAAGGATATTTCTGCAAGCTTGAATTGATTTTCCAAACGTATTCCTGCATGAAGCCCTTCCGCACGTTGATTTAATGCAAGTAAGTAGTCAGAAGTATTAATGTCACCAGCTTCCCAGCGCTTATTTAATAAGTTTTCGCTGCTATCTAATCTGCCTTTTGTCAGTTTTTGCCATTGCTCATAATATTTTTTACTGACAATAAGCGATTCATAATTAGCTTTTGCTTCAAATGACTGCTTTCGATAAACCGACCGAAAGTTAGCCTCTGCTGCAATTGCTTCTGAATAAGCGGCTTTAACAGTATCTGAATAGTTATTTCTGATATTTAAAGGCATTGAGAAAGTCACGCCAATCAAGTCTTCATCTCCACTTTTCCCTGCGTTAACTCCAATGGTTGGATTGGCTTTAGATTCCATAGTGGTTAGTTGAGCTTTAGATTGTTTTATCTTCCATTGCGCTCTAGCGAGTTTAACTTTTGGATGTTCCTCAACCCACTGAGAGTTAAATGAATAGTTTGTTGCTCCAAAAGTAAATGAAAACAAATTGGTAGTATTAGGCGTCCAATCAGGCAATAACTCCTGAACATTTACCTCTGCATTTTTCAAAGCAATTTGCGACTCAGATATTTCACTGAAAACTTGGGACAAGTTTAAATAAACCAGTTCAGCGTCAAGTGGCTCTAAAAGTCCTGCTTTTCGCTTATCTTCAATAATTCCAACGAGCGTTTGTAATTGATTTTCTCTTACTGAAAGTAACTGAGCCACCTTTTTTGCTGCTTGCCAATTAACTATTGCAGTTAAAGCGTTAGCCTTTTTAGAATCGAGTAGAGATAACA
This sequence comes from Pseudoalteromonas sp. Cn5-37, assembly GCF_021532495.1. Taxonomy (NCBI): domain Bacteria; kingdom Pseudomonadati; phylum Pseudomonadota; class Gammaproteobacteria; order Alteromonadales; family Pseudoalteromonadaceae; genus Pseudoalteromonas; species Pseudoalteromonas sp. Cn5-37. Next base: position 4,966 of record NZ_JAKGBA010000050.1, on the reverse strand, counting down.
ATTGTTGCTGGTTTGCATAAACACCAATTTCACCAATGCTTTTATTTGCTGATTGCTTATCCCAAAAATCAATCGTTTGACTGATACCAATAGAATAATTATCAAAATCACCCTCTTTTTCATAGCTTGCTTCAAGCTCTGGGTTATATACGGCTTTAGTTAAGCTCTTGGCTCTATGATTACTTGCATTAAGTAACTCTTTAGCCGCAACAACTTCGGGATCTTTATTTATTTGACTATCTAGCCATGAAATACTTTTCTGTTTGGCATAAGTGGCAACTGAAAAACTCACAGCCATACATAAAGACAGGACTAAACCTGCATTTTTTAAATATATATACATAAAAATTCTTAATTTTAAAATTAATAAACACGAAACCTTTATCCATTATTAAAGGATAAATAGGTCATTAAAAATTAATCTAATTAAGAAATAGGCGGACGAAGTATCGCTTCATGAAAGGTACTTGTTTGATCAATTTGATAAGGCGTTTTATTGATAATGTTTAGTTTGCCCGTGGTATTTGAATTACTGACTAAAATCCAAGATAAGTGGCTGCCACTGCAATGTCCGCAGTGATGACAATCTTTTTCATTATGCTGCTCATCACCTACATTATCATTTGAGACATTTCGATCATCTGCATGATCATGTTGAATTTGAAGGTGCTCTATATCTATTTGGTGATTCTCAGGTGTTGCGGATACAACAGCAGTTAACGATTGCAAAACAATCGAAACGACTAATAGTATTTTTAACGCAACATTGAATTTCAAAATAAACACCTACTTAAATATGAAAAATTATAATATCAAAAAAAGGTTTTCTAAACTAGCCATGCGCATGTTTTTCATGCTCGTCACGGCAAGTTTCTTGAGGAAACTCAAACTCAATGGTTGTATGAGATAAATTATAAGAAGAAAGTTCCTTAGCCACTTGTTGTTTTAGCCTAATTAATTTATCAACCTCAAAGTTATGGGCTAACTCTAGGTGAGCAGTTAATACGTGACTTTCCCCGTCTAATGACCAAAAGTGCATATGATGAATCCCATTAATTTCAGGTATAGCCTTTATCGCTTTTTCAATATTATTCTGCACTTCTTCATCAGGTGTAGCTTGAAGAAATAGTGCCAATGTTGTTTTCAGGTTTTTCAAAACGTTAAACAATATAAACAGTGTAAAGCCTATAGAAAGCAAAGGATCTAATATTGGTAGATCTACAAAAAGCAGCACGATAGAAACAATTAGGACTGCAACCCAGCCAAGTACGTCTTCAAGCAAATGCCACGTAAGTACTTTTTCGTTCAGCGTTTTACCCGCTTTTAGTTTAAATACTGCATACCCATTAACAGCAACCCCAAGTAATGCAAGACCCAACATTCCTTCAGCCATTGGCATTTCAGGATTAGATAATCTTGGTATTGCTTCAAATAGCACCCAGACAGAACCAATAACTAATACAATACTGTTAATTAATGCGCCAAACAGGGTAAGACGACGATAGCCATAGCTAAATCTATCGGATGCTTCTTTATCCGAGAAACGACTCAGTATCCAAGCGAATCCTATAGATAAACTGTCACCCAGGTCATGTACAGCATCAGCCATAATAGCGGTACTGTTGGTTAGCCAACCACCAATAAATTCGATAATAGTAAATGAAACATTAAGGAAAAATGTCCAACCTATACGGTCGTCTTTTCCATGCGAATGGCTATGGCTATGATTGTGCATTTTCCACCTCAAGAACTTTTAAATTTCTTACATTGACTACGTTAAAATTGATAAAGTGACGGATCACTCGTTGATACATCCAACGTTTGATTCCTGATAAGTTAGTTCCTTTTTCGAGATAAAACTCATCAGGGGAATTATAAACACCAAAATCATCATGAATACCTTCTTTTTGTATATAGGTATCTTGACCACGCCAATCTGTATCTGGCGAAGAGAAACACTTTGTTGCAACACCATAACCACAAAATTCGTTTTTTATTTGACTAAATTTGTGCTGTAGTGAACTTAAATATTGTTCATCTAATATAAAGCCTTCTAAGTTTATCCAACGATCCTTGAAATAAACTTCAATCCAACTATGAATGATATATTTAGGTGCTAACCAAAATACATAAGTTGGAATAGCTCCTTTTTGTAATCGCTGCTCAATAGTAAAGCCGTGAAAACGACATTGAATACCTAATCCTCGTAACAAAGCCATCAGCAAGTTACCCTTGGTATTGCATTGTCCGTAACCATCGGCTAAAACACTGCTTGCTGAAATATCATCACTCTCATTGTAACCAAATAATATTTCATCTTTAACAAATTGGTAGGCTGCACCAATTTTGTTGAAGTCATCGAGTTCTTGCCAATTACGCTCAGAAATTAATGATTGAATTGTAGAGTGTTCAAAATTTACTATCTTGGTTTTTTCTAGATATTTGCTATTCATTGATGTTTCCTTACTTTGAACAACCAAAGGTTGATTGTTTATCTTCATTTGGTGTTTAACGTGTTTTCTCAGCAACAGCTAATTCTTGTTTAGCATCGCTTAGTATTCGGTAAGCGCCTCGAAGAATTAACATTGAAATGATGCTACCAATGACGATATCAGGCCAACGCTGTTTCAGCACCATAACGAGTATGCCTGCGATAACGACACCAAGATTTGCAATTACATCATTCGCTGAAAATATCCAGCTAGCTCTCATATGTACTTCATCGTTGTTGTGCTTTCGAATAAGGATGAGACAAATCACATTTGCAACTAAAGCAACCATGCCTACGCCAATCATAAACCAAGAGTGAGGCTCACTTTCACCATACAGCCTTCTAGCAATATCCATTAGAATTAGCACGCCTAACCCCAGTTGGAAATAGCCACTCACTAAAGCAGCATTAGCCTTATGTTGGATTGACTTTCCCACCGCGTATAGTGCAATTGCATAGACGATTGCATCCGCTAGCATGTCTAACGAATCTGCAATTAAAGCCGTTGATTCTGATAACCAACCAAAGCCAATTTCAAAAACAAACATCGAGGCATTGATAGCCAGAAGCCAATAAAGCACCGTTTTTTGCTGGTTATCTTTTAGCTCAACTTCACACCCACAATCGCTCATTTTCATCTCCGATTAACTTGTATGCTCTAACTATAAATCCTATAGTGACTATAGGGTCAAGTTTATTTGGAAATTTTATGAAAATTGGTGAGTTATCGAAAACATCGGGGTATTCAGTACAAACCATCCGATATTATGAAAAGGAGGGCTTGCTGTCAGATCCTGATCGCACTGAAGGGAATTTCAGGTTGTATTCTAATAAGGCATTTAAAGAGCTAGAGTTCGTAAAGCATTGTCGAAGTTTAGATATTCCGCTTAATGATATTAAGCGACTCATTGAATTAAAAAACAAGCCAGAGGAGAGTTGCTCTAGTGTAAATGCATTAATTGATCGGCAACTAACTTTAGTTAATCAACGAATGAAGGAATTGAATGCACTCAAAAAAGAGTTAAAACTAATGGCAAGCTCTTGCGGGTCTGACGGTACAATTGAAGTCTGTGGCATTATCAAGTCATTAGATAGTTGAACTAAATATAACTTTAGATTAGTAGTATTCACAAAGGCAATAATGAAAACCATTGGCAAATTAGCACAATCATTAAATTTAAATGTAGAAACCATTCGTTTTTATGAACGAGAAGGACTGATTACACAACCTGAAAAACCAATATCTGGTTATAGACAATATGACGAATCAATAGCAGGACAACTTAGGTTTATCACAAAAGCCAAAGCGCTCGGCTTTACGTTAAGAGAAATAAAATCGCTAATGTCTATGGACAGCAACTGCGCTCAAGTTGAGCTATTAAACCGACAAAAGTTAGCAATCATTCGAGATAAAATTAATGACCTTCAACGTTTAGAGAAAGTAATTGTGGGTATGACAAATACCTGTATGCAAAACGAAGATCCAACACATTGCCCCATAATTGACTCATTAAAATGATTGACTCCGTACTTGTATACGGAGTTTAGAATGATGGTAATATCAACCAATAGACTTTCAAATGATAAATAAAATATTAGACAGAGTAGGCTCTAGTGGCGTTTGGCTAGCGGCACGGCCTGCCTCCCTGCATTAAGGTCACTTGCATCGGCATTAGGACTAGGCTTCTTCTCTCACTTCGAAGGAATAGCTGTAAATACGCTTTTACCTATTTTTGCATCTTTGGAACTATTGGTAAACTTATACAACTGGCACAAAAATAAAAACCATACCAGAGCTGTCTTCAGCATTCTAGGGCCTGTAGCAGTGCTATTAACGCTTTATCCTCTTTGGCTATATGATTGGAGCACATACCTATTTTACTTTGGTATTTGCTTAATGGTCGTTATGTCGGTTTTGGATATCGTAAAACCAGTAAGGGAGCAAACATGCAACGTATGGCTAATTGCCGTCGTTGAAACGATTAACGGTCAATGTCTGCTTTTCGCTCAAAGCCGACCTATAGAGTAATTACGTTAACACGTTTTGGGGCAAAAGCTTGTTAGAACAAAAGGCAGACTGAGACAAATAGCATCGAAAAGTTTCGAACTTTATTGTCATGGTTTTAGTATTTATTGTCGAGTTTCATACTTTAATGTTATGCATACTTAAAAGTGTAACATCTCCTTTAATGGTTAATATCTGCGGTTGTAAGGGTGAACTGAACTAAAGCATAGTTCTTATAGAGGTAGTACTTTCTGTGCTGATTGGAATCTAACAGAGGCGATGTTGCCAAACTCATTTCTGCCCCTTTTCGAGTTAGCAAATTGCATATTTTGCAAATTGGTTTTGTCGGATAGACGACACCTGTTACCAAGTGTCGCCCTCCTAAGAACCGTACGTGCAACTTTCACTGCATACGGCTCAAGCCTTCACGAAGGCACCTAATTGGTACCCAGCAACTTATAAAGCAGCGA
>NZ_JAKGBA010000049.1:0-11435 GCF_021532495.1 Pseudoalteromonas sp. Cn5-37 | reverse complement strand
CACATGGAGTGGGTTTGTTTATGTCGCTTTCGTGATAGATGTTTTTTCACGATACATTGTAGGTTGGCGTGTATCAACGACAATGCACACAGAGCTTATTCTTGATGCGTTAGAGCAAGCTATTTGGCATCGTGGCAACCCCGAAGGGTTAATTCACCACAGCGACAGAGGCAGCCAATATTTGTCTATACGATACACTGAGCGACTTGCTGAAGCTGGAATTCAAGCGTCTGTAGGCAGTGTGGGTGACTCTTATGACAATGCATTGGCTGAAACAATAAATGGATTATTTAAAACAGAGATTATTCGCAGAAATGGCCCGTGGAAGAATGTTGATGCTGTTGAATACGCAACGTTAGAGTGGGTCAATTGGTTTAATAATCAACGCTTATTATCTTCAATTGGGTATATTTCACCAGCTCAATATGAAACAGACTACTATGATAATTTAAACGAGTCAGGTAAAGTGGCCTGACTTAAACAAACTGGTCTCCGATGAACTCGGGGCGATTCATTTGTATACATTCGACAGCGTGCCTATTATCTCATTTTGTCATACACAGTTTTCATCTAAAATAACCTGTTGCGCCTTTAAAAATAGGCGTATACGCTTTGTTTACACCCGTATACATCAGAGGTATTTTAGAATGGCTATTCTAAGCATCCGAATTGACGATAAATTAAAAGAGTCTTTAAGTAGTGAGGCGCAAAAGGAAGGTATTTCTTTATCTGAATATGTGAAGAAATCACTGGAAATTAAGAGCGTTGATACTCATATACTAGCAACAGAGAAAAACTTAAAAAGCTCTGTTGATAGTATTAAAGATTTAGCGCTCGTCTCTCAGGAGACTGTACACGAAGTTGAACTAAATATTCAGCGGCTAAATGAATCGCTTAAAAATGCAAATCACTTAAAAGAAATCAAAAAATTGAAATGGATATTGATTTCTATATCCCTCATCTTTGTATCAATCTCGATCCCAATATTTCACTTTAATATTGCTTATTTCAAAACCTTCTTTTATTAGGCTTTATCCTGAATAATTTAAGGCCTATGAGCCAAGCCTATTAGTAAATATTCCAGTTACCGGAAAGCCTTTGCCGTCCAACACCTCTGTATTAAGCTTTTCACTTTACGATGAATTACCTTCAACAACTTAATTTAAATAAACTTTTTAAAGGCGTTTTCAAAAGACTATAAGTGTATAATTATGGCGCAGGTTTTGCAGTTAATATCACTCATACGATCATACTAAGGAAAAGAACCTATGCGAGTTGATGCAAACGTACATTATTTTAATGGGAACCAGCGTACCAAGCCTTCAACAGAGGCCTCAACGTCATTTTCGGCTGCATTAACAGCAGCACAAACAGACAATGATAAGACTGACAGCAGCACAAAACAGGCGGATTTCACTAGTATGACCCGGCAAGAAATGCGGGACTGGGCCAACACTCAAATCCGCAATGGAGAAATGTCTCTCGATGACGGCAGGCCTTTCATGGCTATGACTATGAAAATACCCGTAAATGGAGGCGAACTGGCAGGTGCACACAGTGATGAAACACGATATAACTTCATTCAAAAAACGCGTGATGGCATCCAAGGCGCACTGTCACGCAATGACGAGACTACTTTGAAGATGTTAGAATCAGCTATGTCTATCATGCAAGACAAAAGTACTGGTGTTAACATTCGTATTTAGAAATATAAAAAGGCCAGAATGTCTGGCCTACATCATTAATAAATCAAAGAATACTGATCTGGACTGACATAGTATTCCATGGCGAATTAGTCGAAGTATTTTGGTATTTGAATAATCCGTTTTGATGACCATCGACATTGTATTCATTGAGGAAACCCACGACAGTTTGCCCAGCGGTACAAGGCCATGTGTAGTTACTACCAGTCACACAAACAGGCGTACTTGAGTACATTGTGGAACTCGGAAGTAACCCACCGTTCATCCAAGCAATATGATTATAACCATAACCAATTTCTAAAACAGCAGTACGCAGCTGCTCTCCCCCATGATCACATGCAGTTGTTGTCATACCAACAGTGGACTCCCACCCACAATCAGTTGAACCAACAGCATATACCCACATTGAAGATAGCGGCGGAGCTGATGCTCGAGCCATTAATTCAGACTCCATGCGGATGTTTTTGATTTCGGCAGGAGCTGGAGCATTCTGACTAGTGAGTACAGGAAGGGAGGTAATTACTTGTTGACTGCGCGGAACTTCCTCAGCATAACTCATATTACTTACACCAGTTGCTATGACTACAGATAGCAGGCCCGAATTAAATTTATTTTCATAGTCCTTGAATTTCCCTTTTAATATCAATTGAAAGGTATTTATAGTTCACGCCTTTAGCATTGTCAAAAAATGAAAACATAATGATAAATAATTAATTTTTATATTTGTTAACTGATAGCAGAAAATCAAACACAAGACCTTCATCCAACAACTGAGTTTCACCGGTGAAACTTTAATTTTAGCGGCTAAAATAATGGGGTATCACACTTTGACCTGCAATACCCCCTACCTAACAATTAACCTATTAAACTTATAACCAATTGGGCTACAGAAATTAGGGAAATTAAATTAATAGAAAACCTTCCTTCTACTTTCACTTTATAATGAATATCTATTTTCATTCGCGTGCTCATTAATATTGATAGTGCCCCAACCGCAGTGTAATCTTAAATTGCCGTAAAAGATTGGCGGTTAGAACGTGGCATCCATGCCATTTTACTATCGTTGATTTTCAACCAGGCCTCGTGCCTGGTTACCTTCATTTTTTATGTTTCTTTGATACTAACAAAATTTTTTAACTATCTGCGGCGCTGAAAAAATTAACCTGTCGCCTTAGTTCCGCTTAATCATAATTTAACGCATAGCACTTTTACGAATAAGCAAAAGGTGAGTATTTATTAAAATAATTGCCGGTGTATCTACCATTTCACATTAAAAACAGGTGCGGCGGCACTCTAGGTTACACTGTCGTATTAACCTAGAGGCCTTGCCATGTAAGCGCTAATAACGAATTGCACACGGGAAAGTTACACGCGTGATGTGAACGGTACTTTTGAACGGACTCGATAAAGTTATTGAATAAACAGGTCTGATAAACACAGCCGTACGTATTGCTATCTGTGCGTTGCTAATTTAGAAAAGTCCCTGACACGTTAATTAGATGGTACGCCCCACCCATTAGCTAAACTCATAGTGTTGGCTATTACAGGAGGAAACCATCATGTCAGTTGCAAAAGTCATAGGTATTGATTTAGGTAAATCAACCTTTCACCTAATTGGTCACGATTATTCTGGTCGTGAAATATTTCGTCATAAATACTCCAGAGCAAAGTTAGTCGATTTTCTATCTGTCCAAGAATCAACAGTTATTGCAATGGAAGCTTGCTGCGGTGCTCACTGGTTAGCAAGGAAATGCAAACAATTTGGACATGAGGTTAAGCTAATACCAGCTCAATATGTTAAACCTTATGTTAAGACCCATAAGAATGATTACATTGATGCAGATGCGATTGCAGAAGCTGCAACAAGGCCAAACATGAGGTTTGTTTCAGTCAAAACAGAAGAAGCTCAACTAGGTATAGTTATTAGACGTGTTCGTTCTGGCTATATTAAAGAAAGAACCGCCTGTATGAACCGAATTGGCTCGATACTACTGGAATTTGGACTTAGCTTTCCGAGAGGCCATCATCAAATGAAAAACTTGTTCCAATGGATAGCTGATCAAAATGAAGTGTTGCCACCGCTATTGATTGCAGAGCTAACAACTCAATATGAATATTACAATCAACTAAATGTGTGGATTAAAGCTCAAGAAGATAAGTTATTAGCGTTAAATAAAGAAAACGATATAGCTAAGTTATTACAAACAATTCCAGGTGTTGGACCTATGACTGCATCATGCTGTATATCAGCAGTTGGTAGTCCACAGGATTTTGATAATGGACGTAATTTTGCCGCTTGGCTGGGGTTAGTGCCATTTCAATATTCAACGGGAGGAAAGCCCAGAATGCTAGGTATTTCTAAGCGAGGGAATAAGGAGCTTAGAGAGTTATTTATTCACGCAGCTCGTGCCGTTATGTGGCGAGATAAAACAGCAGAAAAGTTCTTTGGAACATGGTTGATAGATTTAAAATGTCGAAAGCCGTTTAATGTGGCGCTTGTAGCTTTAGCAAATAAAATAGCAAGAATAGCTTGGTCTGTAATGACCACGAAGAAGCCTTTTGAAATTAGAGTTTAAGTCAGTTTGCATATGATAATTAATGATGACAAAACGGTTAGACCACCAGATTGAAGACCTTGTGGACAGTTCAGCAAGAAAAATGCTTTCTCGTTTTTGAGGACAATCTGGCGCAGATCTCATCGTAGAGCTGGGACTAATGTTAGTCTCTAATAGACTCTGAATACATTAGCGCAAACCATCTCCGTTATTTTTAGTTATTAACTTGCAAAACGGGGCGTACCATACATTCTGTCCAAAGACGAGTTTTATCTTTGGTCAAGATTGTGGCTGCTCAAACCATCTATTATGACTTTTAATACTCAAATACTCAAATACTCAGTTGTAGCTCGATTGAGATTTGGTAGTAGAAATTATTTTGAACCTTTATCAAATTTACCCGTTCGATTCTTACACAAATTTAATTAGAAGAGTGTCAGTAGAACCCTTCTTAATACCATTAGAATCAATACCTAAAGCCAAAGTCATCACCAGAAATAATGGGAGGTGTAGGTTTAATTATTAAAACAGTGAATACACAGATTAATTTATAAGGCTGAATTCTAATCTTGACAATTTTTGATACTATAATAACAAATTTAACTGATGATGTTATTTTTTTGTTACTATAATGGCAGTCTCATTCATCATCGGTGATGGCTTTTATATTGTCTCTTGATGAAGTAATCTTCAATACCACTTTATATATGTTACAATAGTAACAAATAATGTCATTGTACATGCTATAATTGATACTATAGTGACAGGTTTGGAGGTATTTATGTTATCCCTTTATACTGCTTATGATTTGCAGATGGATCTTAAAGAGTTTATCAAGTCAGCTCGAAAAAAAGACAAACTCAGTGTTCAGAAGTTAGCCGATCTCTCTGGCGTGCCTTATGCGACGATCCGAAAGTTTGAGTCATCCGGTAACATCTCATTACGTCAGTTTCTAATGCTTTATGAGACCGTCGGAGACTTGAAAAAAGTGAAAGAGCTAACAAAGTCGTGTGAACCTGAATTTAAATCAATAGAGGATGTGCTACGACATGCTTAAATCTGCCCTAACCGTAAAGCGTAAGCTTAGCACTGGTGAAAAGGTGCTTGTCGGCAAGCTTGTTGAAAATAGTCAACAAAGCTTCTTTCAATTTGACGAGACGTATTTAAACGCTCACTCTACTTCTTTGGCCCCGTTCAATTTAAAAGCAGACACAAGCCTACAAGTTGCGCCTAGAAAACCGCATTATGGCATCCATGGAGTTTTTGCAGACAGCCTCCCTGATGGTTGGGGTCTTTATCTCATGGATCGTGTATTTAGGCAGAACAATCAGAACCCAAAAACAGTTACCGCTTTAGAGCGTTTGGCCTACCTTGGTGAGAGATGTATGGGGGCGTTGAGCTATGAGCCTGAGTTCGATTTACTTGATGAGTCCAAGGGTTCAATTGATATTATTACCCTCGGTCGAGCTGCGATTGAAGAATTTGAAGGCACTGAGTCTGCTTTGCTTGAGCACTTGATGAAAACGGGGGGATCGGGTGGTGCTAGGCCAAAAATGAACGTTACGCGTTTATCGAATGGTCAATATTCAACATTAGACGACGTACAAGGAACAAAGCTTATAGTAAAGCTTACATCTGAAAAGTTTGACTTGAAGCACTCTGAATCAATAGTTGAATATTGCTACATGCAAATGGCTCGTAATGTTGGCATTGAGGTTCCTGAGTTTGATTTAATTGATGCGGGTAATGGGAGATATTGGCTAGAGCAGAAGAGATTTGATTGCACAGAACAAGGCGGTCGAATTCATATGATTTCTGCTTGTGGGTTATTAGATGCCCCATTTCGAGAACCATCTTTGGACTATGTGGATTTAGTAAAAGCTACGCGCATCATGTGCAGTGTTACAGAGTCACAGAAGCTTATTAAGCGTTGCATGTTTAATTATTTAACTGTTAACCAAGATGATCATAGTAAGAACTTCAGTTTTCTTGCTAGTGACTCCGATAACTGGACGCTATCACCTTTCTACGACATTGTTTACAGCCCTAATCCTTACAAAGAGCATATGACGGCTTTTGGTGGCAATGGCCAAACACCAAAGAATGTACTAAATCAGCTAGCTGCTCAGTCGGGGTTGTCTTCAAAAAAAGCGATTATGACTATGGCTGAAGAAATATTTGAAGCAACGCGTTCGTTTAGGCATGAGGCCAAGCATTTGGGTTTGTCATCTAATCTAATCAAAGAGATTGATAATGATATGATAGAAAAATTTAAGGCGCTTTAAGCACAGGATAATTAAAATTGTCATGCCTTATTTTGCAAATGTCAGATAAGTTGAGATGATCTATACTATTTTTAGCCCAAAATAGGAGCCGCCTGTTAAGGCCCATACCAAAAGTATGAAAGCTGACTTATCTGACTAATTTCGGTGCCAGCTTCATCATAATTTAGCTTGTTTTTATGTTGAATGGGACTAAACCAAAAGTTAACCGGTTTACCATTTTCCACTTTCTTAAAAGCTATTTGAATTTGTGTATTAGCATACAACTCTTCATGAGGATGATATAAATCACCGATAGACTCGTATCCTTCAGGTGTTGTAAACATTACCTTATAATAACCTGGTCTATAGCTATACTTTTCCTCAATCAATACTTTTACACTGTAAAAATTTGGTATTACAAAGGTTCTGCTATCCAAGCATGACACACTATTGTCTTTAACAATAAAATGTCTACCAGGGTGAGATTTAAGGTCTGTATTTGCTTCAAGCGTATCCGGGTAAGTAAATCCACTTTTATGGCCAAACATTCCTTTTAATGACTTCTGTCTATCTTTATAGCTAGAGTTAATCTCAGTACCATTTAGCATGATCACATCGTATAAGCAGACTGAGCCATCATCGAGGATATACGTTTCTAAAACGCCACTTTCAAAGCTTCCAATTGCAACTTTAGAGGCAAGCATTTCCTGAATGTTTTTGTCTAATGTGAAAGCATTACCTTTAATATCTACAGCTTGTATTGAATTAATCGATTCTTGGCCAAGTTTTATATAAGCCCGCTTACCTTGCTGTACAGGAATAACAACAGGGTCATTTATTTTGCTAAGCTGTTCTGCAAAAGGCACGTCAAAGTCACACTTATACATAGGAGGCTTAAAATTGCTAAATGGCAAACACGGAACTTTAGTCTTTAATTGCTCGATAGGTTTATATCTATCAATAACCCTAGTTCGAAGCATGTTAGAGTAGTTCATTCGAGCAATACCAAGGCAGTCGAATGGCAAGCGAGCCGTTTCTTTCATATAACTTATTTTTTGCTGGCCATAATACTCTCGAACTTCAAACTGTGTTTCGTCATCGCTTGCGTAAAATGCAATTTCACGCCAGTTCTCACGCTTTCCCGATTTATTTAAAATTTCTGACTCAACTTTAATCATTCAGATAACTCCAAAATCAAGGTTATAAAATTCGCACTGTTCTTCTGATGCTTCATTCATTTCGGTATCTTCATTACTCACTTGGCGGTTATGTTGGCCTAGTACGATAATATTTGCAGGTGGTTCAATGATGTCATCTAGTTTTTTTAATGCTTCTTCAAGTTCTCCACCTTCTGTTGAAACGTACTGTGAAGTAATTACGCAGCTAGCAAACTTATCGTTATTAGCCTCTTTGTAGTACTTAAAGAAATCAGAGTAATATGAAGTTAATCGGCTTTTTAAAACGGGTAAGATTGGATGGCTAATTACGCTATCCTGCATGTTCAGTGTTTTCAAGGCACGAAGAATTAATGCAAAACCAGCCCATTCAAGTGTATTGTTGAATACATCCATACCCCCAAATACTTTGTTTTGCCATGCATCAAAAGCAGAGTGCATTTCATACTCATCCATATACCAAACTTTGCTTGTACCATTTTCAAACTCTAATAATAAATAGCAACCAGAGTATGAAGCCTCCTGAGTGCTATCGCCTTTAACGTGAGATACTTTGTTTGAGCTAACATCAATTGCAAACTTATCGTTGTCATAAACCACTGCAAGTTCATAGCTTTTTACAATACCTTGAGTTTCAAGGTAGGCAATTACATTATCTGTATTTAGTGCAGGAAACAGACAATATGCAGTAGTGTAGGGATGTTTCCTAACTCTTATGTCTACTAGGTTAAGCAGCTCAGGGCTCAGAGAGCCGATCAACATATCCATTTCTTTAATTGTCGCAACAACGTCATCTAGGGCGCACTCTTTAATTAAAGCGGAATAATGAGAATGTGAAGCCAAGTTGAACAATGTTTCCCACTGTTTAATATTGTCTGAAGTAGATTTGATTAGCTTTTCAATTTGAACTGATAACATTAGTACGCCTCACGTGAATAAGCACTTTCGAATTGTTCTTCATAAGCTTGGTGATTGGAGCTGTGCTGACAATCTTGATCATCAAACAAAATTGGGTCATTCATAACACTATCTCTATAAATACAAGGGCAGAGAGTCTTCCAGTGACGTTTAATAAGGGTTTTCTCCCTCATTTGATCCACATGCACTGAAAGCCACGCTTCATTGCCCATCGCCTTACCTTGCTCTTCAATAGCTAAAATTTCTTCAGGAGGCATAACTGTAGTCTTAAAAGAACCATCAATTAGCTCAGTTTGACAATAGCCACCGGCTAATTGTCCACGCATTGCTTTAGATAGAACGGTTGTAGTGTGGGTAACTTTTGAATTTACACCGTTGTATTGGAAAGTGTCTTTTTCATAAAAAACATTCGCATTAATTTGTTTTACTTTTCCAGAACGGTAAGCAAGTTTAAGAATTCCCTTGTAGCCTAATCCTAATTGAGTCACATATTGGCCTGATGATTCACTATACTCAGTTTTTAAAAAGCAAAGCTGCTCAGTAGGGCAAAGTGAAAGGCCTATTTTTGCAGCTTTTAAAAATGAACTGATTACGGACTCAACTGGAGTGTACGGGAAGCTGTATTCTACGTTTAATCCAGACATAACGATTTGATAGACGTAGTTTAGCTCTGTATTAAAGTCAAGCTTATAACCATTTTCGGAAAGATAAGCATCAAACTGGCCTTTGCATGCTGTTAATTTTCCATACAATAAATTTTGATATTCTTGAAGTGATAAACTCATAACGCTCACCGTTGAACTTGGATATGTAATTAGAATATTTGATTTAAAAAATCGCGCTTATTACCAGTCAATAACAACGACCTCATCGTTTTTGGTGTATCCATACCAGTTTTCGCTATCTAAACATTCTTTAAGGGTTGCAATTGCTTTCTTCATGTCATTATGAGCAATCATCTGGCGGGTACGTTTCAACTCAAAAATCTCGCATATATCAGCCTCTAAATATTCAACACCGATAAAAGCAAACAATTTAACGGGAATACCTGCTAAATTCGCAACATACTTATAGAAACTCTCTTGAACGTCATATCGAAGGTCTCGGCATTGGAATCTAAACTTATTTGGATTGGCTGAACGAGTAGACTTAACATCACTGGCAATTGCATGCTTGTTAATGTAATCGAATTTTACTTTAAGCATTAATCCAGAGTCAGGATCTCGCGCTATTACAGTAAGTTCCGCAAAACCATTTGAAATTAATCGCTTAGCTCTAGCGTGAGATTTGAATGTATCCAAAATTCTATGGGCGTCATCCCAGACTAAACCATCTATTGGTGTCTTATGGGTTATGTGTGAAAGCGCTCCATCGTTGAAAGCAGCTAATAGGCTAGAACACTTATTATTTTCGACCATTTTTACAGCTTCGTTGTAGGCTTTGACTCCAGCGCCTTTTATTATGGATTTCGCAATCAAATCATCAAAAATTAGGGTGTTTGGTTTAGCATCTAACAAGCGCTTAACTAACTCTGATTTAGTGCCTGAGACCTTTTGACCTGCGGCTTTTAATGCGTCCTTTAGCTCAGCACTTGTGTGAAGCGCTGTAGGATACTCAATGGCAAGAGGTACACGGAAATAGCGATCATAAAAACCAATTGGCTCTAATATTAACTCGTGACCATAAGTGCCAGTATCAAGAGTGTTTCTTTGTGCAGCAGTTCGTTTTCTTTCCTCATTAGAAAAATATTGACGAAATACATGAGCTGGTGTGTTTTTCGCTAACTCTTTAATCAGAGATGAGCTATGAGCATCTAATTCGTGGTAAACAGAATTTGGCACACCGCTATAAATACCTTCAACAAGATCACCATTAGAGTCCAAAAAGTTTGGATTACCTAAATCATCGTATGCAGTCAGAATAGTGTTAAACCATTCAGTAGGTTTTTCTGTTTCTTGAACTTTTAGATTTGCTGATGCCATGTTCTTGCCTTGCTCTACTTATTTAAAGTAGTAACATCATGTCATAGAGATTTTTTCGTGCTGAACTGAAGAAGAAAACCTATCTTCAAAGTTAATGATGAGAATTGAGCGCGATCTTTAATTTTATATTTTCAGATAGTTAAGTCATTTAGAAAGTATATAGTTTGACTCTGAGGTGCTTGCATCACACTTTCACTCTAGCTATGCTGAATTTTCAATAAGTTATAGCGGTATAATATGTCTAGGAAGATTGGCCATACTGAGGTGCAGTATCGTAAGAGGATTAAAGAAGGGCGTGGTACAGGCGAGTATCAGAATTATAAGCCTTGGTTAACGGCTTATGATGCGCCATCCGATGGTCGTGTACATCGAGTCTTTGGTTATAAATCCAAACGAACACACCACTCATTATCCGATCTTGACCTATCCATGTTCTACTTGCTTGAGTGGCGGCAAGATGTGCTGCAAGTCAAAGAGCAGTTTCCGCTTGAACGCAATATAACAATAGAGCTTGCTGAATCTACTGGCATCAAATATCCAAGTGTTCGAGGTATTGACCAATACTTACCAAGTGACTTTCTTGTTGAAATAACCTCATAGATTAACCACTTTTTATTAACTATATTAGCAAGTTAGTGACATACCGCTAAAAAAGACCCCAGCGTTTAGCCTTGCCCTCACTGCTACTATATAATAACGCTCAAGTATTTTGCGCGAATTCAACCCCGAAGTGCACCACTCGCTAAATTAGGCCGCATTGCGTAATTCGTTAAACACAACGACAGGCTGTTTGTAACCTAGGCACTTTCTAGGTCTGGCGTTTAGCGCACGTTCTATA
>NZ_JAKGBA010000048.1:0-11710 GCF_021532495.1 Pseudoalteromonas sp. Cn5-37 | reverse complement strand
ATAGAACGTGCGCTAAACGCCAGACCTAGAAAGTGCCTAGGTTACAAACAGCCTGTCGTTGTGTTTAACGAATTACGCAATGCGGCCTAATTTAGCGAGTGGTGCACTTCGGGGTTGAATTCGCGAGTGAGTAAAGCTCTGAAGTTAACTTTCATGGCGAAATAAAGGACTAATATGCTCAAACCTAATGAAGGTAACAAATATGTTTTTAAAATAATTAACTTTAAAAGTGCTTACCTCCCATCATATGATGAAGTAGCTTATTTATTACATCTCCCAAATAACTTTCGAGGTATTATTGATTATGCTCAGTCATTTTATGAAGCTAAACTACCAGTAAGTAAAAGTTCTATTTCGACTTTATCAACTAAAGGCATAGGGAGGCCTACCTTCAAAAAAATTGAAAATTGGTTTTTGTCCTTGTCACCTAGTATTGTCCACATTTTTAACCCCAAACTTCTCAAGAAAAATTATAAAGCTGTAGTAGTTGGCTCAAATGCAAGCCATTTCTATTCGTGTGTTGATAGTTATAAATTCAGCCTTAGGGCTAATAAAAACGATAATGAATTAAACGTATTAATGGACTGGCTTGAAGAACGTTCTAATGCAGACTACTTACTGATGAGTGAAATTCATAGAAAGGCAAAATCAGAAATTATTGATAAGAATGATCCTAAGGATATTTGGCTATTACAAAAAACACATTGGCATGCACAAAGCTTAGTGCCATCCAGACAGCTCGAAGTTCTAGATGAGTTTTTTAAGTCAGATAAAAGAAGAGAAAACTATACATTCGATGAAGGATTAGCTATTGCAGGAGCATCTTACTATTTAACATTTGATTTCTACTTATCTGCAATTGCCAACTATGAAATAGGTCTTCAATTCTACTACGAGAGGTTAGATGAAACCTGTAAAGATAAACAATACTCAAGTTTCTTTACTGGAGTACTGAATACATTGATTGAATCTGACGAAGTTAACAGCTGTTTCGATGCTGCACTTATAGAGCTAAAAAAATTTATATCATCGAAAATTAAACCAATTAGCTGGAGGCAGCTGGCAAGCTATATACCTATTGAAAACTCTCAATTAAATGCCCCTGAAAGTTACGAGCCCCTGAAAGATAGACAATACAAACAACTAAAAGATTGGCGCAACGGGAAGAACTTACCTTCTTTTCTAAAGTTAGAAAGGTTTGTAAGTGCAATTTGCGAGAAATTATGTGATTTAGATTCTTCAGCATTACTTGTGTACTTCAGGATTAGTCGAGGGATAGACACAAAAATACAAGTATGTTTTGAACAAACTGAAAGCGAAAAACTTATTCCTATTTTCAATGAGATTATTGGGCAATACCCTGCTTACTTTAAGTACTATTCAGAACGCGAGAATTCGGCCATCTAACTTCAAAATTAGACGGCCTTAGCTTTTGCAATTAATCGTCTAAGCGCTCTTCCCAGTCTTCAGGGCGCTCATCTTCACCTCGGCTTTGCCAATAAGCGTCATGCTCAGGGTTTAGCTGCTGTGAACGGTTGTCATCATCATGTTGGGCCATTTTATTTTTTCCCTTGTTGGTTTTTGTTTGCGGCTCTAGCTGCGCGAGCAGCAAAACCATTAGAATCAACGCCGCCACCATTTTGCTTAGCTTCATTTCTTTGAATACGGGCCAAAGCATCGGTAGTCATTGGGGTTTCTTTCTTCGTCATTATATTTCTCCAAAATAGGTTTATTGTTAGGTGCTCCTAACAACAGAGAGAATAATGCCAAACAAAATTGGCGCTGTGGTGGGGGGGAAAGAGTGTAAATTTAATTTTCTCTATGTATTTTTGTAAAACACACTAATCATAAGAAAGTTGAAAATCCGTCTATTAGTGATAATGTATTCAATATTCAGGCAACAGGGCTTGTGAACCTTTATATCTCATATACTTGGCTTGTTGTTTATCATTTAAATGGAGTTTATGAATGTCTGCGTCTAATGGAAATTTTGGGTTTTTAGCTGAACATGATCCATTATTCACTGAGCTTGCTTTATCCGCTGAGCGCTCTTTCGCCAGTGATCCAAATACCACATTAATAAAACTACGTCAGCTAGGCGAAGCATTAGCACAACATATTGCTGCATTGGCTGGTATTGAGTTTGATGAACAAACAACACAAGCTGACCTTTTATACAAAATTAATCGTGAATTACAATTAGAAAATGTTGTACGAGAGTTATTCCGCACTCTTAGGGTTGAAGGTAATAAAGCAACCCACCAATTTAAAACAAAGCATAAAGAAGCAATTAACGGCTTAGTAGTTGCCCGTAAATTAGCAATTTGGTTTCACCAGTCATTTGGTAAAGCTGGCCCAAAGTTTAAGGCTGTGATCCATTTTTGTGTTGATTGAATAAAATTTCAATATTAATCAACACTTAAAAGAATTCGTTAAAAACGTCCTCAAACTGTTCACCATTGTTCAATCTTTCTAAGCCACTATACATGTCCTTTGGGTTCATTGGCTCTACAGCTATTAGTGATGCTTGATAATACTTTACATTGGTGTTTGGGAAGTCACTAAGGTAAAACACCGACTTAATCTTAGCTACGTCATCATTTGTCACATTAATGTTTTCTGATAAAAATGGCTTTCGGTAATCTGCTTTGATCCCTGTGCCTTCAATGAACCAAGCAGGTAATTGAGTTAGTTCAACAAACAAATTTGTTCTATGTCTGACCTCTGCATGAACAAGTTCATGAGCTATTACATCAGTGCTCAGTCCTTTGGGGCCTAGAAATATACATTCTCTGAATAAACCAGAGTTTTGCATACCTGTGGGGTTAAATCCGAACTTGGCATATTTTGTTTCGGCTGTAGCAATGATTCTAGGGTTGGAAGTGGGAGTACCATAGATATCCGAAACCCTTTTAAATGCTGATTCTACAGCATGAGACAGCTCAACTTGCTTCGAAGTGTCTATACTTTGATCAATATAAAAATCTGGTGATACTTCATTGAAGTGTGTTACCCCTATCAGTTCGCAAGCAATGGCATCTTTTTTAAAGTAGCCAAATGAAGCTATAAAAAACGTAATAAAAACAATGATCAATATCTTAAGTATCTTCATTAAAATTCCAAATATTTATAGTGCTAAAACAACCCAGCTATCATCTTCTTGTGATTGCTCCATTTGCCTAAACCAAGCGATGTAGTTGTCAAGGTAATCTGTGCCAACCCCATTAAATTGCCTTAGCCACTGTTTCCAGCGCATCATCCAATTGTTTAGTGTTTTTATGTGATAGATGCCATCTATAACTCGTTGATTATCAATAGCTATAAGGCGTTTATGATCAAGCTCAAAAGGAAGGTTTTTAACGATGGTTTGATATGACAAATTGCCATCGGTACACAATACACTCTCGGGCGTTAATACTGGTGCTAGTGACTTCTCCAGCTCTTCTCTTGTGTTTCTTTGCAAGACGCAGTGGGTGACAGCACCGTTGCGATCTAATGCAAGCATAACTGGTACTTTAGGTATGTCATGGCTCTTAACACCACGCTTACGTGGAGGTCTTTCCAACTGGCGTTTACCCTTGAACGACTCGTTGATAAATGTTTCATCGGCCTCAATGATCCCATGAAGCTCTGAAGGCTTTCTTTGTCTCGGTTTAGACAATAACTGATGCCGCCAACGCCAAGCGGTTTTAACATTAATACCTAGTTCACTTGCTGCTTCTCTGATCTTGGCTGTAAACCACATGCCTTCTGAATACTGGTGCCATTTATCTTGCTTTTTCATACCAGATAATGGCGTACCAGTAAGTGAATTAAAAGTTCGTTCACAAGCTTTGCATTTGTATCTCTGCTGTCCTCGTGCTGTTGTTCCGTATTTTGTAAACTCATGGCTACCACAATGAGCACATTCGGCTACGCCCTCCTCATGCACAGCAATAGCTTTACCTACATGATTCGAAGAGATCATTTCTTCGATGTGGTGTCGGAGGCGTTTCAACTGAACAAAAGTTAGATCTTCTAGTGTTGCTTGAAGATTAGCAAACTGGGTATTATTCATAGACGCTCCTAACATGATTTGACTTACTTAGTATAGCAAACCAACACAGAAATGGATCAGCGCCAAGTTTAAGCCTGGGCCATTTATTGCGCCTTCAGATCCGAGTGAACAGTTACGTAAACTTCAAAGTGAAATTGCTAACTTAAAGACTGACCTACAAAAAGCAAATCTTGATTTAAATTCAAGCCACCAGCTGAATGAGTTAATCGCCAAAGAAAAGCATGAATATGAGCAGTTAGCGTATGAAATGGACGAAGAGTCTAAATTATTAGCGCAACAAGCGGCCTCTCATGAACAAGCATTGCAGCAACAACAAAAAGAGTACGAAGCCAAAATAAAGGCACTGCAAATACAGCTAGCTTCACAAGATGAAAAGTCAAAAGCTAACCAACGTGAAAAGCTAAACAATAACACTCAAGCAGCAACTAAACATATCGTACTCGACGAAGCGTTAACTCGTATTTTAATAGATCAGCAATTAACAGAAGCAGGTTGGCAGGCTGATAGTGAAGAGCTTACTTATAAAAACGGCATTCGTCCTGAAAAAGGTAAAAATATCGCAATTGCTGAGTGGCCAACGCAATACAATGGCGAACGCGGCCGAGCCGATTACGTATTATTTGCAGGGTTAACACCCATAGCCGTGGTTGAAGCCAAAAAAGAAAACACCAATGTTGCAGGTAAAATTCGTCAAGCTGAGCGATACAGTAAAGGGCTAACAGTCAATCCACCGCTACTACCCGCTTGGGAATTGCAAGGTTTGACCATAGCATGGCCAGATGAAGCCGAAGGCCACTATAAAGTCCCATTTGTGTATTCTTGTAACGGTCGCCCTCATGTAAAACAACTCGCTGAACAATCAGGTATTTGGTTTCGTGATGTACGGGAGTGCTCAAATACAAAACGAGATTTAAGTAAATTCCACACGCCAACAGGTTTACTTGATACCCTCAAGCGCAGCAAAAGCGAAGCACAAAAAAAATTAGATAAAGAGCCATTTGGCTACTTAAAGCTTAGGGAATACCAAAAAAATGCAATTAGTGCCGTTGAGCATGCACTTGCAAATAACGAACGTCGAGCATTACTTGCAATGGCTACGGGTACTGGTAAAACCCGCACAATCATCGGTTTAATGTACCGTTTTTTAAAAGCAGAACGCTTTAAACGCATTTTATTTTTAGTTGATAGAACCGCACTGGGCCAGCAAGCACTCGATGCCTTTAACGAAGCGCCACTAGAGCAAAATCATACTCTTTCAAAAATTTATAATGTCGCAGAACTTGGTGATATGGGTGCAGAGGCTGAAACGCGCGTACAAGTTGCTACCGTGCAAGCAATGGTTAAACGCATATTTATGAGTGATAACCCTCCTCCGCTCGATCAATTTGACTGTATCATTATCGACGAAGCACACCGAGGTTACACACTTGATCAAGAAATGACAGAGGGCGAACTTGCTACACGGGACGCTAGCCAATATTTATCTAGTTACCGACGCGTACTCGATTACTTCGATGCTGTGAAAATAGCGCTCACAGCAACCCCAGCCAAGCACACCAGTGAAATTTTTGGCAAACCGGTGTACACCTATTCTTACCGTGAGGCTGTTGCTGAAGATTGGCTTATCGATCATGAATCACCTATCCGTTATGAAACCTTACTAAGCCAAAATGGCATTCACTTTGATAAAGGTGATAAAGTCCAATCAATTAATACTCATACGGGGGAAATTGAATCTGCAGACCTGGATGATGAGCTTGATTTCGAGGTTAATGCATTCAACCGCAAGGTTATTAACGAGAACTTCAACAAAGTTATTTGCGAACAACTTGTTCAAGAACTCGATCCCTTTGGTGATGAAAAAACCATTATATTTTGTGCTCCCTCACAAAACGGCCTTCATGCAGATATGATGAAGCGATTACTTGATGATGCATTTAAAGAGCTATACAACGGTGAGTATAACCAAGCGGCTGTAGAAGTTATTAAAGGCGACTCTGATAAAGTCGATCAGAGAATTAGACAGTTTAAGAACGAACGCTACCCTAACATTGCAATAACCGTAGACTTGCTCACTACAGGTATTGACGTTCCTAAAGTCTGTAATCTTGTTTTCATGCGCCGAGTAAAATCACGCATTTTATACGAGCAAATGATCGGCCGTGCTACTCGCCGCTGTGATGAAATAGGTAAAACCGTATTCCGTATCTACGACCCTGTCGATATTTATTCAGCTTTGGCTGAAGTGAACACCATGAAGCCTTTAGTTAAAGACCCTAATATAACTCTAGAACAATTGGTAGATGAAATCACTAATCCAGAGCTATTAGAACAAGCTCTGAATACACCTGGCGACTCACCACAAGAAAGTCACGCCGATGTTGTACTCAATCAGTTAAGCCAAAAGGTCATGCGGGTTTTACGTAAAGCAGAAAAAAAGGCAGAAGCAAAGCCTGAGCTAAAACAAAAGCTAAACGAGCTTGAAAGCTTATGGGGAGTAGAGCCTAAAAACCTTCATACCCATTTACACCAACTAGGGCCAAAGCAAGCTGCAAACTTTATCACAGAACATAGTGGTTTAATCCACCAGCTTGCACAGGTCAATACTTTATTGGGCAGTGAACACCAGCCCGTTATCTCTGAACATCATGATGAAATACGTGAAAGAACACAAAGCTGGGGCACACACAAAAAACCAGAGGATTACCTAGAGAGCTTTAATCAATTCGTTAACGAGCAGTTAAACCAAAACATAGCCCTTGCGACTGTGGTAAGTAAACCACGCGACCTTTCTCGTGAGCAATTAACTGAAGTAAAACTATTACTTGATGGTGCAGGCTTCTCAGAGGCGAATTTACAAAGCGCGGTACGTAATCAAACCAATCAAGATATAGCAGCAAGCATTGTTGGTCACATTCGGCGCGCAGCCTTAGGTGAACCTCTTATCCCCTTTGAACAACGTGTTGCTCAAGCAATGTTACGTATATACCAAGCACATTCATGGACACCTAATCAGCGCAAATGGTTAGAGCGCCTTGCCAAACAACTTGTGCATGAAGTTATCGTCGACAAAGAGTTTGTTAATAACCGCTTTAGTCAGCACGGTGGCGCGAAGCAATTTGACAAGGTGCTTAATAATCAACTAGATACTGTACTTGATGAAATAAGTGAAGCTATTTGGCCTATTAAGAGCGCATAAAGTAACGTATATAAATAAATGGAATTACTATACATGTTATATAGGTTATGTATAATTTTATGAAAAATTTATACATAACAACGCTGACATGTATAAAAAAGGATAAAAGCTATCTATGTCGACCACTATAGAACCGTTACCGCTTGCGAATATTGAACAGTGGGAAACCCGCGCTGTTTTAAAAAAAACCGCCACTGCCCATCGCCATTTAGCTGAGTTAAAAGGCGTTGCAGCCAGCATACCTAATGAAGCCATATTGATTAACACACTCGCCCTACAAGAAGCAAAAGACAGCTCTGAGGTGGAAAACATCGTAACAACACACGATGAGCTCTATAAAGCGAACCTGTTTGAAGAAGCGGTCACTAACCCCGCAACTAAAGAAGTACAAGATTATGCCGTTGCTTTAAAGCAAGGGTTCGAAACAGCGCGTAAAAGCAAACTTATTCGTCTTGATGACATACTCGCAATACAAAAAAACCTAGAACATAACGATGCAGGTTTACGAAAGCTCCCTGGTACTGACCTAAAAAACGCACGCACTGGTGAAGTGGTTTACACGCCACCACAGCACGCTGATGAAATTACAAAGCTAATGGATAACCTTGTGCAGTTTATCAACAACGATGAACTATGCGATGCCGACCCTCTGGTAAAAATGGCTATTATTCATCACCAATTTGAAAGTATTCATCCCTTTTACGATGGCAACGGCCGTACAGGGCGTATTTTAAATATTTTATATTTGGTCACCAAAGATTTACTAAACTTGCCTGTACTTTACCTGAGCCGATTTGTAATTCAGAACAAAGCCGATTACTACGCTAACCTACAAGCAGTGCGCGATACCGGCAACTGGGAGCCGTGGTTAGAGTTCATGCTTGATGGTGTCATTGATACCGCGCAAAACACTATTTCACTTATCACCGCCATGAAACACCTTATGGCAGAAGCAAAACACGGCATTAGAGCGCAGCTTCCTAAAATTTACAGCCAAGATTTACTCAACAACCTATTTAACCACCCCTACACCAAAATAGACTTTATTGTTGAGGAACTCGGTGTCACTCGCATTACTGCCACCAAATACCTAGAACAGCTGGTGGAACATGGCTTTTTAACCAAACAAAAAGTAGGCCGTGCTAATTACTACATTAACGAGCCTTTGTGCGCCCTACTGGTTGCCCACGGCTAACGCCCAATTACTAATTTTGAGAAAATTATGACTAATAACGACATCGTACAAAAACTTTGGAACCTATGTGACGTACTACGTGACGACGGCATAAACTACAGCGACTATGTCACTGAACTGGTACTGCTTCTTTTTATTAAAATGGTGCACGAAAATACCGAAGCGGGCGTGTTAAAAAAACACCCGCTGCCAGAGGGCTGCCGCTGGCAAGACATTAACGAAAAATCAGGTATTAACTTACTAAATGATTACAAAGCTATTTTGTTTGCGCTTTCAACGGGTAAACGCCTTGAAGCAGACCCAGAAAACCCAGGCCAAACTAAAGAGGTTCAGGTACATGAAGACCCATTGATCAGCGCTATTTATGCCGATGCACAAACCCGTCTGCGTGAGCCACGCCATTTAGAGCAAATGATTAAAACGCTGGATCAAATTGACTGGTTTAGTGCGCAAAAAGACGGCCTTGGTGACTTATATGAAGGTTTATTAGAGAAAAACGCCAGCGAGACTAAGTCTGGCGCGGGACAGTACTTCATAATGTCATCTACGTTTTTATCGAGCAAATGCCACCTAAAAACCGCCGCCTAAACTGTTACCTATATTTGGCTAAGAACTACCTTTAATATCATCTCAGTAAATCACTTTTCGAGTACGTTGAAGAATTAGCGGATCTCCCTTGCTAAAATTGAGGCTGCCTTTAACAATACTTCTCGCTCCTCAGATATTTCTTCCAACCTAGATTCCAGCTTTTTCATTAAGAACTTACTCTTTGAGTTGTTTTTCTGTATCCGTCCGGTGATCACCGCCTAGCCTTTAAAATTCCACGGTAATAGACTATCGATATCAGGTGTTGATTGGCACAGCTCATCTAAACACGCGGTGATGTAATCGTATGGCGCTAAGCCGTTGGCTTTGGCTGTTTCGATGATGCTGTAAAGTATCGCGCTTGCGTTAGCACCTGTTGCTGTTTGGCTAAACAGCCAGTTCTTACGGCCTATCACAAACGGTTTGATGGCTCTTTCTGCACGGTTGTTGTCGATACTCAGTCGCCCATCATTAATGTACTCAATGAGTTTCGGCCACTGGTTTGCCATGTAATTGGCAGCATCAATGAGTTTACTATTACCAACAAGGTTTGGCTGATGTTTTTCAAGCCACTGTTTGAGTTTATCGAGTATCGGTTTACTCTGTGCTTGTCGAGTCTGGTAACTCTCATCTGCTGATTTATCTTTCAACCGTGACTCTATCCCATACAGCTTTTGTATTAAGCTGAGCACCACATCGGCTTTGCCTGTCTTATTTTTCCCTTGCAGCTTTTTCGCTTCAATGAATTTCCGACGTGCGTGCGCCCAGCACCCCACAAGACTGGCCTGTGTCTTTTCATAAGCTTGATAACCATCAACATGTAAGTACCCTTGATAGCCATCAAGATAATCCATCACGCAGGCGGCTGCGCGACTAGTGTGGTAGTCGTAAAGCACGATGTTAGGGATGGGGCTGTCGGGTTTAGGTGAGTCAGCACCTGAGCAGTACACCCACATGTAACTATTCACTTTATCTGATTTCACCACATTGACCGTGGTTTCATCAGCGTTAAGGAGTGGTTGCTTGAGTAATTCTTCTTTTAACCGTTTAACCAGCGGGGTAAACAGCGCTGCTGACTTAATCACCCAATCGCTCATGGTTTTGCGGCTCAGCTCAATGCCGTATTGCTTAAACATGCTCTCTTGGCGATGAAGCGGTAAACCATATTGATATTTACTGGTGATGAGTTGGCTAAGTAAGCTCGCGGTGGCAATGCCTTTGTTAATGGGCATAGCGGGCATAGGCTGTTGCTTTATCGTTGACCCAGTGCCTGATTTTTCACACTCACGACAGGCGTATTTAGGGCGAATATGTTCAATCACTTTGACGTGTGCTGGAATGAACTCAAGCTTTTCAGCAGTATCTTCACCGATTTTATGTAACTCACCACCGCAACATGCACAGCTTTTATCTGCTATGTCGTGGATAACTTGTTCACGGGGTAAGTCTTTTGGCAGTGGCTTGCGTTTAGGCTTGTTGCGGGTGTAGCTAATTCCTTGCTGCTCAGGCTCAGCTTTCTCAGCAATCTCTTCAACTTCATTAAATAATTCACCTTGCCCTACAAAGCCTTCAGCACTTTTGCCGAATTGCTTTTGTTGGGCTAAACGGAATTGCTCATATAAATAGGCGATTTTAGCATCTTTCTGTATAGATACTTCGCGCTCATATTTAAGCTGTTTTTCAAGCTCAGCAATGCGTTGTTGTAAGGTAAATACATCGTTCATGCCGTTTATTTTACGGCTTTTATGCACAATGAATAGGGTTAATAACTTAAACCTTGATGATCATATCAATTGATCTAAGTAATTAAGTCACTGTGTGCTGACTGACGTTGATTTCTTCATGGCCAATAACGTCATACCCTGATAATAGCCAATGTAATTGTTGCTCATTCAGTGTCATGGTGTCACGTTTAAGCTTAGGCCATTTAAACCTGTGCTTATCAAGTCGCTTGTACCACAATGCAAAGCCTGTCTTATCCCAATAGAGAAGCTTTAACTTGTCGCGCTTTTTATTACAAAACACAAACAGCGCGCCCGATAGCACGGGTAATTCAAGCTCACATTCCACCAACGCCGCAAGGCCATTGATGGATTTACGAAAGTCCACATGCTCAGCACATAAGTACACCTCGGGCGGATTAACAAACATATTCATGCTGATAGACCTTTAATAATTGAGACGATAGCATCACAGTTAAGTGTTGTGGGTAATGTCAGTTGGCCAGTGCGCGTATTAAAGTTAATCGTTGGTTGCTCAGTGATACTGACGTGTGTGCGTTGGGTTTGTTGCTCAACTCGGACAAATTGAGGTGATGCACCTGAAGATTTCACCTGTTGCATGCTTTTATATTTATAAAACGAGCTGATAGATACTTGATGGTGTTTGCAAAACGCTTCATTCGTTCCAGTAAATGATGAGCGAAGCGCTAGGATTTCTAGCCAACGTTTAGGGATGGGTGAATTCATAATGACCTCCAATAAAAAGTTGAAGGTATTTTCAAATACAAAAAATGGTGTTGCTAGGTGGGGTTGGCCGGACGCTTACGGATATACAGCGTCGGTGCCGCACGACGCCAGACGATGCCGACTTGTGGCAACCACCGCCTGAGAGTTGAGCTATGAATAACGATACGGTAAAGCTTATGCAGTAGCAGTGCGAATAATTCACTACT
>NZ_JAKGBA010000047.1:0-11943 GCF_021532495.1 Pseudoalteromonas sp. Cn5-37 | reverse complement strand
CGCTGCAAGACACTATTTCTACGGTATTATCAAATGAGCGTAACCGAATTGAAATGGTGCTGCTTGATAGTTTGTCTTCAGGTACCAGAAAAACATTACTTAAATTACTTGAGTCAAATAATACCTTCACTGACTTAGCCAAGTTAAAGAAAATGGCTAAGGACTTTTCAACGAGCCAAATCACCCAAGAGCTGAAGACGCATAAAATTATACGCTCGCTTTATCCAGAAATTAAGTCACTGATTGCTGAACTGGAGCTATCACCTAAAAATCTTGAATACTATGCTTCACTGGTAAAGCACAAGTCCGTTTATAAGCTTAGAAGACACGCAGATAGCCAAACTATTTTATATCTCGTTTGTTACTTGTTCTTCAGGTACCGAGAGACTAACGACAATCTTGTTGCTGCATTTATTTACTTGGTAAGGAAGTTAACCGAATCAGCTAAAGGCTATGCAAAGCAGCGTATTGTTGAAGATGTAACCATTGTAAGAACCAAATTAAAATCCGCTGGTAGTTTATTAAAGTACTTCATCGATACCGATATGGACGATGATTTAAGCTTTGGTGATGTACGTAAAAAAGCCTTTGAATTGATCCCTGCTGACAGTATTAAACTGTTAAGTGATCACTTAGATAATAACGACTTTGATGGCCGTCAGTACGAATGGCAATTTATTGATAAACAATCCAGTAAAATTAAAAAACTTATCCGCTCATTATTTATGTCTATCGATATTGAGTTCATTCATTTAAAGGATGAACTCCATGAGCAGTATGTTATGGCACATTCTGAACTTAGTGAATTAAAGGCTATCCAAACCATTAACATCGATGTGGTACCTAAACATGACCGAGAGTATTTAGAGGGAGAAAATACCAAATTAATTGCTAATCGATTTGAGTATTTCCTTTATCGTAAAGCCGAACAATTATTTCACAGTAATAGCTTAACGGTGAAAGAAAGCGTTAATAACCGTAGTTTAACGTCAGATCTTATACAACCTAAAGAATGGCAGCAAAAAGAGACAATCATTGAAAACACTGGCCTTGATAAGCTGGCAACACCGATTAACCAAACACTCGCAGATAAGAGCCAACAATTAGAAGTTAAGCTGAAGGAAGCAAGCGAGCATATCTTTAGTGGTGATAATAAGTATGTTGAGTTTATTCCTGGCAAAGCCGAACTCAAGTGGTCAATTCCTAACAGCCGTTGGCAACAAACAATTGAAAACCCGCTCTACAATCAAATTCAACACATGGGTATCGTTGAACTCATGTTGTTTGTTGATCAAAAGACAGGTTACTTAAATTCATTTACACACATATCAGCAACTAAAGAAAAATCACCAGTAAATAAAGAAGATCTGATCGCCTGTATATTGGCAAACGGCACCAATTACGGCCTATATAAAATGGCGAATATCTCTGACCGTTCAATGGGTAAATTACGCAGTGTAGATGATAGTTATGTCAGATATGAAACACTCAAAACGTCTAATGATCAGGTTTCTAATGCTATAGCCACGTTGCCAATATTTGCCTATTACCATGTGGACGATAATCAGTTGTTTTCAAGCATTGATGGTCAAAAATTTGAGTGTCGCATAAATACGTTTAAGGCTCGGTATTCGTCTAAGTACTTCTCCAAAGGTAAAGGTGTTTCAGCATTAACATTGGTTTCTAATCATGTTCCGGTGAGTACGCAAGTCATTGGCGCTAACGAATATGAAGGTCACTTTGCTTTTGACTTACTCTATAACAACTCTTCAGATATACAGCCTAATACCTTATCGACCGATACGCATGGTACCAATAATGTTAACTTCGCTATATTAGATTTCTTTGGTTACACATTCGCCCCTCGATACGCGAAAATGAAAAAGGTGTTTTTTGAGCTATTTGAAGTGACTGAAGAGAACGGAGGCCGTATTCAATTAAAGAAAGATATTAATCATAAGCTAATTGCTGAAGAATGGGACAATATTCAGCATATTGTTTGTTCATTGAGTCGTAAAACCACCACTCAAAGCACAATCATTAGAAAGTTGAGTAACGGCAAGAGCCGAAGATTGTCAGCATTGCATGAGTACGACCGTTTAATTAAATCTATTTATGTTTTGGAGTATGTTGATAATTCAACGTTGCGTCATTACGTCCAGCAAGCCTTGAACAGAGGTGAAGCATACCATCAGTTAAAACGTGCTATTACTTCAGTTAATGGCAATAAATTTCGTGGGGGGAATGATTACCAAGTATCACAATGGAACGATTGTGCTCGACTCATTTCAAATTGCATTATTTATTATAATTCCGCGTTACTATCGGCATTTTTACAAATCCAAGAGAGGAACGGTAGGCAAGATGTGGTTGATGTTATTTCTCGGCTTTCACCTGTTGCTTGGCAACACATTAATCTAAATGGGGAATATGCCTTTAATAAAGACCGCAAAGAAATCGACTTAGCTGGTTTACTTAGTGATGTAGAATCAATAAGTTAAAGAATGCCATCTGTTTGTATTTCTAATTCAAAAGGTACTGCGCATCAAAGTGCCATTAAAAATTGGAGGTGTTGATATTCTATATGCTTGATATATACAAGCTAACATTGATAGAAAACAGATAAGCTAACAAGTTTTTAGTCGAGCCATGAACTGTTCTATAATTGTTCTAATTGCAAAACTCTTCAATTTGGTTTGTTACTAGATTTAAAAATACTTTTCTATGCTCGATTTTAGTAAGTAGCAGCTTTTGGATGTCTTCAGGAACTTTTCTTTCTCCTGCATCTATTGCCATTAGTAATGGCTTGATATCAACTACAAGAAGACCTGCCGCCCTTGCTGCTCGAATGAACTTTAATCTCTTTAATGCACATAAGCCGTAAAGTGAATGGCCTGACTTAGTTTTTTCTTCGCAGTGTACTAAGTTCTCAAGAACATAATTTCTTACCGTATGGACAGATGTTTGTGCAGCTAGTGCCAGTTGAGAAATACTCAAAGGAAAATCCAACGCATCATCATCACTACTAATGAACTTATTGATGTCAGGTATCTCTGTCAAAAAACTGACTTCACCAACAGGAATGTTTTCAACCTTAGATTTAATCATGATTTAGCATGCTTCCAATTTGTGTTGTTAATGGAATGCCTTAAGATATCTTGATTACATTCAATCAATTGGCACTCCATTAACATTTCTGTAAGTACATTACCGTTAAATGATTACCCTGCGCAGCAAGATAGCTCTTTAACGTCTTTGCTAAAGGTTTGAGCGCATAACTTCAATCCTTCAACCATCGTCAAATACGGAAATAGTTGACCTGCCAATTCTTCGACTGTCATTTTATTATGAATAGCAAGAGCCGCACTTTGAATCAGTTCTCCGCCTTCATGGGCTAAAATTTGTGCGCCTATCAGTTTTCCCGTGGATTCTTCAGCTACCAACTTGATAAAACCATCCGTTTCAAAATTTGCTAAAGCTCTTGGTACGTTTTCCATATCAAGTACACGACTTATCGTATTTATTCCTACCGCTGAAGCTTGTACTTCGGTTAGACCTACCGTAGCAACTTGTGGGTCGGTGAATATAACAGCAGGCATGGTAGATAAGTCGAGTTGCGCATTTCCACCTGTCATATTAATTCCAGCCCTACTTCCGGCAGCAGCAGCAACATAAACAAATTGTGGCATATTGGAGCAATCTCCAGCGGCATAAATGTTAGCTGTTGATGTTTCCATCATACTATTAACAACAATGGCACCACTTTTATCTGTTTCAACACCAACATTTTCTAAACCAAGCTTTCCAGTATTTGCATGGCGACCCGTAGAGATAAGCAATTTTTCAGCGATTAATGTTCCTTCGTTAGTTTCCAATGAAAAACCATTGCTATCATAAGAAACATGACTTGCTTGCGTATTATTAAGTACCCTAATACCTTCTTTTTCAAAGCACTCTGCCAGTTTTTCACCTAATAACGGATCTTCAGCATATAAAAGGGTATGTCTGGCTAGAATTGTCACACGGCTACCTAAACGGGCATAAGCTTGCGCAATTTCCAGAGCAACAACGGAGGAGCCGATGACAACTAGACTACTCGGTAACTCTTCTGCAAATAAGGCTTCTGTTGATGTCCAATAAGGTGTATCAACTAAACCCTTAATTGGCGGAATGCTTGGTGTAGAGCCTGTTGCAATTAAAATGCGATCTGCAACCAGCTCTTCTTCACTACCATCAGACTTGTGAACTAGCAAGGTATTTTGATTTTTAAAACGTGCATAACCTTTAAGTAAAGATAGCGCGGGATTACTCTCTAAAATACGTTGATATTTAGCATCGCGTAGTTCTTCGACGCGAGCGTTTTGCTGATGTGCTAATAAGGAGCGGCTAAGTTGTGGCTGAATATTTTCTAAACCATCAAACGGGTTAGTACGTTGCTGATGCGCTAATTGCGCAGCACGGATCAATATTTTTGAAGGAACACAGCCGACATTTACACAGCAACCTCCGATTACATCGGCTCCTTCAATGATAGTAACTCTTGCTCCGCCTTCTGCTGCTTTAATCGCACTGGCAAAGGCCCCTGAACCACTACCAATAATGGCTACATGTAATTGTTCTGGCTGGATGTCATTTGACGAGCAACAACTATTCGTTGACATATTTTATTCCTCTTAAAAAGTTAAGCGGTACAAGTTTCATCATCACAGCGTTTATTCGCAGGAGAAACCATGTCCCAAATTGATACAGCAACCATTAGTCCTAGCCCCGTATAAGTAACGTATGAACTCCACCCGTACTGGAACCAAGGGTATAAAGAGAGTAAAACCAAAATGGGGCCAATTGAACCGATAAAACTACGGTGCCATTGACGATGGCTAAACCAGCCTAAGATATTCATTGCCAGCGCTAATACTGCAAACAGTGGTAACAACGTATTGATAAATACCCCTTCCCACTGACTAAGAAATCCCATCCCAATTGCCGCACCAAGACTAGCTATCGCGGGAAAACACATGGCGCATCCCATTGCCGAAACAAGTGCACCTATAGAGCCTGCTTTATCTCCGATACGCGTAACTAGTTCTAAGGGGCTAAACATTACTTATTTTCACTTTTTAAATTTGAAGGGTAGCCAGCGTTGGTAGTCGCTGCAATTAATGCATTGATGTTGGTTTTAGTGTCATCAAAAGAAACAACAGCTAGCTTAGGCTTGTAGGTAACTTTCGCATTTTCAACGCCATCAACATTTTCTAATGACTTTTTAACTGTGATTGGACATGTCGCACAGTTCATCGTTGGCACTTCCAGTGTAACTGTTTTTACTTCAGCAAAAGCACCAAAACTAGAAAGTGAAAGCAGTGCGGTTAATAATAATTTTTTCATAATTAGCTCCAAATTTTAAAATGTTATAAATTTCTTGATCTGTATATTAAGCAAACAAAAGTATCCAATAATTACTGGTCACTAAAATTGTCGCAACTATAGCGCTCAGCCAGAAAATGACTTTTCGTTGTTGCTGTTTCTTAGGAATTGCACAGGCCGTTCCCGGCTCACACTCTTCTACAGGACGGTAAATTTTCCAACCTGAGTAACCAAACAACAACACTACAAATGCGATAAATAATGGCCTATAGGGTTCAAATGCAGTTAAATTACCAATCCATGAGCCACTTACCCCAAGTAATAACAGGAGCAAAGGACCTACACAGCATACGCCTGCGCCTAATGCTGCTATGATGCCTCCTATCATTGGAAGGTTTGATTCTTTTTGATTCATATAGATACCTCATTAAGTGATAATGCAAGTGTATTGCATGTACCTAAGTACGGAGTCAAGGGTGATTTATAAAAAATTTATCTTTGATAATCTGCTACGACAGATACGGGGAATAAGCTAACTTGAATTAAGGCGCAGAAGTAAAATTGGATATGCTGTTTTAGTGGGAAATGGTAGTTAAGTGAATCATTTACTTCGGTTGCAACGAATCAATTATTGGGCAGTGGCTATCGTCATCATTATTTTGGCATTGTCCTAAATGTTCTTCCAAAGCGTGTTCTAACAACAACAAGTCAGCCATCTTTTTTTGTACTGCGATCAGCTTTTTATTAGCTAATTCTTGTACTTTACTACATGGACTATCGTTTAACGCAAGTAACCCTTCAATCTCATTTAGCGTAAAACCTAATTCTTGAGAACGCTTGATAAAATGTATTCTATTTACCGTTTCTTTCGGGTAATGTCTATAGCCCTGCATAGGCTTTGGTGGTTGTTTAATTAAGCCTTTGCGTTCATAAAAGCGAATTGTTTCGACATTTACACTCAGTTCTTTAGCCAACATACTTATGGTTCGTTTAGACACGTTATCAATTACCTTACTGACTTTTTGTTTACTTACTTTATATCTAATTAAAGTGACCATCAATGAATACCAGTTTAAACATCGCTAATTGATTTTGTTTTTTCTTCTATTAAATAAGTAAAGTTACCGTTGTTACAACAATATTAAACCACAACAATGTATGGTTTATCCTTTTTCATTATCAAAGTCCAAATTAGTGTTATTACATGCAGTTCTACATGAGTACACCCTAAAGATACTGTTAATATAACACAGGCAATTACGTAATGACACCACTTAAATAAACCTATATGATATGACACCATCTAAATAGACCTAATTAGGCAAAAATGTTCATAAGAGCATATTTACGAGCATCAACTTCTGAGCAAGATGCAAATAGAGCAAAAAGCTCATTAAAAAAATTCGTTTCTGGCTTCAGCAAACGAATTGCTTCTTTTTATATAGAAAATAAATCTGGTAATTCTTTAGATAGACCAGAGCTAATTCGTTTATTGGATGAATCAGAGTCCGGTGATGTTTTGTTAGTTGAATCAATCGATCGTTTAACAAGGCTAAGCCCTGATGATTGGAAAACTCTTGTAGCCTCAATAAATGAAAAAGGAATTAGTGTTGTTAGTTTAGATCTACCAACCAGTCATTTAACATTTGGCAGTTTTCCAAGTGATGATTTTATGAGATCAATACTTAGTGCTATTAATAATATGCTGTTAGAAATATTAGCGGCCAGTGCATATAAAGAATATCGAGAACGTGAACGTAAGCAAAAAGAAGGTATTGTAAAAGCACAGCAAAAGGGACTTTATCACGGTCGTCAGCCTGATTTAGAGGCTCATGATAGGATTGCCTCGTTTACTGAAGCTGGATTTAGTATTAATAAAACGGCTGAAGCAGTTGGAGTTAGTCGAAGTACGGTAATTAGAGTTAGAAAAAAGCTTAAAAATTTAGACTAAGGTTAATTTCGAGGGGATGGGCGCAAAACCCCAATATGTTTGGTCTAAAAAAATCGAAATTTTAATTAAAAACAAACTTAATATGTTCCATTGAAATTTATCATTGAGTGATGTTAATTGGAGGTTCAAATGTTACTCATTAAAAAAAAGCAAAGCCCAATACGCGGGTTATTTTACATTTCACTTTGTATTTCATTATCCATTGGAAGTTGCAGCTTGAATTCATATTTTCGATACGGCATGACTTTGCCACTTGAGTTTTACACTCCCTTAATCATTACTTTGATATTGCCTCTATTGAACTCAAAGCAAGGAACATTGCGTTTTGGGCCTGTTAAATTGTTTAGTTCTGGAAAATAGCGCGATTTTAAGAGTGTGATAGCTTAGATTTAAATGCTCGATGTGGAAGACTTACAATGAAAAATAGTACAGCACTAATATCAATAATCTTAGCGTGCTTATCTAGCGAAGCTGCAGCAATTATCCCTGGGGATAATACTGCATGTTATCCATTATCATATGATAGAGCTGCAATCAAAAAGCAAATAAAAGTGGATCTTCTTACTACGTATGCGGCCTTAAACACTATAAGTGGAGAGGAAAAACTATTGAATGACACTTACTCATCTGAACTTGAGAATATAAAAGTGGTATCTACTGAGTTTCAAAATTTTAAATTTTCTTACTCTGAGCGTGATGGCCAACTTTGTGGTTCAATAGTAAAAAAGTAATTAATTTAAAATAAGAGGTTAAACATGAAAGAATATTACGTTGTAGAAATTGGTTATAGTGGCGCTGGAGGTGCTGGAGGAGATGTAGCTAAAAGATTTACATTGGATAAAGACAAAGCTCTTTGGTTTGCTGAGGTATTTTTTACAGGCCTAAAAACATTAGATAAAGAGTCTGGCTTTATAAAAATTATTGGCTCAGATAAAACTCTTTCTTTAACGATTTCTAATAACACCCTACCCAAATTTAATAGTATCAAGCTGCCCTTGCCCCAGTGTAGCGATTAAGAATTCGATTTACTCATTTATGGGCTTCTCGCCCCTTTCGAAATCGGCCTAAAAACAAAGTAAGAAATAGATCTTCCCATGCCAAATACATTTTCTACTCCAGCGGCTCAAATCTTGGCCATTTAGGACACAAGCATTAAACGGCTAATTCAAAGCTTAAACACTCTTAGGCTTTTTTGACTTTTTTCATCCCAAGTTTCGAGGACAAATAATGCTAAAGTATGCGCAGAGTGAATAGCAAGCCTAGCGTGGCGTGGTTTCAAATTATAAACCTTGCGTCCTTCCCTATGCGCTGAGCTAGCATGCGTTCTAAATGCACCAATGCCTCCCACAATTGACAACATCCCAGATATAATCCTCTTTAGATCATCATCTTGAACTAGTTTAGTGTCAAAACCTAAATCATCTCTTACTACTTTCCAGACACCTTGGAGATCTTGCTTTTGGGGGAACGGTAATTTTTTATCTTCAATGTATACCTTAAAGATTGACTCTAATATATTACATGCAGCGGAAACAGCGTCTCGTGGGGCTGAATTTACATTATTTAATGCGCGGTTAAACTCAGCTTCTATTGAAGGGATATCATGACCTTTAATTACCTCCAATAATGATTTGCTGGGAGCTGAACTACCGTCCCCCCATTGATAGCTATCTTGAGCTAATTCATCAGATAACTCCATGTATTCTTCAATGATTTTCCCTAGAATTTTAAGTGGAAATCAGATTCTTCATTAATTCGTCGTAACCAAGCTTGTATTTTTACTTGTTTAGACCCTACAGGCGGTTCACCTGGTGCGTCAGCATACGTAAATAGGTTATCTAATCCAACGTGTGACTCTATCTCATGCAGATTATCTGATAAAACAGCAATAACTGGAGCAGGAATTTTTTGATATGAGCATTACAAATGCTAACAGTTTATCAAGCATTTAGCAGGGTATAAAAGATCCACTGTTATTTTCATCTGGATATCTTGTTTCTAAGAATTAAGGCTACCTTAACTAACAACATTAAAGCTATACCATCATACTAATATCTTAAATCAATACTCACCCGCCCATAGTGCCATTGAACAACCCTGATTGAATTGCGCCCTACTTCAAGAAGATAAAAATAAATAAAAGAAAAATTAAATTAAACAAAGGACAAAAACGCAGATGCTGAGGTGTATGCTTTATATACAATAAATGGTATGATGGTATAGAAATTAACCGCTTAATTGAATTGCCTATGTCTTTGTATAATGATGTTGCGTTTGCATTTAACCAATTAGTTAGTGCGACTGAAGCACTTAACCAATTCCTTCATGAATGTGAGGTGGTTCATGCTGAATGCTATAAGTTACCAGCTTCAGCTGGTGATATGTCCGATACTAGTGGCTGGGAATTAGTAATCCCTGAAAAGCATACCGGCTTTACTGCATTAAGTATGGCCACAGGTTCTTTTGCCCGGTTTACGCCAGATTATAACCACTCACCTAAATACCCTTTTAGACTACCTGGCTTTATCCAATTGGCGCCAATTCATTATCAATCAGCTTCACAGCTGGTGGATGCATGTAATTTACAAAAAGTGATAATAAAAGAGCTCATCAACAGCAGCAAACTCAATCAAGGTCAAAAGCGAGAGCTAATACAGTCAATTTGCCCTAACGCTATTACCTTACAAATATACAGGCTGATCAAAGCTGCTGATGGCCCAGTTAAACGAGTTGGTTTTACTTGGTGTAACAAAAATAGTATGAGAACTATTAACAAAGAAGAGTTTCTTAAGTATTTAGCCGGCAGTAAAGATAACCCACCTTCAGGTAAAACTAGATCTGAATGGGCGCCATGGGTTGAAAAAGAAATTGAATTAGTGAAATCAAAACCTGGCGAATTTATCAAGGTGAAAAGACCTTTACCAATAACACCTAAGCTGAACGTTTCTTTCACTGATGACACTAACACGGTTATGTTTTATGGCCATGTACCTATCATTGTATTCGGTGATGAGCCTTGTAAGATCTCACCATTAAAGAGTTGTATCAGGACAACAAGTGAAGCTGAACATTACAATTATTTAATCAAAAGACTGTATGTAGTGAATGAATAGATTTTGAGGTTAGTATAATGACATCGGCAGAATGATGCATGACGTTCGCACTATAAAATTATCGTACGAAAAGGAGAATCTCGTTTCTGAATTATACGATGGAATGAAAATTGCGATTATATGCGGACAACTCAAACCAACTACTTAATTATAGGCAACAAAGTGAACTACTCAGCCTGCCTTTGAAATTCGCGGAAACAGAATCCATGGCTATTTGAGAGCTTCCCCACCCTGTATATGAGATTAAATTTACATATATATGAAGGTGACACAGGCCGTCTATGAAATTCGGGCTTAAACTGTATTGCCCCGCTTGCTGGACACGCTATACACACCGCGGCTTTGAGCGTTATTTGACAAGCACTTATCAAAAATGGAGTAATAATTAAAATGCTTTAAAATATGACGACTCCTTAGATTCCATACGTTATGAATTGAGAGCACTTGGGTTCCGCTTTATAAAACCTAAATTAAGACAATAAATCTGATTTGACTCGCTATACTCCTGGTTGGTTTCACCAGAAAATACTCAAAAAGCAATGGCTGGGAGCTACTCCCTGGTAGTGGAGGCCCGTCAATAGCAAATACTATATAGTGGGAAAGATAATTTCAGTTATGGGCCAAATAGTTCCGGATACCTACCGCTTGTTATCTATAGAGACTTTATTGGCAAAAGAAAGCCCCAGATAAATTTTACAAGGATTTGTATTATACCACGAGCTTTACTGACAAGGTTAATCATAAATATGCTGTTGATGATGACAAGGCAACATAGTGATAAAGAACACCGCAGCCACAATTGGCAAAGTTGCGCATAGCTCAGAACAAGTAAAAATAACAATGAATAAGTTAGAGCAAAAAGCGAAGTTTTATTGATATTTTATCTGTCATTCAAGGAATTGCCTTATAAACCAATTTACTGGAACTGAATGCTGCGATAGAAGCTGCAAAGCCGGCGAATAGGGGGACTGTTGCTTATGAAGTAAGAACATTAGAGAGCCAAACACACGATGCAACTGAGGAGATTCAGTCAAAGTTCAACTTATTGCTGTCAGGTAGCCGTCAAGAGTCAGGGCTTATAGTCGAGAGTGTTTATATTGCGGGTACGACACAAGAGCAAAGTACAGTATTGTGAAGACGTTTCCAGAAATATTACCGAGATATCTATGATGGAGGTATAAGCCTCAAAAATAGCATTAAAATTTAAGTCAATGAGAATCATTGGAGATTGCACATTATTTGCTCTTTGAGAGATTCTAGACTATCTTTCAGCTAACTTCATCAAAGTTATACTGTTTTATAGTAGTACTGGGCTAATGAAACCTTTGTCTTGAGAAAGCCATATGCAGAAAACGCAAACACTTTTATTTACCAAAAGTTTAAAAGGTATGAATCGCCCCGAGTTCATCGGAGACCAGTTTGTTTAAGTCAGGCCACTTTACCTGACTCGTTTAAATTATCATAGTAGTCTGTTTCATATTGAGCTGGTGAAATATACCCAATTGAAGATAATAA
>NZ_JAKGBA010000046.1:0-12451 GCF_021532495.1 Pseudoalteromonas sp. Cn5-37 | reverse complement strand
AATCAAAACACACCGCCAAGTGAAAGAGCCGTAAAAACTTCACGCGCTTTAAGTCAGAAAAAAGACTAGTTACCTCTTGCTTGACTCGCCCTTGAAAGGGTGAGATTGCGCAAGCCTAATGTTCAATTCAAAAAACTTCTAAAATCTTCGCTTTTCATTAAATTCCTCACTATTCTGAAGGCGCATTGATACCAGAGCTAATTACGCAACAGTCATTAAAACGCCACAGTAAATATAAGTAGTCTTCAAGACCTGGGATGGTTCTACCACCTGCCGCTGTAGACCATTTATGTTCAGACTCTCCCAATGGGTGACAGCACTTACCATTTGGGGAGTTTCTATCAGCTTCTGCTACGGGATGAAGCATCGAAAGCTTATACTGGGATTTGGGGATCATTGGCCAAAACTCGGGTTTACACATTGCATCCTCTCCGATTGTTTTTCTAGCCAACCCCTTTCGGTGCAAACTCGCAAGTACACGTTGTGTCAAAAGAGAAGTTACACGCGGCCCAGACTCACCATGATAAACATTTCCAGTAAATGGATAGAGACTTCCGTCGCAGCCAGCACAACCATATGTAGATTCTTGAACATCTCCTGCTGTAATTGCGGCACAATCCGCAGTACACCACGCTTTTGCAATTGGATTTGCAAATATAAATGCTTCTGGGGATAGTAAAATTGAGAGCAAATCATTGTTCCAAGTTGGATCAATCTCGCTAAGGTACATCAAATCAAAATCTGTATATTCACCACCACATTTAGGCAAATACAAAATTTCCAACATCGCAAATAATGGGTATGAATAGTAATGGTATTGGTACGTTGCCAAGTCTGCACCACCGGAACTTTTAACATCCACTCCAGTCGACAATGAAAATAGATCATCCTGAAGCCTAACTCCCCCTAATGCGGGTGCACACCATGGAACTCTCACATGTTCGACTAATCTAGACGGCTGCCAAAACCCCAGTTGATAGCCAAACTCCGGGATTCCAAGAGCATCATTACAAGCACAAATCGATTGGTCAGGTGCAGCCCCGTTTGGTTTTGGACCAACTCCCATCAATCGCACTGGTAAGAAGCACGACCAACAAACTTCATTTATTATATTGCTAAATACATTCGCGTTATTGCATGCGTTACCTTCGGCTTTTGTTTGCGTTGAAAATAAAGCTGCTAAGAAAATAAGGAAAATCAATGTAAAGCGCATTACAATTGAACCACTTTTGACTCTAACCAATTAAATGCGATTAGAAAGTAATGCCAAGCGGTATCCCAGATTTGCTTTGCTACAGTGGGGTACTCGTAACTTAAATAGACCCCACCCAAAACGCCTAAGCCAACTAAAATTAATTTCATTTTTCACTCCAATCGAATTGACGTACCAGTAAATAGCCATTGCTTTGTGTTTCGATTTTGCTTGGTGTAGCTTCCACTTTAAATTTCTCAATAACTTGTTTAGGCAAAATGAAAACTGGTGCCCCAAACTCATTTCGAAACTTACTAAGGTCATCCCACCCTTTGTCTTTATCCATATGGGTTAGATGAATCTGAAACTGTCCTGATATCAATTTTAATTCTTCCTTAACCCAATCAACCTGTGACTTCACATAGGGATCAATTACAAAAATGTTTAAATGCATAGGGTATTGTTTTAAAGGGTTTGTTATGTCGCCAGCTCGGGCCAATATTTCTCCACGGCCATTTTTGATATCTTGAGTTACGCGAACAGTCGTATCTATTAGCCACTGCTTAGATTCATCTGACGTGGGGAGAGGGTAAGTTTTATATTTCTTCCAGAACCTTTCTTTTGCTAAACGTTGCTTCTCAGCCCAATCAATCTTACCTGCTGCAGCTTTCATTTGCTCTATGATGTCAGGTTCGTCAATATTGAATAATTGGCCTAATGGCTCTAACTTGAAATCGCCTTGTTTTTGGTCAAATTGCTCTTTTGCATATTGCGCATTCAATGTGCCCGGAGCAATAAGATGCTTATTACCATTTCTTATGACGATAGTTGGTACACCGGTTACATTAAACTCTTTAAATCTTAGTGGGTTTATTCCTACATTTGGCTCTACTTTTGATATGGCACTTAATTTCTGAATAAGCTTCATCGTCGATGATATGTGTGTAGCCCCTTTTTCTAGCCCTCTAAATAAAATTGTTAAGTTATGCTCTTTGGCCACTTGGAAGGCATCAATAAGTGCTCTTCTGGGCATTGAGAAACTTACGAAAATAGCGCCATCTGTACCTTCTAATAAATCAATCTTATTTTGTTGTTGTGGAAGTGCTCTCTTCATTGTTTCACTGGAAATAACAACAGCCTGATCTGCAATTGACTTGGCTAAAGCTATATCGTTTTCTTGAATTGTTGGCTTATCTATATCTTTTAACCACCCATTTTCTTTGGCTTTCTCGACAGCCTTATTCGCAGCGTCTTGAAAACTAGAAACATCATATTTGTTTTTTTGATTGGCACTTACGGAGACTGAGAACGCACACAGCAAAAGTATCGACTTAAAAAATTGCATATGCTTTCCCCAAAATATCCTCTTCATTTATTGGCCCCCAAAACCTGCTGTCATAGCTATAAATAGTCTCACCAACCATAAAGAATTCATTTTCATTCAAGGTAATTTGTCGCTCATACTCTTTTGGGTTTAACTGTAAGAAATTAATGGCATGCGTCATTCCAGCAATTTTGGATTCGACTCGATTTACAAGCATTTCATTTGGCGAGAACTTGATTTCATCGCCAGGAACTCCAGCTGCAATTTTTATGAAGTTCAACCCTTTATCAAAATTTTTATCTTCCTTGTTAAATTTGAATGCAACTAAATCTCCCCTTTTAATATCCTTATCACGATTGTCGACTATGAACATGTGAGCATACAAACATTGCTCTTGAAATGTAGGAAAAGAAAATGTGAAGCGAGCAAAAAATAATTCCGCTAACCAATATAAGCCAAGTAGTGTAAGGCATACTATGACTGTGCTTTTCAACTTTATGCTATTCATAGCTAATTGTTTTTGTGAGAACGTAAATAAATTCTACAGTGAGATTTTTGAGTAATTCTGAGATTTTCTTTCGTATTGAATTTTTTTTGGCGATTAAGAAAGTATTTGTGGTACATTAACGACATACTAAAGTCTCCTCCAAAGAACTCTAGTATAAAAAAGGTAGCCTTTGGTTGAGGCTACCTTTTTTGTAACTTATACATTTTCTGTCTTAAATGTGCTTATTTAATTAAAGTTTTTAATATCTCATCAATTTCAGAGAATTGAACAATACCATCAAGTATAGGGTTCCTAGGTCGTGGAAACTAATTCTAAATTTCTGTGTCCCAAAAGTCGAAAGATCTATATGGTCAAGTCAAATCTCTTTCGCTAGTTACTCTATACCCGCAGAGTAGCTTTTGAGGTAACCAGCGATATCTCTCACCGCATTGCCTTGAAGTTCAGCCTTTGCTTTAGCACCTTACTTTATGCGTATTTCAATCATTTGTTAATTGTAACTGCTTCTACAGCCATTGTTAATTGATTATCAGCAAACGCAGGCTTAAAACGGAAACCTATGCGATACAAGCAAGTCATTAGCTTATCAATGCTGAACTTTTCAATTCGCCCATTAACTAAATCGCTCACGCGAGGTTGCGTTAGCCCTAATTGAGCTGCAGCGTCGGCCTGTGACCAATTTTTGGCATTGATAATGTCACGAATGACAATCATCAGATCTGATCGTGTCTGTAATTCAGAGGCTTCTGCTTTATCTTCGGTGATTGCATCAAAGATATTTGAGTATTCAAGAGTCATCTTAAAAACCTTATTGATTAACT
Source organism: Pseudoalteromonas sp. Cn5-37 (assembly GCF_021532495.1). Lineage (NCBI taxonomy): Bacteria > Pseudomonadati > Pseudomonadota > Gammaproteobacteria > Alteromonadales > Pseudoalteromonadaceae > Pseudoalteromonas > Pseudoalteromonas sp. Cn5-37. Next base: position 8,609 of record NZ_JAKGBA010000046.1, on the reverse strand, counting down.
TATAAGCACTATATATCAGCAATGATATATATACAAGTGTTGATATATTTTCATTTAATTTCTTTTTGCATTAGCTTGTACCGCTTCTTTGCAGTGTCCATAGCCTGTTTATCGACTTCGTTAGTCGTCTTGGTAAACGAATGCAAGATGAACACTGTATCTGCAAACTTAGCAACGTAAATCGTTCGATATGCTGGCCTGCCGTTCTCTATTAGCTCAACTGCACCAATGCCTACACTTTCCTTTAAGTGCTTAAACTTGCTAAATGGCTCTTTGTTTTGACAAATAGCGTTTAAATCATTTGCAAAGCGCTTTTGAATTTTATCGGGCAACGCTAGAAACTCTTTTTTTGATTGATTGTTTATAAACTTAAATTTTTTCAACTTCCTAATGCCCTGTCATTTTTATTCTTGAATATACGCTATTAATGGCGTCTGATAATTGCAGTAGATTACCGTTGTATTTATCTGTCACAACTTGTCTCGATGCATAACCAAACAGATCCGCTACAACACCATGATCAACATTTTTGGCCAAATGGATTACTAACGAGCCGCTCAATAATTTTCAACCTTTCAGCAACATTTGAGCCCAATTAAAAGTTGTTCATTTTTTATGAATATGGCAGTAAAAATAGCTGCCATATTCACATATCATTTAATGAATTGTCTGAGTGATATCTATGAATTCAAAACTATCGTCATAACATCTACCTACAACATAATTTGTGCCTTTTAGCTTATCCTTGCTTAATTGGATAATATTATGAGAATGCGTTAGTAACTCACCATTTAACTGCCATGTAGTCGCAGCAATTCGACCATCCGAGTCATTACAGTTGAGATGTAATTCAAACACTTGATCTGTTTCATGCATATTAATACTTCCGGTTGGTTTCTGATTTGGTATCACGTTCACTTCAAATGACTGCGAACCAGTCTGACCAAACTCAGTTTCAACATCGACGCGGATAGAATGATTGCCAACTGATAAATCTCCAATACTTTCTCTATAACGCTTGCTTTCCATGACAAGCTCGCCATCCAAGTACCATTTATACACTGCAACTCTATCATCTGGGTGTGAAAGCCATACACGAGATCTAAGTGATACATCTAGTGGATATCTCAGGTATTCATTACTGAATGTACGCACAATCTCAATTTCTAATGGTGTTGGAGGTAAAACTTCTACAATTTGGCTTACTTCTTTACTTTGTCCCCTGCTGTTTGTAACCCTAAACATGAGATTTTTCATTCCTTCTTGGGAAAACTGCAGAGTAAACTTGCCGTCATCTTGATTTAACACTTTAACTCCGGGTGTTTTTAGTAGCTCATATGCATACTCGACGCCAGGAGCAAAATGACGCTCTAAGCCTACCCATGCAATATGTTTAGAAGGCATATAATTTACTGTAGCTGGCATGTTTAGTTCAATTTCAGGAAACTCGTATGTCCAGCTTTTCACACGAACTCTAGTCTCGTTGATTGTCTCTTGCTTTGACCCCTCTACCCAAGCTTGGTAGGTCAGAATAAAGTTTCTTCCTTCAAGAAGATTTTCACTAAATGTCAGGTCAAATTCACTATCATTTATTACTTTCCCATCCGGTAACACCCATTGGTTTTGAGTCCTACCATTAATAGACTCAGTTCTTGTGAAAGAGCTTCCTTTAATGTGGTGTGTAGAGCCAACTTCGACTAGATCAGGGATATCTAAATCAAAATAGAATCGTGGCGCTCTTAAGAAGTAATATCGAGCCCTAGCTTCGACAAAAGCTTCATCACCTAAACTACTGTCACTTGCTATTCCGTTGTATTTCATTCGGGCATTGATATCTCTTCCTGTAAAGTCATCTTTATAGAATGAGATTTTTGCTGGACCTGAGAACCAAGACTTACGATTATCAGTTGACCACTCGATAACACTATCCCCATTTTGAACGAGGTTATCTCCGTCATACAAAACGAACTTTGCAGCTTCATTAAATAGAACTTCATTAGTTTGTTGAATTAATAGTTCAGGTTTTTCATAAGCAACAACTTTTAGAGTACCGCTAGTTGACCATTCACCTGTAAACTTATTTTCAACTTTAACTCTCAAGTATTCAATTTCTTCGTTTTCATATCGCTTACGCCAACGTAAAGTGTCTTTATGTTCTGTAGACTCCCTCCAATCGGAACCGTTACTTGAAACTTCCCACACCACTCGGCCAAGTGAGCCAACATCTGCTCGGTCTTCCGGTGAATAAATTGCTGAAGCTCTCAATGGTATCCGGCCCTTAATTAAGCCATCCCTTAGCTCACCTTCAATTTCAGTGCCTTTGTACACAATAAAGTATGCACGAGCAGACTGAATATAGTACTCATAATCAGGTATAGGTGTTTTTGCTTTTGCTACTGCAACATAAATTCCACTTTCTTCGCCAATAACTTCCATTGGCATTTTTATGAAGGCTTCTCCTTTCGCATCTATTGTGACAGTTTCTGTTAATGGTTCAGGTATATTTCTTCTGTCATACTTACCTATGTAAACTTCCCATTCACCCATTGAGCTTTTGTCATAAACCCATCCATCGATTCGATTGTAATTCCCAAGGTTGATTTTAGCTGTTACTTCATCGGTAGATAGGATCTGATCATCTTGAAAATCTAGATTAACGCCAAGTGTGCTATCAGGAACGACTAAAGCTTTAATGCTTTGGGATGCATTTATTTCTGGCATTCTATGGTACTTAACGTTGTAATCGATAGGGAATACTTCCCATAGATTGCGTTCAACTTCAAAAGGCATATCGAACCTACCAGATGTTCTAAATATTTCACCTGTTCTTGTAGAAGGGTTTTTCGGAAATGTTTGGCTAACCCCTTTGGTGTCGAATGTCATATCTAATGAACCAGGGCTCGATACAGTACCCATTCTGACAATTTCACCACCCGAGTATTCAACTGGATAAAATCCGTTTATAAGTTCTCGCCTTGAGCTAGCTTCAACTGAAATCCCTGTTGGTTCCTGAGAAGAAATCAGTGTCTTTTCATTAGGTATGATCAGTGTTTCACCAAACTCATTAATTATTTCGATATCGCTTTCAATTTCTACAAGCGCTTTGTCTAAATAACCAACAGCCGATGGTGTTCTACCTCGCAATGATATTTCAAAGCCTTCTGGTAAATTAACCCAATTGAATATGCAACTTTTAACACCTTTGCGCGCATATTTAACCGCGAGGTCTCTTTCACTATAGAACCGGCACTCTTCGCCGCTCACTTGTTTAGAATCTAAATAAACCAATTCAATTAGTCTGAACGGTAGATAGTCGTTTTCACGATGCTTTATATCAAACGACATAGGAGCAAAGACAACATTTAGATCATAATTAAATTTATCACCTGAAGAGTTTTTAACTACAACACTAATTTCTGCATTATCTTTAGGTGATAACTGTTGAGTTAAGCCATTAATAGTGACGATACCGTCACCAACAGAATTTAAACTTAATGGCACACCGTTTGATTGTACACTCTCAATAGTGACACCATTTACGTAGCCATTAAACCCTGCTACTAACAGTTCACTATCAAAGTAGAACTCATCATCTTCCTCCATGCTTTGGCTGTTTCTGAAAATAGAAATTGATGGCTGCTTACGAGATAAGAATGCAGCGTTTTTAAATTCTTTTTTATCTGATTTTGAATATAAGTACTTTGAAGTAACCGTAATATCGTAGTGTCCATCTGGTACACTCTGCACATCAGCTGTATAAATAAACTTGTTATTAATAAGTTCAGGCCCGGTTAGATTTTTTACTATTACAGTTTCACCTTCAGTAATATTATCGTTTTTAAAAAGAGTAGTACCGTCAAATTCAAGTTCCTTAAGGACTTCGTGCGAACCACTAACTTTAAACTCAAGTTCAATCGATTTAGGAAGCCACCATGTACCTGATATAGCTGGAGACGGTTTATCAAATACAACTCTCGCTGTTTCGTTCTCAACATCTATAGAAGCGCCTAACAAGCCAAAGCTCAATGGCAAACCACTAGCCCTTGCATTAACTTTTACTTGCTCTACCCGAGAGTATGCATATTCCCAACTAACAACGGCCTGTGAGTTTATTTCTTTATCAGTAAAGTACTTATTAATTGAATTTACCTTAAACTGGTGAGAAACAATGCCATCCTCATAGCCAATGTAATTTTTATTTCCAAGGAAATATGGAGTGATATTTATTGTGCAGGATGTACTTCCAGCATTTATTAAACAATTCCCCAAATTATCGACAATCACCTGTTGTGAATAATTAACTGGCTTTGTAGTGATTGAAATGGCTTTAACCTGAGCGTTTGGATCGTGATTGACGTCGCTATTATTGTCGATCCATTTATTCCCTACATAAATAGAATATTTTGTTAATTCAGGCGCAATTGGGGCCTCGACGTTAAAAGATGTAGTTCCAGATTTGATTAGTGTTTTCTCTTTCTCCGCGCCAAAATAGGCAAACACTTTATACCCAACAGGCACAACTCCGCTCATTCTCAATCGACCTTTCAGAGAAAAGTTATCTCTATCAAGCTCATCCATACCAACCCATTCAAAATAACACTTTCCAGATACATTATTATTGGTACCAATTGCAACCGCTTCATTAGTCACAATGTCACAGAAACCTGAAAACTTAGTTTGGACTGCTTCAAAACTAGACTCTTTTACGTGAGATACTAATCGACCACCTAAATTGTTAATCTTAAACTCGATTTCATCTTGAACTTTATTTAGTGTGATTGTTCTGGAATATAAATGTCCCAGAGTATCCTTGACCGTAACTTTTATTGTATTTAAGCCATTTTTGAAAATAACAGTGTCAGGTATTGTGGCAACACCAATTTTTGGCTTGTTAAAAGCAACGTTAGAAGAATTAACTTGAATCGATACCAGGTCAACGTCATCTGTAAATGAATTGAAAGTTGAAATTACCAGCTCTTGATTGTATGCAAAGTTACTGCTGTTATTTTGCTTAACACCTGATTTGAAAATATCAATTTTTGGGGCCGTTTTGTTAATTCTTAACCCATTAAAATTTTGGTTGGAAGGGATGCCACTTGAATTTGTGAAAGCCACAGAAGCACCATAATAACCATCTTCAATTTGCGTCATATCGAAGGTGTAAACATATGCACCATTTACACTTTCTCTCTTAGTGCTCGTAATAGTCTTATTTGCTGTAACTAGTGAGCCATCTTTTGTATATAGAACATTCCCGCTATAGGTGATGCCACTTGAAATAGTTGGCTGACTGTTTCGGCTGAATTTTACATTTAACTCAGATGGGGCCCACCAATCGCCAACAATCTCGCTTGAAGGCTTATTTAAAACGAGTTTAGCTGTGTTATTCGAAACTTGAATTGATTTGCTATTAACGTTTATTGTCTTTGTTGTCGCATAACTAGCAGGCATAGAATTAACCTCAAAAAGGTCAATTTTTGTTGGTTGGTAATTCCAAGGAACAGTTAAAGCATGTTTGGTGTTACTAACTCCCCAATAACTATGACTCGAATCAACTGACACTTGATAGCTTAAAGAGCCCACTTTATTTGAAATAGCATCACCAAGCTTTATTTCTGAAAATGAAATATCGCATGAAGTAGCGCCACTTTCTACTGTACAGCTACCAAGCGATGGTATAGATACCTTCTGACTGTAATCCCTTGCGTCAACATTAACTCTAACTGCAGAAAACTTATTTGCGGGGTTGTAATTGGTATGACTACCTACGCTCTTCCATGAGTTCCCAAGCTTAACTGAGTATCCTTGGACAGTCGGCTTAACTGGAGCTGCAAAATTAAAAATAAAGTTTTTTGTATCAACTAACTTTTTAGCTTTTGCTGACCCTGAATAATAATAAATTGAGTAGCCAATACTATTCGGACCTGAATTGGAAGCAACGCCTTCAACTTTAAATCCATCAATTAAATAACCGGCTGTGTTATTCCATTCAAATAAGCAATATCCAGCGCTTAAGGTTCCCCCTTGTAATGCTGTATTGTTATCTGTAGTGACAGTACAGTAATCGTCTAAAACAGTTTGGCGAGCCTCAAGCTTGAAGTTTTTTACATTTGAAATAAGTGTGCCTGATTTGTTCTCGATGACAAATTCTGGTTTGTAGATATTCATCGTTCCTTTGATAGTTGTGATAGCAATAGCGCTAAATGAAAACACCAAAGTAGTTAAAGCCGCTGCCTTTAAATAACTCATTATTAGACCTTGTTGGAATTACTCAAAGTTAACTTACCAACTTAGCCAAACAATAAAGCCTGAAAAAAAATTGAATTAGAAGAAAAATTCATGTCAACTAAATTAAACCTATCGAAATTTACTAGAAAACTCATTGTCCAACGCGAAATGGCGTCGATGGGATAAATCGGAACAGTTAGTCATGTTCTTAATATATATCTAATTTTATCAGCAGAAGCGTTTCGAACAGATAGCCAATGAAAATGATATTTTGTGTTCGAAGATTTAAACGTAGAGGGGATACAAAAGTTTAATGGTAGCATGATTGCTGATAACATCATGGGGCTAATTACTCAGTTTTCGCAATACAAAGCCAATCTAGAAGGTTAGCTCTATCGTGGAATAGGTCTCTTTAAAAATCCACTGGAATTTGTGAAAATTGCGGCCAACATCATGTGTTAACATAGAATGAAAGACTTTTCACTTGTGTAGCTTGCGGAACGCATCAAAACCGAGATCTATCGTCGGCTAAAAGCATAGCCAATCCTGGTAAGTTTGACTGAATTGCGGCTGGAATCGTCGCCAGGGTTAATCCCATATATCAGCATAAATCAGCTATCAAAACGAAAGTCTTCGAGTTATCGAAGTTTGCTGGGGAAGCTGAGACAAAAGAAGCAGCCTAGCTCCCAAAAGTTAGACTGCAGAAGCACATTGTTCGACGCGAAGCGGCGCCGATGGGTAGTTCACAATTTAGTTAACTTGACGATTTTAGCTTTAATCCGATTGAAATAATTTTTTTATTTTCAACGCCTTTCACTATAAGGCAAATAAAGTCTAATTTAACTTGATCACCCACTACAGGTTTTCCATGAAATTGATTCAAAATATATTGCTCTAAACTAAGATCCTTATCGAAAGAACTCGCATCAACTCCATAAGCATTTGCTAAATCAATCAATTTTGCTTCAGGGTTTAAATCAAACTCACCAAAAAAGTCATCGTACCCAAGGTTATTTGATAAAATAACAGGACCAAAAAACTTACCTATTTCAATTCGCTCAGTATTTGAGGCCAATATAATCACTTGATCCTTACAAACTAATGCATGCTGTTCATAATCATTTAAAAGGCTACCATTGCGTACTACACCTACAACCTGGTCCCCTTTCATTGAGAAAATTGAGTCTACTGTTACGCCTTCTGCCTTACACCCTTCTAGCACGGTATAAATAAAGAGCTCCTTTTCCTTTTCATCCCTTATCGATAAATGTAAATATTCAGGTTCCTTTGCTGCAGGAGGTAAATCTACTTGAAGAAATTTAGCCAACGGTGAAATCGTCCAACCTTGAACAAGCAGTGAAATCAAAACTACAAAAAAAACCAATTCAAAGTAAGTCTGAGTATGTTCTAGTCCTGCTAAGGAAGGAAATAAGGCTAAAATTATAGGGACAGCGCCTCTTAAACCACACCATCCAATAAACACCTGTTCTCTCCATGGGAAGTGAAATGGTATTAAAGATAAAAAAACCGCTAAAGGCCTTGCAATGAAAATAAGTACGAAAGCAATAGCCAAAGCTGGGATAATGATTGGTATTAAATTAGTTGGCGTAATTAATAATCCTAACATTAAAAACATTCCAATCTGACTTAACCAAGCAATACCATCATGAAACTTATTAATGTCGTCACTATATGATAGCGATGTATTTCCTACTATTGCACCAATGATAAAAATTGCTAGAAAACCACTCCCACCTAAAAGAGTCGTGAATCCAAACAAGCTCAACCCACCAGCAAATGCTAATAAAGGATATAATGATGAAGGTAATGATAAATATCGCAACAAATTAGCTAGCAGTTTTCCTCCAGCAAACCCGATTATCAAGCCAAGTCCCATTTGACGGACAAGTTCTATGATGAACAGCCATCCCTCAATTTTACTACTGTTTATTTGTAGAATTTGAACAAGAGTAATAGTAAGAAATATTGCCATTGGATCATTTGAACCAGATTCAATTTCCAGCGTAGCGCTTGTACGTTCTTTCAACTCAAACCCAGCATTTCTAATTAACCCAAAAACGGCAGCCGCATCAGTTGAGGCAACAATCGCTCCAATTAAAAGACCTTCTTGCCATGGTAGCTTGAGAATTAAGTGAGCAGCCCATCCCGTAATTGCAGCTGTTATAATGACACCAAATGTTGCTAAAGAAAGTGCCGGTTTTAAGCTGACATTAAATGTAGTTTTACGAGTACCCCCGAATTCAGATAATAAGTGCACCACTCATGGTTAAACGGTGAGAAGAGATCAACTGCCTGTTGGTGGTACTCTATCGTCGCCAAACAAACAGAAGCATTTACCATGAGTTACAAGCAGTTGATCG
>NZ_JAKGBA010000045.1:0-13359 GCF_021532495.1 Pseudoalteromonas sp. Cn5-37 | reverse complement strand
CCGTGAGTACATTCGTTATACCAATGACGCGTTGCTTTTTCGTCAAACCAGAAGCGAATATTACCGCGGTTAACGAGGGCTTGATTATAGTGAGACCAGTTTGTGATTTTGCTCATTGTTGTTGCACAGGCTAGTAGGATATAGATGATCTGATCACAGGCTGGCAAGATAGTTCAAACTTTTAGGAAACAACGCCATGTGCCATCATAAGATGGGCTTATTCTTGTAGATCCATTTGCTGAATGACTTGCATATTAGTATTAGTTGCTGAAAGTAAATATAGGAATATTTCTTATCGAAATTGATGCAGCTATATGCATTGTTCCGCTAGATAAAACCGTATTTCTATACAAAGACCGTGATTATTTTTATTTAAAAATAAGCATTTACCATTTAACAATGTTACTCTCTCAATTATACCTGTAACACCAAAGCCACTTTTAGGATGTGTATGTTCTTGCTCATGTAGCCCCATACCGTTGTCACAAATAATTATCTCAAGTTCATTTTCTTGGTAAGTAATATCGATTGAAAACTCAGTGGCTAGAGAGTGCTTAACTGCATTTGTGGATGCTTCTTGGCATATGCGGAAGATGGCGATTTTAAAATCATCATTTAAGCTATCTATCGGTCCACTTATTTTGCATTGATAAGCGATTCCAGCTTCATTTAGGTGCTCAGAGAATAACTCGCTTTTTAATGCAGCTTCTAAACCTAATTCGTCTAATAGACGAGGTCTCAGCCAGTGCATTAACCTGTATACCGAGTCATACATATGGCTTGAAACGTTTTGAAGTCTTGTAATTGTCGATGCTAACTCGTTATGGTTGGCTGTTTTCTTTTCTAATATTGCAATATTTGTTTTTAAAGCTGTCAGGTTTTGACCTATATCATCATGTAATTCTTGTGAAAGCTGGCTTCGCTCAGATTCTTGAACATTAACAACTTTAGTAGCTAAGTTTTGAGTTAACGTACTAAGTTCAATTAATTCTTTATTTTGCTCTAATAATGCGGATTTAGACTCATTTAATTCAGTAACAAATGCACTGAGCAAAAGAGCCAGAACGCTGTAACTTATTATGTAAAGTTGCGTAGTCAGGAGTAACTCAGTTTCATTCACACCATAGACATTAATGAGTAAGGATATAACAGTTACACTTGCATAGCTCAGAGCCCCTAAGGCCCCGTATCGATAGCTAAACCATATCAACGGAAATATAGCGAGCATTCGCAAGAGATAGAGTGATTTAGGTTCAAACAGGTAAACCCCGATGAAAACAGTGAGGCAAAAACACAGCTGCACTAAGAGAGTGCTAACCTCTTTAGTTATGAGTTTATTTAATTGCTGGTAAATTGTTTTAGCATGAAACGCGAAAAGCAACATGATAAGTGTCGTTATGATACCGCCAAGCTGATGAGCTAACATCATTTCAAAGCGATTTTCATCAGCAATAAGCCGGTACTTATTTTGGCTATCACTCGGTAAGATAATGAGCATTGATCGTATAAAGCGATATGAAATTGCAATAAATAATACTGTAACAGCACTTTTAACAGTTTGAATATCTAATCGAACTTTGAATAGCTTAGCGAGTATCAGTGGAGTAAGTATCATATATTCACGGGTTGCAGCTCGTAGTAATCTATATGCTAAATCATTCATTGGCACGTTATAGTAGTACCAGACATAACTGATCTGCCCTAATGTAAAGCCTACTGTCAGTGCAGGCCAATATCGTAGAGGAAAAAACAGATAACAAACTACTCTGAAGCCAACCGGAAAGTACCAACTAACAAAGTCCTCGTACACAACATAGTTAAAGGAAAATAAATAAAGACTATTTTCGATAACTGGCGCAATTAAAACTATTAAGCACGAAAACAATACAAACTTTACTATGTCACTGCGCTGGGGGCTCTTCAACTTGAGAGCTAGCGGAACAAAGTAATTTTTGTTGAAGACTCTATCCATGAGTAAGCATAACCTTTTTATAATATATAAACTTGCGTCGTATCAAACTGTTGTTTGGCGCTAGGGTTACACAAAGTATAACGTTGTGTAACTTGAATTTCAGCTTTATTTCCAATGAGTTGTAATAAATGCCCTTTAGCAATATCTGACATATTACGCTTATGTTTTACAATCACTTCACGACCTAAAGCTCCTTGCAAGCGTGGTTTAGGGAAAGCTGTTTTGGTTACCGGCTTGATATGCTCGCACTGAGTAAAATAATCTAAACATTGCTGTTTTGCATTATTGATGGTCTCATCGTTACTTTTAATTATGTCTACATTTTTGATGAAATGAACAAACGCGGCATTTCGTGAAGTGAAGTTAGCCGTAACATTAGCTAAGGCTTTTGATTCTGGCCATTTACGCATGACTACATATTTATTTTTACCTGTTTTGACTAGGTTAGTAGACCCTTTTGTCATCTTACTTGTCCATTCAATACGATAATTTGACTCACCAATGTAATGTAGTAATACAGTGATGTTTTGAAAGTGGCTTGTTTCCCCTGCTATTTTTTTCATGGCTATTTCCTTGTCATTTTGGGTAAGCTTACAAGGAGATAAACAATAAAATTATTTCCACTTTTCTTAGTCTTATAAGAATTTTTCTTACCTTAGTGCGCTACTCCCGCGTTATAATCGGATTAATCAGTACATGGAGTTGTTATGAAATTTGCGCTTATTGACGATCACCAAATGGTAAGGGAAGGTTTTAAGGCTCTCATCGAAGAAGAAGAGCCTGATTGGCAAGTTAGCTTTGAAGCAAGTAGTTACAGTGAGTGTCTACAAAACTTAGGTGATATTGATATAGATTGCTTCGTCATCGATATTTCGCTGCCAGATAGAAATGGGTTAGAAGTTTCTCAACTAATTGGCAAAAAGCTTCCAAGTGCTAAGCGTATAATTTTGAGTATGTATGAGGAAAAGTCTTATATTCAAAGAGCGTTAGACATAGGTGTTGATGCTTATCTATCGAAACGAGATGCAGCTGAAGAGTTAATAACAGCAATACATTCTGTCTTTAAAAATCAACTATTTTTAAGCCCTTCAATTAACACGCATTTCTTAAAACCTCAAAAAACTGACAGTGTATTAAACAAACTGACACCAAGAGAATTAGAGGTTTTTAAGCTACTTGCACAGGGCTTTAATGCGAAACAAGTTTCACAAGTGATTGATATAATGCCTAAAACGGCTCATGTTCATCGTGCCAGCATTATGAGCAAACTGAACTTAACTTCGCAAATTCAAATTACTAAACTGGCTCTTGAACAAGGAGTAATTCTTATTGATGACATAGGGTAGTTTCAAACGTCATTAAATGTCAAAAACCATACTGGTTTTAACTAGTTAGTCATATATACCGAGCTTAAACTTACTTCAAAGGTATAGCTCAATGACTACATTAACCCCTACAGAATGTTACTTAAGTAACCTTGCTCCTTCAGGCCGTAGATCTGTCAAATCAGTGCTTAATGCTGCGATTAAAATTTTATCTGCTGATGCTGCTTTAGAAAAATATCAAATACATGCTCTCGGCTACGACCAGCTTTCTTTTTTAAGGCAAGTGTTAGTCGAACAAGATAAATCAGCTCGTACTATTCATCTAACATTTCAAGCAATCAGAGCTGTGACTAAAACAGCATTGCTAATGGGACAAGTTGATCAGCATGCCCTCGATAAATTTAGTGCTTTAAAGCTTCCTCACATTGAGCCAAGCGTTAAGGGTAAAGCACTGTCGATGTCAGAGCTAAAACATTGTCTGACTAAACAAAATTGCTCTGCTCATGAGGTTCGAAATATCGCATTAATAGCGACAATGTCGGGAGCTGGGTTGAGACGTTCTGAAATACATAGATTGAGACTATCAGACATTTCATTGCAAGATGCTCAACTAGTAATTCAAAAAGGTAAAGGCAATAGAACCAGAACTCAATATTTACCTCTATGGGTTGTAAGCCACCTTTCTGATTGGGTTTCATTACGAGGCAATAAACCTGGCTTTTTATTTTGTAAACAGATTAACAGCCAGCCCTTAATTCAAAAGCCGCTCTCAGTTGCCAGTATCTACGATATTGTTACAACCAGAGCAATCCAGACATTAGGTAAAAAAATAACACCCCATGATCTCAGAAGAACTTATATAACATCTCTATTAGATAATGGAGTTGATATTTCTACTGTGAGTAAGCTTGCTGGTCACAAGAGCATAACGACTACGCAGATCTACGATAAGCGTGGCATTGAAAGCCTTAAAAAAGCTGTTAATACATTAAGCCATGATGTGTGAGGGGTTTAATATGAAAATTGATACAAAAAGCCTCACTTGTCGTTATGTACTTAAACTTATTGAACACGGCTTCTTTGATGAAGAGGTATTCGATATGTTTTCACCAAGAGAAATCCAGCAAATATCTTATACGACGAAGAAAAATGCACCCTTAGATATAGATGAACTATATGATTTACTGAGCGATCTTTCTTGCATCGAAAATTACCCAAGATTTGGCTTAAATTGTAGCTATTTCTTAAGGAGTATTGGTTTAAATAAAAAGATTAAGCGTCTGTTTGAGCTGACAATCATGAGTTCAATTAAGCCGAGATTCTTTGAGTTTATTGAAGATTTCATAGTTAAGTCTTCATACAATTACCATGAAGTGTTGGCAACTCTATGTGATTTAGAAGAAGCCGATTTTCATGAGTGTATTGATGAATTAAACTCTCTTGGCTTAGGAAATAGCGATGACTTAGATTATGAGTTACCAGCAATCCCATTAGGCTTAGCTAGTTACCTTCTGACAAGTGATAACTATGATTCAAAAAAAGCAATTAGCTTATTTTTAAATTCAATGGAGCCAGCTAGCTATAGGCTATCTAACTTTGAACATATAGAAACCGAGCACTTAAAAAAGTTATTAAGTGGATGGAAAGCTTCTAATGGAACACCAGTGAATATTCTTTTGCATGGAGCAGTAGGCACCGGTAAAACAGAGTTGGCCAAAGCACTTTGTGAAAGCTTAAACCTTGTGCTTATGGGGGTAAGCTCCAGTTGCAGCACTAATGATAAAGCTAGACCAAAGTTTCTTGCTAATAAATCCAGCCCATCAACCCGTATTCAAAACCTTCTTATTGGCAGAAAGCTTATGGGTAATCGCAGAGATGGTGTTTTACTCGTTGATGAATGTGAAGACTTATTTGAAGTCGATATTATGGGGTTTACTGAGTCTAAAGAGTTACTCAACTCATTAATAGATAACAGTAATTCAGCAACAATATGGATTACAAACCACATTGAGACGCTCCCTCTTAGCTGCATAAGACGCTTCGACTATGTTTTAGAAGTGCCAGCAATGTCAGCAGATAAACGTACCAAGCACGTTTCTGAATCCTTTAGTCCTTTGAGTGTATCAAAAGACTTTTTAGCTAGAGCAATTTCAAATAAGCATTTGAGTCTTGCAAATATAAGCAAAGCTGCTCATGGTGCTAAATTATGTAATTACTCAAAAAATAAAGCAGAAGAGTTTATAAGCGCTTATTTTGATGGTGTGCTATCTGCATCAGGAATCGATACAAACGAGCTACGTTATAAGCCTGAGCTTAAATTTGAGCATGCCAATATAAACCTTAAGGGGTCATTTTCAACAATGAACGATATTGTAAATGCTATAGAAAGCTATCATGGCGCAAGAACTTTACTTTTTGGCCCTGCAGGGACTGGCAAAACTGCGTTCGTAAATCATGTCTGTGAAGAAGCTGGGTTTGATCTAATTAGTGTTCAAGCCTCAGATATCTTGAGTAAGTGGGTTGGTGAAAGCGAGCAAAATATTAAAGAGTTATTTGTAAAAGCGACCGAGCAAGAAGCAGCCATTTTTATAGATGAAGCTGATAGCTTGTTTGCAAGTCGAGAGAGCGCTAAAAGCAACTGGGAAATTCAATCAGTTAACCAACTTTTATGTAATCTTGAGATGTTTGAATTTCCATTTTTTGCTGCCACTAACTTCAAAGGTAAGTTAGATAAAGCTTTGCTAAGGCGCTGTGATTTCAAGCTTGAACTGGATTACTTAACCGAGCAGCAAGTGAAGCAAATGCTTTTAAAACTAACAGGTGAAAAGTCACTCCCGCCTAGTAGCACAAAAATGCTTACAGAGTTAAATCGTTTAACACCTGGTGACTTTAGTGTGATCGCCAGAAAAATGCGTTTTAGCAATAAATTACTCTCAATAACTGGTGTATTAGAATGCCTCAATGAGGAACAAAAGATGAAAGGCACTGTGTCTAGAAGGATTGGATTTTAAATAAATACAGTACTGTACTGTTGTAATAGCTTTAGTATTGTTTTTTCAATTTAATATTAAAGGTTTACGGTTGTTGGTGCTATGTGTCAAAGTTGTTTTAAAATAGAAATTTCTAGTTTTTGAGTCTAGAAAGATAGTATGTAAAAACAGATTATTGAATGAGTTAATATCAAGGATTATTAAAAATGAGTTATACAACTACTGAGAAAGCTAGCATATGGTTTAAAGAAAATGAAAGTCACATAAAACCGTCTCAAACTATTTTACACCATTTTTTAAAGTACTATTCCGGTAAGTCAGTAAGTTGGAGAAGAGACTCGCCTGTAAAAGTTGTATTGGGTACTAACATGAAGGAAGGAAGGATTTCAATAACGCCACAAACAAGTCCCAATATAAGAGTTAGATTTGCTCCTTTAGAAGCGGCTGAGCAGATTGTTCAGTTTGTAGAGGAATTAAAGAGTAGTTACGGTAGTGTTTTGACATTTAATTTAGATGACAAAATTCTAGACGTTACTAGCGACTTTCAGGATGCGTCTCTTAAGCAATTGACATGCGTTACAGATCTTATTTTAGATAAATTTAACTTTATTGATTTTACTAAACCTAATAGTTATGACTCTCCTTCTAATACAGACGAGGAAGCGCTACGTATTCAAGAAAAGGCCTCATCTTTCAAAAATATTATGTTGAATGAAGCCGCGATGGAAAGGCGGTTTGTTAACTGGCTAAAGAAAGAGCATGATATTGATGCTAAAAGCCAAGATAGAGATGGTCTTTTTCGAAGAGATGTTACATACAATCATAATGGTTTCGACATCATAGCTGAACTAAAATACACAAGCTCTGTGAGAGAAAACATTGAACAAGCAATTGGTCAACTTCTTCGCTATAAATTGCATCCATTAGCAAAGAAGGATGCTGATAAATTACTGATAGTTTCAGGTGGTAATGTTCCGACTAATGACGATATTGTCTGGTTTTCTAAGTTGAAAGCGGTCATAGACTTGAAAATTGAAATACTCTGTGAAGATCCTACAACAATTGGTGTTTTTAAATGTCCAAATGAGTTAATAAAATAAGCTCTGAATTAATATAGGTTTTTTTTAGCTGTTTTTTCTGGGCTCCTTGTTTGAAGGGGCTCGTCTGGAAATAGTTACCTTTCCTCTTTTTAGTTTGTTTTTGACTACAGTAGTCGGCTTATTACTTTCTTTTATTTTATTAATTAACATATTAAATATTTCATCGTGACTTTTTGATATTTCATCATCTTCATTAAAATCTATAAGTTCAATTAATTCATTATATTTTTCTCTATCAATTGTTATTGTTATTCTTTTTCTATTGAATTTTAACTTTCTAATTCTTGAAAGAAAGTCGTTCCAAACTTTATCTTCAATTTTGTTAGTGTATTTTTTGCAGTTTTCCATTGTTTTTATTAGTGTTGATGTTTCTTTTTCTAGCTCTTCTTTTATTTCTTTGAATTCGTCTGAATATTCCTTTGTCTTTATTATTTCATCTATTAGGTTGTTTATTTTTTTCTTTTTCTTTTTGTTTTGATTTGATTTTTGCTCACTGAAGTTTATTATTTTAAGCTTTAATTCTTCAGGTATTTCTTTGTTTATTATCTCATCGCATGCCAAATACCACTCCCAGATTTCTATTTTTCTTCTGCTCAAAGTTAACCCCTATTCTTTATTATAATTGATTGTTCCGGAACGGTTCTTCTGTTTATTCGTTCCGGAATGGTGGTTTGTACACTTTAGTTCCGGAACGGTCTTCTGTCAAATAATGTTTGAAATGAACTTTCGCAATGAATTTCAGCTTACTAATTTGAAACTGTAAACAAAGGGTCCAAGAAATTAAATAGGACTGTTGGAATGAAAAAATCAATAAATTCAGAGTGTAATAACATCAGCATAGATGGACATGATCAATTGCAGGCTCACTCTTTAGCTTTAAAACTAGTACATAAGGCAGTTAAAGATGATGTTGTCGTTTGTATTAAATCTTTGCAAGAATTAGAAATAGAAGAACTTCAACTCGACTCTTTTATTTCTAAATATGGCTATTCATATTCAAAGTTAGATCTTTTGGTTATGGGGGTTGATAGCTATAAGTTACTTAAAAATGAAAATTCATTTAAAAGTTCAAAAGTATTACTGGTTGCAAAAAATAGTTTTAATGAATTAAGTAATGAAAAATGCAGGTTGAAAGAAAGTGATGGTCACTTAGATAAATTTTCTTTAACTTTAAATGTTGGGCGGGAGATTCGTAAAAAATTTACCAAAAGGGTGACTTCAAAAGGATTATTGGAAAGAGTAGGTAAAAATAATGTTAGATGTCGTTATTATAGAAAGAGGCTTGTAAATAAAGGGCAAAGTTTTAAAATTCAGTATTCACCATTTAACAAAAAAAATAACTGTTTTAAATTTACTTGGAATCCAAGTGTCACAAGTGATAGCTTTGTTAATTCTATATTTTATGAATTAAAGCAGGTTGTTGGTTCTTGTTATTCTGAGATTGTTGGTGACTCTTTAATATCACGGGTTGATTTTGCTGTGGATAAAAGAGGGTGGAAAATTGCAGATTTAATTATTAATGTTAGTGGCTCTTCTAAATTTACTAGTTACTTTGATTGTTTTGGTAATCCAGAAACTAAAATTGTAGGGGGAAGTGATTTTAGATTCCAAGCCTATAATAAGTCATTAGAGCAATCAATTATTACTAGTGATCCTATGACAAGGTTTGAAGTTCAATTTAAGAGACCAACACTAGATGAAGAAAGAATTCATTTAAAAAATTTATGTACAACTGTTGATAAAATCAACAAGCTAAAAATTTATGATTTTTGTAAGAACTCTTATATAAAAGCATATGAAGTCAATACTCTAAAAGAGTTTGGTGTAGTAGGGCTAAGAGCAACATTAGAAAACGATTCTGATAAAAGAAGGCTTGCCAGAAATCTAGCTAAAATTGAAATGCAAGATTTTTGGGATAAGTTAGTTGCTAATGCACTGAAAGAGTTAAAGGAGCTTAAAAAGCTTCTAATGAAGCCTAGTGCCTAACTGGAATTGTGCCAAAAGGTGTGCCAAAGTGGCACTTAATGTAAAAGTAGTTCTTCTTAACGTATTGTTTTATTTTGTAATTGTGTTTTCAGCCTTGAAACTTACTGGCTGACTCACCAAATTAAAGAAAGCCCACAGTGAAAACTGTGGGCTTTTTGCTTTTTGGGCGGAGAAAAACCACTCCGCGCTTATAAAGCTGTGACTTACTGGTTAGCTTATTAAATATGCATTCATATATATCAAATATGTTTGTTTAGAAGTTTTATAATTTATAGTGGCTTAATTAAAACATATTAATTTCAGAGAATTATTTAGTTAAAGCTGGGGGAGGTTATCGACACAGGTGTATGTTTTGTATATATAATTTATACTTAGAGCTAGCATTTAAATAAAAGAGAAGGCTTAAGACCTTGATTTTTCTATTTGTGCCCACATAAAAGCTTGGTATTAAGTTTGTGTTAAGGGAATGATGTGATGATACTACCACAAGAATTAGTGGATAAGTTAAAGCAAGATAAAATAGTGGTTTTTTTAGGAGCAGGAGTTTCGCTAAATGCTACTAGTTTGAGTGGTGAAAAGCTTTTTCCATCATGGAGCGGCTTATTACATAATATAGCTGAACTAGCTGTTGAGCAAGGTGAAGAAAAAAAAGGCAATGCGCTCAAATATGCGATAGGTGCCTTTGAAACTTCAATGCTTCTTCAGATGGTCAAGGATATCAAAAGTAATATATCAGGAGAAGTTTGGAGGCGCTTCCTCAGAACATCCTTTTCTGTAAATAAAAACAAAATTAGTGAAGAATCAATTTCACACCTTAAATCAATTTCTAACATAAATACTCCGCTTTTTATTTCAACCAATTACGATGGTCTCTTTGAAACATTTTCTTCATATGACGTTAAAACATGGACCCAAAAAAATACAGCTGAAGTTACAGACCTTATCAATGGTGAGCTCGAAACAAGTGCAATATGGCATATCCATGGCCATGTTGATGAAGTTGACTCATTAATTCTTTGTTCTAATGATTATAATCGCTTATACCTTTCTAAAAAGTCAGAGGGTGATTTTAATAAATCAAAGCATCTCTTAAAGCGAATATCAGAACAATACTCTTTTCTCTTTATTGGTTTCAGCTTAGATGACAAATTCGTAATAGATACAATCAAAGAAGCATCAGAAAATAACGAGGGGCAAATACCGTCATATTATATTGTTTGTAGAGATAGCGAAGCAAATAAGAAAAAAGAGATTTTGAAAAATATTAAGCCATTAATTGTTGATAATTATGGTGAGAGTTTCCTTAATTTACTAAATGCTTTGACTGATGTAAAACCTGATTTTGAGCCATCTAAAAGAAAGCAATTGTTGCCTATTATAAAAAATAACCTACCAGAGGAAGAGTATTTAGATACAGGCTTTATTGGTATAGAAAGAGAGGTTCAGTGCGCCGAAATAAAAGATAAAATTATCACTTCAAGAGATTTTATTTTTACAATCCAGGGGGAAGGAGGCGTTGGTAAATCAGCAATGGCGAGATACATTGCTAATTTATTGATTTCTGATAATGATCTAATATTCAATAATATATGCTGGGTATCGGCAAAAACTGAGCAATTAACAGTTGATGGTGCTCAATCTATACAAGGTGCTATATCCACATTTTCTGATATGAGAAATGAAATTGGAGCATTTTATAATAAAGCTAATATTGCAGATAACAATGAGTTGATTGAAGTTGTTAAAGATAAGAGTTTGATAGTATTGGATAATTTGGAAACAATAAGTGAGCCTGGACTTGATGATTTTTTAAACCGCATACCTAAAAGTTGTAAAGTACTTATAACATCCAGAAGGTCTGTGGACAAAGGACTCAAGTATGACCCATGCGAGCTATCCAAAGAGGACGCTAAGTCTATTGGCGATAAATACCTAAAGTATTTAACAACTGGTAGTAAAGGTGAATTACTATCTATTGATACAGGGCAGTTAGTTAGCAAGCTACATAAAAACCCATTAGCTATTAAATGGTTTGTATTAGGGGTATACAATGGTGTCGAACCAAGTAAGTTGTATAGATTACATAGTACTGAGGTGCTCGGTTATTGTATAAGTAATATCTACAATGCACTGTCTAATGTAGGAAAGAAAATACTAGATGTATTAAGGTTTAACGGAGAACTTTTTTCATATTCTAAGCTTTGCTACTTCACTAATGAACCATATTCTAACATAGAGGATTACATCTTAGATGAGCTTTATAAACAAAGCTTGATTAACAGAGAGTCAGATGTAAATAAATATAAAATAAGAATAAAAACTAGAGTGCAAAGTTATCTAAATGAGATTCTTCCACTTGATGAGAGTTTTGTACAAGATATTTCTAAAAAAGAAAATATTTTAAAAGGACGGTTAGATAACTTTTTGTCAGATGAGATAAATAAACCTTATGATTTCAAATCACTGACAGGGGTAAGTGACTCTAATATTGTGGCTGCTGTAATATTGAAAGATGTTCTCAATAGTATGGCTAAAACATCAATTGAAAGTTTGTTAAAAAAAGTTGATGAAGCTAAGAATAATTCACCGGATTATTATGAAGTCTTTAGAGTTCACGCGGAAGTTCGCTTATTGCAAGAGCAAGGCTATACCGCCAAAACTCTATACAAGACTGGTTACTCAAGAGGGGGAGATAAAGCGGCTCCATATTTATATCATTACGCTAAGTTCTTGATGGGAAAAGGTAATGGGGCAAATAGCGAGTTTTTGCCTTTATTAGAAAAAGCTTTCACTCTTGACTCTAAGTCACAAGACATATGTTTTGAGATGTGTCGAGCAATACTTTTTAAAGGGGAGTTTGGAAATTCTAGACTGGAGATAGAGAAGGTTTTAAACTCAGATATTGAGATAGACTTTAATACATTAACTAGAATTTGTGATTTATTACTACAAACATATAAAAGAGAATTAGAGAATGCTGAGCCAAGTAAATTTATTAGGTTATGTAAAGACCTATTAAAGAGTTACTTTCTATTTCCTAGAAGTATAAGAATAAAGCTGAAATTTAAAAGAGTTAAAACTTATTTTAATGAGGTATTATTGAGGGTATCAATATTGAAAAGCTCATTCCAAAGTCAAAAAGAGGCTGAGGAATTGAATTACATTGAAAGTGCTTTAAATGCTATAATATCGCCGCATCAAGATGGTAGTAAATTATTCTTTCTAGAAGGTTTTAGCCGCGATGGTGAATTGATTTTGAAGGGAGTTAATAAAGTTACCATTTCAATTACACCTAATTCTTGGTGTGATACATTCCCTAGTAGTTTACTATTGATTGGTGATCCTATTGTAAGGCTTTCAAATAATCAATTTAAAAGGTTTAACATATTAGGTAATTGTACAGAAATAGCACATAATACTTACCCTGCAACCATAGCTTACTCTGAGCAGGAGAAAGATTTTATACTTGCTTTTCTTTTAAATGGGACCATGATCAAATTACGCTCTGACTACGAATCAAAAACCTTATCTCCCGGTGAGCCGATAATTATTACTGAAATTAAATCTAATATTGTTACTAATTTTGAACGTAATAAACATAGAACATTAAAGAAAGTAATAAATATAGAGTCGCAATCGAAACTAGATCAGAAAGACCGAGATGAATCATTCTTAGATAGTGCCCGTTATGAGGGAGTTATTTATTTTGTAAATTACGAAAAGGGTATTGCTTTCATAAAGTCAGGAAATAAAAATTACTTTTTACATGTTACTAAATTACTGAAATATAATTTTTCTAATTTAAGTAAAGGTGATTTTGTTGAGTTTAATATTATCAAAGCAAAAAGAAGCAATGAGCGGCCTTGTTGATCAAATGCAGCTCTCTAATAAACTCACTTAACTTACTGATATTTAGGCAGACCAAGGGTGTTGATCTTATTTAGCGCCTTCACTTTGATCATCGCTTCAACCAGTTGGCGATTGTA
>NZ_JAKGBA010000044.1:0-14389 GCF_021532495.1 Pseudoalteromonas sp. Cn5-37 | reverse complement strand
GGCTATTTCAGTTTTGACTTGTTCAATGAGTGTATTCATGACTTACCTCCAAGTTATGGGATAACCCCAAGGTAAGTGTGGCTCAAATTATAAGAATAGGATCTCCGCGTAGCGGCTTAGTTCAACAGTGAAGTACTTGTTTTACGTATGACTTTAGCACCAGGTGAGCAAGATAATTGGCATAAGCATAATGCTGAAACAGTCTATTTTGAGACAGGTGGTAAAGCGACCATCAGTACTAAAGAGTCACAAACAACAATTGAGATCCCTAATGGCTATGTGATGTGGCATGACGCATGGACTCATCAAGTCAAAAATGAGGGTGAAACCACCATCACTGCAATTATTGTCGAAAGGAAATAGATAGGATCAATTATGGCATTAGAAAACCACCCAATGTGGCGCTTACCTAAGCATCACCTAGATTTAAAAAGTTCACATGACCATGTTCATTGGGTTGAATTATTTTATGACCTTATCCATGTGGTAATCATTTTTTTGCTAGGTAATTTTTTGAGCGACCACTTACATTTAAGTGGTTTTCTTACATTTGCAGGTTTGTTCATCACCGTATGGTTTGCGTGGGCTGACTCCAGTGTTTTTAATTCACTCTATGTCAGTACTGATGTAAAACACCGGCTGATCATGGCCTGCCAAATTGTTACCGCCATGGTTATGGCTGCCTCGCTCCCTCATGTACTTGATAAAGGTTGGACATATTTTGCATTAGCCTATGCTGCTAATCGCCTTATTACAGCTTATTTATTTCATCGCACCAATCAATTGGGGGTCGAATCAACAAAATTAGCACGCAGTGTGAGCCGTAACTACTTTGCTCTTGCTATCATTTTTGCTACCACAGCATTTATGCCTGCCCCCTATCGTTATTGGGTGTTTGGCGCTGCGATTGCCGCTATCCAAGTTTTATATATGGCTCCAAAAATTGGAGTACTTGAAAATAAACGCTTTTTACCACGCCTAGGGCATATGTCTGAGCGCTTCGCCCTTTTACTGCTTATTGTCGTAGGCGAAGGTTTCTTTAAATTGGTGATTACTTTATCTGAAAAAGGAGTTTATAAAGTCGACCCCACTGTACTGGCTAACTTTATGTTTGGTGGTATTGCGGTATTTGTGCAATGCTGGATTTACTTTGATTTTGTTGGCAATGGTAAACCTAAAAATCAACACAAATGGACACTCGTTAGTTGGTGGTTAGCTCACCTATTTTTAATGCTATGTGCAGTTATGGTTGGCGTTGCACTCGCCGGCGAAGTGAAAGCCGGGTTTTGGCAGCCGTACCCCCTAAAATATGGTGTCATTGGTTGTGTAGGGTTAGCAGGCTACTTATTGAGCTTATTGTGGATCCAGCTAATGATCGAACATCGCGTAGCCCATCGTTTTGCTACAGCCAAAGTAAGAATGTTTGGCGTTATACTTGCCTTGGTTACTATTCCTATTTTACCCCATGTGCCTTCGCTCATTGGCAACTTACTTTGGGGCACTGCACTGATTTCACAAATTGCCTACCCAGTCACTCGCGCATACTTTACCCTTTCAAAAGAAGAAGCTAATTCATAACGATTACAACACCTTTGCAAAAACGACAAAGGTGTTTTGTTATCCTTGCTGTTTTTAGCAAATAAATTTAGCGCCACAATACCCTCATTACTTAATCATAAATCACTTTCAGGGCGGCATTAAATTGTTAAGTATTGCTTAGCTATGTCCCTTAAAGTTTGGAGTCATAATGAGTTTTGATAAATTAGCGCAAAAACCATTCTCAATTGGGGTTGAACTTCCACTTGATAATGATTGGGCACATTTCAATCAACAATCAAATCAATCATTTGGGATCCCTAATTTAGCTAACCATGAATCACGTGTTCAACTTGCTGATGAGCTTGGCTACGCAGCGGCATGGGTTCGCGACGTACCGATTTATGACCCGCAATTTGGTGATGCCGCCCAAGTTTATGAAACCTTCAGTTACCTTGGCTACTTAGCAGCTAAAACCAAGAATATATTACTTGGCACCGCAGCGGTGGTATTGCCATTGCGCCAACCTTGGCTTGTTAAAAAGGCAGCAAATACTGTGCAAGCGCTTAGTAATGATCGGCTAATTTTAGGTGTTGCCAGCGGTGATAGACCTATTGAATATCCTTTATTCGATATTGATTTTGCAAGCCGTGGTGAGCAACTACGTGAATCTGTTTCGCTACTAAAAGGCGCCCCTAAGCGACCTTTAGAAGCGGGTCAAAAGCTACTACCAGAAGTGAAAAATTTCCCACTTTATGTAGCAGGTCTTGCTCAGCAAAGCCCTCAATGGGTTGGCGAAAACATGGACGGCTGGCTTGCTTACCCAGGCACACCAGATGATCATCAAAAGCGTGTCGCTTTGTGGCGAGAGGTCGCAGGAAATAAGCCGTACGTTAGTTTTATTCATTTAAATTTATTAGATGATCCTGATGCACCTATAAAACGTCATCGTTTTGGGGTTGAAACAGGCGTCAACGGACTCATCTCAGAGCTAAAGGCAATGAAAAATGCCGGTGTGAATCACATCGGCCTGCACTTTAGACGTAACGAATTACCCATTGAATGGGCATTAAAGCACATCGGCGAACATGTTTTGCCCACGTTCCATAATTAAGGAGTTATGATGTCACAATCAATTATGCCAAAACTGGGTTTTGGTACATTTAGATTACAAGACGAAGTTGCATATCAAAGTGTGCTAACAGCTATTGAAGAGGGCTTTAGACACATCGACACTGCGCAAATTTACGGTAACGAAGAAGCTGTTGGCCGAGCGATTAAAGACAGTGGTGTTGCACGTGGTGAGTTATTTATTACCACCAAAGTATGGAATGATAAGTTAAATAAAACGGACTTTATTAACAGCGTAAAAGAGAGCCTGACTAAACTACAACTAGATTACGTCGACTTACTGCTTATTCATTGGCCAAGCCCACCCAATGGCGAAAGCATGCATGAGTATTTGAGTGAATTACAATCCGCAAAAGAGCTTGGTTTAACGAAAGAAATTGGTGTTTCAAACTTTACCATTGCACAAATGGAAGAAGCCTTAAGTATTTTGCCAAAAGGCGCATTATTTACCAATCAAGTTGAAGTTCACCCCTACCTAACCAATCAAAAGGTACGTGATTTTTGTGCCCAAAACGACATTCTCGTTACCGGCTATATGCCATTTGCGGTAGGTAAAGTACTTAAAGATCCAACCATCAAAGCGATTGCAGACAAACACCAAGTGAGCACCGCTGAAGTAGTCATTGCTTGGGAGTTAGCGCATGACATGGTGACGATACCGTCATCTACCAAACGCGAAAATATGGCTATCAACTTAAATGCCCTTTCGCTTAGCTTAAGCCAAGACGAGATCAATCAAATTGATGCCCTTAGTTGCGGCGACAGGCAAGCAAACCCGGATTTTGCTCCTGACTGGGATCATGATGAAGTAAAGACAACTCATGCTTGGCAGTTTCAAGGTGCTGATAAAGCACTCGCTTTGGGATTGAAAGCTGTACCAGCACTTAAAGCAGGGCAAATTTTGGTCCGAAACCTAACGGTTGGTATTAATCCAGTTGATTGGAAGTTTATTCAAGCTGACCCTATAAATTGGGCAGATACACATACACCTGGCGTAGACGGTGCTGGGGTTGTTGAGCAGGTAGGCGATGGCGTCGATACCAAACTAATTGGTAAAACAGTCGCTTATCATCATAGCTTGAGTGAAAACGGCAGCTTTGCTAAACACACAGTACTTTATGCAGAGCGTGTTATGCAGGTGCCAAAAGGGTTAGCTGTCAATGTTGCTGCTGCATTACCTTGCCCACTGCTTACTGCATGGCAAGCTTTTAGCAAAATACCATTACGCAAAGACGAAAAAGTATTAGTAACCGGCATGGGAGCTGTTAATAAACTGCTGACACAAATGCTGAATCACAGTGGCTTTGAAGTACATGCTTTATCAAAAAGCCTAACGACTGAGCAAGCCGAAAAGCTTGGCGTTAAGTTAGTATTACGCGACGCACCATCTGAAGGTGGCTACTTTGCACTCTTTGATGCTAATGGCCCTGAAGAAGCTAAAAAGTTAGTGCCACTTCTACAGGCAAATGGTCATGTGATCAGTATTTTAGGACGCATTGAAACCCCAGTCGATGAACCATTCACGCGCACTATTTCTTATCATGAAATTGCCCTTGGTGCATTACACGATTATGGTGATTCACAGCAATGGCAACATCTTGTAAGTGATGGCGAAAAGCTCCTTAATGACATTGCGTCGGGTACTTTAAATGTTGAAGAACCCACTGACTTTGAATTTAACAATCTCAATGATGCCCTTGAGTTTTCTAAAGTTCAAAAGCAAAAAGCCGTTGTAGTTGTTTAGTTATCATTTAAAAGGCCTCTTCTGAGGCCTTTTTATTTTATTCTGCTGTTTCTTTAGGTGTATTGTTGAATACAGCTAAATGATAAATAATCACTAAATTCGCTATAAACCACAGATCTTTAATTACAAACTGACCTAATCGCTCAAACACTGTAACGCTGCTAAGCGCATTAGGTGCGGTAATTAAAAATGTTTGTGTCATGATAAATACCGAGCAACAGGCTAGTCCAGCAAGTAAAATAAGTTTCGCATTTCTGATATACAAGCCAACACCTAACAGCGCCACACTCAAAATATCAAATATGCCAATCGCATTTGATGCCCCTTGCACGCTAAAAACAATATACAACCAAGACATAAACGGTGAAGACTCAACAAGGCTAACAATCGCATTTGCTTCAAAAGCAAAAAACTTCATTGCGCCAATCCAAACCAACACTAATGCCACCGATGCATAATTCAAAGCAACATGCGCTTTATCACTCAAAACATCTTTGTAAAACACAAATAAAAATAAAGGAATAACAGCAAAATACTTAATAATACCCTGCCCCGAACCAATTACTGGAAAACCCCCTTCACTTGCAAGCCAACGATTTGCACTGAGCAATGTAAGTAAACAGGTAAGTGCAATAATAAGAGCGGTCACGGTGGGAAGCGCCCTATTAATAAATCCTAAATGAGAATGAAGGCTGGTAATACCTACAAAACAAAGTGCAAAGCCTGCAATCATACTCATGAGATGATCAGGTACCTGAGTCTCTAAACCATAAAACGAAAATATACTGCCAATAGCATTGGGGTTTGCCCCCAAAATAAAAGACAAACCCAATAAAGAAAAACTGATAGTAATAAGTGCAATCACTAAATTATTTGATGTACGTAAATTCATTTAAACCCCTCTATAAAACTCAATTAGAAGACCTAAGTTAGGGATAAAAACATTCACCATTTTATAATTTACTATCACCTTTTCCTGTTAAATACATATAACCTTTTGAATAATAACAATTATAAAGTTAGTCTTGTGAAACTTTCACAAAGAGTGAAAAGATAGTCGCCAAAGCAATTAACATCGCTATTACGACCAATGCAGACGCAAGTGAAGAAAAATGTGCAATTTGACCGACACTTGCAGGCCCCATTAATACACCTAAATAACCAAATGTTGTTACAGCAGGAATTGCCGTAGCTTGCGACATGTAGGTTTGCTTCCCTGCCGCAGAAAACATAATTGGTACAACGTTGGCACAACCTATTCCCATTAACACATAACCAAATAGCGCAACATAAAAGCTCATTGATACAATAGCGATTATCAAGCCAAGGCTTGCTACTAAACCACTTATAGTCAGAACAGCCCTTTGCCCATGCTTTGCAATAATGCGATCGCCAAATAAGCGCCCTAAAGTCATTGTGACTGAAAAGCTAAAAATCCCTAATGCCGCCATTCCTGTTGATGCATTTTGATAATCAATTAAATATATTCCGCTCCAATCTAAAACGGTTCCCTCTGCGAGAAACATTGCAAAGCAAATAATGCCAATTAAAATCACCGGGCCTTTTGGGAGCGCAAATGCAGGACCTTCATTGGGGCTTGCAAAAGGAAGTAAGTCTCTCTTTGCGAAGATCAAACACAGTAATACTATCGCCGCCATTAGCATACAGATTTCGAATGCCGAAAAACCAGCAATTAGCAGCATTGCTACAGCACCCGCCCCTAAAATACCACCTAAACTGTAAAAGCCATGAAAACCAGACATAAGTGAAAGCTTAGAACGTTCTTCAACCAACACAGCCTGAATGTTCATAACACAATCAGTTGCGCCGATAGAAAGGCCAAAAATCACCAGTAAAGTTGCCAAGCTAGCCACACTATTTACTAAAGCAAAAAATGGTAGGCAAAAAATAATCATCATCGTTGAGAGCTGTAATACACGTTTACAACCATACTTAGTTGCGAGCGCACCTGATACAGGCATAGCAAATATTGCACCTGCACCAAGACACAAAAGCAACAACCCTAAAGTACTCTCATCAATGCCAATATGCGCTTTAATGACTGGTATGAGCGATGCCCACGTAGCCGTGGCTAAACCTGCACACAAAAATAGTAACCTTGTAACGAGTACTTCGCGCTTTTTAAACGGATACCTTTCTAACAACATCAAGCAAAACCTTCCATAAAACATCACAATCGAGCAGGGTAAGTGACTAGGTTAAAACCCGTCACCTTCCCTCATTCCAGTTTATAACTAAGCTAAGGCTTAGTTATTGAGCTATTTAACTCTAAACAATCACAAAATTGCTAAAACGAGCATGCAATGCTACATTAGACTCAGTTTAAACTGCTCAATTATGATTATTTATGCTCGATTATGCTTCATTCCCAGATCAGAGGCAAGCACTGATCAAAGATCATTTACAACAAACCGGCCGAGTTGTGTGTGTTCAATTAGCCAAAGAACTTAATGTCTCAGAACATACGATCCGCCGAGATCTGCAAGAATTAGCAAATCAAGGGGTGTGTAAAAAAGTGTATGGCGGCGCTGTCATTAATGCACAAAATGATGGCAGTTTAGTGCAACGAATGGTTTTAAATAGTGACCGTAAGCAGCTTTTAGCTAAAGCGTGTATTCCTTACTTTAAAGAGCATGCATTTGTTTTTATTGATTCTGGCAGTACCAATTTAGCCATTGCAAGTATGATCCCACACGATCTTGCCTTAACGGTGGTTACCCACACGCCTGCAATTGCTATTGCACTACAATCACACCAACAATGTGATGTGATTCTGTTAGGTGGAAAAATAAGTAAGCAACAAGGCGCTGCAATTGGTAGTTGCTCGTTAAAGCAATTACAAACAATGCATTTTGACCTAGCAGTTTTAGGCGCTTGCGCAATCGATGCTGAGGTGGGTGTTTCAGCGTTTGACGTTGAAGATGCACAGTTTAAACAGGCTATAGTAAAACAAAGCAATAATGTATTAATCGCCGTTACTGAAGAAAAGCTGTCTTCAGTCGCTAGGCATAAAGTGACAGCGTTAGACGCTATTTCTGTTTTAATTACTGACGCCAAGAAAAACGATATAAAACTCGCTGAATTTAAAGACACTGAATTAGAACTTGTCTGTACCTCTGAATAAAATAAAACAGCAATTTTGTTCAAGTTTTTAGGTTGCCAGCTTCGCTATATTGGCGTAGGAATAATAACGAAGCGCACACCCTTCAGGAGCATCTGTGAGCAAAGACAATCACTTTAAGTACATTAACAACGAACAGTATCAGAGCATCTCGATGTTGACTGCAACTATGAGTGATTTTACCTATGCAAAACATGCTCACGAAGAGTATTCAATTGGCATTACTCTACAAGGGCGGCAAGATTTCTTTTGTCGTAATGCGTTTTATAAAAGCGTACCTGGCAATGTCATTTTGTTTAACCCTGAAGATATTCACGATGGTCACTCTGGCACTGAGCAAAACCTAGAGTATCTTATGCTGTACATTCATCCCGATGAATTTAAGCCTTTGTTCAAAGCACTTGGGTATAAGCAAGATTGCACATTACGTATGGCAAACACCTTGTATGCTGATCCATTACTGCGTAATCAAGTGATTCACTTATCAAGGCTTTTACAAACCAATAGCACCAGCAAAATAGAGCGAGAAGCAGCAGTATTGCAAATGGCGCAGTCTTTAGTCAGGCTCAACGGTAGCCTTGATTTGCCAACTTTAAGCACCCGTGTTGATAGCTTGCTTCTGCGTGCAAAAGACTACATTTTGGCAAATATCGACAATGACATTTCTATTGATGACATTGCCCATGCTGCCACCATGTCGAAATTTCATTTTATCCGCCGCTTTCGCGAGCACTTCGGTATTACTCCACATCAATATGTTTTGAACTGTCGTATTAATTATGCCCGTAAAGCGTTACAGGTTGGCCGTGATGCCACCAGCGTGGCGGTTGAATCTGGCTTCGCTGATGCCAGCCACCTCAATCGTAACTTCAAACGAGCATTTGGTATGACACCAAAACAATTTCAACTGCAATGGGCTCGTAGATAGAGCTAAATGACTGATTTGGAGCTGTTATGGCAGATATTTTTGCATATGCTATTGGCATTATGTACACCCCTGGGCCAATCAATTTACTCGGTTTAAGCAGCGGCTTAAATAAACAAACTCGTTCACACCTTGGTTTTTTTATCGGCGTGGGTAGCGCGATGTTTATCTTATTTGTGCTGCTTGGCTACCTTGGCTTGCAAGTGATCAATCCGCAGTTTTTGCCTTATGTGAGCTTAATTGGTTGCGGCTATATTTTGTATATTGCCTGGAAAGTCGCAAAAGCAAATGTACAGGTGAGTGATACCTCAGCAGATGCCTCACTTAGCTTTTTCGATGGCCTGTTTATGCAGCTATTAAATCCAAAAGCCTTGGTGGCCACTTTGCCAATTGCTACGATTCAATTCCCAAGCGCCGATATTACTGGCGCTGCAATCGTATTTTGGTCTTTTATTTTAGCCATCCTTGCCTTCGGTGCGCCTACAAGTTACTCGTTAGCGGGCTTGGTGCTTGGCAAGCAAGTATCACGGCCGGGTGTTTTTAACATGTTTAATAAATTAATGGCTGTTTTGTTGGTTTATGTTGCGCTAATGATTGCCTACGAGCATGTGCTAACCCCGTTAATGGCCTAAAATTGATCATCCCTCGCAAACAGGCATAATAGCCTTATTCAGCAAACGGTTATCACAAAATGATGCAAGGCAATCTATCTATCCGCTCTTACAGTACTAAGCCTGTTAGTCATAGCCATGACTATCATCAACTTGTACTGCCCTTAAAAGGTGTGATTGCTATCAGTGTCGGTGATTTTCAAGGTAAAGTCGCCCCCGGTGAATGCGTGGTTGTCAAAGCCTCGCAAACGCATCTTTTTACCGCAATGCCAGAAGCTCGATTTGTGGTGGCCGATATGCCAAAGTTACCAGATAACCTAGCGATTGCTGAACGCTGCGTGTTTGCTATTAATCAATCACTTTGGGCATTTTTGCAGTTTGTGGCAAAGCAACTTGAGCAAGCGGTTAATCGTGAATTAGAACTTGCCATGTTTAACACCTTCAATTTGCTGTTAGCTGAGCAAATTATGCAGCCTAAGGTCGACAGCCGTATTAGCGAGGCACTGCTTTATATTGAAAGTCACTTAAGCGCTCCTCTTCATATCAAACACCTTGCCAGCATTGCCTGTTTAAGCCCTACGCAATTTAAGCTGCTGTTTAAGCAACAAACCGGATTAACTGTCATGAACTATGTAACTAAACAGCGAATGGAAAAAGCCCAAGCCTTACTCAGTCATACCGACTACCCGTTGCAGCGTATTAGTGAGTTAGTTGGTTACAATGAGCTTTCATCTTTTAGCCGTAGTTTTTCAAAGTACTTTGGCTTATCACCAAGCAAGTTCAAAAAATAACTTTAGTTTTAAACGCCAACAAAACCGTCCTTTTTGTCAAAAACCTTGCATCAATTTTGATTATGCTTTTGATATCTTAAATTTAAAGCGAATCATCAATGAACCATACCATCGCGACCATTGCCGTTTTAGTTGCCAGTGTGTTTTGGGGCACAACAGGCACAGCCGCAAGCTTTGCACCAGACATTAGCCCTTTTGCAATAGGTGCGTTTGCGATGGGGTTTGGCGGCGCATTACTTTGCTTAACCTCACTAACTCAGCTAATAAACAATGCAAGTACACTGCGTAAGCACTACCCCCTAACCCTACTAGGTTCAGCCTGTGTGGCTATTTATCCGCTGGCATTTTATACCTCGATGAATAGCGCTGGTGTGGCAATAGGCACCGTTGTTTCGATTGCCAGCGCCCCTTTATTTACCGTCTTATTGGAATACTTAATTGAGAAAAAGCCCATTGCAACTCGCTGGCTAGTCAGCTTTTGCTTTGGTGCTATTGGCATTAGCTTAATCGCGTTAGGTAAAGAGCATAACCTTGCTGCTAAGGGGCTGTTTAGCCAAAACATCGGCATTATACTTGGCTTAATTGCAGGGCTTACCTATGCGGGTTATTCATGGGTTGCCAAACGCTTAATTAGCTACGGCATTCATTCAAGAGCGACCATGGCAAGCCTATTTGGTGGCGCTGCATGTGTACTCTTGCCTTCGTTATTGATCACTGGAGATACGCTTTTTGCCACGGTTACCAATACCAGCGTGGCGCTTTACATGGCCATAGTACCGATGTTTTTAGGTTATTGGCTATTTAGTATTGGCTTAAAAACCATCGCGGCTAGCCAAGCCGTGCTCATTACTTTACTTGAGCCGATTATCGCCACC
Organism: Pseudoalteromonas sp. Cn5-37; assembly: GCF_021532495.1. Classification (NCBI taxonomy): domain Bacteria; kingdom Pseudomonadati; phylum Pseudomonadota; class Gammaproteobacteria; order Alteromonadales; family Pseudoalteromonadaceae; genus Pseudoalteromonas; species Pseudoalteromonas sp. Cn5-37. The sequence continues at coordinate 3,634 of NZ_JAKGBA010000044.1, read as the reverse complement.
GTACTGGCTATTGTGATTTTAAATGAGCAATTTCAGCAAATTGGCTGGCTTGGGATTAGTTTAGTGAGCGTTAGTTTGGTAATTCAAACGGTCAATATTAAGCAGTTCGTGATACACTGCAAAAAACGCATATTGACGATTTAAGATGAGAAAAGACAGCCGATTATCACGGGTTTTGCATGTGCTGATCCATTTAAACAGTTACAGCCACCCTATTACATCAGAGACATTAGCAAACATGTTAATGACCAACCCTGTGGTCGTGCGCCGTACAATGGCGTTACTGCGTCAAGCAGGTTATGTGTCGGCAATCAAAGGTCACAATGGCGGCTGGCTACTGGCCACTCCCTTAACAGACATCACTTTATTTGATATTCACCAAGCGCTTGGCGAAAAGAACCTGTTTGTAATTGGTCTAACCGATGAGCACAGCAACTGCCCTATCGAACATGCAGTTAACAGCGCCCTGCAAAACGCAATGGACGATGCAGAAGCCCTGTTATTAAAACGTTTTGCTGAAGTGTCGCTTGCAGAGCTTGCCAGTCAATTTAAAAAATAAGCGTCGTTACACTGCCTATTAATTGGCTTACGGCAATAAAAATAGGCAATCACAGCCTAATTAAGAGCCTTATACTTATAAAGCAAGCGGTATTTCGATTTTAGAAATAAAATCCCATCACTGCCATCATGTAGAGCAAGCACTCTAAACACCCTACAAACCCGACCATTTCAAGCAATTAAGTAAATTCCCAATCTATCCTGGTCATTTTCTGATTGCCTGCCATAGTGCTTTTTCGGCATTTTAGACAAACACCCTGTCATTTTAGGCAAACATTCGTTTCAGCCCACTCCTATACTTAATCTCAATCAAGGACGCAAAGCAAACAGCTCTGCAATCGAGAATAGTCTCTGTCCTTACTTATTAACCCAAAGAGGATTTACGCTCATGAACAAAGTTACTTTTCCAAACACGAACGGTTTAGATATTACTATCGCGGGCTTATTAAATTTACCTGCTGATTTTGATGAAACAAAAACATACCCAGCCGTTGTAGTATCGCACCCAGGTGGTGGTGTTAAAGAGCAAACAGCAGGGACTTACGCACGTAAACTAGCTGAGCAAGGTTTTGTCGCTATTGCATACGATGCATCTTACCAAGGTGAAAGCACAGGCGAGCCACGCCAACTTGAAAACCCACATGTTCGTACCGAGGATGTGAGTGCAGTAATCGATTACTTAACGACCTTACCTTATGTAGACAATGATCGCATTGGCGCAATGGGGATCTGTGCGGGTGCAGGTTACACCGCAAATGCTGCAATTAACGACCGCCGTATTAAAGCCGTTGGCACAGTCAGCATGGTAAATATTGGCCAAATGTTCCGTAATGGCTGGGATAACAATGTAAAAGACAGCGACGCTATCCCATATATCCAAGCTGGCTCTGATTCTCGCACATCGGATGCAAGTGGTAACGAGATTGCGACCATCCCAATGGCACCACTTAAAGAAGAAGATGCACCAAACGAAGAGCTTCGCCAAGCGTGGGAATACTACCACACAGACCGCGCAGCTTATTGCACTGCACCGGGTTTTGCGACTGCACGCAGCTTAAATCAAATCATCACTTATGATGCATTCTTTAAAGCTGAAGCATTTTTAACGCAACCATTACTGACCGTCGTCGGCAGCAATGCAGGCAGCAAGTGGATGAGCGATGACCTAATGGCGCGCGCAGCATCAAGCAGCAAAAAAATGTACATCGTTGAAGGTGCGAACCACATGGACCTATACGATGGCGAAAGTGAAATCACTGAAGCAATCAGCGTATTAGCCCCTTTCTTTACAAGCAATCTGTAATTATTAATCCGTATGAGCCCAAACAGGGCTCATACCTAAACGGTATTTAGGAGAAAAATATGAACATTCAAACAGTTAGTATTCAAAACCACGATATGACTTGGGCTATCTCAGCACTTGTTTTAACACCTGCTAATTTTGATGAGTCAAAAACCTACCCAACCATGATCAGTGTTCACCCATTTGGTAGCTGTAAAGAACAAACCTCAAGTAGTGTATATGGTAAAGCACTTGCTGAAGCGGGTTATGTGGTTATTGCCTTCGATGCCAGCTATCAAGGTCAATCTGGCGGTACACCTCGCTTTATTGAAAATCCATCACAACGTGTTGAAGATATTAGCCATGTTATTGATTATGCGGTGACACTGCCTTATGTCGATAAGGAGCGCATTGGTAGCATTGGGGTATGTGGTGGGGGTGCTTATGTATTTAACTCTGCACTGACTGAAAAACGCGTAAAAGCCGTGGTCGGCATCACACCAGTTAATTTAGGTCGTTTATTTAGAGAAGCATTCACCGAGTTTAACCCGCTTGGCGCACTTGAAGCGATGGCAGCACAACGTACTGCTGAAGCACTTGGTGGTGATTTACAAGTTAACGAATTACTCCCACCAAGCATTGAGTTTGCCCGCGACAATGGCCTGACTGAACGTGATGTTTTCGAAGCGACTGATTACTACAAAACACCGCGTGGTCAAAGCGAAGGTGGCGCAACACGTATGTTATTTTCTCATGCACAAAAAACCCTCACGTGGGATGCTTTCGCGTTTGCCGAAACATTAATGACTCAACCTATGATGGCTGTAATTGGTCAAAAAGTAGGGGCATTTGGTGCATACCGTGACGGTAAAGAAATTTACGGAAAATCATTTTCATCAAAAGACCGACAACTCGTTGAACTAGAAGATTGGTCGCACTATGACCTGTACGATAAGCCTGAGCCAGTTGCGCTAGCGATGCAGCAGATACTGCCTTTTTTAACCAAGCATTTATAAAAAGGCACTTGTAAGCTGAGCATGCATAAAGCAAAGAAGTTAGGCCTCATGCTTGGCCTAACTTACTTTTGTTGTTGATTTGAATTTGCGATTTTAGGAGTTAACAGAATGATTAAATGGCTATTTATAATACTCGCAGTGGTCGTATTAGGGCTTTTATCTCTTGCCATTTGGGTCACACAAACCGAAAAATCACAGCATGCTAAAAACAGCTTACATCTACAAAATGCTGAGCCGAGAATCACGCTTGATGCCAAAACAGCCGTCGTGGTTTTTTCTCGCTCTGGTAATACTGGGGTTTTAGCAGATCACATAGCACAAAAGCATAACGCGGAGCTGTTTGAGATAACAGCGACAGATTACGAGTTAGGTATTCCTGGTTGGATAGCCGCTCTTAATGATGCCAGAAGCAACGTAGCAACAATTACCCCGAGTAATATTAACCTTGAAGAGTATCACACCATTTATTTAGGCTCGCCTATTTGGCTTTATAGCCCTGCCCCACCGATATGGCAGTTTGCAAAAAATAATGACTTTTCAGGTAAAAATGTGATTTTATTTAATACCTTTAATAGTAAGTTCGAACAGCATTTTATTGATGATTTTGAAAAGCTGGTTCGGGCAAATGGCGCAAAAACGTTTTCTCACAGGTACGGCGTTGTTTCCTAAAAGTTTGAACTATCTTGCCAGCCTGTGATCAGATCATCTATATCCTACTAGCCCGTGCAACAACAATGAGCAAAATCACAAACTGGTCTCACTATAATCAAGCCCTCGT
>NZ_JAKGBA010000043.1:0-14714 GCF_021532495.1 Pseudoalteromonas sp. Cn5-37 | reverse complement strand
AGTTTGGGATCTCGAACTTGCCATGCGCTTTAAAGGATAAGTAACCAATATTATTAGTCTTCGTGCCGATAAATAGTCGTAAGTTTCCATCTTCGCAACGTTCGAAGCTGAACACCTCACGAGTAAGGTAGATGCTACCTCGGTCAGTTTTAGGTTTGCGCTTAGGTCGCCCACACACGCCTTTCATGAATTTTTGGTAAGTCTGATACCAGTTAACCGCACTGTTTCGGATAATCTGACTAGGGCATCGAGATAGCCAAGGGGTTAACTCCTTCGACTTGAATTGTGATGTTTTCTGGTCAATTGGGGCATAAGTGCCCGTTGGGTAGTATTTACGTGCAAAGGTGCGGTAATACTTTTCTTCGTCAACTTTGGCATTCCAAATACTGCGTGCGCAACCCATCCACTGGCTTAAAACCAGTTTTTGATATGATGTTGGGTTAGCACGTAGCTTAATGCCAGTTAGCATGCTCTTTCCGTAGGTTGTCAATTGCGGTAACTATTATTACACTTAGCGTTAAATTGTCAATCTAGTCTATAAGTAAAATGTACGAATGGAGAACAGGCAGAAGCTGCCTATTTAAAAATAATGCTCATCTAGTATTTGTTACAAAATACCGAAGAGACGTTTTCACTAAAGAGATGTTAGATAGAACCAAAGAGATAATGGAGGAAACCTGTAAGCAAATGGATTGCGAGCTTTTAGAGTTTGGTGGAGAACATGACCACGTTCACTTAATGGTGTCTATTCACCCCAAAGTTGCTGTATCGAATTTGGTTGGCAAATTAAAAGGGAAGTCGTCATATATACTAAGGCGTGAGTATTGGAATCGGATTAAGACGATGCTTTGGGGAAATCACTTTTGGTCGCCTAGTTATTGTGTCGTGTCATGCGGCGGCGCGAGTTTGGATGTAATTAAGCAGTACATTGAAAATCAAAACACACCGCCAAGTGAAAGAGCCGTAAAAACTTCACGCGCTTTAAGTCAGAAAAAAGACTAGTTACCTCTTGCTTGACTCGCCTTTGAAAGGGTGAGATTGCGCAAGCCTAATGTTCAATTTTGGGTATGGTATCCACCCTTTTCCTTGCTCAATCTGTTTCCAAATAGCTAAAGGCCTAAATGGTGCTGCTCCGATACCATCCAAAGACCACCGAAAAGATAAAAGCACGGCATGTACTTCACTAAAGTAGTAATTAAGGTTCTGAGGGTTTAGTAAGGCTTCTGTATACATTTCTAAAAAAAGCTTTCTTTATTTTAGGGGGTAGAGTTACATCGTTTTGAATACACTGAACACCTTCATGCTCAGCTTCTCTACCCTGCTCTACTAAAGATTTGAAACGCTCTGAATGAGAAATGCTTTCTTGTGTTAGCTGGCAGGCGTACCTTACAATTTTATCTAAATGCTTAGGCTTTAAAGTATTCGGTTGCAAAGCAACACGATTGTACCCTACAGTATCAAACGCCCGAGCGTGGAGCGCTCGCTCATGTTAGAGCTAATTCTAAATAGCCAATCTCTTAGCCTTAATGTATTTTCTACACCAAGCACTTCCCAACGTTTCAACTTTGCAAGGTTAGTAGCTGTTTTATCTTGCTTTGAAACGATAGTACAAATAGAACACCCGTAGCGTGCTTTGCCATTGCAACCTGCCCCACCACTTTGACCTGTAGCAATTTCGCAAGTCTCACTTGTACCATTACCGTATATCTCGATTAAAAGACCAAAGTTTGATAAGAAACCTGGTATGTCATAGCAAGATCTTTGTAGTGGTTTTGAACCAGCCAAGCTGAGCAAAAGAAATACATCATCAGTCTCCCAGTCACGAATTGGAGCATAATTGTAGACTTTTGAGTTTCCAATAGACTGTGATGTCATTGAGTTCATTAAATCTTCTGCAGACTTACCTTTTAGATTGTGTCGCTCCATATTCTTTGACCTACGCGAAGACTCTTTTTCCCTAGAACCTAAGCAAGAAATAATTGGTGAACTGGCATAATAGCCATACTTCTTTGAGTGCCTAATAGACTCTACAAGAGAGTTAACAAAGTGTTCGTTTGGGTTAACCTTTAAAATTACTGAGCAATCACCGGAGCGAGTTGGTGTTGCTGGAATTTTCTGGCCACCAACGTACCTAATGAAGAATTCATTGTTCAATGAAGGTTGGACTAATTTAAACTGAATATTGATACCTACAGACTTAGCATATTCAAGCATTCTCTTACTGGCATAGTTAACAAACATTTGCATAGGTATCGCTTCTGCTTTTGTATTAACTGTCGATACGATCAATGGGCGTTCTGGTTCAATGGTTTTTGCTGCAATAGCTTGACGTTAAGCCTCCATCACAATTAGCAGTGTAACTGTCGAGTCTTTCCCAAACGAACATAAAGAAGTAATTATTGCTCGCTCATTTTCAATTAGAGCTCTTATATCAGCTACAGATGAAGAAAAGGCTTGAGCAACTAATTTCTCTCTACTTACTTGGTTAACTGTTCCAACAACAACGCTATCAATGATGTCTATTGGATTAACTTTGAAAACACTCACTTCACACTCCAACTTAAATTTTGTAACTATGGTCACATAGGATATAGAACGTGCTTTGATTGAAATGATAACTAAATATTCTCCACGATTATTTTTAAAAAAAAGTCATACAGAACAATAACTAAAATATATTTACACTTAATTATTCAAGGTGAATTCGCCAAAATATAAACTCGAAAAATCATAAAGCCAACCTCAATCAATTATAAAAAACCTTAAATATTCGCCAGCCACAAAAAAACAAAAAAAACCATACTATCAAATAGTTACATAATGCTAACTCAAATTATTCAGGGTGAATTCGCCACTTATTCGAGGTTAATTATTTCAAAAGTGCGCGTTATGGAATCGGACTTACTATGGTCTTAATCGAAACGTGAACTACCCAGCGACATCGATTCACTCTGATCACAGGGCTTCTACAGTCTAGCTTAACAGCTAGGCAGCTTCTTTTTTCTCAGATCCAAAATCCAACTTCGATAATTCAAAGACTTTCGTTTTAACAGATTGTTTCTGCTGAGATGCGGGTGTTACCCTTGCGACGATTCCAGCCGCAATTATATCTAATTCACCTGTACTAGCTATGCTTTTAGCTGCAGCTAGATCGCGGCTTTGATACGCTCCGCAAGCCGCACAAGTAAAACGCCTATCATTCAATGTTAAAACATGGCGTTGCCCGCACTCCGAACAAATTCCAGTGGATTTTTCAAAACGACCTATTTCATGATAGAGCTTGCCTTCTAGCTCAGCTTTGTACTTTGAAAGCTGAGTGATCAAACCCATCACGTTATCTGCAACCATACTACCATTGAACTTTTGCATCGCTTTTACGTTTAAATCTTCGAACACTAAAATATCATTTTCATTGGTTATCTGTCGTGAAGTTTTGTGCGCAAAGTCCAGCCTTTGCCTTGAGATTTTACCGTGTAATTTATTGATGCGTTGTTTTGTTTTTTGCCAGCGATTTGAACCTTTGGTTCGACGTGCAAGCTGGCGTTACAATTGATTTAACTTCTCTATTGCTTGCTTTAAAAACTTCGGGTTGTCGGCCACGAAACCGTTCGAACCAACCACCGTTTGCTTTGAGTTGATGTCAAAGCCAGTGATAGTTTCCAAAACTTGTTTAGCCGTTTTGCATTCCACTTCCTGAGTGATACTGCATTCCCATTTTCCGTGACGATATTGAACAGTGACGGTCTTAATTTTGCTCACTAGCTCACGATGCAGAACGATTGGCACTTTGCCGACCTTCGGAATACTGATAGCGCCATTTTCGATTCGAATGCAATTGGAATTATTGACGGCTCGAAACGAGTCGTTGTGAAGTTTTTTCTTTTTGTATGAGACTTTATGCTTTGGAAAGCGCTGCAAACGAACCTTTGAAAAAGCATTCTTAACAGCAGTTTCTAAATCGCGAGCAACCTGCTGAGCCGCTGCTGAATCAAAAGATTTAATCCACGCAAACTCTTCGAAAGGCTTTAATTCCTTAAGAAGCGAGGCCATTTCTTTGTAAAACAAGAACGTCTTATCGTACTCATATCGACGCATATTTTCAGACAACAACAGATTCCAAATGCCACGCGCTGTCGCACCAAACTCAATAAGCTTAGCTTCTTGCTCTGGCGTAGGATTTAGCCTGTAGTTGTATCTGAGCGTCTTTTTCATATACTGTATAGACTACTGTATAAGGTCGAGTTGTCAAGTTGGAATATGAAACTAAATCTCACTGCAAATATATAATTGCACTTCATTTAATTCTGGTAGTTAAGTACAGAAAACCTTTACTAAACGGAAATCTGGGTGAGTTTGTTAAGAAAACGGTTTTCGATGTTTCTCTATCTTCTGACTTCAGGATCGAAGAGATTGAAATAGACAAAGATCACATTCATATGCTGATTACAATCGGCACTCGATATTCTGTAGGCCAGTACGCAAGGAGGATTAAACAAGGGACAACTACTAAAATCTGGAAATCATTTCCTTACCTCAAAAACCAATTTTGGAAAGAGAAAACATTTTGGTCTGATGGATACTTTGTGTGTTCTGTAGGAAATGCTAGTGCAGAGATAATACGAAAATATATTCAAGAGAAGGGGTGACACCGATTCATCCCCGCGACATCACTTCGCTCTGATCACGGGGTTTTCTCGGTGAATTTTCGATAAACTTTATTCGTTAAGGTTGGTATATATCAACCTTAACCCTAGATCAGTATTTTACCAACCTAAGGCTTTATCATGCCTAAAACTAAGTATTTAGAGCTTTGAGTATCCTAAATTCACCTTAATTTGTTGATTAAACAAGCATATCAACCATCGAGTTAGTAAAATTCTGTTTTGTCCAAATCCATGAAAAAAAGTAAAAATCAGTAATTAATCCCCCCTTTTCACTCTATAGCCAAGATTACAATGACATGTATGTCAATTTAAAGAGTAAGTCACAATGTCACTAAAGAAAACAATTACGGCTATTGGTCTATTAGCAACTGTAAGTCTTTTAAGCGTATCTTCAATGGCGAAATCAATTAATCCGAAAGAATTAAAACAAACTCTTTCTCAAAAAGGTGATATCGAAGGTATTCAAGAACTCCCTGTTGAAAACTTAATGCTGGTTAAGACTAAATCAGGACAAACATATTTTGTATCTAAGAATGGCCGCTTTGTATTTCAAGGGCAGTTAATTGATACATGGTTTAGACGAACTATTGATGAATTGAGCGAAGCAAGAAATGCTCACCGTGTCCCTCTTGAAAAAATGGGCGTAAAACTAGATGAGCTTGCAACACTATCATTTGGCAACCAAGACATACCCAAGCAAGCAACAATATTCGTTGACCCTAATTGCGGATACTGCCACGCCCTGTTCAATAAAATTCAGCAATCTCCAGAAAAGTACAATGTCGACTTTGTACTAACAGCGATGCTGGGCAGCCAATCTTTACTTGAGTCTAAACGCCTAAATTGCGCTGTTGATAAATCTAAAGCTGTCATCGACCTTATGAACAAGACAAAACTAGCAACAGAAATGAGAGAAGACTGCGATGCCAAGGCTGTTCAAAAAGCACCTATCGTTATGGGATTGCTTGAGGCTAGAGGGACCCCATTCCTAGTTCGTGAAGATGGTTTAACCTTTAATGGGCTACCAAGCGATTTTGATGCATGGCTTGAGATGGAGTAACTAGCAATGAAACAAATCTTTAAAATCAGCTCAATTCTAGCCATAGCCTCATTATTTTCTGGGTGTTCAGCATTTACGATTGGTGAAGAGGAATTTTCATGTGCAGGTAAACCAGAACTTGGTCTCTGTAAAGGGCCGATGGAGGTTTATGAGTTAACCAACAATCAAGACCACCTTGAGCACATGATGACTGCAGAATATGCAAAAAACGAAGGTGAAAAAAAGTCAAATTCAGAAGGAAACCAAAAAATCATTTACGTTAATAGTGAAGGGGAAGACATCACATACGTATATGAACCAAGAAGTTTGCGAAGACAAAACGCACAGGATTATGACAAAGCCAACATTGTTGGTATCGCTAGCAATGACACAATGTCATATTCGAAACAATCACACGATGAGTTAGATGACTTAAGAACTTTCAATTACGTTCCAAATGATATCGCGCCAGAGCCTCTCGCTGTTCTAGAAGAAGCTAAAGCAATGCGTATTTATGTTGCTGCTTGGGAAGATAAGTCTGGAGATTTGAATATTCCAGGCTTCGTTTATGTTGAATTACAACCAAGACGCTGGGTAACAGGCCATCAAGCTCAAATGCGCCCAAGTCGAGTATTACCATTTCAAACAATAAAGAAAAGCAAAGTAACAAGCCAAAGAAAAGAAACTATGGCCAAAGGTATCGATCCGTTGAGCATTTCTAGACCTCAGCCTGAGGCTAATAAGTAAAATAGGTGTATAGCATGCTGAATAAAATCCAAGAAGCTATCGAAAAGATATTGAATCCAGATATCGAAGAAACCCAGCAGAATTTTGCTGGCCCCCTTTGGCGAAGCACCATTGAAGATCAGCAAAAGCTTCTCGGAGGTAATAAAGCCGCAGAATTAAACTGTGTAATGGAATATATTAAAGAATATCAAATGTTCTTAATGGAAGGGGGATACATTGGATTTGTTATCGCCTGCCAACCAACTAACGGGGTAAACAACGAAATAAGAACAGCCTACGAAGGCTTTCTATCTGATGAGTTTCCTCACAACACATTAATTCAACTAAGCCTAGCTGCTTTACCACGAATAGATGGCTTTCTAAATGGTTACAGGCAACTACGAGGGAAGCGGATTGGTGGTGAAGACGGTGAGCTTGCTGATGCAATGAGCGAATCAGTAATTAATTATTACTCTAAAGCAAGAAAAGAGTCTCTTGATAAAAAATCAGGTATCCGGCCAAGAGATTTTGAACATTGGATCACAGTAAAAATCCCAGTTAAAAACTTTATCCCTTCCGATAAAGAGCTCAAAGAGTTCCTAGAGATAAAAGATAGAACATATTCAATATTCGAAGGGTTAGGCTTAGCCCCATTGATTTTAAATGATGAAGAATGGCTTTCAAGAATGCAGACTTTCTTCAATCACTCACCTAATGCGCTTTGGCGAGATAAAGTAAAAATCAACAAGCTTGTCCCACTTGGTGCGCAAATATTAGAGCAGGGCGGAATAATTAACCGTGATGAATATGGTCTAGAATTTTCATCTTTAGATGAGAAGTCAAATGGATTTGCTTCAGTCATGACCCTCAAGCAAACACCCGATTACTTGAACTACGGTGATATTATAAACCTGCTAGGTGATTGGCGTTTTGGCAAGCGAACGGTTGCTTGGAACCCATATTTAATGACGCTTAACGTACAGTTACCAAGTATTCATTCGGCAAATGAAGAATTTGAGCGCCGTAACAAATGGCTAAAAAAACAAGCAAAAGGAAAAATGCTGGAGTGGGTTTCAACCTTAAAAGACCAGGCACAAGATTATTTTGCAATCGAAGATGAACTGAAAAACTCAAGATTATGTAAAATTAGCCTTGATTTAATAATCCTTGGTGAAAGTAAGAAAGAAACATTCACTGCGACTAGGAAGCTGCAGGCATTCTTCAAACGTAAAGAGTATAAGTTCAACATAGAAACAATTTTGGCGCCTAGCACTTTCTTAAACGCTTTACCTCTTGGACTTGATGATGAATATATAAAATTATCAGACCGGTTTGATGAATGGACGGCAAAAGGGGCTGTATTTTTATTACCACATAGCGCGAGTTGGAAAGGAAACACTTCACGGCCAATTCTAGAGTTTGTCACGCGCTTTGGGCAAATATTCGGTTTAGACATATTTGAAACAGATGGTTCCTTTAATGCACTTATTTGCGCTCGCTCTGGAGCTGGTAAGTCATTTTTCAATAATAAGCTAATCACTTCATATCTAGGCTCTGGTGTTAAAAGCCGGCTTGATGTGGGCAGCGATACTGACGGCGCTCAAGTGTTTGTTATTGACAAAGGCCGCTCATATGAAAACTTAGCAAGCCAGTATAAGAATGCTCAATTCATTGACTTCAATGAGAACATGAAGTTTTCACTTGATCCATTTGCAAATATTGACGACTTTTATGGCAAAGAAGGTCAAGCAGCAATGGTTCATTCCTTGCTGAAAGCAATGGCATCAGAATCAGGTGATTTAAGTGATTATCAATCTACAGAAATGCTTACAGTACTCACTGAGCTTTGGAACCTTAAAGGGAAAAGTTCATCAATCACAGACTTTTCTGAGCTGTGTGAAAAGCACCAAGATGTTGAAATAAAGAGGATAGGGCGCCAACTAAAACCATGGTGTGAAGGCGGAATTTTTGGAGACTTTTTTGGTAAGAAATACCCACCAATAAACTTCAAATCACGATTAATCGTTTGTGAGATGGATGAACTATCCTCGCAACCTCACTTATCACAATGTGTTCTGATGAGCCTTATCAACGCAGCTCAACATGCAATGTTTTTATCAGGCAACAAACAAAGAAAACTTTTCATTCTCGATGAAGCTTGGGAATACCTTAAAGACAAGCCGGGTAAAATCAATTATCTAGCCGAGTTCCTTGAAACTGGTTGGCGTCGATTCAGGAAAACACGTGCAGCTGGCATTTGTATCACACAGAGCTTACTTGATGCTTACCAAAGCCAAGCAGGGATGGCCATTGTTAACAATAGTCCATGGAAGTTTATGTTGGCCCAGGAACCGGAAGCCGTTGATAAACTCAAAGAGTTAAAAGCGTATGATGGTACAGATCAAGACTATGATTTAATGAAAAGCGTTCATACTGATAAGGGCCATTACTCAGAAATCTTAGTGAGATACGGGCAATCGAGGGAAATAGTTAAGCTTTTTGTAGATAAAGAAACTCAACTAGTTTACTCAACAGATCCAGATGACAGGGAGTTAGTAGATAAGTTTAAGTCTCAAGGTTATTCAATTAAAGAAGCTCTAGAGCTTGCAAATAAAGAGAAGGGTAGGGGGTAGTTACCTTTGTACATACACGTATATTGAAATAGTCTTAGCTTGCTCTTTCTGGTTGGACTAACACTGGTTGGACTAATAGAACTTAATTAAATCTGACAGTCAATTGTGCACTAATTGCTGACCGTGGTACTAAAAAGTTTCTGTCGGATAGACGGCACTTGTTACCAAGTGCCGCCCTCCTAAGAACCGTACGTGCAACTTTCACCGCATACGGCTCAAGCCTCCACTAAGGCAACATAATGTCACCCAGCAATGTCACAAACTTGCTACGACAGGTTGGATCCAAGTATTTCGTCCGTAATTATTGGTCTTCCTATTCCCCAGGTAATCCCGATATTTAGGATCGTACGGGGTTGACGCACTTCGGATCTTAACGTGTCTTTTGATTGGCGTTTTGTTAATTTGAGCAAGAATGAGAACTCGTATTTCATTGTTTATCATTTGATAACCATGAAATAGCCATTGACCATTTAAACCTTGAAAGTATTTACGGCCAACCCACATTCTGCTTCTACGGGTATGACGCCGCCGCGCCCACCGCCATAACGCCCAGAAGATCTGATGACCTACATAGGTAAAGGTTCGCTTTGCCACACAATGGCGATAATAATTCGCCCAACCGTGCAACTTTGGATTCATTAGTTTAATGAGATCTGTCGTTGATACAGTTGCGTGTGCTCTGATAAGTTCACGCATGTTACTTAAGAATGACAGCACGTTGCTCTTGCTTGGTTTAATAAGCAGTTTTCCTTTGTACTTTCGAAGGTTAAACCCTAAAAAGTCAAAGCCGTCATCAATATGGGTAACATGTGTTTTCTCCTCAGATAGAGTTAACCCTCTTTCCTGTAGAAACTTAACTAGTCGCGGTTTAACCTCATTAACGAGCACCTCTTTCGATGAGCCTGTAATAATGAAATCGTCCGCATAGCCAATAAAGTTTATCCTTGAGCCTGTTTGACGCGCGATTGACTTAACCTGCTTTTCCAAGCCCGCTAACGTCAGTAACATCAATGTTGGCGAGATTATTCCACCTTGAGGTGTTCCTTCATCTGTTCTGTAGAATAATCCTTTGTCGATAAACCCGCACCCTAGCCACTGTTTCAACATTCGTGTATCCATTGGAATGTTATCTATCAGCCATTGGTGGCCAATTTTATCGAAACATGCCTTGATGTCACCTTCGAGTACCCACTGCGCTGAGCTTGGTTTACACAAACACTTAAAGCATTGTGCAATGGCATCAGCCGTGCTGCGATTCGGTCGAAACCCGTAGCTATTTGGGTCGGCAATGGTTTCAGATATTGGTTCCAAGGCTAGAAGATGTAACGCTTGTTGCGCACGGTCTATCATGCACGGAATGCCTAATGGTCTGAATTTGCCGTTTTTCTTAGGGATATAGATGCGTCTGAGCGGTTTGGCTTTATAGCCTTTTCTGCTCAGTTGGTTAACTGCCGCAAGCTTTTGTGCATCAGAGTTCCAAATGACGCCATCAACACCGGCTGTTCGTTTACCTTTGTTTTGTGATACTCGTCTGACAGCAAGTAACTTTGCTGACTTCGAGTGAGTCAGTATCCATTGCAGCGCTTTCGCTTTGCCTTGTTTACCTTCTCGAATTGCCTTTGCAATGCGCATTTGAAGCTTTAACACATGTTGCTCAATAGCCGTCCAATTGATGGATTGCCATTCGCTTTTGTCTGAAGAGGCACTAACTTCAAGCGAAGTCATCATTTGCGTTTCCTCATGAATAAAGTTCTTCAAATCATCTTGCAACGGGAGACCAGTTGGAAGTGGGCTCACTTTCGTGCCAGAAACAATTCTGTATCTACATCATTACAATGCAGCATTGGCTTTTTCCAACCTCCTTTACCTGCACAACTATCGGCAATCTTCACAGATAGCTTTCCCATAGGGAGAAATACAGGCTTACCTTGTTCCGTATGTCGCGCAATATCAGGTTAGATGCCCACTATAGTGCGGAGAGCATGTCGATCACGAAAGAGCACTGTCCAATCTCTTTCCTACTCCCATTGCCGTTTGGCCACAGCGTATAAAACCACTTCCGCTGCTTCTCGTATAACGCACCTTACATGGATTCACATACGTTCATCATACTGATTCCCTAGCACTTACCCAATTGTGGTTATCAGGAAGAAACGCCTCTCACGATTTGTTTCCCGCCAAATTGGCTTTGTTACATTGTTTGGCTCGCTGCTTTATTCAGAACCATAGGGTCATCTGGTGATACAGATGGTTCACTCTTATCGCGGTGAACAGCGCTTCATACGACTTCAAGTCGCACGGACAGAAACACGTTAGAGTATTTATTCGGTAACGCCGCATTAAGGTGTGAGCGACGCTTGGCTATACTCGAGCGAAGCGAAAACGCCAAGCGTTGCGAATCACTCTTAAATGCTTTGTTAGCTGCGTTTTGAAACTGGCAAAACTTCTGCCGTTTCTGTATCGAGCATTTCTAAAACACTCTCAAAGCCATGTTTTGGCAACCAGCCTAACTTGTTCTGCGCTAACGATGAGTCATATACACGATCCAAAGTTTCGGGTAATTGCCACCCTCTTTGTCTAAAGGCAGAAGCTATCTCCGGACACCTTTGTGCGAGAACTGAGCTTGCATCGTTATACAAAGCTTCGCAATCCAAAGGGTTAAAAGGTGTTGCACCCGAGATGATAAACCGATTAAAACCACTTAAACGTTTTTCTACTGCACATAAATGAGCATTTGCTACATCACGAGCATCGATACCACGAGTTAAGCGAAACACAGCCATTAAGTCCGCGGGCTCTGGAAAACACCTAGACATTTGTAACACTGTCACCGGAAGATTGAACAGATTTGAAATTTCTTTAAGTTTGATTTCAGCTGCAATTTTGCTTTTGTGATAAATCGATTTCGGTTGAGGAATAGTTTGCTCGTTCACCCAGCCAGTAACACCTTTAGGTGTTGAAGCATAACCGTACAACGCTGTTGTACTGGTAAAAATGAAATGCTTGACGCCTGCTTTTATACCGGCCAAAGCCAGTTTCTCGGTTGCGTCTACGTTGATAGATTGAAACTCTGAATCAGGCAATAAGCCAACATGAGGAGCATGAAGGGCTGCTGTATGAATAATTACGTCGATATTTTCAAGAGCTTCATTGAGCAGCGCACTATCACGAATATCACAAATGTAATCAGCCGTTGAACAAGGTGTTTTATCAAAGCCAACTACGTCATGTGTTCGCATTAACTTGATATAGATTGCACGCCCCACTCTACCCGCTGAGCCTGTTACCAATATTCTCATTTACTACACCTTACTAATTATTGACTTCAAAGCAGCTAACGCCCCACTTATGGGCACAAATACGCAGGCTATAATACGTAGCGAAGCGAAGGGAGCCTGCGTATTTGTGTCCCAACGAGCGCCAGCGAGTGACTACAGTGGTTTGTTAGAAGACGATGTTTCTACTACCTTTGGTTGCTCAAAAGCTAAAACCGAAACACACTCGTTTAAACCAATAATTAGGTATTCCCTCGGATGATATAGCTTACCCGTAATGAAGTGTTCTCTAGTGTTTTCCAGTGCATTCCAGCCACCGTCGATTACTTCAAAACACCAACCAGTTTTTAAGTTACATTCACTCCAAAACTCGCCTAAATCACCTTCATCAAGCACTCTAAAACCATAAATAGCATCGAAATGAACTTTTATACTCCAACTCTTCGATTTAACAGCAATGTTTAAGCATTCTATGTCGAATGTAATTCTGTGAATGTCTACTGTAGAGTCTGATTCGAAATCAGTCTCTACTTTTACAACCTTAGGCTCATAAATCACCGCTAGTCTTCTAACATTTTAGTATTTATGCGACACGCAGTTTGTGTTGCATAATCGCTTGTTGGACTGAGGCGCTATCTGCTCGGTATGTCAGAGTTGGTGCTATTTATGCTATGGGAATTTGCTTTTTAGAGGCTCTAGCTAAATCAGCTAGTTTAATAAGCTTACCTATTATAATTTAAGCTTTCCCTGCATTGCTCAGCGTTTATTATCTATTTATTAAACCGAATGTTTAACCGTTAAGCAAGGATGTTTTTCTTACGCGCAGCCGCGACTAGCCTGAACAGTTAAGCAGGTTAACTCATTGATTTGATGCAGCAAGCAAGGCTACTAACTCGTTCGCGCTATTTTATTTGTCGCCATGTCTGAATTCATCACGCCAATAAATCGTAAGATACCCACTTTACATGACTGGCAAGGCCAATACGTTATTAGTCGTTCTTGCTCACCTTCGGCTTCACCGCTTTGAATGGGGTTGCTGATGCTTGAGCCTTTATTAACCCTAACTTTCGCTTACGGCACGCATTAGCTAAAAAGCCATAGTGGCGAATACGCATAAACCCTTTCGGCAATACATGTTGTAAGTAGCGCCGTAAAAAATCATCACAACTCAGTGTCATGACTTTATCGCGGTTGTTATCTGCATAGTCGCGATATTTAAAGCTCACTGACTGCTCATTCGCTGACACGAACCGCGATTCTGACATCACGCCTTTTCGGGTGTAACGCGCAAGGTAGCTCACGAGCTTTTCACTGTACGTTAAACAGGCTTTGCTATACACACACCACTTTGTTGGGGTGTATATCTTCGCGAATGAACTATCGCATTCATTGAGTTCCGCTAGCATTTTACCCCTAAAGACTGTTGATAACGCTTTTACGGGGTATAAATAGCCTTTTTCTATTTCATGCCAGTGCGCTTTATTTAGCGCCCCTGCGGGTATCAAACAATGCAAGTGGATATGCTGACTTAAGTTATGCCCCCACGTATGCAGTACGCTTGTCATGCCTAACTGACCATGCTTTTTCCGTTTCGCAAATTTACTTAGCGTTTGCCATGTCGCTTTAAATAAACACTGATATAACGCATTTGGGTTATAGTGAGCAATGATATTCAACTCATGAGGGAGCGTAAAAACAAGATGAAAATACCGACACGGTAATAAATCTTCCTGCTGTTTTTGCACCCATTTAGCCGTGGCCATGCCTTGGCAACGCGGGCAATGACGGTCTTGACAACTACACCCAATTTTTTGCGACTCCCCACAGTTATCACATTGCCATGCTTGATAACCGAGCTGACCTGTTCTACATGATTGCAGGTGCTGACAGACTCGCAGTTGTTGATAGCTCATCGTATGATGCTGCCGATAATGCTCAAGATTTGAATTTAAAATATCAGCGAAATGCAAAGCGCTCATTGTTTAGCCCAACCTGCAAGCAGATCAATGCCGCCATGACCTAACTCTGGTAACCAATGTAAATAACTTTGTGTGGTTTTAATATCACTATGCCCAAGCTGATGTTGCAGTTGATGAAGTGGCATACCTGATTCAAGTTGGTGTGTTGCATAAGCATGGCGTAGTGCATGTGGATTACAGTGTTTTAAACCACAACGCTTGTGCGTGTTTTCTCAATGGCTTCCTAAAGGTCGATGCTGACATCGGTTTATCCATTAACAATCGCGAGTAAAACATCCAACCCGTTGGGTGATACATTTTCCAGTAACAACGTAATTGATTTAGTACGCTATCTGAAACTACAACATAACGTGATTTATCCCCTTTACCTTGTTCAATCAATATGGTTTTTCGCTGTC
>NZ_JAKGBA010000042.1:0-15058 GCF_021532495.1 Pseudoalteromonas sp. Cn5-37 | reverse complement strand
GCAAGCTACTCTCTGTTACCGCTCGACTTGCATGTGTTAGGCCTGCCGCCAGCGTTCAATCTGAGCCATGATCAAACTCTTCAATTAAAAGTTTTTTGTTTGAAGTAAACTTCAAACCATGCTCAATAAATTCTGATTGTTTGTTTCTACTTTTTAAAAAAGTAAAATCAAAACGAATTGACTATATAGTCACTCATAAGAAATTGAGACTCTAAATTTGTTTGCTCCACTTAGTAAACTAAGCTTCGCTGTTAGAACTCAACCTGTACGAGTGCCCACACAGATGATTGCTTTATATTGTTAAAGAACGTTGCGACGTTGTCGCTAGGGATGCGTATAATACATCCTTAATTTTTTGAGTCAACACTTAATTTTAAACTTTCTTTTTAGACCGTTTTAAACCGAAGTTTTACTTAACTCTGTGTCACCTTGGTTCAGCGCTTTTCATTGCTGCCCGCCGTGTCAGTGGATGCGCATTATAGGGAGATGGATTTTTAACGCAAGCACTTTTTGAAGGTTTTTTTGAATATTTTCAAATTAATCACATACCCACCAAATGCAAACAAGTTACCCACAAACCCCTGTGGGTAACTGATGTTTTTTAGCAGAATAACTAAACTCTCCTCGCTTGATATGGTAACTTGCGCCGCAGATTTTCAACTCGCTCACAAGGCAAGAAAAATGACAGACATTATAAATAGTATAAGTGGTCTCCTTTGGGGTCACATTCTGGTTTACCTTTTAATAGCTGCGGGGCTATTTTTCACTCTTCGACTCGGTTTTATTCAATTCACTCAATTCCCACATATGATCAAAGTAATGTTTCAGAGCCGCCAAGGTTCTGGCGATGGCATTTCTTCATTCCAAGCTTTTTGTACTTCTTTAGCTGCACGAGTTGGTACGGGTAATATGGCAGGTGTTGCCGTTGCACTTTATTTAGGCGGAGCCGGTGCAATTTTCTGGATGTGGCTTATTGCATTAATAGGTATGGCGACAAGTTTTGCCGAGAGTACCCTTGCTCAGGCATATAAAACGGTCGATGAAGATGGCAACTTTCGTGGTGGCCCTGCTTATTATATGGAATATGGTTTGGGCAAACGCTGGATGGGTGTGATCTTTTCTCTTTGCCTTATTCTTGCTTTTGGCTTGGTATTTAATGCTGTTCAATCAAACTCTATTGCTGCTGCATTTAATGTTGCATTTGGTATTCCAAACTATGTTGTAGGCATCGGCTTAGTATTAGGGTCAGGTATTATCATTTTTGGTGGCTTAAAAACTATTTCACGTTTTGCAGAAATGGTTGTGCCATTTATGGCACTGGCTTATTTGTTAGTTGCACTTTATGTATGTGCCATAAACTACGATTTATTACCTAATGTATTTATGCATGTCATTAATAGTGCCTTTGGTATCGAGCAAGCGGGTGCGGGTGCAATAGGTTATGGTGTAATGCAGGCCATGATCCAGGGTATTAAGCGTGGCTTATTCTCTAATGAAGCTGGTATGGGTAGCGCTGCAAATGCTGCTGCAACGGCAACACCTAACCCACCGCACCCAGCCTCACAAGGTTATGTACAAATGCTCGGCGTATTTGTAGATACAATTATTATATGTACTGCAACTGCAGCCCTTATTTTATTATCACAACAGCTTATACCTGATTCAGGTGTGACTGGCATTGCGTTAACACAAGCTGCCCTTGAAGAACATGTTGGTAGCTGGGGTGCCACCTTTGTTGCAATTGCAATTTTGTTTTTTGCATTTACCTCGATTGTTGCTAATTATTCTTATGCCGAAACCAATTTATTGTTCTTAGAGCATAACCATGCATCGGGTATGTTGATCTTCCGATTACTGGTACTTGGTATGGTGATGTTTGGTGCGCTTGGAGAATTACCATTAGTTTGGACCCTTGCCGATGTCTCTATGGGTCTAATGGCTATCGTTAACGTCATCGCTTTGTTTATGTTATCGGGCGTCGTTATTTGGCTCGCGAAGGATTACAACACCCAACGTAAGGCAGGTAAATTACCTACTTTTGATCCTTCGCAAAACAAAAAGCTAGATCAAACCATTCCTAAAGGCGCATGGCGTAAATAATCTAGTTAAGTAAATTCTTATTTAGGGAGCGTTTGTGCTCCCTTTTTTGTATTTGTTAACTTTTCGAAAACAGACATGATAAATGTAATTTGTTGCTCGTTAAGTTTGAGCTCAAGCTTAGTAACAAGTTGCCCTTTAATTTGCGCTTTTAATGCTTGTTTTTGCTCTGCGGTTAGTAATGGCTGCGATTGTTGCTGATAAGATTGCACAGCATTAAGCATATCCATCACCACGTCATTATCAAAATCGGTTAGCGCCGCTTTCGCATTACTAATTGCCTGCTCTGATTTATCGAAGACCGTCGATACTTTATCAACAAGCACGCTCACCTCATGAATTTTCAGAACGTCGTTAATGTGCGACATAATAATCGCAACAGGAATAAGAACTAACGATATCGCTAGACAAAGCCCAAACACTGCGCCTACCCAGAACTGATTTAAGCCACGTTTAAATTGCTCCATTCTCTTTCCTTGATCCTATTTAGTGAATTCAGTAGTGCTGAAAACTTGAAAACGCGTTAGCTGTTTTAAAAAGACTAAGGAAACTATAAAGCTATTTTGGCAATAAAAAAATAATTTGATGAGATTAAAAAAAGAAATAAAAATGAAATAGAGAAGAGGTATTTTATGTAAATGGTGCCCGGGGCCGGACTTGAACCGGCACGCTGTTACCAGCGAGGGATTTTAAATCCCTTGTGTCTACCAATTCCACCACCCGGGCATCGGGTCGCTCGAAAGAGCATGTGGAGTATTATATGGAGGCGGAACCCGGAGTCGAACCGAGGTAGACGGATTTGCAATCCGCTGCATGGCCACTCTGCCATTCCGCCTTATCGCTTCCAAATAATTGGAGCGGCACACGAGGCTCGAACTCGTGACCTCAACCTTGGCAAGGTTGCGCTCTACCAACTGAGCTAGTGCCGCAAATTTGTTTCTTTATCCATTAAACTATTTAAGTTTAAATGGTGCCCGGGGCCGGACTTGAACCGGCACGCTGTTACCAGCGAGGGATTTTAAATCCCTTGTGTCTACCAATTCCACCACCCGGGCATCGGGTTTGCTATTAAAAGCAAGTGGATAAAGCTAATATGGAGCGGCACACGAGGCTCGAACTCGTGACCTCAACCTTGGCAAGGTTGCGCTCTACCAACTGAGCTAGTGCCGCATCATATTAACTCTAATATCATTTTTATAACCACATTTGGTACTGTAGTTAACCACAAATGGTGCCCGGGGCCGGACTTGAACCGGCACGCTGTTACCAGCGAGGGATTTTAAATCCCTTGTGTCTACCAATTCCACCACCCGGGCATCGGGTTGCTCATAGAGCGCGTGGAGTGTTGAATGGAGGCGGAACCCGGAGTCGAACCGAGGTAGACGGATTTGCAATCCGCTGCATGGCCACTCTGCCATTCCGCCAAATTAGATAATTGGAGCGGCACACGAGGCTCGAACTCGTGACCTCAACCTTGGCAAGGTTGCGCTCTACCAACTGAGCTAGTGCCGCTTTCTTTATCTTGGGGGCTATGCCCTCTCAACACGGACGCATTCTACAGAGATTATTAAACGCGTCAATATAAAAAATGCTAGTTTTGAACTGTTTGCTTATTTTTTATCTAAAACGGTGTGTAATTAAACGTTTAGGATCAATTTTTGGTCAATTCTGACCATGCCGCTATTAAATACTGCAACATAGAACTAAGCGTTAAGAATGTTGCGACGTACAAAAGGCCATAACTTAAGTAGATCATCCATGTATCAAACTGCCAGATCAAACCAATAATGGCTAGCATTTGTGCCGCAGTTTTAAACTTGCCCATGTTTGATACAGCTACGTTGTCACGTTTACCCTGCTCTGCCATCCATTCGCGTAAGGCAGAGATAACAATTTCACGGCTAATAATCACTAATGCCGGAATAGTCATATACAAGCTTTGGTAGTGGCTTGATAAAGCAACCAGTGCTGCACACACCATTACTTTGTCAGCGACAGGATCTAAGAACGCACCAAAAGGCGTTGACTGATTTAAACGACGCGCTAGATAGCCATCCAGAATATCTGTGATTGACGCAAGCCAGAAAACAAATGCAGCTGCGAAAAACGCCCATGAGAAAGGCAAATAAAATATCACCAAAAAAATGGGGATAAGAAAAAGTCTAAAGGTTGTGAGTGTGTTTGGAATATTCCACATAACTACTTGGAGATGTCTTTTTTTTACTATATTCGCACGAAGGCTACGCCTTGTCATGCAAATGATTAAATATCTTTTCAGCCATTTCAGGGCTGATCCCAGGAACTTGTTTTAATTGGTCTATATTAGCAGCTTTTACCCCTTGCATGCCCCCTAAATATTTTAATAATGCTTGTCGGCGCTTTTGTCCAACGCCGGTAATTTCCTCTAACAATGATTGTGTGCGTTGTTTTTGTCGTTTATTACGATGCCCTGCAATGGCAAAACGGTGCGACTCATCACGAATATGCTGAATTAAATGCAGCGCTGGTGCATCTGAATCAAGTGGTATTGTTTTACGTCCGCCATCAATTAATAGCGTTTCTAAACCTGGTTTCCGACTAGTACCTTTTGCAACACCCACCAGCAATGGCATTTTATTATGCGGCCAGTTTTCAAAATATTGCTCAGCACGAGATAATTGACCTTTACCACCATCGATAAAGATGACATCTGGAATTTTTTCTTCATCGACTACTTTGTTGTAGCGTTTATTAAGTGCAAATTCCATCGCAGCATAATCATCACCGCCGGTGATACCAGTAACATTAAATCGACGATATTCTTTATTATTAGGCCCTTGCGAATCAAACACCACACAACTTGCTACCGTGTTTTCACCCATTGTATGGCTGATATCAAAACATTCCATGCGATTAATATCATCTAGGCGTAATGTTTCTTTTAATCGTGCGTAACGTTTGTTGATTGAATCCTGCGTGCTTTGCTTAACACTAATGCTATTAAGGGCATTTTTATTAGCAAGCTTTAAATACTGTGCCCGCTCACCGCGATTAGCAACTTTTAAACTCACTTTACGTTCAGAGATAGCCGTAAGCGCTTCACTTAATGGCTCACTTTCTTCAATACTGAACGGTAAGATAATTTCTTTGGCAATACGCCCCGTTGCACCGGGTGCTAAATAATATTGACCTAAAAACGAGGTTAGAATTTCTTCTTCACCGGAGTCTTTTGGTACTTTAGGGAAATAAGTTTTACTGCCTAGCACTTTGTGGTCGCGGATCATTAATAAGTGAACCGCATTTAAACCATTTAAATGCGCAAAACCCACTACATCCATTTCGGCATGATTACCTGAAATAGATTGTTGCTCCTGCATTTTTCGAAGCAACATGATTTGGTCACGGACTTTGGCCGCAAGCTCGAATTTAAGTTCTTTACTTGCTTGCTCCATCTTTGTGACTAAATCGGCGATAACTTCATGAGATTTACCCAGCAAAAACTTACGGACAAAATCAACTTCTTGTTGGTACTCTTCATCGGAGATTTTATTTACACACGGTGCTGAGCAGCGCTTTAACTGATATTGTAAACAGGGACGGCTTCTCGCTCGATAATAGGCATCTTCACATTGGCGAACCGGAAAAATTTTTTGCATTAAACGCAAACTTTCAGAAACCGCCCCCGCACTTGGGAATGGACCAAAATATTCGCCTTTAATTTTTCGGCTACCACGATGAAAAGCAAGTCGTGGGTGCTTATGATCAGTTAACAGAATATATGGATATGACTTATCATCTCGCAGCAAAATATTATAACGAGGCTGATATTTTTTTATTAGATTGTTTTCGAGTAATAAGGCTTCGGTTTCGGTGTTAGTCAGGGTGACTTCAATACCGCAAATATTACTGACTAAGACACGCGTTTTACTATCAGTTACATTGCTACGGAAGTAACTACTGACACGCTTTTTTAGATTTTTTGCCTTACCGACATAGATAACTTGCCCTTCACTATCAAGCATTCGGTAGACA
Organism: Pseudoalteromonas sp. Cn5-37; assembly: GCF_021532495.1. NCBI lineage: Bacteria > Pseudomonadati > Pseudomonadota > Gammaproteobacteria > Alteromonadales > Pseudoalteromonadaceae > Pseudoalteromonas > Pseudoalteromonas sp. Cn5-37. The sequence continues at coordinate 8,950 of NZ_JAKGBA010000042.1, read as the reverse complement.
CCGGGCTCACTTGATAGTGTTTTTAAAAAACGGGCTGGTTCGAAATCAGACATTGAGCAAATTAATGCGAGCTATCAATGTCGATCATTTTATGACGAATTGCTAAATGGGTAAGTTCAACATCCCCCCCTACATTTAGCTTTTCAAACATGCGATAGCGATAGCTATTCACCGTTTTTGAACTGAGGTTCAAACGCTCTGCGATGTCTTGCGCTTTCTCACCTTTAGTGATCATCAGCATGATTTGCAGCTCACGCTCAGACAAACTCTGGAAAGGGTTTTCATCTGTTCGCCCACTTACCTGGGCAAGCGCAATTTGCTGCGCAATTTCAGGCGCAATATAACGTTGTCCTGCATTCACTGCACGAATGGCGTTAACCATTTCGTCAGAACCGGCACCTTTAGTCAGATAACCGTGTGCACCGATTTGCATTACTTTACTTGGGAATGGGTCTTCACAATGCACAGTAAGCACAATAATTTTTACATCTGGGCAATAACGACAGATTTTCTTTGTCGCTTCTAAACCGCCAATACCTGGCATATTCATGTCCATCAACACGATATCTGGTGAATGTTGACGGCAAAATTGCACCGCTTCTTCACCGGTTTTAGCTTCACCCACCACTTTAAAACCGCGAACATCATCAAGTATACGTCTGATCCCTGTCCGTACAAGTTCATGGTCATCAACTAAAAGTACATTAATCAATGGAACACCCTCAAATAACCAAATAGCTGCTTTTGCACAATTTAATGTGCCACATTAGCACAGAAAAAGTGAAACGATAAATCAAAATATCGTTTCACTAATTAAATTTAAGCTGATGCTTTCTCGCTGAAACGATCAACCCATAGGGCAATGATACCATCACCTGTTACATTACAGGCAGTACCAAAGCTATCTTGTGCTAAATAAAGTGCAATCATTAATGCAACCGCACCTTCATTAAAACCAAGCATACTTGTTAAAAGACCCAATGCCGACATAACAGCCCCACCTGGTGCGCCAGGCGCAGCAATCATTACAACGCCTAGCATCATAATAAATGGCAACATACCAAATAACGATGGTACATCCATATTCGGTGATAAGAACATGACAGCCATTGCACATGTCACAATCGTAATTGTTGAGCCCGATAAATGGATGGTTGCACATAAAGGTACTGTAAAGTTAGCCACATCTTCTTTTACGTTATTTGCTTTACTTGAGCGAAGCGAAACAGGAATTGTTGCTGCACTCGACATTGTACCTAAAGCAGTAAAATAAGCGGGTAGCATATTTTTTACAAGCTCTAATGGATTACGCTTTAGTAAAAGGCCTGTAGATACATATAAAACAGTTAGCCATAGCCAATGCATAATTAATGCAGCTAGCAAAACAATACCAAAGGTTTGTAGCGTATCAACCACGGTGCCAGCAACTGTCATTTCCGCGAAAACACCGGCAATGTAGAAAGGTAACGCAGGAATAATTACTTTTGCTAGTAAGCCATCAATCACATCACGGCCCTGATCTGATACTTTCTTTAACGTATCAAGCTGTAATTGGCTCATACCAATACCAAAAATGAACGCCGCAGCAAGTGCTGTCATGACACTCATTAGAGGTGGAATTTCTAAATCGATAAAGCTACCTACTTCGGTAGCAACTTCAGCCTCAAACGTTAAACCGCCATCAAACAATGGGATCATAGCGCTGACAAGTAAAAATGCTAAGGTGCCGGCAATAACGGTTGAACCATATGCAAAGCCAACTGTTTTCCCTAACAAATGACCAGACCCTTTTGGTAAACCAGCAATACCTGATGCGATAAAAAATAAAATAATTAACGGAATGGTAAAGGTGATCAACTGACCTATTATTTCTTTTACTGTGTAAAGGAGTTCAACACCTGTTAGTGGCACATATAAGCCCACTAAAATACCGGCAACAATACCAGCAATTAATTTTAGAATTAAATTCATAACGATCACTTCAATTTTTAGGTGGTAATCTTTTACCACGTTTTAGTTTACTTTTGTTATAAAACAGCCAAATTAACGTTTAACTGCGCAAATTACCACCACAGCTTGTTAGAATCTAATTTGAACGTAAATATATGCGCCCTGTCGCGTTGCATTTGTTAACAAAGTTGCAAATTAATAACATGCTCGCAGTTTTGAATACCCGTATAGTGCTTATGTATAAATCAATGTTAAGTGCCGCTCTATTGAGCGTGCCTTTTACCAGCTTGGCCACCAGCCAGCCTGTCACCCTTCCTTTTATTGCAGAGCAGGCAACAATCGACGGCCAGCTTAATGAACCAAGTTGGCAACGTGCCAAAAAAATTACCATAGGCAACGTTACTTGGCCTTACGAAAACAGTAAAAGCCCCGTCACCACCTACGCTTTTGTTTATGAGGATGGCGAAACACTCTATGTAGGCTTTGAAGCGAGAGATCCGAACCCTGAACTTATTCGCGCCTTTTATCGTGATCGTGATGCCGCCTGGGATGATGACTTAGTTGGCCTAAAAATAGATTCATACAATAACTCTCAATTAGCCTATCAATTTTTTATTAATCCTCTTGGCGTACAGCAAGACTCAATAGAAAATGAACTAACCAAGCAAGAAAGCTCATCATGGGATGGTATTTGGGATAGCGTCGGTGTTATTCATGATAAAGGCTATACCGTTGAAGTGGCCATTCCATTACGCGTATTGAATTTTGACGACAGCGTAGCGACTAAAACGATGGCAATAGAGTTTTTACGCTTTTTACCGCGCAGTGAACGGTTACGTATCTCAAATATGCAGATTGACCACGGGAACAATTGTTGGATTTGCCAAATGCCAAGTTACCAAGGCTTTGAACAAGCAAAGCAAGGCAATAACGTAGCGATTATTCCATCTTTGGTGCTTGGCAAAAATGAGACCCGTGATATTGATGGCTCTCAAGTAGCTGATTGGGAGTCAGAGAACAATACTGAAGCCAGCCTAGATGTTAAATGGGGGATCACCCCAGACATTACTTTAAATGCGACGATTAATCCTGATTTTTCTCAGGTCGAAGCGGATGTCGCACAATTGAGCGTGAACAATAACTTTAGTTTATTCTTCCCTGAAAAGCGTGCCTTCTTTTTAGATAACGCTGACTACTTTGCCTCAACACTTAACCTTATTCATACCCGTAATATTGCCCAGCCAGATTACGGCACGAAAATCACCGGCAGCAAAAATGGCCATACATTTGCCGGTTTCATTGCCAATGACACACAAACAAATGTGTTGATCCCGGGCAATTTAGGTTCATCGCTTGTCGCCCTCGACGAAAAAGGTGAAAACGGTGCCCTGCGTTATCGATACGATTTTGAATCAGGATTATCACTTGGCTCAACGGCAACACACAGACAAAGTGATGACTACAAGAACACGGTTTACAGTATTGATAGTAAATACAAACCAACAGTCAACGATGTTTTTTTAGTGCAAGTATTAAAGTCACAAACGCAATACAGCCAAGACTTCATAGATGAGTTATGTGATGGAGATAACTGCTCACAGCCAGAGCAAGTAAGCTGTGAATTAAATAGTGACTGCGACTACAACGAAGGCGTACTGCGTGTTTTGAGTAAAGAACAGCAATCAGGCACTGGTTACTACGTAAAGTATCAACATGACGAGAAATATTGGCGCGCATTTGCCGATTATAATTATCGCGATGCCGATTTGAGAGCAGACTTAGGTTTTATCTCACAAGTTGATTTTAAGAAGTTTACGACTGGGGGTGAATACCGTTGGTATGGTGATAAAGGTAATTGGTGGAATCGCGCAAACCTTTATGCCGATTGGGATATTACTCACAACGAAAATAATGAACTTCTCGAAAAAGAAGCACAAACCAGCTTTTCAGTCAGCGGCCCGTTACAAAGCTTTTTTGAGGTCTCTGTTGAGCATCGTAATCGCACTGGCCTTCGCCACGACAAATCACGTTTAGATATCGACGACAACACCGACTTGTTTAGCGAAAATGGCGTTGGCTTGTACAGTGACTTTAAACCCACCGCTGGGGTATTTGCTTCTTTATATATGTACACAGGTAATGCCGTTGATTTAGCTAATAACCGCGTTGGTGATAAGTTCCATATACGCCCTGTGCTGAATATGAACCTTGGTAAGCATTTTGAAGTGCGTTTACGTCATACTTATGAGCAACTTGAAGCCGATGGCAGTGAAGTATTTACCGCCAATTTAAGTGATGTGCGTTTAACTTACCAATTCAACGTGAATAGCTTTTTACGCCTTGCAGTCATTTATACCGATTTAGAACGCAATCAGGCTAATTACATAGATGATGTTGATAGCCAATATAAAAAGTTAGCCACTCAGCTACTGTATTCTTACAAGCTGAACCCGCAAACTGTATTCTTTGCTGGTTACTCTGATAATGGCTATCAAGATGATGAGCTGTCATCAATGACTAAAGAGCAGCGTACGTTATTTGCCAAGTTTAGCTACGCTTGGTTGCTTTAAGACCCTATTAGCGCACCTTTTGGTGCGCCCTCCCCTTACTTTGTTTGCTTGTTCCTAAACTATATTAATTCCAACTGAAACTCGCACCTTGAGATGGTTTGGGTATCTAAGCCTATTCGCTATATGTTATAGCCAAAGTTTACTTTCGTTTTTTATTCACCACAGTAAAGTGTGACTATTACAGATCAATAGCCTAAGCTCATTGATCACGATTGAATAAATTGCTTCCAAGGGAACAGTATGTCTAACATTTTTGAAGATAATTCATTAACGATTGGTAATACACCAATTGTAAAGCTTAACCGCGTAACATCAGGTAATGTTTTTGCTAAAGTAGAATCACGTAACCCAAGCTTCAGTGTTAAATGCCGTATTGGTGCTTCAATGATCTGGGAAGCAGAAAAGTCAGGTGTCTTAACTAAAGACAAAGAGTTAATCGAGCCGACTTCAGGCAACACAGGTATTGCACTAGCATTTGTAGCGGCTTCTCGTGGCTACAAACTAACTCTAACTATGCCTAACACAATGAGCCTTGAGCGTCGTAAATTATTAAAAGCGTTAGGTGCTAACCTAGTTTTAACTGATGGCGCTAAAGGCATGAATGGCGCAATTCAAAAAGCAAAAGAAATTCAAGCAAGTGAGCCTGAAAAGTACATTCTTTTACAACAGTTCGAAAACCCAGCTAACCCAAAAATTCACTTTGAAACAACAGGTCCTGAAATCTTTGAAGCAATGGACGGAAAAATCGACATTTTCGTAGCAGGTGTTGGTACTGGTGGTACTATTACAGGTGTTAGCCGTTACCTTAAACTAGAGAAAGGCTTAAATGTACAATCGGTTGCTGTTGAACCAACTAACTCGCCAGTTATTAGCCAAACTTTAGCTGGTGAAGAAATTAAACCGGGCCCTCATAAAATCCAAGGTATCGGTGCAGGCTTTATCCCTGGCAACCTTGATTTAGAAGTTGTAGATGCTGCAGAGCAAGTATCAAATGAAGATGCCATTGCCATGGCTCATGAACTGATGAAAAACGAAGGCATTTTAGTGGGTATTTCTTCAGGTGCCGCAGTAGTTGCTGCAAAGCGCCTTGCTGAAAAACCTGAAAACGCAGACAAAAACATTGTGGTAATTTTACCAAGTGCAACTGAGCGTTACTTATCAAGCCCATTATTTGCTGAAGAGTTCAGCGATAAAGAGCTTGTTCAGTAATCACCAAGAATCTCTTAGTTTTTAAAAAGGATGCAAACATGCATCCTTTTTTATTATCCAAAATAAATAAAACTATTAATTTTACCGAGTTAACTTTACATCATGCTCATTTAGTCACACACTTTATTTTAAGTTCACTCGAAAAACTACAACAATGAAAAATATACTTTTAATTTTTATCCTTTTAAGTAGCAGCATTCTTTCTGGTTGCGGCTCTGAAGATGCACCAAAAGGTGAAAAAAACACCCCTGGTAACGTAGCGACCCTCTATTTTGATGCTTTGTATAACCAAAACGATTTAAATAAAGCGATGGAATACGCCACGCCGAAAATGGCGCGAATTATGAAATCTTATGGTACCGCTGGGCAGTTCGCTCGCAACTTAGTCAATATGCAATACGATGAAGTGGTGATTGAAGTCGATATGACTAACATGAGCTTGCGCGAACAGTATGGCGATAAAGCCAACATCAATTTGATTTTTACGGGTTATTTTAATGGTAAGAAAATTGATGATATGCGCAGTGTGAAAATGATGCGTAAAAAAGGCAATTGGTACATAGAAAAAATAAATGCCGATCCGTTTGCGCGATAATTGATTACTAAAACTAAAAAGGGCCTGATGGCCCTTTTTTGTTTTAGAGTATTACTGCGAACTGATATTCGTATTACTCTTCGTCAAACTCTTGATGTTGACGCTGTGCAGGACGCGCTAAGATTTCAACATAAAACGATGTAAGCTCTTTTGCTTCAATATCGCTAATACATTTATTAATCTCTGCCACGTGAACGACATTGGCCTCATCCGCTGATTCACCAAACTTACAGTCAAACGCCCAATAGTCGGCACCTGCTGGGAGTGTTTTATTACGCTCACGTTTCAAGTATTTTTTTACTTCGTGCTTGGCTGCATCAACCATACGAGGGTATTTAATTTTCTCGTGGTTTAGCGTGAATGTTTTCTTCATTATAGTCCTAGTAACTTGGTTCAATGACAATGGCATTAAGCCATAGACTGCTATTATAACAAGCGCATCTTAATTTAGCTGTACTTTTTATTAAGTTTATTCATAGTCTATGACAATTCGATTAAGCCTCGAATGCTAAGCTGTCGCCAAATGCAGAGGTTGATGTATCGCCTCATTAGTAAGACTATCATAAAATGCGGCAGCGTCGATTTGTGGGCGCTCAACGGGTTTGTTTTTTTCATAAAAGCGTTTTCTAACTGCTGGCTCACAGTTATCAATCACTTCTAGCGGCACATGTTGCTTATCATCACGAACATTCAAAGGCTCTGGATTTAAGCAATGACGTAATTTTATATCTGATAAACCACCTTGCAATAGTCTAAATGCATTTTCTTGCCCAATTAGCATATCAAACTGTTCGGGAGCTAATGGTTGTGTAGGACCAGCACCTAATTCAGTACGCAGAGCAGACTCAGATACTTCAGGATTGCTTAATTCAGTTTTTGGTAGGTGGAACTGGCTAAAATCGAGCGCATCATGAGAAAGCATTGCGAGTAATAAAGCAAACTCTCCAGAGCGGTGCTCGTGAACACTTTTATTAAGACGATTATCGAGTTGACTCTCTGTGAGCAACAAACCATCAATTTGCATAGTCTTTAGCCAAATAGTTTCTTGATTAACCAGTTATCGGCATTTATGCATTTTTCTTTAGTTTTTTTCTTTACTTAAATAATCAGTTTGCTATTATCAGCGCCGTTGCATTGGAGGGGTTCCCGAGCGGCCAAAGGGATCAGACTGTAAATCTGACGGCTCAGCCTTCGCTGGTTCGAATCCAGCTCCCTCCACCACTTTTCTTCTCAGTGAAGTGGGGCCAAATGCAATAGTAAAAATTTGTGTGGAGGGGTTCCCGAGCGGCCAAAGGGATCAGACTGTAAATCTGACGGCTCAGCCTTCGCTGGTTCGAATCCAGCTCCCTCCACCACTCTTACTCTTTCTAGCTTTACTCTCGCTAACTTAATCTACCAACTCAAACTGCTCCCATTCGCTTTTAACCATTGCTCTGCTTTTTTATAGTCTGGATAAAACTGGCTCACACGTTGCCAAAACTTAGCGCTATGATTCATATGTAAAAGATGCGCAAGCTCATGGACAACTACATAATCAATCACCCAGGTTGGCGCACTTGCTAAATGTAAATTAAAAGTCAGCTCACGGCGTTTGTTACAACTGCCCCAGCGACGTTTATAATGTTGAATTTTAAGCTTTGTAGGCAACGTCTCAGACATTTGCAAGCAGTAATCATGCACTCGCATTTCGATATAGCTCTCAAGCTTTTCATGCATAAACTGCTCAAGCAAAGCGAGGTAGTTAGCCTCTTGATGTTTGACACGTGATGATATTAGTAAGGTAAGCTGAGGCCGCGCATCTTGTTGCCAAGTGTTTTTCGGGCCTTTGCCGAATACTATTGGGACGTTTTGCCCAAACAACTTAATAGTGGCGTTTACTAATGGCAATTGGCGACGCTCAGCTTGCATAGATTGCTTTGCTATTTGTTCAGCGACCCAATCTTGCTTAGTGTTTAGCCAGGCATCTATTTCAGTTTGTGGAACATAAAAAGGCGCATACACAGTGAGTTTCTGCTCAGCAACTTTAATTGCCACGGTTGTTCTGCGTTTACTGCGCTTTAGGGTGTAATCCAACAAAAGTAAGCCAATTCAATTAATAAAAAAATGAGAGATTCCATTTTACCCTGCTAAATAGCTGCTAATCTATAAAGATGACTCACAAATAAGTTTTCATCCTTATGCCTGACAAACCATGTTGTAGTTATACCTCACCAACAGGTAACAAGTGCCAAGAAACAGATATGGGCTCTGGATTTTGCTTTTGGCATGATAGTAAATTTGATAAATCAGGGCTAGATCTAACCCAAAAATTAGAACGCTATGCCAAAAAAGGAGGCTTACTAGAAGGGTTACAATTAAAGCGAGCAAATCTTTCTGGGCTTAACTTAATCAAACAGGATGATGAAGAGGGCTATAACCTTTCTTACTGCAACTTCTATCGAGCAAATTTAACGGGCGCTCATTTATTTAATAATAAGATTGCTAATGCCTCACTAATGAAAGGGCCTTGTTGATCAAATGCAGCTCTCTAATAAACTCACTTAACTTACTGATATTTAGGCAGACCAAGGGTGTTGATCTTATTTAGCGCCTTCACTTTGATCATCGCTTCAACCAGTTGGCGATT
>NZ_JAKGBA010000041.1:0-15558 GCF_021532495.1 Pseudoalteromonas sp. Cn5-37 | reverse complement strand
ATCAACTGCTTGTAACTCATGGTAAATGCTTCTGTTTGTTTGGCGACGATAGAGTACCACCAACAGGCAGTTGATCTCTTCTCACCGTTTAACCATGAGTGGTGCACTTATTATCTGAATTCGGGCTTGGCTACTCCCAACTTTAATGTAAAAGCTAAATGCGCTCCCTTCATTAATTGCAGAATTAACTGCAATATCACCATTCATTATATTACACAGCTGTTTGCATATTGATAAACCAAGCCCTGTTCCGCCATAGTTGTCGGCTATAGAACTATTAGCTTGTTGAAATGCATCAAATAAATGACGTTGAGTATTTAACTCTATTCCTATCCCCGTATCTTGCACGGTAATTTTTAAGGTATGCTCCGTATTAGAAACCTGCTCAGATGATGCCGTTACTTTGATAAAGCCTTGCTCTGTAAACTTAATCGCATTACTAATCAAATTATTAATGATCTGAGTAAGCCTAAGTGGATCAGTCTTAACTTCGTAACAAGCCAGCCCGCTCGTATCTAAATAAACATCAAGACCTTTATCAAAAGCCCTCACAGAGCATGACTCGACTAAACTTTCGATCAGTAATTGAGGTTTGATTTTTTGAATGTTTAAATCGAGTTTACCCGACTCAATTTTAGATAAATCTAAAATATCATTTATTAATAGCCTTAAATTTGAAGCACTTAACTCCATCATATCTACAAGCTTACGGGCATTATCGGGCAATGTTTGACGTTTTAAAATATTCAACGTGCCAATCACTCCATTTAATGGCGTGCGAAGTTCATGACTGATATTAGATATAAATGCGCTTTTGATATCGCTGTGCTTTATTGCTTCATCTTTAGCTTCAGCAAGTGCTTGAGTTCTTTGCCTTACTTTTGCCTCAAGCTCCGAATTTAAACGTTTAACTTTATTCGCAGCTTCTTGTTCTTTGCTAATATCTCTAATAATCAATGCAACCCCGATTAAAACGCGCTGATCCGAAAAAACAGGGCTGACCGAAATGGCGAAATAATTCACCACACCGTTTTCAGAAATACTGCATTCATCTTTGATTTGTGTTTTTGAGTTTTGAATATCCGCAATGTAATCAGGAATAGGTAATCGGGCCAAAAAATCAATATCTTTACTCGCTTTTCCTATCGACATCGAACTTGCCAACATTAATAGGTTTTCAGCTGTTTTATTTAAACTTGTCAATTTACCTTCTAGATTTAAACCAACAATGGCATCTATCGACCCTTCAACGATAGCAGACGCTTCTCTTCTAGCCTCTGCTAGTAACTGGCTCCGGTTTGCGTTTCGGTAAAACGTTAACAGTAATACCCCCGTAAAAAGAATTATCAAAATTAATAAGCTATAGGTCATGACCCGCTTTTCATTTATTACTTTATCAACGTATTGCTTAGCCACTAAAAGATTAAAATTGATAAAGCTATAGCTTTTACCTGGTCTTGTTTGTACTTTTTCTGAATGAACATAAAACTGCTGAGTTGTTGGTGAAGTTGCAGTGACTAAATATAGCCCTTGGTGCTGAACAGGCTGATCGTACACTGACTGCCATGTAATAGACGGATCTAAGTCTCTCGTGAATTGATACCCTTCATAAGGGTGATAAATAAAATCTCCCTCTGAACTGCTGATCACTAACTGAGAATAATCAAAAATAGTTTCTTTTAGCTTCTGTATTAATGGGGTGGCATTTACATTCATGATTAAAAAAGCAAATCGCTTTCCTTTATCACTGTATATGGGTATAGAAAAACGCAACATGGGTTTGTAAGGAAACACTACCTCGCCAAACTCTTTGTTTAGCGACATAGGCGACATGTATATTTGGTTCACTTCTAATAATGAACTTGGCAAAAAATAAGGTTCTGCGCTTTTCGCTTGTAAAGAATAGTCAGGTACAGCTTCTACTGAAGCGCCAACACGTTGCACACGAATTAACTCTTTTCCTTCTGCGCTCACAGCTATTATGCGCAGCTGTTCAACCGCAAGGTTGTTCTCCATAAAGCCTATAAAAATGGTTTCAAGCCGCTCCTTCCATTGCTGAAAGGTTGTACCATCGTAGGGGTCAATTCCATCATTAAAATGAGCCCGAGGTAGGCCGGCTATAGGGGGCGTTGAATATAAAAATCGTAAATCAGATTTCGACTGCAATATTGAAGATGTGAGTATTTTCTTTAAACGCTGGTTTGTTTCTGTAAACTCTTGATCAATTGAGTTTAACGCATCCCGTTTAACATGCCCCTCGAAAAAGTAGACAGCGATGGCAGCAAAAACGCTAAAAATTAATGAAACAAATAACAAAAACGTTTTAGATGACATTGTGCTTTTATTATCTATATTGAGACTGTTCACATTGCTTCCTTGTTAGTTTATTGGTGATGCTGAGAGCACCACTTAACCAAAACACGTTTTAAGTTTTCGAACTTAATTGGCTTGCCAATAAAGTCGTTCATACCCGCTTCAAAGCATCGCTGTTTGTCTGCTGCAAGCACATTTGCGGTTAATGCCACTATGGGTGTGTGCTTATAGGCGGGTAGTTTTCTAATTTTCAATGTTGCCTCAGGGCCACCCAATACCGGCATTTGCATATCCATAAAAATAATATCAAACGCCCCTATTTCACACTGTGCTATGGCCTGTTCCCCATCATCAGCTAAACTGATCGACTTTATATTAAACTCAGCCAACATAGACTCGATTACCACTTGGTTAATATCATTGTCTTCAACCACCAGTGCAGTTACATGGGAAAAATCAACGGACTTTTCACTACTCTCTTCAAGAAGGCTTTCACTAATAGCAGGGGTTATGAATGTTCGGGTAACATTAAGCTCAAAATAAAACATAGAGCCTTTATCTGGTTCACTTTCTACTTTTAATGACGAATTCATCAAATGTAACAACTTGCTTGAGATAGTCAGGCCAAGCCCAGTGCCACCGAAGCGACGAGTAATAGAAGCATCTGCTTGAGAGAAAGCGTCAAACAAAGAATCTAGCTGTTCATTGGCAATACCAATACCCGTGTCAGATACACTAAAAGTTACTTTAAACTCATCATTCACTACTTCTTCAATAATGACGTTGAGTAACACGCTACCACGATGAGTAAACTTAATTGCATTGCCTAATAAATTAATGAGTACTTGTTTGAGCCGAGTTTCATCACCTAAAAATATAAAGTCGGTGAGCTCTGGCGTTGTCGTAATAAATAACTCAATACCTTTATTTTCAGCTTGTTGCGAAAATAAATGCGTTAACTCGTTCAACAAGGAGCTTAATTCAATTGGACCTGACTCAAGCTCTACTTTAGCAGCCTCAATTTTACTCAAATCTAAAATATCGTTAATAATAACCAGTAAACTTGCACCTGATGATTTAATGATATTGAGCATCTTTGCTTGCTCTGCCGATAATGGTGTGCGACTTAGCTGCCGAGCCATACCTAAAACACCATTCATAGGAGTTCTGATCTCATGACTCATATTTGCTAAGAATTCAGATTTTACTTTCGCTGTACGCTCAGCTGATTGCTTTGCATCTGCAAGGTCTTTACTTAAAACCCTGAATCGTTCTGCTGCATTCGCTAAAACACCAATTTCATCTTTGCGATTTAAATCATAAATTTTGGCCGAAAGGTCACCACTCAAAAAGTATTTAAAACTAACGGTAAGGCGCTTAATTGCATGCGAAATTTGCAAATGAAACGCAATTGCAAAAGCCACAATATAAATAACAACACCGATCGCAAGGAGCTTTAAAATACGCTCAGAATTTGAAACTGTTTTTTCAGCCTCCGATTTAATTTGCTTTAATCTCGATAAAGAAAGCTCTCTTAGCTGGTTTGATAAAGTACTAAATTCAATAGCATCGCCTGCCATAACCACATTGACTAAACTTAAGTAATGACGGTTAGCTTGAATACTTTTAGAGAATTGCTGCTGATAATTAGCAGTAAACTGGGACATTTTATCGAGTGTTATCGCAGGACCTTGAAGCACTTGTAGTTTTTGATTAAGCAAGCGCAGTGTAGTATTCACTTTAGCCCTTTTTGAATAGTCTTTCTTCGATAAAAATTGATACGCATCATGATGCATTGAATGCCATAGATTAGTGAGCTCTGCGATACTTAATTTATCTTCTGTATTGATGCTCTTTGATTTCAAAGTTTCAAGTTCTGCTATCGCATTGGTGTATATACTTGGTAACACCTGATAGATTAAATGTGCCCTGACCTCATAGCGTTTTGTAAGTACTGCTAGGTTCTCATCGTATCGACTCAAAAGCTCAGACATCGAATCTAAGTAAACCTGACTGTTTGCTTCATTTTGATTAAAATTTATATTACCTAAACGTTTTTTTATACTTTGAAAGTTATCTTCTATTTTATTAAAAACAGACTTACTCCCTGAGTTGCCGTACACAGAAATATCACGCTGCATCTCTACAATGTCTTTATTTATTCTTAAGATACTCACCGCATAATTACTGATACGGCTAATCTCTATAAATGCCGTTTCTATGGTTTTTAATCGCTTATCCATTACAAAAAAACTAGCACTCAATGCTAAAAGTAATAGCAGCAGCGCCAGCGACATCTTTGCAGCAATTGATTTAGAAAAGATGTTAAGCAATCTAAGCCCTTATGAATTTAACAATTCAAACCATTTATCTAAGCTGTAATCGTAATTAGGCATCACAGTATTCCATACTGCGATATTTGAAAATCGCTGAATATAGCTACCACCATCACGCTTTTGACCCGCTTTTACAGATACCTTTTCATCGGTACCGCGTAAATCTACAACGGCTTCTTTACCCTCATACCAATAACTCCACTCCGGCTTTGACATTAAGGGCTGGCTTCGCTCTGGGTTTGAAATGTAGTACCCTTGCCTTGCGATAAAAGCTCCTGGATAACCAGATAACCACCAATTCATATAATCGTATGCTGCATCTTTTACATGCCCTTGTGTATTGGCTGATAAGCACATAACACCATGCCAAGCTCGGTAGCCTTCTTTTGGAGATGCATAAACCACGGGAATGCCTGCTCCACGACACGCACTCACCCCTGGCGAGAACATACTTTGGATGTTTACTCGTTTTATTTTCATAAAGTCCACCGATTGTGGAACCGATGTCCAAAAGCCAGAAAAATGCCCTTGTCGTTTTTTTTCTAATAAAATAGCAAAAAGTTGATCAATTTCGGCAATACTCATATCGCCCATGTCATTAAAAGTCATTAGTCCCTGACCCTGCGCAGCAAGGGCCGCATCAAAGATACCTATTGTAGGGGCGTTTACTAGCGCAACTTTTCCTTTGTGTTTTTCATCAAGTAACCAAGCCCATGATTCAGTTTGATAAGGGATCCCTTGCTCTATCACTTGGGTGTTGTATCCGAATGAGTCAACATTATGAACATAAGGCATAAAGCTAATTGCTTTGCTCGGAGTTTGCGATAGCGTACCGTCGTCTTGAACATAAAGCAGTTTATTAGGAGAGTCGCCCGCGCCAAGCTTAGCTTCAGGGACTATTTTTCCGGTTTTTGTTAATGGGTTTATTTCATCCCAATAAACAAGCCTATCTATATCGATAGGTTGAATTGCCCCCGCTTGCCATAAAATATTAATTGAGTCTGACCATTGTTCGTACAAATCAAATGAACTTGGATTTGCTGCTGCTTTTTGTAAAACGGCGGCGCTTCCCATTGGCGTAAACTCTAGGTTAATACCTAATTCACGCATTGCCCTGCTTCTGAGTTCTTCTTGCAATGTAACATGTGTGCCAAGCACCCTTAATGTGACTTTATTTTTAGCAAAAACATAAGGTGCTTTAAATGCAAGAGTAGAGACGGCCGCGCCAGCTCCTAAACCTTTAAGAAAACGCCGACGATCAACTGAGTTAGTCATTTGAAGTTCCAACGAATTTATAGTTTTTAAAGTGTAGAATAAATTTCAAAAATTGATTCAAAAGACATACAAAAGATAAACTTAAGCTCAAACATACTGGTCGTTATTGTGCAACGAAGGTAAAAGCAATTGCGTTAGGCTTTCATAATTCATTGGCTTACCAAGCAAGTAGCCTTGCCCTGTGGCACAGCCCAGCTCATCTAGTTTGTTTTTTTGCTCAGCCGTTTCTATTCCTTCAGCAACAATTTGAAGATGAAGAGAGTGCGCAAGTTCAATAATCGTTGAAACAATATCAAGCGCTTGCGAATCAGTTAGCATATCACGTACAAAGGACTGATCTATTTTCAATACATTTAAAGGAAACAGCCTTAGATACGACAAGCTAGAATACCCTGTACCAAAATCATCAAGGGCAATACTTACTTTCATATTGGCAATTAATTTAAGTTGATTGACCGCATACTCATAGTTTTCAATTAGCGCTGACTCTGTCACTTCTAACTCTAAATATTTACTCGGTAGCTGAGTTTTCTCTAAAATCATCGCGACTGTGTCTACAAGTTTTGAGTCGGTAAACTGTTTAGCGGAAATATTTACGGCTACTTTTGTCGGCACACCTGCATCTAACCAGCGTTTTGCACTAATACAGCTTTTTTCTAAAACTTGCTCGCCTAACCTAAAAATTAAGCCCGTTTCTTCAGCATACTCAATAAAATTCAGTGGTGATATAAATCCGCCCTCATCATCACTTAAACGAACTAAACTTTCTACGCCAACCATTTCGCCACTACGTAAATCGTATTTAGGTTGATAGTGCACATCAAGGGCGTTATTTTCGAGGGCTTTTCTTAACTTATTACCTACATCAAGGCGTTTATTCATTTCAACCTGTAAGTCTGTGCTGAAATAGCAATAACTATTTGCCGCTTCGTTCTTTGCCTTATACATAGCGGAGTCTGCATGGCGAAGCATTTCTTCAACACAATTAGCATCATCAGGGTAAACACTTATGCCTAAGCTTGCAGAAAGAATATGTTGTTCGCCACCAGAGCGAAATGGCTTACTAATTACATTAAGCACTTGATTTATCAAAGGCTCTAGACTCAAAGAATGTGACTCATGAGGGACAACAAGCGCAAATTCATCCCCCCCGACACGTGCAACTGTAATATCGTTACAAGCAAAGCAATCTAAAGAGTGGCCAATATGAGCAATAATTTCGTCTCCAATATGATGGCCTAACGCATCATTTATAAACTTAAATTTGTCCAAATCGAGCAGTAATAAACTTAGCTTAGTGTCATTAAAAGAGGCTCTGGCAATACCTTGAGTTAATCTATCATGCAGTAATACGCGGTTTGGTAGTGAGGTTAGTTGATCATGATGTGACAAGTACGTCATTTGAACCGACATAGCGAGCGTTTCACTAACATCTTGAAAAACCATAACAGCACCGCATTGTTGTTTTTTTTCATTTAAAATTGGTGCTGCGCTATCTTCAACTCGGTGTTCAACCCCTTGTTTACTCGTTAGTTGCGTGTTTATTGCCATCGCCACAGGGCGGTTTTCCTTTAGAGCAACAGTAAGTGGATTTATTGAAGGTGTTTTTGTTGTGGAGTCAGCTAATTTCATCACCTCTTCAATATGACGACCCTTTGCAGCAGTTTGAGACCAGCCCGTAAGCCTTTGCGCTACAGGGTTCATATAAGTAATTTGGGCATGTTGATCCGTTGAAATAACGCCGTCTGCTATCGAATCAATTGTGATACGTAAATGCTCTTTTTCAGCAAATAAAGCAGCTTGGGTATTTTGTAAAATGTTCTCTTGCGCTTTAACTTTAACGTGATTTTCTATTCGCAATCGACATAACTTTAAGTTCAGAGGTTTAGAAATAAAATCAATTGCGCCTAAAGATAATGCTGATTCTTCAATTTGTGGATCACCATGTGAAGTAATAACAATAATTCGTAGCTGTTCAAACTCTGGAGTGAATTGAAGTTCTTGTAAAATATCAAAGCCACTAATTTTTGGCATTTCTAAATCAAGTAACAAAACATCAGGTTTTGCTTTATGGATTAACTCCAGTGCTTGGGTACTGTCGTTTAAGGTGATTATGTTACCAACATCTTCTAGTGCGTGTTCAAGTTGTAAAGTGTTAATCTCTTCATCATCAATGATAAGAATAGTGCAATTATCGACCATCTTTTTCCCTCTACTACGTATTTGTACCTGATTAAACATAGTTCGAAAATCAAAAAAGCGGCAACACTTTTTCATTAGAAAAATTAAAATTAAATCCATTTTCATTAACTGCTTTAACTTTCTAAGCCAAAGCCAATTCCTTTTAACTAGCTAAAGGAGCGCTTTGCTTGGCCTTACTCTAAATAGTCTTGCTTCGATGCCGCTTTTAAAAGCCTTGGCCAACTGCTTTTTAGAATAATTACTCAAATTAGACTTGCAATTATCACATTTCAGCTTACACTTGTGCGCCAAATGAGCGTACACTTGTAAGCTAAAGGCGAAAAATGAGAGCGTTATTAAATTCATTATCAAAACATTTATTGCATCATCAGTCATGGGCAGGATACTGGGAGCCGGTGGTTCAGTGCTTTAAACCAGGCTGGCGCGAAGGCTACTTTCGTGCACAAGTAAAACATGTACAGGTGTTTGCTGAACAAAGCGTTGAGTTGATTATTGAGCCAGAAAAAGCATGGCCAGTTCATCAAGCAGGCCAGCACATTGCGTTAACAATTCAAACAAATGGACGATTGCTTACGCGCGTGTTTACCATCGCAAGCGAACCACAATTGGCAAGGCAGCAGCGACAAATTCGTTTATTGATCCGCAGCCAAGAAATCGGCGCATTTACGTCTAACCTTACAAACTTGAGAACAGGGCAATGGCTTAATATTTCTGAGCCTAAAGGCCAGTTTGTTATGCCAAATACCGCGCGTTCTTTAATCATGCTTGCCGGTGGCTCAGGCATTACGCCATTTATAGCCATGCTTAAATCTTTACCTACATACAGCAAACAAACGATTACACTGCTTTATTATGCAAAGCCAAACAGCCACTGGCTTAAAGATGAGCTTGAGCAATTAAAGCAATCACTGAGCAATTTTGATTATCACTTACTTGAGCGCGGCAAAGACGGTGATGCGACGACATGGCTGACAACAAATGCGCATAAACACTGGTTAGTGTGCGGCCCTGTTGCTTTGTATAAGCAAGCAGCCGCTTTAGCTAAGCAATTAAATACGCCTATAGACAGTGAGCATTTCAGTGCAGTCCCTGCTGTTTTAGCAACCTCTGATAAGCACGAATTAACACTCACTCATCAGGGCAAAATATTCACGATTGATAACCAACAAACCTTACTGACCCACTTACAAACGAATAAGCAACCTGTAACAGTTGGCTGTGGTATGGGGATTTGCCATCAATGCCAATGCGTTAAAAAGCAAGGCGTCGTACGTGATATTCGCACCGGTGAGCTCTCTGATAGCTCAGAGCAGTTAATTCAACTTTGTATATCTCAACCAGTCAGTGACGTGGAGTTATCAGCATGAACACAACAAAAACAGTCAATTATGAAAAATTAGCAGCTCAACTCGATAGCGTTAAAGCAGATGTAAAATCAAAACTCGGTGAGCAAGACGCGAAATACATTCGCCGCGTTATTGTTTGCCAGCGAGTGTTTGAATGGAGTGGCCGAATTCTATTAATGCTAGGCTTTATTCAGCCTGTTTTATGGCTCGTGGGTGTGCTTAGTTTAGCCACTGCAAAAATCCTCGATAACATGGAAATTGGCCACAATGTGATGCATGGCCAATACGATTGGATGAATGATAAATACATAAATTCAAGGTCTTACGAGTGGGATATAGCGTGCGATGGGGCTAGCTGGAACCGCGTTCACAACTACGAGCACCACACCTATACCAATATTATTGGTAAAGATCGCGACTTCGGTTATGGATTACTACGCTTATCGAATGACTTTCGTTGGCGGATAAAAAACCTGTGGCAATTTGTCACTTACCTATTGCTCAGTGTGCTGTTCCAATGGGGTGTGTCGTACCATGAAATGGCAGCCGAGCGAGTATTTTTTGGCAAGAAAAAAGATGACCGCGATTACAAAGTACCGCACAGCGAACTGAAAAAGCGCTTTTTTAGTAAAGGGGCACGCCAGCTAGTGAAAGACTATCTGCTCTTTCCAATGCTTGCTGGGCCTTTATTTTTGTGGGTTTTAACGGGCAACCTTGCCGCTAATTTATTACGTAACCTGTGGACCTCAACCATTATCTTTTGCGGGCACTTTACCGGTGAAGTTGAAACATTTAACCAACAAGACTGCGAAAATGAATCACAAGGTCAGTGGTATTACCGCCAAGCATTAGGCTCATCAAATATCAAAGGGGGTAACCTGTTTCATGTAATGACTGGGCACTTGAGCTATCAAATAGAGCATCACTTATTCCCAGATTTACCCGCAAAACGCTACCGCGAAATTGCCCCTAAGGTGCAAGCTATCTTTAAAGAACACGGTATCCACTACAATACCGGCGGCTTCTTTCGCCAGTACTTTTCTGTCGTAAAACGAATTGTGCGCTACTCTTTTCCTTAATTGAAATACGCTAGCAAATTCTGCTAGCGTATAGCTTTAGGTATACTTCCCTTTAAACGCTCTTTCTCGCAGAGGCTATCAAAACTAATTTGATGCCATTTTTAAGAAATGCGCTATTTCAGTATAACCATTTTGAATAGCGAGCTGCTCAGGTGTATTACCATCATAACCTGTTAAATCAAGCCTTGCTTTAGCTTCTACCAATACCTTCACGGCCTCAAAATGTCCATGCCATACAGCATCATGTAAAGGCGTATAACCATTATTAGGACCTTGAGCATTTAGGACACTTTTAAATCCAGGGTATTGACTTAAAAGAGTTAGCATATCAGCCCGACCAAAATAAGCAGCCTTGTGCAAAGCAATCGCGGCCATATAGGCCCCAGTTAGAGTTTGATCCGCACCGTTCTCAAGTAGTATTTTAGCGACAGCTAACTGTCCCTGCATAGCAGCTAATAATAGGGCACTGTGAAAGTCACTACCGTTTTTAAGCACAGGTGCTAAAGCGTTAACATCATAGCCTTTTGAAATTAAGTCTTTTATTTTCTTAACCTTTCGTGCTTGCGATATTGAACTATCTGCAACTACCAAATAAATTGCTGCTTTCTCAATTGCTTTAGCTTGAGTGCGTGCGTGATGTTCAGTAAACAACTGATTAATCCTTGATACATCCTCATTAAGTGAGGCATCATTTGTTTTTCCTCCTGAGCGATTAAACTGTAAGGCTGTAGCTCCCGCAGCTGATAAGACTGTAGTATCAATATCATCTAGACTGAGTAAATACGCTACTGCATCAACATTGCGATGCCACACAGCTAGTAACAAAGGGGTTCCGCCAAGCCTAACAGACTGTAAATTAACATAAGCTCCATTCTCTACTAATAATTTTACCATCGCTAGATTCCGGCCTTGTACTGCTATGTGTAAAGGGGCAATCCCCATTAACTTATCAAGCTGGTTAACATCGGCTCCTTGCGCGATCAGTAATTTTACTTGAGATATATCATTGGCAATAACCGCTTTATGTAAATCTGATAAATTTTGCTTAATATTATGCTCAACAATTGGGGAATAAAGTGTACTTTTACTTTGTACATTAAATCCTGTCAGGCTTGCTAACAGTAATGCTGAAATTAATCTCTTTCTCATAATTGATCGCCCAATGATGAAACTAAGTACTGCTCAATGAGCACATGTTGGCCATCAATTATTCTTAAACGCCAATTTTCTTTGACTTGTACTTCAACATTTTGCCCAGCAAAATCAGAATCAATGTATGTGTGTGCGCTCAATTTAACTCTCAAAGAAAGGTTAAAATATTCTCCGTCAGCAGTAATATCTATTTGCTCAACTATGTGCCTACAATTAGGTTTAAATGTTGATAATGCCCATTGGTACCATTGTTTAAAGCCCGCGTGCCCCAAAAAGTCTCCTTATGGCAAGCACAAAACAAGTTGCTTTGATAAATGGGGTAAAAATGCTTCGGTTTTTTCTGACAAAGAATCTAACTTATCGAACCATTTATTTACAAATTGCTTAATTATACTCTCTGGCGAATGTAATAAATCAGCAATTTTAGCCGCTAAGCGCTCTCCATGTTCGACTGCTCGATTTTGGACATCCGATAACTCATTGTACACCCCCTCTATATAAACCATTCGATGACTATAGATTGGCCTATGGTATTGCATTTTTGCAAGGTAAGCAGTTTGTTCTAGTGGACGCAAAAACTCTTCCACACTGAAATGATTATAGCCAAGAGGTGAATATGCTTCTTCAGGGCCACCGACAGTAACTGATAAAATTAGATGTTTGTTTGCTAATTTGTCACCTTTAGGCCCATAAGCAAAATTGTAAGATAGCACTTCATCAATCCAACGTTTCATAAGCGCTGGAACAGAGTACCAATAAAATGGGAACTGTAAAACAACAACACTAGCGCTTAACAGTGCTTCATGTTCTGAAACTATATCGATCTGTTTTTCACCATATAGTGAATCTAACCGTCTTATAGCTACATCATCATGCCGCGATAACAATGTCTCGATGACAGTCGTATTCGCATTTGATTCTGATAGGTTTGGGTGGCCTGAAATAACTAAAATTTTACTCATGAATTTGCCTTCAAGGTATATAAGGAACGAATTCGATAAGCATAAGATATACTATTAATTAGTTTTAGATGATATTATCAACAATAATTATTAGATAGAAACTAACAATAATGAACGGTACCGACTACTCTCAATTACTTATTTTTCATGCAATTGCTATGGAAGGCAGTATTAGTGGCGCAGCCCGAAGACTAGAAATGACGGCTCCTTCAGTAAGTCATGCATTAAAATCTCTTGAACGCTCGCTACACGTACCATTATTTAATCGTACCACTCGGCGAATCGAACTAACTGAAGCAGGCGAACAACTTCGCCAGCAGACAAAAACAGCTATAAGCGAATTGTCAGATGCTTTTGAAAGTGTAAAAGAGTTTAGTGCAACACCAAAAGGGACAGTGAGATTAACAACCCCTCGTTTTGCATTCCAATTATTATTAGAGCCATACTACGAGGAGTTTTGTCGTCGCTATCCTGAGATCCAATTAGAGATATCAATAAATGATGCAACTGTTAACTTGATTACTGATGGTATGGATATAGGTATTCGGTTTGGAGACAAAATTGAGCCTGGCATGGTAGCTAAACCACTTACTGCACCTTCCAAAGAGGGCTTTTTTTGCTCACCGAGCTATGCTAAAACCTATGGGATCCCTAAAACTATTGAAGATTTAGCTAACCATAAATTAATCCAATACCGATATATAACATCTAAAAAGTTAGTAGCCATTAACTTATTAAATAAAGGGCAGACAACGTCAGTAACAATGCCATTTGCGATGGTCGTGAATGATACGGATTTGATGATTAACGCGGCGAAAAAAGGCCTTGGCATAGGGCGAATGGTAGAGCCAATGTTACATAGTCACTTTAAAGAAGGCACTTTAATTCCAATCCTTGAAGAACATTGGTATCCCTTTTCAGGGCTTTTCTTATACTTTCAGCAGCACAGTCAAAAGGCGCGAAAAGTGAGAGTTCTTATAGATTTTATTCTAGAAAAGAATCGCAAACTTTAAATCTCATTTGATTCAGACCAAACTCGTAACTTATCGAGTATATGCAGTGCTGAGCGGCCAAAGTCAGTTAGCTCATAGGTCACCGCTATCGGACGGGTGCTAATAACATGACGGGTGATCATCGCTCTACTTTCAAGCTCTTTTAGACGTTGGTCTATCATCTTTTTGCTTGCACCACCGAGCATGCGCGTTAAATCATTAAAACGAACTGGGCCATCTTTTAAATGATAGATAATAGATCCCGTCCATTTACCGCCAATCAAACGCATGCCTTTTTCAATAGCACAGGGTTCCATGCAAGCATTTAAAACTTTTTTTCTACCCTTACTATCTGTTTCTACTGAACTTTCCAAAACATCCTCGCATTTTTCAGACTAGTTACAAAAAGGTGACTGGTTGATTTAATAATCTAGGTTACTATTATATACCACAGAATATATTTTGAACACGATAAAGTAATTAGCAAACGGATACTCAACTATGAAAAACGTATTAATTCTTAACGCACATCACTATTACCCTTTTTCCGAAGGTAAGTTAAATGCTGCTTTAATCGAAAAAGCCGACGCTTTTTTTAAAGCAAAAGGCTATCAAACTCGCGTGGTTAATACACAAGACGAATTTGATGTAGAAACTGAACTTGAGAACCATCAATGGGCAGATATCGTCTTTTTGCAATCACCTATTAACTGGATGGGCATGACATGGTCATTCAAAAAATACATGGATGAAGTGTACACAGCGGGCATGGGGGGAGCGCTTTGCCATGGTGATGGTCGTCATCAAGACAATCCAAAAGCCAATTACGGTAAAGGCGGCACCTTGACTAACACTCAATATATGATGTCGCTGACTTTAAATGCGCCTGCAGAATCATTTGCAGATGCCGCTGACTTTTTTGAAGGTAAAAGTGTTGATGACCTTGTTTTCCCAATGCATATGAACTTTAAGTTTTTCGGTATGCAAGCGATGCCAACTTTCGCCTGTTATGACGTGATGAAAAATGCAGACATCGACAGCGACTTTGCGCGCTTTGAAAAACACTTAAACGAGAACTTTTAAGGAACACTCATGAGTAACGAATCTGTTTATAGCAATAAACTCCATCCGGGCAGTGTATTTCCTAGTATCAGTGCTGCACTTTTAAATGGTGAAGAGGCTGTTCTTGGTCAACCTCAACACGGTGCAAGCTGGCAGCTTGTTGTTGTTTATCGTGGTAAGCATTGCCCTTTATGTACCCGCTATTTAAATAGCCTCGAGCAATACAAAGCGGCGCTATTAGAAACGGGTGTTGATGTAATTGCTGTTTCAGGTGATAGCAAAGAGCAGCTAGAAGCGCATTTAGAGCAGCTATCTGTGTCATTTCCACTTGCTTACGGTTTGACTACAGAGCAAATGCAAGCATTAGGTACTTACATTTCTGATCCCCGTTCACCACAAGAAACGGATCACCCTTTCGCAGAGCCTGCACTGTTTGTGGTTAACGAGCAAGGTAAAGTACATGTGGTTGATTATTCTAATAATCCTTTTGTAAGACCTGATTTAGCAACTTTGGTAAGCGGGCTTAACTGGATACGCGACCCAAAAAATAATTACCCAATTCGCGGTATGCATAAGTAGAGTGTAGCCATGAGCAAAATGACAACTTTGCTGATTGGCTTGGTGAGCACAATTATGTGCTCACAACATGCTTTTTCAGCACAACTTCCCCATGCACATATTGCTTCACCCAATCACTATGAAGTATTGCTAGATAACATTTTAGTATTTATGCGACACGCAGTTTGTGTTGCATAATCGCTTGTTGGACTGAGCCGCTACCTACTCGGTGTGTCAGAGTTGGTGTTGTTTATGCTATGGGAATTTGCTTTTTCTGGCCT
>NZ_JAKGBA010000040.1:0-16019 GCF_021532495.1 Pseudoalteromonas sp. Cn5-37 | reverse complement strand
TAACGAGGGCTTGATTATAGTGAGACCAGTTTGTGATTTTGCTCATTGTTGTTGCACGGGCTAGTAGGATATAGATGATCTGATCACAGGCTGGCAAGATAGTTCAAACTTTTAGGAAACAACGCCAGATATATATTAAAATAGTGAATTAATTCAATTATTTTACCAAGAATCAGGATGATATATATGTTATAAACTACTATAACAGTTATAAATAATTATAAAATTATAAATAAAAATAATGTAACTCTATATTACTTTTCTTTTCGTTTAAAAATCATAAGAATCTTTAAGGTTTGTAGTGCCAACACAGGCACTGCGTGTGCCAAATAAGGCACTACATGTGCCAAATAAGGCACTACATGTGCCAAATAAGGCACTACATGTGCCAAATAAGGCACTGCCTGTGCCAAATAAGGCACTGTCTGTGCCAGCTAGGACGTTCCCTAGACCAACTGTAGAACAATACTACTTAGGATTAAAATTAGAAGGTATTGATCTAAATCACTTGAAGTATGAATCAAAAAGATACACACTGATAATATATTAATCAAATAGTATAACTTATCTTGCATGGATGAATTTAGTTTTGCACAGAAGCAACGCCTAGCTTATATCGATTTTAAGCTCTACTTTACTGGAATGGTTACTCGCAGTGAGATAGTGAGTCATTTCGAGTTAGGCCTTGCTGCTGCAACCAGAGATCTAAAATTCTACAAAGAAAGTGCGCCTGAGAATATGGCGTATGACAACGTAGAAAGAAAATACCTTATCACAACAAAGTTTAAACCCTTATTTAAACATGATGCACGACGTACTCTGATTAAATTAGCTAATAATATTAGTGATGGTTTTGATTCGATTGGTGATACTTTATTCCCTATTGAATCACCAAGCCAGTTAAACGTACCAGATATTGATGTTATAGCTAAGCTATCCCAAGCAATTATCAACAATAAGTCGATTAGTCTTATATACACGTCTTTAAGCAGTGGTTCAGGTGCAAGAGAATTAGTGCCTCATTCAATTGTAGATAATGGCTTACGTTGGCATTTAAGAGCGTATGATCGCAAATCAAAATCATTCAGAGACTTTGTTTTAACGCGAATTACTCAAATAACAATTTTGCCACAAACACCATCCCCTGAAGAAGGTCAGTCAGAAGATCATCAGTGGATGCGAGTAGTGCAATTACAAATTGTTCCGCATCCAAATAACGTTAAGCATCCAACCGCAATCAAGCTCGATTTTGGCATGAAAAAAGATATGTTAGAAGTTAACGTGCGTGCGGCAATGGCAGGATATTTATTAAGACGTTGGAATGTAGACTGTTCTGAAAAAGCAACACTTTCTGGCTCAGAGTACCAACTCTACTTACAAAACAATAAAACATTATACGGTGCAGAAAATCTCGCACTTGCGCCGGGATATCAAAAGGATAAAGACTAAATGGAAACGCCTGAAAAAATCAAAATTATTGCTTCAGAAGCGGTTAATGTACTAGAAAAGGTTGCTCAAACAGCCAAAAAAAAACTAGCAGAGCTATCTAATAAGATGAATGGTCATGGTCAACTTGCAAGCATCAACTCTTTTAATGATACGCATGCTGTTGATAATATGAGTGAGATAGCTCAATCGATACAGCAAGGCTATATAAGCCTTCAAGACGAACCTGCAATTGCACGGGTTACTTTTGATGATGGTGAGCAGACCAAAACCCTATATATTGCCCGTAAAAGCTCAATCCCTCTTGAAGGTGATGCTAGTCTAGCTAGTTATGACTCTCCTTTAGGTCACTTAGCGTCTTTACAAGTAGGTGATGAGTATACAGCCAATATTGGTGGACAATCACGAGTACTTGAAGTTCTAGAAACACTAACTTTAAAGCCCAGAAAAGGCGAACATGGCTGGGATTCATCATTTTCGGTTTATACGCCTGAAGATGAAGAAACTATCACTATCGATCCATCTTTAAGAAAGCTATTTCAACAAGAAGAAGTAGACCTTTCAGATGAGTCTTTCTTGGATGAGATCCTCAGTGGTAAAACTCCAAGTGATTTTGAAACGGGAGTTAAGCATCAAGTTAGATCGGCAATGAGTCTAAGAGATCAACCTATTCTCGATAAGTTTCAATCTGAAATATTTCGTTTGCCACTTGATAGTCAATTAATTATTTTAGGGCCTCCCGGAACAGGTAAAACTACAACGTTAATTAAACGCCTTGGGCAAAAGCTAAATATTGAATATCTAGAACCAACAGAACAGCAAAAAATTAAAAACTCTCATAGTGGTGAGTCAGGTCATAAAACCAATTGGCTAATGTTTACCCCTACAGATTTGTTAAAGCACTATTTAAAAGAAGCTTTTGCTAAAGAACAAGTCCCTGCATCTTCTGAGCAAATTAAAACATGGGAAAACTACAGTGGTTATTTGGGTAGGAATGTTTTACCAATATTACAATCAAGTAGTCGCAGTGGCTTTATTAAAAAATCGTCACGCCACTTAAATTCATATGCAAGCTCAAACTTACCAGCCGTTTATGATTCATTTATTGAGTTTCATAAATTATCAATGGTCAATGAGCTTAAAGCAAGTATTGACCAGTTAACTATACTTGACGGTCCTTTGTTAAAAGAGATTAGTCAAGCACTAACTTCATTGAAGCAAAGCCTACAGCAAAATGATTTAATAAGTTTTTACCGAAGCCTTGAGCAATACCAAGATAAAATACAAAACCTAATCAAAGAAATAAAAACGGATTCAGAAAAACAATTAAGAGGCGCTTTAGCTTACCAAGTTAACAGTAATAAAAGTTTTATTGCTGAATTAATTAAAGTTATAAATGAATGGAAAAAAAGTAAGTTAACGGAAGTCATTGATGATGAAGAAGACGATGATGACGAAGATGAAGATCAAATTGTTACCCCGCAGCAACAAGCATTTAGTGAATATAAAAAGGCAATAAATGCACTTGGTCGTGCTAAATACTTGAAACGTAGCCTACCAAAAAACAGTTTATCAACAGCAATTATAAAATGGCTAGATGAAAGACTACCCGAAATTGAAAAGCTGAAAGGTTTAGGTAGCCTAGCCATTCAAATGCGTGAACTAAGAAAATTTAAAAATCCAGAAGTTAAATATGTAAAAAACATAGCTAAGAGTTATCGTGCATTTCGTAAATCTGAAGAGCAATTTAAAAAATGGTTTGAGAGTTCACCAGCCAAGCCTAGTCATATTGAACAGTCAGAATTGGATCTTCTCATTTTAGCAAATTTAAAAATGGCAAGAGAGCTCCTTAAAGAAAGGTTCATTCTACAAAAATTAGATCAAGGTGGTTATAACCAACTTAATTTAATCAATGAAACATTTAAAAATCAAATACTAGTAGATGAGGCAACAGACTTCTCACCTATTCAGTTGGCAAGTATGGAAGCTTTGACTACTCCTTCTATCGGTTCTTTTTTTGCTTGTGGTGACTTCAATCAAAGGATTACAACAGAAGGTACTAAAAGCGCAGAGCAACTTAGTTGGATATCTTCAAAACTAAGAACTGAGTCAATAAATATCGTTTATCGTCAAAGTGAGTTGCTTAATAACTTTGCCAAAGAACTACTAACAAAAATGGAAGGCGACATTGAGTACGGTGGAGAGCTTCCTAAAAACTCAAACCATAAAGGCGTAATGCCAGTGTTATTAGAAAATACTGGTGATAACGCGCAAATAGTTACTTGGTTAAAGGACAGAATTTCTGAAGTCGAGCAAGAAGTAGATGTACTCCCTAGTATCGCGATTCTGGTTAATCATGAGAATGAAGTTAAGCCATTGGCTGATGCTTTATCAGAAGAGTTAGAAGACTTAAACATTCGAGCTGTAGCTTGTAGTGATGGCCAGTCGTTAGGTGAAGGTAACGATGTTCGAGTGTTTGATGTACAACACATTAAAGGTCTCGAATTTGAAGCCGTTTTCTTTGTTGGCGCCGATATTTTAGCAGAAAATATCCCTGAGCTATTTGATAAGTACCTTTATGTAGGTGCAACAAGAGCGGCAACTTTCTTTGGTGTTACATGCCATAAATCAGCCCCTACATTAATAAGTAACTTACGCCCATCTTTCCAAGAAAACTGGGCTTAGTTGGTTTAAAAAAACTATGCAAGGTGAATAGCAATTAACCCTCGTTTTCACCGGTAAAAATATTGATGGATTATTAAATGAACATTTCCCAAATAGAAGAAGTTGTTAAGAAGTTAGTTGTTGATGTTAACGCTGGTAGCGTTAACAAGGACGAGTTTGTTTATCAGTTGATGGCAGCATATGGTCATCGTAAAACAACAATCGGGCGCATCAAATCAGGTGAACGTAACTTGGCTGATGTTACTGGGGAAGTTAGGGCGAAGCGCCATGTTTATTTCAAACATTGCCAAGGGAATAATGTGTTATCAGATATCGATAGCATGAAGAAACAGCCTTCTGTTACCCGTGAGAAAATTCGATTCGTTATTGCTACCGATTTCAATCAGTTTGTTGCTCTAGATACTCGTACCAACGACACACTTGATATTGAATTTAACGATTTAGGTAAGCATTTTGATTTCTTCTTACCTTGGGCCGGAATGGAAAAGGCTGTTTATCAAGGTGAAAACCCTGCTGACGTTAAAGCTGCTGAGAAAATGGCGAGGCTGTTTGATCTTATTAAGGCTGATAACTTCAATGATGATAATAAGCACGACAAACAAGCACTCCACAATTTAAATGTATTCTTAACTCGTTTGTTGTTTTGCTTCTTTGCTGAAGACACGGGAATTTTCAAACAAAATCAGTTTAGTGGTGAATTAGAGTCTCATACCAAAGTTGATGGTTCTGATGTTGCAGAGTATTTAAATCGTTTGTTTGAAGTATTAAATACGCCCAAAGACAAACGAGCGGACTTACCTGATTATTTAGCGAACTTTGAGTTCGTCAACGGTGGCTTGTTTGCCGACAATATCCAATCACCAAGGTTTTCAACTAAGTCTCGTAAAATGCTGATTGAATCGGGCAGCGAGTTAGATTGGTCTGATATTAATCCAGATATTTTTGGCTCAATGATCCAAGCAGTAGTCCACCCTGACCAGCGTGGCGGTATGGGAATGCACTACACCTCAGTTACCAACATTATGAAGGTGATTGAACCGCTTTTCTTGGATGAGTTATACGCAGAGCTTGAAAATATTGAAGACAATATTGATCCGAAGTTAAAGCCTAGCCGCTTACGAAAGCTTCATGACCGTATTGCCGAAATTAAGGTTTTTGACCCTGCTTGTGGCTCAGGAAACTTCTTAATCATTGCGTTTAAAGAACTTCGTAAACTTGAAATGGAAATCATAAAACGGCTTCAAGAGTTAGGTAAAAATGATAATCAAGACGACTTGTTTGGTGCTGTTGGTTTAGATTCGTCTTTCTCAAGGATTAAGCTTAGTCAATTTTATGGAATTGAACTGGATGACTTCGCACATGAAGTCGCAATACTCTCTCTTTGGTTAGCCGAACATCAAATGAACGTTGAGTTTAAAGCCGAGTTTGGTGAGTGTGAACCTTCATTACCTCTTAAGCAAGGCGGTAATATAGTCAACAATAACGCAGCTACATTTGACTGGGCTACTTTTATTGGACCTACTGAATCAGAAGTTTTTGTGCTTGGTAACCCACCTTACCTTGGTGCACGTCAGCAATCACAGGCTCAAAAATCTGATATGAAACATGTTTTTGGGAACGTAAAAGGTTTAAATGATTTAGATTATATTTCCATCTGGTTTGTAAAAGCTTCTCGTTTACTGGGTAAGTTTAGCAAGTTACATGCTGCGTTTGTATCGACAAATTCTATAAGCCAAGGTGTTCAAGTTGCAACGCTTTGGCCTCATGTTTTTAAAAATGGAGCGGATATTTCCTTTGCCTATGAATCATTTAAATGGACAAATAATGCAAAGAAACAAGCTGGAGTAATATGTGTCATTATTGGAATAAAGGGAAAAGGGAATTTTCCTAAGTATTTATTCAATAATGACTTCCGTTATAAAGTTTCAAATATAAACCCATACCTCAGAGAAGGTGAAAATGTCTTTGTACAGCAAAGAAAAAGGCCCATATCGTTGCAACTTCCAGAAATTAACTATGGTAGTTTTGCATTGGATGATGGTAATTATACGTTAGATAAAGACGAATATTTAAGCCTAATTTCAGAGAATGATCTTACTAAAGAATCAATACGAGAATTCATAGGAGCTAGAGAGTTACTTCAAGGCCATAAGCGATATTGCTTATGGTTAAGCCCAGAAACTGACTACTCTTTATCACCAAGCATTAATAATAGAATAGATAAAGTTCGGAAGTGGCGTTTTGAAAGCTCAAGAAAGGCAACTCAAAAATTGGCGGAAACGGCCGAATTGTTTGCAGAGATTAGACAGCCTGATGTTGAGTATTTAGCGTTTCCAACTATCTCATCAGAAAGAAGGGAGTATATTCCATCTAAGTATTTTGACTCAAAAGTTATAGCATCTAACCAAATATACGTAGTTCCAAATGCTCCTTTATGGCTGTTTGCTATTCTGTCTTCTTCTATGCACATGAGTTGGATAAAAAATATAGGTGGGAGGCTTAAATCTGATTATAGATATTCATCTTCTCTATGTTACAACACATTTCCAGTCCCTAAACTAAACGAGAGCCATAAAGAAAAATTGTCAGAATATGCTATCAACATTCTCTCAAGCAGAGAAAGTTATTCAGATAGAACGCTTGCGAAACTTTATGATCCAGAACTCATGCCTGATGATTTGAGACATTCTCACAAAGAATTAGATTCTTATATCGAAGCGATATACCGTCAAGAGTGTAAATCAAAATCGACAGATCATTTAAGCTTACTACTTGAAATATACTCAAAATTGACAGGAGGTCAAAATGCCTAATTTAATGCACTTTGAATATGCACAAAGCGGTGCTAGTTCCAACACAAATAATATGGGAATGCGTGCTATGCAGGCCCGTGCTTTTGAAGCACGCAATAGCCAATACTTATTATTAAAAGCACCTCCAGCTTCTGGTAAGTCAAGGGCGCTAATGTTTTTAGCATTAGACAAGTTGCGCAACCAAGGCATAAAAAAGGCTATAGTGGCTGTGCCAGAACGTTCTATTGGCGGTTCATTTGACTCAACTGAATTAAGTAAGTACGGCTTTTTCTGCGATTGGGAAGTCGATAACGACAATAATCTTTGTACTCCCGGTGGTGAAGCTAGCAAAACTAAAGCGTTTAAACGGTTTATCGCTAATGATGACCAAATCCTTATCTGTACTCATGCTACTTTACGCTTTGCTTTTCAAGAAATAGAAGATAGCGCATTTAATGATTGTTTGATTGCGATAGATGAGTTCCACCACGTTTCTGCTGACGGTGATAACGTGTTAGGTGATGTGCTTCGCAGCATAATGGCGAATACCAATGCTCATATTGTTGCTATGACAGGCTCTTACTTTCGTGGTGATAGCATTCCAGTATTAACACCAGAAGATGAAGCACAATTTGATAAAGTATCGTTCAACTATTACGAGCAACTCAATGGTTATAATTATCTCAAGTCGCTAGGTATCGGCTATCACTTCTATCAGGGCCGTTATACCGATGTTATTCATGAAGTCTTAAACTCAGAAGAAAACTACGGCAAGAAAACCATCATTCATATTCCAAATGTGAACTCAGGTGAGTCAACCAAAGAAAAGTACGATGAGGTTGATGCAATACTTGAAGTGTTAGGTGATGCAAGACCACGCGACCCTGAAACGGGAGTTATTACGGTAGAAAGACCAGACGGCACTTTAATAAAGGTTGCAGACCTTGTTGAAGAAAATAATCGTGATGTAATTCAAAACTACCTACGCAACATCAAAAGCGTAGATGATATGGATGTGATCATTGCGTTAGGGATGGCAAAGGAAGGGTTTGACTGGGAATATTGTGAACATGCCTTAACTGTTGGTTACAGAAGTTCATTAACTGAAATAATTCAGATTATAGGGCGTTGCACTCGTGATAGCTCAAACAAAAATCATGCGCAATTTACGAATTTAATTGCTCAGCCAGATGCAGAAAATGACCAAGTAACGATTGCCGTGAATAACATGCTTAAAGCGATCACTTGTTCACTGCTTATGGAGCAAGTACTGGCACCCAACTTTAAGTTTAAAGCTAAAAAAGATGATGACTTTGAGCCAACGCCACCGGGCACAATGAAAATTGACGGTAGTTTTAAAGAGCCAAGTACTAAACGCACTAAAGATATTGTTGAATCAGACTTAGCTGATTTAAAAGCAGCTATTTTGCAAGATGACAAAGTGATTGCCGCCTCAGCAGGTAAAGTTGATCCAGAAGTCGTTAATAAAATACTTATCCCTAAGATAATTCAGCGTAAATATCCTGATTTAACTGAAAAAGAAGTTGAAGAGGTTCGTCAATATGTTGTTGTAGATTCAGCGGTTAGTACTGCGGAAGTAAGTGAGCAAGGCGGTAAGAAGTTTGTTCGCTTAGCTGATAAATTTATTAACATTGATGAACTGAGTATTGATTTAATTGATGAAATTAATCCATTCCAAAAAGCGTTTGAGATACTGTCGAAATCAGTAACAACTGATGTGCTTAAGCTTATTCAAGAGTCGATTGAAACGACCCGTATTCAAATGAACTTTGAAGAAGCGAAATTACTATGGCCTAAAGTTAAGCAATTTGTTCATGAGCAAGGTCGAGAACCTGACTTAAATGCGTCTGACTTTACTGAAAAACGTTTGGCTGAATGCCTAATTTACATCAAGCAAGAAAAGCGCAAAAGGATGCAAGCGTAATGAAGAACGAAGATTGGCAAAAATTAAAATCAATGGAGTTGGATGATTGGCTGAGCTTAGTGTCTGAAGACGACGATTTAGGGATCACTAAGGTAAAAGCCAAAGCGAAAGCGCCTACAGCAGATGAACATTTGGTAGCTAAATTCCAAGAAATCAACGATTTCTTCAGGACTAATCAGCGGTTGCCAGAGAATAACATGACGAATATCAGTGAGCTGATGCTATTCAAAAGGCTTGAGTCTATTCGCGGCAATGATAAGCAGTGCCATGCTTTGGTTGATTTTGATGAATTCAATTTGTTACCGCTGACGCATGAAGTAGCAGAGGTTGCTGAACCAAAAGCTCAGTATAAGCCTGAACCCAAAGTTATAAATTCGATAGATGATATCTTCGATGATGATGACTTTGGCTTGCTTGGTGAAGCCGAAGACAGCATTTTTAATATGAAGCATGTTAAGTCAGGCCCTCGTGCTGAGAGTGACTTTGTTGCTCGCAGGAAGAGCTGTAAGGACTTTGATAAGTATAAAGATTTGTTCCCTGTTGTTCAGCAAGAGCTAAATTCTGGCAAACGCAAAATTGTTGAATTTGATGACAAAGGAGAAAAGCTTCTCGAAGGTCAATTCTATGTGCTTAGCGGAGTACTGATGTACTTAGAAAGCATTAGTTTCAGTAGCGAAGAAAAAACTGTAGATGGCAAACGGTTTCGAAAAGATGGGCGAACTCGATGTATCTTTGAAAACGGTACTGAGTCAAACATGTTATACCGTTCTTTGGCTAAGTCTTTATATGCAGACGGTAAAATTGTAACACCTGTTGGTAATCACTTTGCTGAAGTTAAGACAATAAACGATGATGATCAGTCTGCTGGTTTCATTTACGTTTTATCAAGTGAAAGTGAAGATCCTCGTATTAAATCTATTCCTAATTTGTTCAAAATTGGTTATGCCACAACACCTGTCGCTAAGCGCATTGCAAATGCTTCTAAAGAGCCAACTTACTTAATGGCCCCAGTAAATGTTGTTGCTGAATATGAGTGTTACAACATGAATACTCAGAAGTTCGAAAACCTTATTCATACTGTATTTAAAGACGTTTGCTTAGATATCGAAGTAGCAGATCTTAGTGGGAATATGTGTAAACCGAGAGAATGGTTTAGTGTACCTATTAAGCAGGTAAATACGGCTATTGAGTTAATAGTAAATGGGCAGATTGTTAATTATAGATATAACTCAAAAACAAAGAAAATTGAGTTGAGATAGGGATATTATGAAATTTATACACACCTCTGACTGGCATATTGGCCGCCAATTCCACAATGTTTCGTTACTTGAAGATCAAAAGCATGTACTTAACCAGTTAATTGAATACATTAAATCGGAAGATGTTGATGCGCTAGTGATTGCCGGTGATATCTATGATCGTTCATTACCTCCAGCAAATGCAGTCGAGCTGCTAGATGATGTTTTAAAGTCGATTTGTATGGACCTGAATATACCCATTATTTTGATTCCTGGAAATCACGATAGTGCTGAAAGAGTTCGGTTTGGTGCTAAGCAAATGAAAGAGTCAGGTTTACATATCATTGGTAGTTTAAATGATATTTCTGATCCTGTGGTGATTAAGATTAAGGACCTTGAAGTAGCATTTTATGGTATCCCCTATTGCGAGCCGTTAACTGTTAGAGACACTTTCGATGGAGAAGTAAAAAGTTTTGATGATGCACATACCTTCTTAGTTGATGAAATAAAAAGTGTGATGTCTGACGAACAAGTCAACGTGTTGATTAGCCATTGTTTTATCGATGGTGCCTCAGAGTCAGATTCTGAGCGCCCTCTTCAGATAGGTGGTGCAGATAGAGTCAGTTTTGAGCCATGCCTTGATTTTGATTATGTTGCCTTGGGGCACCTTCATAGTCCCCAATATAAAGGCGCTGAGCATATTAGATACTCAGGTTCAATAATGAAATATAGCTTTTCTGAACAAAATCAGAAAAAAGGCGTAACGCTTGTAGAAGTTAATAGCAATGGTCTTGTTTCACAGACACATTTACCTCTGAAACCCTTAAGGGATATGAGAGTAGTTGAAGACGAATTAGAGACCATTATTGAACAAGGGAAAGTTGATCCTAACGCCGATGATTATCTTTTAGTTAGATTGACAGATAAACACGCTATTTTAGATCCTATGGGAAAACTACGAGCTGTTTACCCCAATGTATTGCATTTAGAAAAGCCGGGCATGTTTGAAGTGAGTTCTACCGAATTGAAACAGAAATCATTAAAACAGAGTGAATTAGACATGTTTAAAGATTTCTATTCTCAAATTGCTGGTCAAGAAATGTCAGAGGAACAAAACAAGCTAGTTTCTGAACTTATTAATGGATTAACAAAATAAAGGAATAAATATGAAACCACTTAAGCTAAGTGTACAAGCTTTTGGCCCTTTCGCTGGAACTGAACATGTTCAATTTGATGAATTAGGCATTAATCCTTTATTTTTGATAAACGGACCCACAGGTGCCGGAAAAAGCTCAATATTAGATGCTATCTGTTTTGCACTATACGGCCAAACAACTGGATCAGAACGGTCAGGCTCACAAATGCGCTGTGACTTTGCAGATATTAAACTGCTAACAGAGGTTACGTTAGATTTTAGTTTGGCCGAGAAAAGTTACCGTATAACCCGTGTACCAATGCAAGAACGAGCAAAGAGTGTTGGAGAAGGAACAACATCTCAAAATTCAAAAGCAACATTATGGGAGCTTGATGGAACCGATACCAACCGACTGATTGTTTCATCAAGTGTTAAAGATGCTGATACTGAAATTAAAAACCTTATAGGGTTAGATGTAGAGCAATTCCGTCAAGTAATGGTTTTACCTCAAGGCAAGTTTAGAGAGCTATTATTGGCTGACTCAAAAGACAGAGAAAAAATATTCAGTCAGCTATTTCAAACTTCTATTTACAAAAAGATTGAAGACGCTTTAAAGCTTCAGGCGGCAGAAATAAGAAAAGCTGTTGAAGAGCACAGAAACAAAATCAAAGGTATTCTCGAAGGTGCAGAAGTAAACACTGAAGATGAAATAGATTCCACTATCGAATTAATCAAGCCCGATTTGGTACAAGCACTTAAAGAAAAAACAGCTAGCAACAAAGCCGTTTCAGATTTCGAAAAAGCTGTTGAAGAAGCTAAAAAGCTGCTGAAAAAATTTGAAGATTTTGATGCAAAAAGCAAAGAGTTAGAGCAACACAAGCTATCCAGTGAGCAAATTGAAAGTAAAAAATTGAAATTACAACTTGCCTCTACAGCTCAAAAAATAAAGCCAATATTTGATTCTGTTATCAACTCAAGTAAAGCATTAACTGAAATCAAGGGTAAGTCTGAACAGAGCAATAAAGACCTATTGGAGTTCGGCGAAAAGCTCAAAGCCGCCATACATTCTTTTGATAAAGCAGAAGAAGCGCACAAAACTGCTGATGCTTTACAGAAAAAACAAACAGATTTAAGGCAATTTTTAAAACTTGCAAGTGATTTACAGCGAGCTATTTCAGTACTTTCATCAGCTAAAGTAACTGCAACTGAAAGTAAGGCTGCACTCGAAGCTAAACAAAAAGATATAGAAGCAATAAAAAGCGAGCTCTCTGACAAAGAGCAAAATCTGGAAAAGCTGTCTGTCGCAATTCAACCTTTAGCTAACGAACAAATTCAACTAGATAGATTGAGCCAAGTGCTTAACAAAAGAAATAACTTAGAGACCTTAAGTGATGAGTTATCCGAGTTAAATCGATTAACCTCAGGGAAAAAAACAACTTTAGATAAGTCAGAATTAGACTTAGACGCTAAAATTAAAGCGGCTAAAAAAACTGAGTTTTCGTGGCACGCTAACCAAGCGGCCATTTTGGCAAGCGAATTATCTGATGGAGAGCCTTGCCCTGTATGTGGCAGTGAGGCGCACCCTAAATTAGCGAGCACACATGATACAAGCTCGATTGTTACAAAAGAGGATGTCGATAAAGCTAGAGAACTTGTAACTAAATCAAATAAAGCTAAAGAAGCAGCAAAATCAGCATATGACGAAGCGCTTGCTAATGAAAAAGTAAAACAAGGATCAATTACTACGTTAAAAGCTGAGCTCGGTGAGTCTGCGAATAAATCACTAGTAGAAGTGAAGTCAGCCCATGAAATTCAAGAAGCTAAGGTTAAAAGCTTACTTTCTATTAAAGATAATATAAAAGAGATCAGAGATAGCATCCCTTCAGATAGAGATAAATTATCGGAAATAGAACAGACGATTAAAGCGCTAGAAGCAAAAGCATCTTCAGACGCTGAACTTCTAATTATTGCAAACTCTAATGTTGCACAGCTAGAGATTCAAACACCTGAAGATTTCCGAGATATTGAAAAGCTTCAGTCTGAAATTAAATCATTAACTCAACAGCTAACGGCTTTAAATGACGGCCTTATCTCAGCAAGGAAAAATAAAGAAGAGCAAAAATCGGCTTTTGATAAAGCAGAAGCTACCGATAAATCTATAGCTAGCCAATTAGTTGATACAGAAAAACAGGAAAATGCGGCTCAAATAGCGTGGCAAAAAGCTCTAAACGAAAGTGTTTTTGAAGACCTAAATCATTTTAAAAATTCTTTACTTACTGATGAAAATCAAGCTCAACTAAGTGATGATATTGAACAGTATAAAACAAAACTCGATACCTTAACGGGAGCTAATTCGTTACTTGCTCTAGAATTAAAAGATACCAATAAACCTAATCTAGACAATATTGAAAATGCGTTATTGCAAGCTAAAACCGATTTCAAAGTTAAAGACGAAAGATGGCGTCAATTAGAGGAACGAAATAATCAGCTTATATCTGTTAAGAAAAAACTAATTGAAGCGCATAAGAAAAATGAAGAACTAGACAAGCAGTACAAAACCGTTGGTACATTATATGAGGTTTCTAATGGATTAACTGGAGATAAGGTTAGCCTTCAACGCTTTGTACTCAGTGTTTTATTAGATGATGTTTTAATTCAAGCTTCTCAACGACTTTCAATTATGAGTAAAGGCAGGTATCAATTAATCAGAAAAGAGGAACGTGCAAAAGGCAATAAAGCATCAGGTTTAGAATTAGAAGTAGATGATGCATACACTGGTAAAGCAAGGCCTGTAGCAACACTTTCTGGTGGTGAATCATTCATGGCGGCATTGTCTTTGGCTCTTGGTTTGTCTGATGTCGTTCAGTCGTATTCTGGTGGGATAAAGCTAGACACTTTATTCATAGATGAAGGTTTCGGTAGTTTAGATCCTGAATCACTCGACTTAGCTGTTCGTACTTTAATTGATCTTCAAGCAACTGGCCGCATGATTGGCATTATCTCTCACGTTACTGAATTAAAAAGCCAGATGGGACATAGAGTTGATGTTAAATCAGGAAGGTCTGGTAGCGAAATTTCTGTTGTGGTAGCGTAAACAGTCGATATAACCTAGGTAATAAGGAAGCTTAATGAAAATTGATAATAGTAATACCGCCCGAATTCAGATAATAAGTGCACCACTCATGGTTAATGGGTGACAGACGATCAACTGCCTGTTGGTGGTATTCTAACATCGCCAAACAATTAGAGTATTACCATGAGTTACAAGCAGTTGATCGAAGGATAACGATACCAAATCGAAGCCTACTTACGCGAGGGTTTCAGTTATCGGCAGATTAAAAGTGAGTCATAGCACCATCAGTCGAGAAGTTAGACGCAATCAAATTCGCCAGAATCATTATCTGCCCGAGGTAGCTCAGGCTAAAACTCATAAATGGCGGCGTTAGGCAACGAAGTATTCTGTACCAGAGCTGACAATTGCCTTTGCTGAATTCGGATTAGAACAGAAATGGAGTCCAGAGCAGAACGCCGGTGTAGGAAATATTATCGGTCTTCGAGTGAGCCATGAGTGGATTTATGGCTATGTGCAACGTGATAAATTGTGTGGCGGTAAGTTGTATAAGCAATTGCGACAAGGTCACCGACGTTACCGAAAAGGCAGCCGAGAAAAGCGCATTATCATCCCTAACCGTGTAGGGATTGAACACCGCCCAGCCATTGTCGACAGAAAGAAACGGTTTGGGGATTGGGAAGTCGATACTGTTCTAGGTAAGCAAGGAACAGGGGCGATAGTCAGCTTGGTTGAACGCAAAAGTAAGCTGTATCTGATACGTAAAGTACCAGCAAAGTGTGCGGCTGATGTGAGCCGAGCTATGGTTAGCATGTTGTGGCGTTATCGCCGTCACGTTCATACCATAACGGCAGATAATGGGTGTGAATTCTGTGAGCACGAACAGGTTGCAGAGAAACTGAAAACGGATATCTATTTCTCCAATCCATACTCTGGATCTGAACATTGAATAATTTGTTCATATTCACAGTAAACAGCGCTTACTTACAACTAAATTCAGAATCCAATGATTTTTCATCAATTAATCTTTTTCGATCCAATTAGTTTTATATTTTTTGCAAAGTTTTAACTCTTACCAATTACTACTAAAACTTCATCAACTCATACTTTAACTACTCAGTACTTTATAGGTAGCAAGTATAATACTGTTTCATATTATGTTATAAATATATATAACAATTATAAATAATTATAAAGTTATAAATAAAAATAATGTTTAGCAAAACGCTCTTTGACTTTTTATAGAAATGTACGGAATTTACAAAAAAGTCAGTGCCTTATGTGGCACGGTCAGTGCCATCTGAGACACCGTCAGTGCCACATAAGGCGCAATCAGTCAATTCTTAGGCGAAGTCATAAATATTTTTTGGTAAAAGTTTTAAACTACATAGAAACATAAAGTTAGCCAGATATTCAGATTAAACCGATCTCAGATAGTGCTGAACCATATTATCACCGACGACCGGAGCAATGTGCTCCGATACTTTTGATGAATTAATTAAAACATCAAGCAAGGCAGATATTCAGATTAAACAGATCTCGGATAATGTTGACCCAACACTAACACTAGAAGCATCGGAGCAATGTGCTCCGATACTTTTGAATGAATTAATTAAAACATCAAGTAAGGCAGATACTCAGATTAAACAGGTCTCGGATAATGTTGAACCAACACTAGAACCATCGGAGCAATGTGCTCCGATACTTT
>NZ_JAKGBA010000039.1:0-16707 GCF_021532495.1 Pseudoalteromonas sp. Cn5-37 | reverse complement strand
AAAATCAAAACACACCGCCAAGTGAAAGAGCCGTAAAAACTTCACGCGCTTTAAGTCAGAAAAAAGACTAGTTACCTCTTGCTTGACTCGCCCTTGAAAGGGTGAGATTGCGCAAGCCTAATGTTCAATGGCGATGTTTTTTGGCTTGACTCTTTAACCTTAAACATTCGCCAACTTTACTTCTTAGCTGATATTCCACCTTGATAGGTATACACCAGACTGGCACCGACTGAAAACAAGAAGTAGCTTACTATTACTGCTCTTAGTTCTTTCCAAAAAACTATTAGCTAGGCCTTTCCTAACATAACTAAAATGGTTTAAATCCCAAAAAACGAAAGCTACCATCAATATAGTTGCGGTAGCTCTCATCAAGTCAATATAGTATTTCTTCACATCAGAGCCAGAACTTGATACCTGCAACAAAAGCAGTATCACGCGTACTTTGCCCATTTAACTTCGCAAAGTCGGCTGTATTACCAAATTTATTTGTCCACTCAACGCCAACATAGGGAGCAAACTGGCGGGTAAACTCATAACGAACCCGAAAACCAATAGCACTGCTAGATAAGCCACTACCAAGGTTATTTTGGACGTCATCCTTACCGTAAAGCGTCAACTCTGCTCGTGGTTGAACAATTAACTTTTGAGTAAGTAATAGCTCATACTCAGCTTCGATCGAAAATGCACTATTACCTTGCTCTCCTAAATACGCAGTCATATCAATTTCAAACCAGTAGGGGGCTAGACCTTGTAAACCAAAAGCTAGCCATTTGCGGTTTTCACCTTCGTTATTGTAATCAAGTCGAATACCGACTTGTGTATCCCAATAAGCAGATATTGCGTGGCCCCATAGAAAATCTGTTTGGTTCTCCTCTAAATTACCTTCGCTAAAATCTCCCTCAGTTTTGATGACTAATCTATCAAAAGTAGTGCCATACCATGCCTGAAAGTCAAAAACACCTGCGTTTGTTTGCTCATTATATTCAAGACGATCCCCTAGTAGCGCGTAAAATGAATGCTCATCTGCCAAAGTCAGTCGTTTGTCGCTACTGAGTGCATAAGGACCTTCAGTCAAAGTTGTACCTGCTGCATAAGCATGGGGGTCTCTAGCATCTTTAGGTGCATCTCCACCTTGTGCTTGCATTTTAGAATCACCCATCTCAGTCATCTCATCTTTTGCAGATACAGATACACTTATAAGGGGCAAACCTATTAATAATAGTCTTAACGTATTGGTTAGTATTAATTTTTTCATGATACAACTACCTCTCTAAACATACCTGCATCCATGTGGAATAATAAATGGCAATGCCATGCCCAGCGACCTACGTCATGAGGTGTTGTTAAAAAACTAATTCTTTGCGCTGGTTGTACAGGGATAGTATGGCGACGAACCTGTACATCACCTTTTTCATTCTCCAAATCGCTCCACATACCATGCAGGTGCATGGGATGTGTCATCATTGTATCGTTTTGTAAAATAACTCTTAAACGTTGATTATGCTTCATGTGAACTGGCGTGCTTTTTCCAAATTCCAAGCCATCAAATGACCAGCTATAACGCTCCATGTTTCCAGTTAAATGTAATTCAATTTCAGCCTCTGGCTCTTGCTGGTTTGTAATTCCCTCAAGAGAATGTAAATCTGCAAGTGTTAAAACACGGCGTCCATTTTTACGTAAACCTATACCGGGATCATCAAGGTTTGTTCTAGGCATATCAACACGCATATCAACAGAAGCTCCATACTCTGTTTTTGCATGACGCACTTTAGTGCTAGCAACAGCTAATGGGTTTTTAGTCATTCCATGTTTACTATGATCCATTGCCATCGCTCCATGACCCATTGCACTATGATCCATTTTATTAGAATTCATGCCCGACATGTCTGCCATACCTGCCATCGCGGAATGCTCACCACCTTGGGCCATATTCCCCATCATATCTGTCATCGTTAACCATTCAACGGGATCTAGAGCAGGTACTGGTGCATCAATATTAGGTGCCATTGATAAAGTACCTTTAGCATAACCTGAGCGATCCATGCTTTGTGCAAAAATCGTATATGCATCATTTTTTGGCTCGACAAGTACATCATAAGTTTCACCGGGACCAAATCTAAATTCATCTACTGTCACAGGTTCAACATTTTGTCCATCAGCTTGTACAACTGTTAACTTCAGCTCAGGTATTCTTACATCAAAAAACGTATTGCTAGAACCGTTAATAAATCTAAGCCTAACCTTTTCGCCAGCTTTAAACATTCCACGCCAGTTTGTCAAAGGCGCACAACCATTCATTAAAAAAGTCATTGCAGATGCTGATAAGTCTGCAAGATCTGTAGGGTTCATTCTCATTTTATTCCACATTTCCCGGCGTTGTAGCGCATTTGAAACGCTGCTATTTGAAATGTCATCAAAAAACTCTGGAACAGTAGGTTGATTAAAGTTAAATACATCGCTCTGTACTTTTAACTTGCGAAACAAATCCATTGGGTCATCATCAGTCCAATCAGACAATTGGATGACATGCTCATTGTCAGCACTAATAA
Source organism: Pseudoalteromonas sp. Cn5-37 (assembly GCF_021532495.1). Lineage (NCBI taxonomy): Bacteria > Pseudomonadati > Pseudomonadota > Gammaproteobacteria > Alteromonadales > Pseudoalteromonadaceae > Pseudoalteromonas > Pseudoalteromonas sp. Cn5-37. The sequence continues at coordinate 14,158 of NZ_JAKGBA010000039.1, read as the reverse complement.
TATCCTTTTCTCTTGGCTCAATAATTAATGCGCCGTACATACCTGTCATTTCTTGAAAACCACTGTGTGAGTGATACCAATATGTGCCGCTTTGTTGCAGCTTAAATTTATAAACAAAGGTTTCACCCGGCATTATACCTTTAAAGCTAATACCCGGTACGCCATCCATTTGATACGGAAGAATGATCCCATGCCAATGAATTGAACTCGGCACTGATAATTTATTCGTTACCCTGATAGTAACGTCATCACCTTCTCTGAGGCGCAAGGTAGGAGCTGGTATTGAGCCATTGATTGTTGTAGCCATTCTTACAACACCTGTGAAGTTTACTGGTGACTCATCTATCACCAGATCTATGACTTCCCCACTTAGTTCGGGCGCAGTACCTGTTGAAGTTCCAGCAAGCAAAGATGAAGCTGCATGAAGAACACTTGGAAAAGCAGCTAATACACCGCCAGCAGCTAATCCTTGTACAAAGCGTCTACGTGGCGTAGAAACTTGATGTAATGGATTGTTGTTTCTCATTTTACTCTCCGTTGTTTGACCAATAAATTAATGTGACCAATGAATGTGCTTAATCTTCCATTCACCATTTTGTTTTTCCAGCACCATCGTTTCCATGCCTTGATAATCGCGTTCAACACCTTTATGAGTACCTGTAGTTTGACTGCGCGACGCAGAGATAGCGGTATTTCCAAGTATCGTCACTTGATGTTCAAGTGTGTCGCTCTTCATCGCTGCTAAATACTTCATATCCGACAACATATGATGATGAGCATATTCATCAGCGCTCCTTTCAACGCGGCCTCCCTCGAAGATGGTGACATCATCCGCTAACTGCGCTCTAGCCTGTTTTTGATTGCCAGTTTCAAGTGCTTGATGAAATGCCAAAACAACTTTTGCGGCTGGGGTATCTATACCTTTAAACAAACCTTTGTCTTTGTTCTTATCACCATGAGCGTTTGCTGCGAAACTAAACGTCATTAATAAAACGAGTAATATATTTATTGTTTTCATTTTCATTCTCTCTTTTAGGTTTTAATTTGCAGGGCCAACAACACTAGTAAGCCCAGCCGTTACAGATAAAATGGCAAAAGCTACTACCATTTCTATCGAGATAGATTTAGATAAAGCCTCTCTGCCTTGACTATTTTTAAGTTGTGGAACGAGTATTAGTTTATGTTTAGCAGCAAGTGCCAAAATAGACACTACAAGGGCCAATTTAAACAACAGTGTTTGTCCGTAACTTGAGCTTATTAGTGCATCAAGACTTCCGACCAATTGAATCACGAGCCAGAGGCCTGCTACCAACAATAGGCTCAATGTAAAACTTGCTTGTTTGCCAAAGCTTTCCATCAGCAAATGAAGTTCTGCATAACTTAGCTGATGGCAAGCCTGTTTTAGTGGCAATAACGCCCCAAACCACCATGCCATAACGAGCACATGCAAAATAAGCAAGCCTTTTTCAATTGTGCCTAACTCAGAAATATGACCCAGTAACGTGAATGAGTATGCAAGGATTAATAAACTCAACATTAAAGCGCTTTGTTTTAAGTACGAGTTCACAGCGAGTTTGAACCTTAAAGCTAAAGCGATTATTGCGGTAACTAGCCCAAGCGCTCGAAGCAAAGCTCCAGTGCCGACAGAGGAGTCCCACATAATAGCCAATATATCAGCGTCTATCGCCCCCTGAATTCCCTCTTCTGCCATTGCACCAGTACTGGCAAAGAACCAAGTAATATTAGCGATCAAAGCCATAACTATATAAGTTCTTGTACACGTTAAATTCGCGATTACAGCATTAGTATGAGATTCATTATTCTCAAATATTTGCCTGAAAAATGTATAACCAGCAATACAGGCAAAGCCGACGTAAAATACAATTTTTGACAGTACAATGACTGTATTCCAGATATACATTTCCATATCAATCACACCGCCTATTTTAGTGAACCATAAAGCCGAAGCTATGTTTCATTTTATGACCATCGTTACCTAAGAAGGTTACATCCACAGCATAGTTTGCAGGAGCTAATTTAGGTAGTTTCCATGTAAATTTGCTAGTAGCGACTTTAGAAGGCTCGAATCCAAATTTAAATTCTTCGCCTTGTTTATTGGCCAATGAAACTTTTACAACCCGTACCTCTTTGGTGAACACCAAAGTTAACTCTTCTGGAGGATTCATTAGCATTGCATTATCAGCAGGCACACTTTTTTCAAGATGCACATGCGCAAATACCGCACTACTAAAAACGACACTGATTACGGTTAAAAATTTAATTAGTTTTTTCATATTTACCTCTATTTATTTAATGGATTAACGACTAAATTTATCTTTGAAAATTTGATTACTTGGAATCCCAGCATCTGTAATTATTTTTTCCACTTCACTCATCATTGCTTCTGAACCGCACAAGTAAAACTCAGCCAAAAGCAGTTCTGATTTTTGGTTCATATACGGCAGAAGTACTTTTTGAACATAGCCTGAGTGCCCTTGCCATTCTTCTGAAGGATTAGAAAGAGTAGGAATATAAGAGAAGTTTTTATGCTTCTCACTCAGTGACTTCAATTCATTATGGTATAGCAAGTCATCTTCAGTTCGCGCACCATAGATAAGAGTCAAACCACTTTTATCTTTATGCTTTTTCAACTGTTCAAAAATAATAGACCTTAGTGGTGCAAGTCCTGAACCCGCACCTATAAACACGCGACTAACTTTTTTATTTGAAGTGGCATAAAAATCAGAAAAAGGGCCTTTTGCAGTTATCGTTTCACCTACTTGGAGTGAACCTAAATAACTTGAACCTATTCCTGCTTTAAAACCATTCTTTGCGGTCTGCCAACGGATATTAAACATTAACTCATCAGACTCCTCGTCAAAGTTAACTAATGAGTAGTGGCGAGTTACACCGTTATGAGAAAATTTTCCATGATAGTAGCTATCCCAGTATTTTTCATAGCACTCTGGCATATCATCTGGACGTAAGCTATTCATCCCTGCTGGCACATCAAATTGCATATATGCACCAGCTTTAAATGCCAACTGTTTGCCTGATTTCAGCTTAAATTTCACTTCCTTGATAAAAGGAGTAATGAAATTAGTCGCAACCACAACTAGCTCATGATTTTCAATATTGCGATCAGTATTAACTTCAATCGAACTAATTTCAGAGAACCTATGCTGACATCCAAGCCGATAACCTTCCTTAAGTTGCTCCTGAGATAAATGTTCCTGTTCAGATAGTGTGATAGGTAATTTAGTTGAACTTAAGAACACGCATTTGCCACAAGTACCGCCACCACCGCAACCTGAAGGAAGGTATACATGTGAACTAGCTAGCCCTTCTAGTACAGTTGAGCGACCAACTGCTGAGATGTCAGTAATAGTATTTTCATTGGAAAACGTCACTGCCACTTTTTGCCTGTTAGTGCCCCAACCTAGCTTCAGTAAACCACTTCGATACTGTTGTATCAGCCAAGTAACACCAGTAATTGAAAGGAATAGCGTTGCAAAAGCAAATGCAATGATCAACCAATGGTTAAATCCTCCAGAATTGCCATAGTCCATAAAGTGAAGCTTCATCATCAGATCTTTCAATCTGAAATCATCATTGGCATGGCGAAGTACTTGACCTGTAATACTATCTAAATAAATAGTTGTATTGTTCTCATCCTCAACGGCAACTTGCCACATAGGATTTTGCTGCCTTACGTGATCAGAAAACGGAGGTTGAGATAACACTGGAGTAGTTAACTTACCCTGTCCTGAGTAGGAGTTTTTTGCCAAAGTTAGTACTTGTTCTTCAGACAAATTAAATGGCTTTCCTGTTACAGCATCAAATAGCTTTGAGTGGCGTTCTTGATAGCTATGCTGCCCCTTATCGAACACAAAATGATAGTAAGGCTGATGTAAAACCCATATAAGGTTTACTTCCTGCGGAGCATTACTAGTAATGTCTTTAATAGGGAATAGGTCAAAGCCTGTAATGCTACCTTCATGATGAGAATGAACTCTAAGTTCATTACCACTGGCTTTACTGTGATCCATCAAATTGAAGTAAAGGCCCGTTCCCAACCAAATAAGCAGTTGTAAACCAACAAATAAAGAAAGCCACTTGTGTATCGTTGTATTTAACTTAAATAGTCGCATCAAATGACTCTCTTTTTATTTGGGGAAAGCACTCGGTAATAAGTCAATACTGCGCCAGTAATTGCTCCCATTAGACCTAGAGTTGCGACCAAGAACAAAAACCAGTTAGATACGTTTTCTCCATCATAGTAATCCATAATGTGGAACCGCCACATCCAATCAAACAATCGCCAGTAATCATGACGCTTGGCAACAAGTGATCCTGTTTGTTGACTTATATAAAATGTCGGTGTGGAGAATTGCTCAAACGTCACTCTCCAAACAGGTAAATGCCTTGGGGACAACTCAGCAGGCAAGTTTGTCGCTGACTTAATCAACCTTATGCTGTCGATTTGATGATTCAGCACATAATGGTATTGTGCGATTTCTTTAGCCTTGGTTTCATCTACAAGGGCCTGAACAGCTCCAGTTTTAGCATCTATTGCTACTTTTCCATTTTCTCCATTAATAAAAGAATACAAAGGACGGCCCATACTTTGAGTAAGTGTAACTTGGCTAGCTTTAGGATAATCCGCAGCTAGCTTTACAATGGAGTAATCCATACTTGCTAAATCTATTTTGGCTTCCTCACTCTTAGCCAAGGTTTCGCCGTGTATATAGTGAATATCCATAGTCACCATATACACACCAGTAATCGACCAGAAAAGGAATTGTATCCCTACAAATGCCATTAGCCATTTATGGTACTTCCTAGCTTTTCTAAGCATTGTTTTTTAGCTCCGAGTTAGAAAGTTCCTTGTTAAAGGCGTTTACTTCGGGCTTTTTAACGATTGAATAAATCGCGGGTAAAACAATTAGAGTTAGCAGGACTGCACTTGTCATCCCACCTACCATTGGTGCAGCAATACGACTCATTACCTCAGAGCCTGTTCCTGTACCATATAAAATAGGCATTAGGCCGATAATGATTGTCGCTACTGTCATCATTACAGGACGAACACGTAATCCAGCACCGTGCAATAAGGCATCTTGATATTCATCTTCTGAGATGAGTTCTGCTCGCTCTTTCGCTTTTTCCTTAAGTTCAGCGAGCGCCTGATTGAGATATACCAACATTATTACGCCAATCTCAACAGCTACTCCAGCCAGAGCAATAAAGCCTACACCAACTGCTACAGAGAAGTTGAACCCTTCTAAATACATCAACCATAACCCACCGATCATTGCCATCGGTAAAGTCACAATGATGATCGCAACTTCGCTAAACGCTCTGAAGTTCAAATAAAGCAAAATAACAATAATGGCGAGCGTCAATGGAACAACGTAAGTAAGCTTGGCTTTGGCTCTTTCCATATATTCGTATTGACCAGCCCAAGTAATCGAATAACCTGCTGGTAATATAAGATTTTTAGCTAAATGCTCTTTTGCACTTTCAACATAAGTACCTACGTCAACGCCCTCTATATCAATGAACGTCCAACCATTAATACGTGCATTTTCACTCTTGATCCCCGGAGGGCCTACTTCTACTTTTATTTCAGCTACGTCACCTAGTGCGATGCGTTGTCCATTTGGAGTGACAACAGGCAAGCGCGACAACTGCTCTGGAGAGTCACGATAATCTTGTGGGTATCGCAAGTTGACAGGATAACGCTCTTGACCTTCTACTGTTTGAGTGACATTCATCCCACCAATAGCAGTTGAAACTACTTGTTGTACGTCATCGATGTTTAATCCAAAACGACTTGCTTTCTCACGAGAAATATCAACTTTGATATATCGTCCACCTGCAACTCGTTCAGAATAAACTGAAGCGGTTCCTGTCACCTCAGGTAACAATTGCTCTATTTGTTGCCCTATCTCTTGAATCGTATTTAAATCAGCTCCTGCTACTTTAATACCTACTGGCGTTTTAATACCTGTTGCCAACATATCAATACGAGTTTTGATTGGCATAACCCAAGCATTCGTCAAGCCCGGAAACTTAACCAACTTATCAAACTCAGCTTTTAAAGATTCTGTTGTAACTCCCTCACGCCACTCTTCTTGAGGCTTCAACTGAATGAAGGTCTCAATCATAGTTAGAGGCGCGGGATCAGTTGCAGTTTCAGCTCTTCCTACTTTACCAAATACTGTTTCAACTTCTGGCACTGTTTTAATTAGCTTGTCTGTCTGCTGTAGAATTTCTCTTGCCTTACCAATAGAGATCCCCGGATATGTAGTCGGCATGTACATTAAATCTCCTTCATCTAGAGGAGGAATAAACTCGCTACCAATCTTATCAACAGGCCAAAAACCGACGATAGTCACTAATATTGCTGCTACAATTGTCGATTTTGGAAACTTCATTACTTGCTTTAAAACAGGCATGTAAATAGCAATTAGCAATCGGTTTAACGGATTTTTCTTTTCTGAAACAATTTTGCCTCGAATAAAGTACCCCATTAATACAGGCACCAATGTTATCGCTAAGCCTGCTGATGCAGCCATTGCATATGTTTTTGTGTAAGCAAGAGGAGAGAACATTCTTCCTTCTTGCGCTTCCAAAATAAATACAGGCAAGAATGAGACTGTAATGATGAGCAAACTAAAGAATAATGCAGGACCGACTTCACTTGCCGCCTTTGAGACTATTTGCCAACGATTTTCATCTGTTAGCGGTGTCTTTTCCATATGTTTATGCATATTTTCAATCATCACTATTGCGCCATCTGTCATCGCACCAATTGCAATAGCGATACCACCTAATGACATAATATTCGCATTGATACCTTGCATATGCATGATGATAAATGAAGCTAAGATGCCAATAGGTAGAGTGACAACTGCAACAATCGAAGATCGCAAATGAAACAGAAATGCAACACATACAATCGCGACGACAGCAAGCTCTTCGAGCAATTTACTCCATAGGTTTTCTACCGCCTCTCCTATTAAGCCAGAGCGATCATAAACCGTAACTATTTCAACTCCTTCGGGTAAACCTTTTTTTAACTCTTCTAATTTGGCTTTTACTCCATCAATGGTTTTTTGTGCGTTTTCACCAAAGCGCATAACAACCACACCACCAACAACTTCTCCTTCACCATTAAGTTCCGCGATGCCCCGTCTCATTTGTGGACCTAAGTTAACTTCTGCCACATCGCCAATAGTAAGCGGCGTTCCTTGTTCGTTCACACCGAGAGGGATCAACTCTATATCTGAAATACTTTTGATATAGCCAGTAGCGGTAACCATGTACTCTGCTTCAGCCATTTCAACAACAGAGGCACCTGTTTCTTGGTTACCACGCTTAAGGGCCATTTGAATGTGACTAAGTGGTATACCGTAGGCTCTTAACTTATCGGGATCGACTTGTATTTGATATTGTTTAACCATTCCACCAACGGCAGCAACCTCTGACACTCCGGGGACAGTTTGCAATTCATATTTTAAGAACCAATCTTGAATACTACGCAATTGGCTAATATCCAAGTTGCCCGTTTTATCTACAAGAGAATATAGGTAAACCCAGCCAACACCTGTCGCATCTGGCCCTAGTTGTGGACGCGCACTAGCGGGTAGTGAAGGGGCTACTTGACTTAAATATTCAAGTACTCTGCTCCTTGCCCAATATAAGTCAGTGTCTTCGTCAAAGATGACGTAAACAAATGAGTCACCAAAAAATGAATAGCCACGAACAGTAACAGCGCCGGGAACAGACAACATTGCAGTTGTCAGTGGATAAGTAACCTGATCTTGAACAACTTGCGGTGCCTGACCGGGGTAATTCGTTTTAATTATTACTTGAACGTCAGATAAATCTGGTAGTGCATCAACAGGCGTATTCTTTATTGAAAATAGCCCACCACCAATCAAAATTAAGGTAGCTAAGATAACAAAGAAGCGATTGCCAATTGACCATCTAATAATTGATTCAATCATTATTTTTCTCCCAACTTAATGATTCGAGTGATCAACGACCGGCTTATTTTCCTTGCCGTGTTGTTCATCTGATTCAAGAGAAATGTCAGTGATAACTAAGTCATCCCTAACCTCAAAAGTGAAAGTGACATTATCACCAACATTGAAATCAACTATTTCTATATTGTCCGCGACGATAAAATCCATCGTCGCAGCAGGTCTATCCCACTTCTCTATTGGGCCTCGGCTAATATTTAGAATCCGTGTATCAATATCAATCGCATTAATTAAACCTGATGCTGTTGCTGATGATACTTCTTCACTCATATCAGCAGGCTCACTCATGATATGAATTCCAGTAACTTCATATCCACCCTCTTCGGTTTTGCTCACTTCAAAGTGCAAAGATTGACCTGACTTTAATGAGTCAATATCGACTTTTTCAGCCACAGTAAAATCCATAACCATTTCAGGCCAATCCCAAGCCTCAGCAGGACCATGAGTAATATTAACCATACGATGTCCCGCCATGACGCTGTTGATTTCGCCTTCCATCCAAACAGAGCTAGGCACTTCGTCATGAGTCATTCGTTTAAAATCAGAGTTTTTACTTGATTCAGAATCAATCAAGAATTGAGCAGATGTCACCACAACATCATCTTCATTAAGACCCTCTAAGATTTCGATACTATCGATATCAACCCGGCCAATTGTCACTTCGATAGACTTAAATTGCCCATCCCCCAAGGCAAGTACAACTCTGTCTTGTTTACCTGTGCGAATGACGGCTTCTTTAGGTACGAGTATCGTGCTATCAGCTTGATTAGCGTGAATAGAGACTTGTGCAAACATGTTTGGTTTTAATTGATAGTCTGGGTTGTCAAACTTCAGTCTCACTCTGAGTGTGCGTGTTTTACTATTCAATGTTGGATAAACATAATCAACGACACCAGCCCAGTCCTCTCCGGGTAAATAATCCAGTGTCATTGATACAGGAAGTCCCTCTTTAATTAAGGCTGCGTCACGTTCAAACACTTCTGCTTCAACCCAAACTTGATCTAGCTGACCAATGCTTAATATGGTGTTTCCCGGCTTTACATAAAAACCCTCTCTAATCTTCAAACCATCAACAACACCTGCCTGAGGGGAGTAAAAGGTGATGTTTTGCTGAACCTTTCGTGTCTTTTCTAGCTTTTGAATAAAGTCTGCTGAAAGCTGTAACGCTTTAAGCCGATCTTTGGCCGCCGCAATTAAGGAACTATTATTGCGCTTTATAGCTATTAATAGTTCTTCTTGCGCGTTAACTAGCTGAGGAGAATATAGTGTATATAGAGGCTGCCCTTTCTCAACAGGATTACCTGCGGCTTTGACGTAGAGCTTTTCTATCCAACCATCTACACGTGGATGGATGTGAATTAGCTTATCTTCATCATATTGAACGTAACCTACGGTTGATATTTCAGTATGCATATTTTTAAGCTCAACAGGAGCAGTGCGAACCCCAAGATTATTCACTACATGAGGCGCGATTTTTACGGCTCCGGGGCCAAAGTCATCACCAGATGATCCTTCTTCATACACAGGAATTAAATCCATACCCATAGGCGACTTACCGGGCTTGTCACGACGGTAATTAGAATCCATCGGTGCAACCCAATACAGCGGTTTTTTCTCTCCTGATGTAGCTTCATTGCCATTACCGCTTGAACCTGTACCTTGATATAAACTTAATGCTCCAGCACCTAGTGCTGCCCCAATGATGATGGCGGCTACTAGTTTCAAATTTGGTGTTTTAGTATTCGTTGACATTATTTTTCTCCAAATTGCTGATTGGATAAGTGTTGATTCATTCTGTGCGAAGTGTGCATTGGCTTATGCTCAGCATTTGAGTTAGTTTGAGAGTACGAAAAGAAATAGTTAATGCGAGCAACTGTTTTAAGTGCGTCAACATCAATTTTTAAGGCTGCTATTCTGGCATTTAATTCTGCGATTCTTGCTCGAACAACTTCGGCAAAATCACCATCATCGTTGGTGTAAGCCGTCAATGACGCTTCAGCTTGGTCATGCGTTTGTTTGAGAAGTTGTTTTTGATAAATAGACTGCCTGTCAGATAAACGTTTAAGCTGTCTAAGCTCCTTTTCCACCGCACTGATCATTTGTTTTGTCAGCAATAATTTCTCGGTTTTTATAGCTTCTGAATCAGCAATAGAAGCTGCAACTTGCTTATCTTGTCTATTCTCAGTGAACAAAGGCAAATCAAACGTTACCCCAACAGAAAATAAATCAGCTCGGCTATCACCAGAAGGCATATTGTCACGATAGGCATAGCTCGCATTGACACCCCATTGCGGCTCATATTGCTGTTTGGCTAACTCAACTCCTTTTTCTGAAGCTTTGCGTTTTACATCAATTGCAAGTATGGCTGGATGATTAGCAAGTTCCTGAGCCAATAGATTTCTTGAGTAATTAGATGCTTTTAGGACTGTTGGATTATTCAGAGTAATTGCAGGTAACTTTTTAGAAACCCTAAACTCTAATGGTTGCGCGTCAAAGTTGAATGATTCATTCAAACGATCCGCATCGTAAATATGAAGCCACTCATTGAGACGAGCGATTGTCGTTTCTAGTTTCTGCTTTTGCGAAGTTAATCTGTCATCTAACTGCACGATTTCCAACTGAGCACGAATAACATCTTGCTGTCTAGTTTTACCAACAACGTTTGAATAGCTAGCTTTAGCCACTTCCGCCATCTGCTCAAAAAGAGACCAATCATCTTCAATCAATTTAATAGTTTGTTGGGCTAAGTAAGCATCTAACCAAAGTTGTGACACTTGGCTTTTCAACTTAGCTTTACGATCCTCTCGTAACAGTGGAAATTTCGTGGACTCAATTTGTAACTGGTCTTTCTTGATCTCTAGACTGTCGCCTCTCGGAAACATTTGAGAGACGCCAACCTTTAGCTGAGTCATTCCTTCCTGATCTAAATCCCAAGTATCTGTTGGTAAATTCATTATCCCTAGCGATACTTTCGGATCAGGCAAAGTACCTGAAGCAATACTTCTATTTTCAACTGCACTTTGTTTCAACCGGCTACCATGAAGCCAAGGATCATTTTGCTGAGCTAAGGTGATAGCTTGTTCAAGCGACACTACTTTCTCAGCTTGAGCTGAGAATACAGATAAGCCGAGTATTAATGCAGTTGAAAGTGAAGTAAGGTTTGAAGAGTTCAATTTCATTAGAATTGCTCCTCGTATGTTTTAACTTTTGCATAGACTTTGCTCGTTCCATCTTTAAATAGAATTAACACGTTGTATGGCATAAAGCGGTCATCGACTTCCATACCGGGAGAGCCAACTGGCATTGCTGGAACTGAAAGCCCAATCGCATTGGGATGTTCTTCTGATAAGAACTGCTGAATAAATTTAGCAGGTATATGACCTTCAAAGGCAAATCCATTTCTACTCACTGCCGTGTGGCATGAACGGTAATTAGGTTTGATACCATACTTAGTTTTGATGTTGCCGATGTTTCGGAAATCTTTGGAATGCGCAACGTTCCCTTTGTCTTCAATATGAGTTATCCATTTTTTACAACACCCACAATTAGGGGTTTTATAAACGATTAACTCCAAAGGTGTTACGTCGTTATTGTGTGCATGGTTATGTTCGTTGGCGTTTGCAAACGCAGGTGAAAGCAGCATTACTACTGCTATTTTTAAATACTTATTGATCATTTTTGCCCCCAGACATCGCTGGAAAATATCTATAGCGCTACGACGCTATATTGACTAACAGAAAAATTAATTACATGTGCGCGAAATTTGGACGCACTAATCCTGTATTAGGCAAAAATTGGTGGACGATAAAGGGAAGTGGAAATTGAATGAGGTTGTTTAGATTGCAGAGCAGCTACAGATTCACTGAATATTTGAATATCTGTCGAATCAATACTGGAATTTAGGACTGTCGTAGATGAGCAAGCATTTGCAGGACAAATACATTCAACGTCACAACAATCTTCTGATTGACCATTACTGCTTTTATTCATATCACCATGGTTCATGTTCATGTTCATGTTCATGTGTGATTCGTGAGAACCTGATGACATTTCGCAAGACATAGCAGAATACGCAAATGCTTGCCCTACAAAGGCAACCAGCATAAGCGTTATTACTAAGACTTTTGAAAATGCTTTAGACATAAAATTCTCAAAAAAATATACATGGCCTATGCTAATACAAATTTTCGAATAAGTAAATTGATGTCATGTAAACATTTATGAATATTTGCTGAGGGATCCCCTCGAATTTGACCATAGTATCAGCTCTTTTCCAGTTTGATGACACCCCAGTCAAACTCTGCGGCCCAGAGCATGACTTGCCGTCTTGCCGCTTGTATCTCTTCTTCAGTTAAGCCCAGCTGGGCGGCCTTTGATAATCGCATTCCCAGGTAGTTAAATGAGAGTACTCGCCGATGTTTGATGCTGTTAGCCTGAAACTGCAAGTGCTTCCCGGCCAGCTCTGCCGCCAGCCCTATCATGTAATGCAACCAATTTGCCAGTGCCGCTAATAGCAACAGCACTTCCAATCGTTCGCGTTTATAAGTACGGTGGGCTTCGCTACCTAAGCCATAGGTCTGGCTTTTCTGGTCGCGGAAGCTCTCTTCTATTTGCATGCGTTTGCCGTAGCATTTGGCAATCTTCGTCGCGTAATCGAAGCAATTGGGCAAGGATGAGACCAACAACCACGGCTCTTTATATTGCTTGTGTTTGTCGGATTTTCGCAGCTTCCAACCGGTGCCCACCAGCACGGCTTGAGTGCGATATTGCTGGGCTTTGGTCAGCTTAACCTCACCCAAGACTTGGGGCGTAGGGCGTGCTTTTTTGTAGGCTTTGGCAACCGTGATATAGGCATCCTGGCCGGGTAGTTGCAGTGTCTGGTTGCCACGAACTCTGGCAATGTAATGCCAGCCGAGCTTACGTATTTGCTTAAACCACGGCACTTTAAAACCCGCATCGGTAATAATCACCGGCTTAAAGTCTGCCGGCAGTACCTGCTTTAACCGGTATAAAAACGCCCTGTGTACGTGTGGGCACGTATACTCGTCCATCGGCACAACAACTTGATGTAACGTCAGTGGGCGACCTTCTAGCGCCAGGCTGGCACGCAGGATAAAATGGCGCTTTTCGGTGTCGGCATTGCTCCAGTCCACTAAAATCAGCGGCTGTTTGCCCTGACGTAGCAAGCGGGTCATTTCGCCATAAATAAGCGGCGCCTCTGCTTGAAGCGCTTCATTTCTTAGCAAACGGTCAGCTCGTTTGATGCCGTGTTTTTCTGACGTTTCACTGTCAAAATTACGGCCGATAGCCGTTACCGTACATTGGCATTCTGCATCAAGCTTTGTACTGCCGCCCCCACAGCTAAAAATCGGGCTTTGTGCATACATTTGGGGGTGACAAATGAGAGGAAATCGGCGAGCATTGTTTTTACATTCATGGTTAGGTGTTTTTGGCGAAAGATCAGATCGGGAACTGCCATGAATGTTCCCTTCGCCTCTAACTATTTGTTTTATCTACGCCATTCGTGGGGATTCGTCAGCTATATTGCTTTAATTAAACTTACAAATACTTTTAGGTACATCTGATATTTGTGCAAGCTATAAATTCGTTGCTCACCATTGACTAGAAGTGTCCGCTTTTGGCACAGACTGTGTAAAAACTAATTTTTAATAAATTGTCTTGGGTATGTTCTTAGTTTGAAACCATTTAAGATGGTTGCGATCGATTTTTTCTCAGTATCGCAATTTTCTCCGCGCGAGCGAAACTGCTATGGCAACGCTACTCTAATTGCTTTACTTAGGCCGTTAACTCCCATAATTGTTATCATTCTTCTGAAGTTGTAAGCTAGGACATGAAGACTTATTTCTGTCCCCACGCTTTTTAAACCTCGTGTTAGTAAGTGGGTAGCTCCCATCCAGAGTTTAATTGTGCCAAAGGGGTGCTCAACAGTTTGCTTTCGATGAAGCATCAATTCAGGTTGATTCTTTAGCTTTTGAAGCATTTCTTCTGTCAGAATCTCATGCACCCACCGCCTTATTCGCCTAGGGTCTTTTTTAGAGTTAGTGCACTGACTTCTTATTTTACAATCTCGACAAGCAATGTGATTG
>NZ_JAKGBA010000038.1:0-18786 GCF_021532495.1 Pseudoalteromonas sp. Cn5-37 | reverse complement strand
AAGAAGAAGAAATTTATAACATCAGTTACTGGAAAAAGCAGGAGTATTGAATTATTGATTGGAAAAGATCAGTTACCTGAATTTAAGTAAGGGCAACTGATCAAAATATATGTGAAAGGGTACTAGGACCTAAAACCTAAACCCTAGTGCCTATGACGCGGGATAAACCCGCTGCTACATGGGGTTCGGCTATGCCGATTCATTTAACAACGAATTAAAGCTGTCGTTGTCGTGTAGGCTGGCAAACGCGCTTTCGTGTAATAGCTCGTTACGTAGGTTAGGAGAATATTCAAGAGCCATACGAATATCAGCCATTGCATCGGCGTGTTTGTGTAGTAATGCATAGGCACAAGCACGTTGCCAGTATGCGTAGCCGTAGTCGCTATCAATTTCTAATGCTTGATTACAAAGCTCGATAGCCTCACCTGTTTCGTTAATTTCTAACAGAGCATCTGCTTTATAGGCAATGGCTTCTACGTCTTCTGGTTTACGTTTTAAGATCTCGTCAAAAATCTCAATCTTATTTGCAACATCGCTTTCTAAATTGGCACGCATCCATAAAGAATGAACTTCATTGGTGATTGAGATCTTTTGTTGGTTTAATAAGATCTCTTCAGACCGCTCACGTAGTTTTTCTTCGAGTACTTTTAGGCGCTCTTCATATTCTTTTGTAATCGCACTCACGCGTGTATTAACAATATCTTCTACTTTATTTTTCACATCACGTAGGGAATTCCAACCGACTAAGACCAAGATTGAAGCGGTAATGGTAATAATGAAAAACACATTATTAATGGTGTCTGTTGTATAAGTTAATGCACGGTCGGCAGTATCAAGTTGTGTATGAGCAACTTGTTTTGTCACATCTTCGCGTAGTTTTTGTTGGTCTTGGCGCACCGCTTTTAATTCATCAAGAATATAGCGCTCTAACAATGGTTTATACATAGGTTCTTGAAGCTTATCGAGTCCTTGCTGTTGCTCTGCTTCAGTTAATGCTGGGCGGTTTTGTGGCTCATTTTGAGCTGCTACAAATGGGCTAAAGCTCATTAAAAAAGTGATTAAAATTAGGGTATAACGCATAACATATTAATTTTTGGTGATTACTGAGGTAACTGTAACATGCGTGAGCACTAGGGACTAGGCAAAAAAAAACCAGCTCGGGGGAGAGCTGGCCAAACTGCTTAAACAACATAAAGTCGTAAGGGGTATCAACAGGAGTTAGGTACAATATACTCATTTTTATCTGAACAACTACTTAATACTTAAAGAGTTTCTAAAAAAAATTAATCTACATGCGATATTGAGTTTGTTCGTCTAAACTTAAAGGATACTAAAACTAAAAGGTGAGAATATGCGCCAGCAACTAGTACAACTGCTTTATGGTGTATCAATTTCGTCTGATCTCGATAGTGGAAATGTTGAATTAGCTGAACGGCTAATCCTTAATGCTGTTCTCGATGGACTTGAAATCGGGCGTGCCGGCATTTGGTTACTTAATAAAGAAAATACAGCAATAGAGTGCCGTTTATTACTCGACAGAGAAAATGGTAAAGAAATTCAAATGCTAGTGCTTCCCCGGGACGCATACCCTGACTATTTCAAAGCACTTGATACGCAACGCACAATAACAGCGGTTGATGCGCATACTGATCCTGCTACCTACGAATTTAGCGAAAGCTACCTAACACCACTTAATATTGGCGCTATGCTCGATGCACCAATTCGCTATAAAGGAAAAATGATCGGTATATTTTGTTGTGAGCACATTGGTAGTGAGCGACATTGGACAGAAGATGAATGCTCATTTATAGGCGCATTAGCAGATCTATACGGCAGAGCGCTATCAGCACAAGAAAATGAACGTATAAACGCAGAGCTTGAACGCGCTAATCAGCACCTAGAGGAGCGTGTTGTTGAACGCACTCGAACGCTCGAGAAAACCTTATCTGAACTTACCGAGATGCAAGAAAAACTTATTGAAGCAGAAAAAATGGCTTCATTGGGTAATCTGGTTGCTGGAATTGCACATGAAGTTAATACGCCAATAGGTATCGCGGTGACTGCAAACAGTTCGGCAAAAGACAAACTCTCTGAAGTTGATAAGCTTATACAGTCAAATACGTTAACTAAGGCTGCGCTGATAGAGAGTATTAATCATTTAAACGAATGTTTTAAAATATCATTCACTAATTTAGAGCGAGCAGCAAAATTAATCAGCGACTTTAAACAAACGGCAGTAGATCAATCTTCACTCGATTTATTAGAAACCAACATTAAAGACTACTTAGAAAACATTCTACACAGCTTAATGCCTTTAACCCGTAGTCATAACGTCAGTGTAAATGTGAATTGTGTCGATGACTTTGAGTTGATCACAGTCCCTGGAGCTTTGAGTCAAATCATAATGAATTTGGTTAATAATAGTTGCGTTCATGGTTTTGTGGGACGCCAAGACAACCAAATAAACATATCGGTTAATATTGACGAAGCACAAGGTGTTTATTTGCTTTGCTACAAAGATAATGGCCATGGCATGGATACAGAAACTTTGCATAAAGTGTTTGAGCCCTTTTTTACTACGAAGCGCGGCTCAGGTGGAAGTGGATTAGGAATGTCAATCGTTTATAACCTTGCAACGCAAGCATTACAAGGTGAAGTGAGTGCTGCGAGTTCACCTTCTAATGGCATGACAGTTAATTTTAAACTGCCTATAAAACTCGCATAACTAATTAATATTTATACAAGTTGAGGGCTAAATAATCTGGTGACTGGGTAATAAAATTAAAAATTAATCAGTTTGCTTAGCGAGACATGATATATCGGTGCACTTGTTGTTTTTGCAAAACTGCTTTATGCGTTTTTTCGAGTATAAATAATTAATGCTTAAAGGTGTAACCAATAGCGTCAGCCAAAACAATAATGAGCTTCTAAACGTTAACCCCACAAGCGAAGCAACTACCAGCCCTGTTAACATTAAAATAGGTAAATTGGCGATAAAAAAGTTAATGCTTAATTGTCTAGCAACATCAGGATTAATTGTTTTCATAAGGGCTACTCGCAGTAAAAAGACCTTTATAAAATGGACTGTTTTGTAAAATGAATCAAATCGTATTTTTCTATCGAATCAATCGATTTAAAACCATGTTCAAGATCTAGCTTTATTTATGTAGTGCTCCTATAGTTTTAAACAACAGGAACTTTTGAGTTATTAGTTATTCAAAACCAATAGAAATCTTTATTTATGATGATGCTAAGTAAACTAGCTTTCGTCGTATTTTAAGCTTATGAGGAGCAAGCAATGAGTAATGGAAAAACGGGCCAATGCCCAGTAATGCATGGTAGTAACACTGTCACCGCTCAATCAAATACTGACTGGTGGCCAAACGCACTCAATTTCGACATTCTTCACCAACACGACAGCAAAACGAACCCTTACGGCAAAGATTTTAATTACGCTAAAGCATTCAAATCTCTTGATCTTGAAGCCGTTAAAACCGACTTAAAAAACTTAATGACCGAAAGCCAAGAATGGTGGCCAGCTGACTGGGGCCATTACGGTGGTTTAATGATCCGTATGGCGTGGCACTCAGCGGGTTCATACCGTTTAGAGGATGGACGCGGTGGCGGCGGTACAGGTAACCAACGCTTTGCACCATTAAATTCATGGCCAGACAACGCAAACTTAGACAAAGCACGTCGTTTACTTTGGCCAATTAAAAAGAAATACGGTAACAAGCTTTCTTGGGCCGATTTAATAATCCTAGCTGGTAATATGGCTTATGAGTCAATGGGTTTAAAAACCTTTGGTTTCGCGGGGGGCCGTGAAGATATCTGGCATCCTGAAAAAGACGTTTACTGGGGCGCTGAAAAAGAATGGCTAGCACCAAGTGACGAGCGTTACTCGAATGTTGAAAAACCAGATACCATGGAAAACCCATTAGCAGCGGTACAAATGGGCTTAATTTACGTAAACCCAGAAGGGGTGAATGGTAACCCTGATCCACTTAAAACAGCAGAACAAGTTCGCGAAACTTTTGCCCGTATGGCAATGGATGACGAAGAAACTGCCGCACTTACAGTTGGTGGTCATACCGTGGGTAAAACCCATGGTAATGGTAGCGAAGAAAACGTTGGCCCTGAGCCAGAAGCCGCGGATGTATTTGAACAAGGTCTTGGTTGGAACAACCACAACTCACGCGGTATTGGCCGCGATACCATGACCTCGGGCATCGAAGGCGCGTGGACTACTCATCCAACTAAGTGGGATAACGGTTATTGCTACTTATTGCTTAACTACGAATGGGAACTTAAGAAGAGCCCTGCAGGTGCGTGGCAGTGGGAACCAATCGATATTAAAGAAGAAGACAAACCAGTTGATGTTGAAGATCCATCAATTCGTTTAAACCCCATCATGACCGACGCCGATATGGCGATGAAGATGGACCCAACCTATCGTAAAATTATTGAACGATTTAACGATGATTTTGAATATTTTAGTGATGTGTTTGCACGCGCATGGTTCAAACTGACGCACCGTGACCTAGGCCCTAAATCACGTTATTTGGGTGCCGATGTACCAAGCGAAGATCTGATCTGGCAAGATCCGATCCCTGCGGTTGATTACACATTATCTGACAGCGAAATTAGCGAACTTAAAACCAAGCTACTTAACTGTGGTGTAAGCCAAGCAGATTTAATCGCTACAGCATGGGATAGCGCCCGTACTTACCGTGGCTCAGACCATCGCGGTGGTGCAAACGGTGCTCGTATTCGTTTAGCACCGCAAAAAGATTGGCAAGGTAACGAGCCAGAGCGTTTAGCTAAAGTATTAAGCGCACTGGAATCAGTGAAAGCGGGTTTAAGCAAACCAGTAAGCCTCGCCGATTTAATTGTACTTGGTGGGTCAGCAGCGGTTGAACAAGCAGCAAAAGCAGCGGGCGTTGACATCACCGTGCCATTTGCGCCGGGTCGTGGTGATGCCACAGACGAGATGACAGATGCAGACTCGTTCGACGTACTTGAGCCAATTCATGATGGTTTCCGTAACTGGTTGAAGAAAGATTACGCGGTATCAGCAGAAGAGCTAATGTTAGAGCGTACGCAATTAATGGGCTTAACAGCACCAGAAATGACCGCTCTTGTTGGTGGTATGCGTGTACTTGGCACTAACCACGGCGGCTCTAAGCATGGCGTGTTTACAGATAATGTAGGCACACTCAGCACCGACTTTTTCGTAAACCTAACCGATATGGCTTACACATGGAAGCCAACAAGTAAGGGTCTTTATGATATTGTTGAGCGCAGCACAGGTGCAACTAAATGGACAGCAACACGTGTTGATTTAGTGTTTGGTTCAAACTCAATCCTTCGCTCTTATGCAGAGTTTTACGCACAAGACGACAACAATGAACGTTTTGTAAAAGACTTTGTCGACGCATGGGTGAAAGTAATGAACGCCGACCGCTTCGACATTTAATTTAAAATTCCGTTAAGTACAAAGGCCACACAGTTTAACTGTGTGGCCTTTTTTATTTAGAGAAGTTAGCGAGTTACAAGGGGAAAGTGACGAGATGTAGGTGGCGTTTTAACGCCGAACAAGTAGCAGCGATTTCACATCGCGTCCTAGCGCCCAGAACTCGCTGATGACGCGGGATAAACCCGCTTCTACAAAGTAGGCGTGAAACTTGTTTCGCGCACCGCTGTAAGCTCCTTTATTTCTCAATCCCAAACCAATAGCTATTTTGAAAAATACTCTCTTTTAATTCTCTTTCGCTGTAAGCATACGTACTTTGCCAAAACAGGCGGTCAAAAAGGTATTTATTACCGTCTTTAGCAAGAATTTTGAAATTAAATAATGATGAATAGGCAACTTCTTGATTTGCTAATACTTCATCTTTACAGCTAGCGTAATCAACTGCATTTGGGCACTGCGACATCATTGCAAAGCTAATGCTGTTGTCAGCTTCTAATTGCCAATAGCTACTTGGTGTAAAGTCAGCTCTATTTTCAAGGCCATATTGGTCAGCATAATAGAAGCTGCCTTTACCATCATCATTTATATACCAGTATATTTTCTGGCTACTGCTGGTATAATTTTGACGTAAGTAGCTAAATAGATGCTTATAGTCATCGAGTGTGATGCTTGAATCATCCACTACTTCTATGAACTCATACCCTAAGCGAGCTTGGCGCTGCTCTTTATTACGCTCGCGTGCCATGATCATTTTGCCATCAGGCTGAGTGAAAAATTGTAAGCTCGTTTCTAGGCCATTACCCATTACTTTAACGGTTTCGCCGTTATTGTCTAAGTTGTAATGCCATTTAAATGAGTCAGTACTTTTAGGTGTATTGAATGTGACCGTTGCTGTGTCGGCTGCAGTGATTGTAAAAAATGTGGGTACATAACGGAACGTTAAACCTTCGCCCGTATCTGAATTTTTATTATTTAAACGACCAGTATATGATTTACCTACTGTCAGCTCAGGAACTGTAACAGGGGTAAGTTTTCGAAGTGCGCTAATCGATGTTTTTTCTAGCAGAGCTTCAGCCAGTTCGGTTGATTCATTAATAATATTCTGTGCACTTTCATCTTTATAAGTTAAAACATGACGTAGTTTTAGCACTAAAAAGTCATCAAACTGAGCAATAACTTCTGCATCAATTAGATTAAGATCAAATGCGACATCTACTTCATGACCAAGGTTACTCAATTGCTTTGTGTTTTGAGTCGTAACTAATGTATCACTGTTAATTTTTAATGCTTTACCCTCTAACGTTGCCGAAAAGTCAGCATAAGTATACGACGTAGTGCTTCCTGAAGCCGTTGGAATATAGCTTGCTAGCGATACTTCAAAGTAACTTTCCTCGCCCGTTGTACTTAAATAATTAACAGAGTGGAACGAGCTTTGATCCACATCAGCGTAGTACTCAGAGCTAAACTCTGCATTTGATTTATAAAGGGTGACAACTTCGCCTTTATCGGTTGAAACATTAAATAGCTCAACACGAATAGCATCATCGCGCTTAGCCAACACTTCCATTTCAAGTAAGGCTTGTTGATTACACTCATGCAAGCAATCAATCGCTTGGGTATTTAACGCAATGACATCAGGGTTCGACCATTCAAAACGACTTAACTCACCATTTTGAGCGATTACACCTGCATCTTCGCTAGCAAATACCAACTGTACACTGCCATCGCTTGATTGCCAGTTACCTATCACTTCGTTATTGCTAAGCTCAATAGGTTGCCATGCTGCACGGTTTTCAGCGACATTTACGGTTAAAGTGTATTGATTACTTGCCTTACCGTCAGACACTTCTACAGTAAAAGAATGGTTAGCTACTTCAAATAGGCTCGGCTCAGCATTAAAAGTCACTTGATTGCTGCTGGTCGTGACACTTAGCCACTGTGGCTTATCAATAATCGTGGTTGTCACACTGTCGTTTTGCTCATCTTTAATATCAACAACTAAGTTGGCTGATTCAAGTGCTTTGGTAGAGAGTGTGAGTGATCCAGATAGAGTAGGGGCGGTATTTTTTGTCGCTTCTGCATCTGGCTTTTTGTCTGTTGATGACCCGCCACCACAGGCTGTTAGAGCCAGAGTCAGTGCCGATACGCTAAGTAGCTTATTCATTTACATCCTTTAAAATGTTGTTTTCTGTGTAAAAGAAATGCAAATTACCCAAATAAGGTAAGTCAGTCAAAGGTATTATGTAACTGAACGTAAACAAAAAGGGTGAGCAAACTTGCTCACCTATTTGAAGAGGGGGTTATTGCGCTTGTTGCGCGACATGATCCATATATTCGTCAAACGTGCCCTGAAAATCGATAAGCTGTTGATCTTTAATATCGATGATGCGAGTCGCTAATGACGATACAAACTCACGGTCGTGGCTCACAAAAATCAGTGTGCCTTGGTAATCTTTTAATGCGTTATTGAGTGCTTCAATGGCTTCCATATCCATGTGGTTGGTTGGCTCGTCCATAATGAGCACGTTGATGTCTTGCATCATGAGCTTACCAAACAATAGGCGGTTCTTTTCACCACCCGAGCAGTTACGTGCTTTTTTGTTAGCGTCGTCTGCGGTGAATAATAAACGGCCTAACATAGCACGAACCATTAAATCGTTGTGCTTAGCGGTGCGCCACTGCGACATCCAATCAAATAAAGTTAAGTCGTTATCAAAGTCTTTGCTGCTATCTTGTGGGCAATAACCAATGCTGGCATTTTCAGACCACTTAACCACACCTTCGTTACTTTGTAATTCATTCACTAGGCAACGTAATAGGGTGGTTTTACCAACACCGTTTTCACCAATAACCGCAAGCTTAGCGCCGGCTTCTAGTAATAAGTCACCACCGCTGAACAGGGTTTCACCCTCAAAACCATGACCTAGCTTAGTAAGCTCTAATGCTTGGCGATACATCTTTTTGCCTTCGTCAAAACGAAGTGATGGGCTAATACGGCTTGATGCTTTTACTTCATCAAGCTTAATTTTATCCATGCGCTTAGCACGAGAGCTGGCTAATTTTGCTTTTGATGCATTGGCACCAAAGCGATTTACGAACTCTTGTAGCTCGTCTATTTCAGCGCTCTTCTTTGCGTTTTCAGCTAGTAGTTGTTCGCGTTGCAAGCTTGAAGCTTCGATCCACTTTTCGTAGTTACCAGGATAAATTCTTAGCTCACCGTAATCGATATCGGCCATATGTGTACATACCGAGTTTAAGAAGTGACGGTCGTGCGAGATAATAATCATCGTACACTTACGCTGGTTAAGCTCGTTAGCTAGCCAAGTAATAGTATGAATATCAAGGTTATTGGTTGGCTCATCAAGTAGCAAAATATCTGGGTTTGCAAACAGCGCTTGTGCTAAAAGCACACGAAGCTTCCAGCCCGGCGCAACGTTTGCCATTAAGCCGTAATGAAACTCTTGCTCAATACCCGCTTGGATCAAAATTTCTTCTGCACGGCTTTCTGCTGTGTAGCCATCCATTTCGGCAAAAATGCTTTCAAGTTCAGCGACTTTCATGCCGTCTTCTTCACTCATTTCTGGCAGCGAATAGATACGGTCGCGCTCTTGTTTAACTTTCCAAAGTTCTGCATCACCCATGATCACCGCATCAACCACAGTGTATTGCTCAAACGCAAACTGATCTTGGCTTAGCGTACCTAGCTTTAAACCCGGCGCAATCGACACATTGCCAGACGTTGGCACAAGCGCACCACTTAGAATTTTCATAAAGGTCGATTTGCCGCAGCCATTCGCGCCAATTAAACCATAGCGGTTACCGTTACCAAATTTAGCTGAAATGTTCTCAAACAGAGGCTCTGCACCAAACTGCATGGTGATATTTGCGGTTGAAATCAACGAATTATTCCTAGAAAAATACTGACAGGGTTATGGGCGCAGCAACTGCGAAAATAAACAAGCAATAGGGTAAATAATAGGCCGCGGATTATACAGATCAGCCCCTAATAACGCTATTAAAAAGAAATGAAAGTTGTGATTTTACATCGCGTCCTAAAACCTAATGTTTCCCCGTAGGACTGGCTTAAGCCGGGAAATGACTAAGTTAGCGATTTTCAAGTTACGAGGGGAAAGGTGCGAGTAACGAGATGTGAGGTAGCAGCGATTTCACATCGCGTCCTAGCGCCCATGTTTCATTCGTAGGCGTGAAACTTGTTTCGCGCGTCTGAGAGCTGAAGGTTGAAAGCTCATTATTTTTGGTTCGGCACTGAAGTACCTCCTACAAGACTTCCACAAACTGAACGAATTACGAAAAAAACCTGAAAATATATAAATATAGTTAATACTTTAGGGAAATCGGGCGATAATACTAAGTAATATGACAGCAAAGGTGGATTCAATGTCTGCAGGTATTTCTTTCAATAACTTGAGCATCACAAAAAAAATACACGCCATAACATGTATTGCCATTACGGCATTCGTGATCATAGTAGTAACCAATTTTATAGCCATGAATGACAACAAGATCTCGCTCGACGAGCTGGAAAAGTCATCATATCAGGTCGTTAAACTCACTTCAGCAAACGTTGCGCTACTCGAAAAACTAGATGAGTTATACACTCAAGCGGTAACATTTGGTGAGTCAGATTTAGTTGATAGTGCAGCGCAAACGTATAAAACGATTAATGAAAATCTACAAAATATCATCAGTATCAACGACAGCTACGTGCATGCCGATACCAAAAAACAATTAGAGCTTTATGCACAAACCTCGTCAAGCATAGCAACTTCAATGATCGACGGCACCGCCGACTTTAGTAAAATTCAGCAACAAGCACAGCAAAAAACGCAGCAGTATGAGGCCGTTCTAGCTGGCTTTAAACGAGCACAAACCCGCGCAGATGATCGCTTTTTTGAACTTGTACAAGCAACCAAAGCGCGTTCAGACAACGCACTAAATTTAATGCTTGTAGTGTCTGTAGTCTCACTTATTTTATTGGTTGTTACCTCAATTTGGATTGCCCGTGGAATCGGTTCATCGGCCAGCGCAGCGGCAGATAACTTACGCCTATTAGCAGACGGCAAAGGCTCTCTAAGCACACAACTTGAAGTACACGCTAAAGATGAAATCGGTCAAGTTTCGATTAACTTCAACGCGTTTATACAGCTGTTAAAAGCTGCGGTACTTGAGGTTATAGCGGTTTGTGAGCCATTAATGGAGAACTCAACACGACTTGTACAAGGCATGGAGCGTGCCGAGCGTGCCACAACTAAACAAACATCAGATGCTGAAATAGTTAAGCAATCAATGGAAGAAATGCGCCAGAGTGTCGCTGATATTTCTCATTCAGCAGCAAATGCATCACAAGCTGCGCAAACAGCCGAGCGAGAAGTTGAGCAAAGTCGAACGCAAATACAGCGTTCTGTGACAGAATCAAAAACATTAAGTGAAGAAATAAACCAAGCGGCTTCAACAATAAACCAGCTGGCAAATGACACCAAGAATGTGACGCAAATTTTAAACGTTATTACCTCGATTGCAGAACAAACTAACTTACTCGCGTTAAATGCTGCGATTGAAGCTGCACGTGCAGGTGAACAAGGCCGAGGCTTTGCGGTTGTAGCTGACGAAGTGCGTGAGCTTGCTTCAAGAACATCGCAGTCGACGAATGAAATCAGAGAGCTGCTTTCTACATTAACCACAGCAGCAAGCCATGCGGTAAATGCAATGAACTCAGCCCGAGATATGGCTACAAATAATGCAGAGGCCGCTGAAAATACAGGGCAATCGATTGATAAAATCTCTGAACAGATATTAGAAATTAACGGTATGAATTCGCAAATTGCCGCAGCTACCGAAGAGCAAACATCTGTTGCTAGTATGGTAGTTGATAATGTGACGAATATGCATATGTCGTTTGAAGAAACAATGGATTCATTATCGGCAGTACGTGATGTAGCGAAGAACCTTCATTACCTCTCTGATTCGTTACTCGACGCCACAGCTAAATTTAAAGTCGAGTAATTTTAGCGCATAAAAAACCAGGCATCGCCTGGTTTTTTATTAACCGTAGTAGAACTTAAAAAGTACCAACCACTTTAACTTTATCAGTTACTTTTGCTGCATCGATATAACCAATACCATCAGCATTACCTGCAACAAAGTCAATCACAGCTTGATCATTAGCTAGTTTCTCAGGCGGAGTACCTTTACCAGTAAACACCAGTTTCGACCAATAAGCGTTAAGCTGGCTGCTCGACTTACCAACCACCTTATCATTAAACTCATCGCTTACGCTGGTGCCATCTTGGTTTACTGGGTTTACTTTTGTGCCATCATCAAACGACTTTGCCTTACCAAGGTAAATCTTTTTGATCATACCTTCGTCAATAGCACTGCTATTTGCTGGGTTCACAATAACTGCAACGTCAGCAAGTACAGCGTGCGAGCATAGCGTTAGTGCTGTCGCGATTAACAATTTTTTCATTATGAACTCCAATTAAAAAACTAAATCAACAGCAACAGCTACAACGTCGGTTTCTGTATCTGAAATGTCATCTTTAAAACGGCTGAAATCTACTTTTAAAGCAGCAGATGGGTGGAAGTCATAACGCGTACCAATGGTATACACGTTGCTTTTTGCTTTCACGCCCTCAAGCACTTGATTAATACCCGCATTTAAAGCTGGTACTGCAGGTAGCGCGTTGTAGCGGTTGCTATCGTGTTTGTCGTCATTATTTTCGTAAGTTAAGTGCACAATCCACTCATCCATACGGTAACCAATAGACGTGTAGTATTGAGTTTGTTTAGCAAGAGCACTGTTTTCTACTTCAAACTCAGTGTATTCAGCATCAAATAGAATGTCGTTGTAATCAATTGAAAAGCCCACAGCGAAGAAAGAGCCATCATCTTCGTTTACAGCAATATCATCTGCTTGATCAACAAAACCGGCTGCTCTAAGAGTCTGCTCAAGGCCATTAAGTGCAACACCTGCGTCAGTGTCATTTTCAATATCAATTGTTGTATCTGCAACAAAGTACGCAGCACGAGCGCTAAACCAGTCATAGCTCATTGTCCAATTGATACCAGCAATATCATTAAGCTCTGTATCGCCATTAACCGATACCACAGCAATGTTGCCATCGAAGCTACCGTAAATCACTTGAACGGTTGAATCCCAATCACCTAATTGTGTGTTGTGTAACAGGCTAAGACCTTCATACGTTGAAAACGGAAGGTTATAAACAGATTGCGGTGGACGAACCCAGCGGTAAGTGTAACCAACGTCTAAGAAGTCTGAATAACGGTAAAAAGGTACACGCATTTTACCAGCACTTACTTGAAGCTCATCGCTGAACTCATAAGTTAGATAAGCCCATTCGAACTCAGCATCAAAATCATCACTACCACGAGCCACAATTTGTGCTGTAGCGCTTAGCTTTTCTTGTAAGTCTGCTGAAAGCTGCAATGCAAACATACTTTCGTTTTTAAATGAAATATCGTCATCGTAGCCGTAAAGGGTTGCGTCGTCGTCAAGGGCTTTACCGCCAACAATAGAAGCAAAGCCGTTTATGCGAACCTCTGCCATTGTGTTTGCAGACACAAAAGCAGCACATAGAGCCAATGCAATAGGAAGTTTTTTCATTGTGTATCCCTAGTATTTAGTATGAAAATGTTGATTTCGCTTAATATTATAGTAGTGCGTAGCGAAATGGGCGACACAAGTTACATATAAATTGTAATTACATCAATGAATAAGTCGTTATTTTTCACAAAAACGGTACTAAAAGTGGATAAAGTTGCTAGATAAAAGCGATAAGGGGAAAGGGAAGTTAAAAGATGCGAGTCTGTAGCAGCGATTTCACATCGCGTCCTAGAGCCAAGAACCCTGACTAATGACGCGGGATAAACCCGCTGCTACACGTAGGCGCGAAACTTGTTTCGCGCGAGCAACATTAAAATGATAAAGCTTTGTCTAATGCGCCTTTGAAGCGGTCAAAATCCTCGATGTGAGGTAAGTGGCCAATATCATCTAATTCAATTAATTGCGATTTTGAGATCATACTTGCCGCGGCTTTGCCTAACTTATCGTAACGGCCAAGCTCATAGTCAATATCTGCTTTTTTCCAATTACGGCCAGGGCCAGTCCTATCGCGTGTGCCTATAATTAATGACACTGGCATGCTTAACTGAGCAAACTCAGTTATTACAGGTTGCGTAAAAATCATATCGTAGGTTTTAGCATTAACCCATGCGACCTGCTTGTGATCAGGGCCTTGAATTTGACCACCGATAAAGTGGGTTAATTGCTCGTAAGTGTCATTCCATTTACCGTCATAATAGTTTTTCTTCTGGTAAGCAATAACCTTATCAGGTGTTTTAGCCAATTCATTTTTATAGAAAAAATCGGTGTCTTTGTATTGCACATAATTTAAATAGTTCTCTAAACCAATTGGGTTTAGCAAAATAAGTTTACTAACTTGGCTAGAAAACATCAGGCTGTAACGACTTGCCAGCATGCCGCCCATTGAGTGACCAAGTACAATAGGGTTTTCAATATTTAAAGATGACACTAGCTGATGAGTGTTATTGGCTAATACAGCAAACGAAAATTGATAATCAGCAGGCTTTGACGATTTACCAAAACCAATTTGATCCGGTATCAATACGCCATAGCCTTTGCTATTAAGGTAGTTGGCAGTATTGGTCCAATAATGGCCATTAAAGTTTTTACCATGCATCAGTATAACGGTTGGCATGTTATTGCTTGGTTTAAGGTAAGAATAAGCCATTTTTAATGGCGTATTTTGTGATGAAAAATTAAAAAATTGAACGGGTAAGTCGTATTGATAATTGCTTAATTCAGCATCAAAACTAAGAGGCTGTTCTTTTGCGATTAAGTTAGCAGAAGAGCATAAAACAAGTGCTGAGACTAACAGTATGCGTAAAAACATCATTATCCTTTCTCAATATGCTTAAAGAATATTCAGCCTAGCATCCTAAATAAAAATTTATAATATAAATACGACTAAATACTAAAAGAAGTTAGCAAGTTTCAAGCATGGAATTCGTAGGACTGGCTTTAGCCGGGAATGGTTTAGGTTAGCAAGAATTCAACGAAAAAGAGTAAAGTTATGAGAAACCAGCGACTTTACATCGCGTCCAAGCGCCTAGAACCTAGCACCTAAAACCTAGATGATGACGCGGGATAAATCCGCTGCTACACGTAGGCGTGAAACTTGTTTCGCGCGTTTGAAGGTTGACAGCTCTTGCCTTGTCTAAATTCGATTCTCGTTATAACCACTTAATCCAACTTACTAAAGTCAACGTCTGGCAAGCTCTCAAACCCAGGGTGGGCGAAAAAATAGCCTTGCATTAAGCTAACACCAGCTTGGCGCAACCACTGGTATTCTTCAACTGTTTCTACGCCTTCTGCAAGAGCAACAATATTGAGCTCTTCAAACATGGCTATACAATGGTTAACAATAATTTGTCTTGCTTTGTGAAGGTGTATATCTCTAATTAAATTCATATCGAGTTTAATTATATTGCTCTGAAAATCAGCCAACAAATTTAACCCAGAATGACCTGACCCAAAGTCATCGGTCGCAGTAATAAACCCCAAAGATTGGTAATAATCAACTACACGTTTGATATGTGTAGTATCTTCAACTTTTTCAACCTCGGTAAACTCGAACATAATCTGTTCTACCGGAAAATCATATTGCTTAGCAGCTTCAAGTGTCGTTTTTATACAACGCTCAGGTTTATAAATTGCATTAGGTAAAATATTAATGCTCACGATTGAATCAATTTTCAGTTGGGCAGCAAGTGAAATAGCTTTAATACGGCAAAGTTGATCGAATGTGTAGCGATTCTCGTCGGTTACTTGCGAAATGACAGAATAAGCCGACTCATTATTAAGGCCTCTAACTAATGCTTCGTAGCCAAAAATATGTTTATCGGTGCAATCAACGATTGGCTGAAAAGCCATTGTAAAATCAAAACCAAGTGCTAAATGGTCTTCGCAATGTTTACAACCTGTTGGCTGACATTGAGTTTGCTCTTTGTGCATTTAGCACCTCTGAATGAAGTCTTAATAACTCAATAGTGCTAGTAAATTATCAATTGTGCAATGTTGTTGAGTCAAAAGTATAAAACTATAGAGAAAATATGTTGCTGCCGTTTTACATAGCGTCAAACAGGCATTTATTTACTGTAGGTTCTTTCTTCACAGAGAGAAGTGAACGAGAAAATAATGAGGTATAAAAACTTACTTCTCTGAAGCGCAGCGTCTCTTATCCTCTTTGTAAGTATCTGTTTTTCTCTGTGAAGCGCGAAGCGCCTTTATGTGCTCTGTGGTTCAAATATTCTTATGCACAATGAGAAGTTAATGAGAAAACAATGAGGGTTTATCGTATTTACTTTACGTATGTTTTCATAGACATATTAGATCTTCTCTAACCATAGAGGACATAGAGAACACAGAGGAAGACAAGGAGGTATTAAAGTGTACTTCTTTAAAGTGAAGTGTCTTGTGAGTATTTGTCTCTCTGTGCAGCGCAAAGCGCCTCGGTGCCCTCAGTGGTTCAAAACGTCACGCACAAAGATAAGTGAACGAGAGAATCATTAACTATTAGCAAAAATCATTTGCCACATAACATGTACCCATTTTATTTATTCTTCATTGACTCATTACAGTGATGAAGATAACCTCTAAATAAGGATGATTAGTTAGTATGGATACTACTTATGGCTTTAGAAATTAGAATTTGTATTGATTCAGTAACCGCTGAATTTGTGAAATGTAAAGAAGATAAAGAAGACAGCTTTACCAAAGACAATAACCATATAAAAAATCAAGTTATTACTTCAGGCACGCCATATATATGGCGAAGAGAATACTCTGACTCTTACACTCCGCCTACAAATGAACAGCAAAGTATAGTTCGTCAATTTGATTTATTGCCTGCGCAATCCCGCCGAAACATTGCATATATGCTTCGCGATTTTGGCAGTGAAACGCTTATGGCTATCTCTGATTTTCAAAACCAAGTTATGCCATTTTTGTCTGAAAATACACATGGAATAGTTGGGTCTGGAGCAACATCAATTCAGGCTCGTAGTTCAAAGTTCGCCACCTATGCCAACAAATATGAAGCCGCTTTAAGAGATATTCGCATGGCTCATAAATCAGGAATGCCCAAGTATCATATGGTTGCATTAGAACAAAAAGCATTCAGTATATTCAAAGAGCTGAACGGTCAGTTTCGTGCAGAATTGCAACGTTTTATGAGTGTAAACCGTGCAAGCCGTCGTGGCACGGTTTGGTCTAATCCGAATCGGGGAATCAATATAGCTAAATCAGCAAGGCATTCTGCCAAGCTCGATATAAATAGCACCGCTGAATTCAATAAAATTAAGCGGATTGAAAATACCGGACGCTGGCTTGGCAATGGCATGATTTTACTTGATGGTGCATTTAGAGCGAACAAAGTTTACAACGACTATAAAAACAATAAGGACTGGCAGCGAAGTTTATCTACAGAGTTAGCTAGTTTTGGGGCTTCAACATTTGCAGGTATCATAACAGCATCATCAGTCACCACGGCCCTATCTTCATTTCTAATGTTAACCCCATATGGATGGGTGGTTGCTTTAGGGGTTGGGTTAGGTGCTGGTTTTTTAATGAGCCTAGCGGTTAATACAAAAAGCAAAAAGCTAACAGAAAACATATATGATAGGCAGCCTTTGATGAAAGATTTGTTTTAATGTTGATACTCAACTCAATTCTATACTGCACCATTTTCTTCTTTTTCCTAATGATGATAATGACTGTTATATTCCCGAGAATATCAGTAAGGCATATTAATAATAGGATGCTAGAAAATGGGGCTTCCCCACCTAGTTGGGATAAAGGGCTTGGAGCAAGCGCTCCATTTTATGCACTTGCTATTTTTTTAAAAAGAGCTCGTAAGCCTACACCACTATTTGATGGTAGGTTTGTCGCCAAACATGCAAGGCCAATTGATAAGTTTCTCGCTTTTTTACATCTTCTTTCTACATTTGGCTTTATTCTTAGTATTTCAATTATGGTCTTATTAGAATATGTTTTGTTATAACTAACACCACAAGTTAGCAGCAAGCACACTTCTCATGCTAACGCCTGATGTTTGGGTTGTAGCTATAGGAACTGGCTTATATACAGAATTTAAATCATCGTTTTTTGTGAACGAAAAAGTGAAGTCGCTAACTGAAAAAATTTATGACAGAGAGCCGTTATTATAATGCCTAGTATAGATAAGTTTGCTCTGGCAAGTATGTTCATTTTTATGGCTTTAGCGTTTATTTTTGTGGTCTTATTTGCACGCATTTCTATCAAACACATAAATAAAAAAATGCTAAAAGATAATATTACCCCTCCGCTTTGGGACA
The DNA here is from genome assembly GCF_021532495.1 of Pseudoalteromonas sp. Cn5-37. NCBI lineage: Bacteria > Pseudomonadati > Pseudomonadota > Gammaproteobacteria > Alteromonadales > Pseudoalteromonadaceae > Pseudoalteromonas > Pseudoalteromonas sp. Cn5-37. The sequence continues at coordinate 878 of NZ_JAKGBA010000038.1, read as the reverse complement.
AAGGTGTTGGCGCTAGCGCCCCTTTTTACGCTATGGCAATATTTTTTAAACGCTCGCGATTACCCACACCTCTTTTTGATGGCCGTTTTATAGCAAAACATGCAAGGCCGGTAGATAAAGTTTTAGCATTCTTGCACCTTTTCACAATGGCAGGGCTTACAATTAGTGTGTTTACAGCCATGTATTTAGATACAGTCTAAATAAAATAGAACTAGCGAAATGGACTTTAAAATCTTTATTTTCTACTTCCTACTCGTATTTACAGTAGTTACTTTTGCTTCAGGAGTGCTGTTTTATAGAGTATCAGTTAAGTATATAGATAAGCATATGGAAAAAGATGGAGTATCTCCGCCTGGTTGGGATAAAGGAATTGGTGCAAGTGTTTCATTTTATATATTCGCAATGTTTTTCGAACGTTCTCGTATACCGACGCCTATGTTTGACGGCCGTTTTGTCGCAAAGTACACAAGAACATTAGATAAAATTATTGGTGCAATCCATTTGGTTTCTATTATCGGAGCTGTACTCAGCCTATGTATAATAACTTTTTTAAAGCATAGCTAGATTTACGCGTTTATTTACTAAAATATAAGTAACCGGGTGAAGTATATTAAAAAATGTTTATACTCAACTCAATTCTATACTGCACCATTTTCTTCTTTTTCCTAATGATGATAATGACTATATTCTCGAGAATATCAGTAAGGAATATTAATAATAAAATGCCAGAAAATGGGGCTACCCACCTAGTCGCGAATTCAAGTCCGAAGTGCACCACTCGCTAAATTAGGCTGCTTTGCGTAATTCATCGAATATTACCGCTGGTTGCCTAAACCCTAGACATTTTCTCGGCCTCGCATTGAGCGCCTTTTCTATGT
>NZ_JAKGBA010000037.1:0-21854 GCF_021532495.1 Pseudoalteromonas sp. Cn5-37 | reverse complement strand
CACCACCGTATACTTTTGCAAGTACGTTAGTGATTGCTGCTGTTAGAGTTGTTTTACCGTGGTCAACGTGGCCGATTGTACCAACGTTTACGTGCGGTTTTACGCGTTCAAACTTTTCTTTTGCCATGACGGAACCTATCAGTTTTGTGTATCTAGATTACATATGAAAATAATCCACCGAGGGTAGATTAATTTAATTTTTTCAAATTTCAAATAGTTTTTTCTGACAGATAAAGGAAGAAATTAAGATGAGTTCTCGATACTGGTGCTGATAGGCAGATTTGAACTGCCGACCTCACCCTTACCAAGGGTGCGCTCTACCAACTGAGCTATATCAGCAACACCAGAAGTCTGGAGCGGGCAGCGGGAATCGAACCCGCATCATCAGCTTGGAAGGCTGAGGTAATAGCCATTATACGATGCCCGCATAGGAACCTGTTCTTAAACTACCTCTAACCGTCAAGAATAAAGTGGTGGAGGGAGCTGGATTCGAACCAGCGAAGGCTGAGCCGTCAGATTTACAGTCTGATCCCTTTGGCCGCTCGGGAACCCCTCCACGAAAATTCTTTACTAAGTCACTTCCGGTAAAAGGAAAGTGGTGCCGACTATCCGAGTTGAACGGATGACCTACTGATTACAAGTCAGTTGCTCTACCAACTGAGCTAAGTCGGCACTGCTTTAGTACGGGGCGAGATTCTAAGGTAAGGTTTATTGTGATGCAACCATAAAATTAAAAAAAATGTGAATTTATGTGTTAAACGCTCACTATTCAGGCAAATTGCCGTATTTTTACTGCTTTATAGCTAATTCACGCCAATAATTCAGTCCTTTAAATACGAGCAAGCTGTCAAACTTAGCATCTATATATGTATCTGCTAACAGCTTTCCATAACCACCAGCAAATATTAACTGGCAATCCTGTTGGTTAAGGTGTTGTTTTGCCTGCTCGATTGCGCCTAGAGTAGCAACCATGGCACCATTTTTTAGGCCATTTGGCGTATTACGCCCTAACTCAGTCGTAAATGGGATTTGCTCATCATCAAACACACGTTGCGTATTTTGGGTAAGTGAAGAGGTCATTAAATCAAGGCCAGGTAAGATCCAACCACCTAGATGCGCACCTTCTTCATTAAGCACATCAATTGTCGTTGCTGTACCGGCATCAATAATAATGCAGTTTTGCTCGGGATATTCTACATACGCAGCGATCACCGCGAGCCAGCGATCAATTCCTAGGTTTTGAAACTGCTGATAAGCACAGGTTAACGTAGCGAGTTTAGCGGTCACCTCTGCTTCAAAGTAAGGAACAGCATATTGCTGCGCCTGTGCTAATAACGGTTTAAGTAGCTCGGTGTTACCCACGCACGCATAGACCAGCTCTGTTATTTGTGACCAAGGTAAATTGCTGAGTTCACAGGTTTGGTAATCCTTACCATCAAACAAAACGGCTTTAATTGCGGTATTGCCAACATCCACTAATAATTTCATAGCTCAGCCTTACGTAATGAAATTTCACCACCATAATAACTTTTCACTTCGCCGTCTTGGCGAATACGCACGCCACCTTGGTTATCAATTCCTTCACAAATACCACGCCAGCTACGATGACCCGTATTGAGCTCAACACACTCACCAGCAAATGCATTTAATTGATTCCACTGTAGATACATATCGTTTAAACCTGATTGCTGATACTGAGCTAAGCGTTTTTCTAAATAAAAGCACAAATAGGCCACCAGCTTGTTTTTATCTAATCCCTGTACATGCTGGCTTAAATCAGTCCATGCTTGATCTATGTGTTGGCTAACACTTTCTGGCATATGTAAATTGATACCTATACCTATTACAAGCTGGCAAGGCCCCTGCGGCTGACCATCAAGCTCAACTAATACACCCGCTAATTTTTCACGGTTTAAGTAGATATCATTTGGCCACTTAAGCTCTACATCCAATTGATATAAAGCTTTAAGCGTATCGTAAACAGCAAGCCCAACAGCAATAGATACCCCCATAGCAGCTTGCAAACCATCATCCAAACGCCAAAAGTAACTAAAGTATAAGTTTGCACCAAATGGAGATTGCCAAACGCGCCCACGGCGCCCTCTTCCCGCTTGCTGCATTTCTGCAACTAATACGCTGCCAGATGGCAGTGATACTTCTGTTTGCAAACGGCGCATTAATTCACTGTTGGTTGAATCAATAATAGGCTGCACTTCAACATTCGCGGTGCTGCCACCTAATTCATTATAATGCTGACCGATTTTATCTTTGTTCAGTAAGCCTGCACTATTATTAAGGCAATACCCTTTACCCGTAACCTTAAATATATCGAGCCCCATTTCCTGCAAAGAGTGAATATGCTTACCGACTGCTGCGCGGCTAATACCGAGCTGCTCACCCAATTGCTGACCAGAAATAAAACCACCGGTATTTAGAGCTTGTAGAATAGCGAGCTTATTTCCATCTGGCGCTTTCATGATGAAGCTCCCAATTCAATGTGGCATTCATCATCAGCATTGATCAATCGCACTTCGTGCTGTAAAGCAATCTGATATTTATGCCAAACCTGTTGTTGTACATGCTTTACCATGGCAATTAAGTCATCACCTTTACTGTTACCATGATTTACTAGCACTAACGCTTGCTGCTGATGCACTTCAATACCTGCGACCTTAAAGCCTTTTAACCCCGCTTGCTCAATCAACCACCCCGCCGCAACTTTATGATACTCAGCATCCACAAAGTAATGAGGTAGCTCTGGGTAGCTTTTTAAAAGTAACGCAAGTTGCTCATTCCTGATCACTGGGTTTTTGAAAAAACTGCCTGCATTTGCAAGTTCACTGGGGTTTGGTAGTTTGCTGTTTCTGGTTGTGATGATTTGCTCAAATACCTGCTGTGGAGAGGGTTCTGAAAGCTGTTGCAATGGTCCATAATTCAGCACTGGCTGCCATTTCTTAGGTAACAGCAACCCTACTTGGGTGATCACCGCTTGATTTTTCAGTGCATGCTTGAAGATAGAGTCACGATAGCCAAATTGGCATTCGCCTTTAGTTAAGCGCTTTATGGTTTTGGTGGCAATATCAAAGTATTCGACATAACTCACAAACTTTTCAAGCTCTACACCGTAAGCACCTATATTTTGCACTGGTGCAGCACCAACAGTCCCAGGTATTAAAGCAAGGTTTTCAAGCCCAGGCATATCATTAGCAATAGTCATAGCAACTAATTGGTGCCAGTTTTCTCCGGCTGCAATGTGCAATAAAAAGCCATCGCTTTGCTGCTCTATATCTATTCCCTTCGTATTCATGTGGATCACAGAACCTTGGTAGTCAGATAAAAACACCGTATTACTGCCTTCACCTAAAATACAAAATGGCCCAGAAAAGTCTGTGCTTAAAAGCTGATTCACTTCATCAATTTGATAAAAATGCTGGCATTGGCTTGGCAAAGAAAAGGTATGAAAAGATTGCAGGGACTGAGCCACAAAACGCCTCAAAGGTTACCGGTAACTAATCGCATTAGTGTAACCTATCGTCGCAAAATACGCATTAGATTGTAAAAATCACTCAACCCACTGCACTAATCATGTTATAAAACGGGCTCTTTTTCATTTCCGTTCCAGGGTTATTATGAAGTTTAAACCATTACTTTTAAGTCTTGCTATGGCCGGTGCTTGCTCTCAAGCAACTGCAGATGCAATCAGCCAGCACACTTACGCAAACTTAGATGACGTAACAACCACTCACCTACTACTAGATTTAGATGTTGATTTTGATGACAAACAACTAGAAGGTTTTGTTGAGCATACGCTAGATTGGCACAACGCAACAAGCAAAACACTGGTACTTGATACACGCGATTTAGATATCGACAAAGTAATGTATCAAGATCAAAAAGGCAGCTGGCACAAAGCTGACTTCACCCTTGCTGCACGTGATGACGTAAAGGGCTCAAAATTAACAATTAAATTTAAAAGCCAAGCGGTTAAAGCACGTATTTATTACAACAGCCGCCCAGAAGCTTCAGGTTTACAGTGGTTAACGCCAGAGCAAACAGCCAGTAAATCACACCCATTTATGTACAGCCAATCACAAGCAATTCATGCTCGTAGTTGGATCCCAGTACAAGATACGCCAGCAATGCGCGTAACCTACTCGGCACGTATTCACACTCCTAAAGACATTCGTGCGGTAATGAGTGCTGATAACAAAGATGCACTTTATAAGGACGGCGATTATCTATTTAATATGCCACAACCAATTTCGCCATACTTAATCGCAATTGGTGCAGGTAATTTAGAATTTAAAGCCATGTCTAAGCAAACGGGTATCTTTGCTGAGCCAACAATTTTAGATGCATCAGTTGCTGAGTTTAACGACACTCAAGCGATGATCGATAAAACTAACGCGATGTACGGCGAATACGCATGGGGTCGTTATGACTTATTAATGCTACCGCCAAGCTTCCCATTTGGTGGCATGGAAAACCCTCGTTTATCATTCATCACACCAACGGTTGTTGCTGGCGATAAAAGCTTAGTAAACCTAATTGCTCACGAACTTGCTCACTCTTGGTCTGGTAACTTAGTAACCAATGCGACATGGGAAGATTTATGGCTAAACGAAGGTTTCACGTCTTACGTTGAAAACCGCATTATGGAAGAAGTGTTTGGTCGTGACCGTGCAGTTATGGAACAAGCGCTTGATGCAGCGGGCTTACGCGCATTACTTAAAACTCTTCCAGCACCAGATACACGCCTTAACTTAAAGCTTAATGGCCGCGATCCTGATGATGCATTTAGCTCAGTGCCTTACACTAAAGGTCAGCTTTTCTTAATCTATCTAGAAAACAAATTTGGCCGTGATAAGTTTGACCCATTCGTAAAGGGTTACTTTGACCAATTTGCGTTTAAGTCTCTTACAACAGCGCAATTTGTTACTTACTTAAAAGCTAACTTGATCGAAAAATATCCAGGCGTTGTGAGCATGGATAAAGTTAATGAGTGGATCTTTGAGCCTGGTTTACCAAGCGATGCCCCTAACCCAACGTCTGATGCTTTCGATAAAGTTGATGCTGTAACCAAAACATGGTTAAACGGCGAAATTAGTGCAGCCCAGTTACCAACAGCGGATTGGTCAGTTCACGAGTGGCTACACTTTTTGAATAACCTACCTCGCGATTTAAGCATTGAAAAAATGACTGAGCTTGATAATCAATTCAACCTTACACAGTCAACGAATGCAGAGCGTGCTTTCGCATGGTTTATGCTAGCGGTAGGTAATGGTTATCAACCAATTTACCCAGCGCTTGATGAACACCTATCAGGCATCGGTCGTCGTAAATTAATTGTGCCACTCTATAAAGCACTTATTAAAAACGGTAAAAAAGACTGGGCGCATGATGTGTACTTAAAAGCACGTCCGGGTTACCACCCGCTTGCACAAGGTACTGTTGACGACTTATTTGCAAAGTAAGTCATCAAACACAAAAAAGGCGCTGCAATCAGCGCCTTTTTTAATTATTTTATTAGTTACTTACTTTTTGTAAGAACGCACGGCGCTCTTCTGGGCTTGCTTGTTGCCACCAAAACTCAAGCATCGCAGCCGCACTTGGCATATTTTTCAAACCCGCTTGTCCGCCGGGTACTTTTGCAGGCAATGTGACAGGGACAGCAGTCGCAGGCTTGTTGCTTGTACTTGTAGCAGCAACTGGGGCACTGGCTACAGCTTGTGCAGGCGCGCTAGATGCACGATAGCTAACTATCGATAGTGGCACAGCAAGTTCACTGCCCTTGGCTTTTAAGCTTACTTGCGGTGATTCAGCAAACACTTCTGCCGCAACAGCATTACTGGCACGATTAAACACTAGGTCATAGTCTTTGCCTCTCTCTACTGTGAGCTCAACCCAGAATGGCTCTGACTCAACAACTTGGTGGTCATCATAACCTTGCTCGTAAAGATCGGTATATTTCATCTTCACTTGGTAAGTACCAGGAGCAAGTTCAACATCGTCAACACGACTGAAAAACGACTGCTCAATAAGTCGCTCTCCGACTTGTAAAGGTACAAACTCTTCTGGAAAGTGAATAGTCTCAGCGACACTACTTAAACTATTTAATAGCATTAACGCACTACTCAGTAATACTAACTTACGCATGTTCACTCCTTGGTTGTTCAATTTACGGCAGTTTCAGTTTGACACTGCAAATAAAGTTTGTCATTAGTGGGCGGTCATTTAACCACATTTATAAGAGAGCTAAGTATGAGCCAAGAGACTATTTTTACAAAGATTATTAACCGAGAGATCCCTGCTGATATTGTATATGAAGACGAGTTGTCTTTAGCTTTTAAAGATATTAACCCACAAGCCCCTTTTCATGTGCTGATCATCCCAAAAACACCAATAGCGACGATTAATGATGTTACAGAAGAAAATGCATCTTTAGTCGGTCATTTATATGTGGTTGCTGCCAAACTTGCCAAACAGTTTGGCTTTAGTGAAGACGGTTTTCGCGTCGTAATGAACTGTAATGACCATGGCGGACAAACTGTGTACCATATACACCTACATATGCTGGCAGGTAAAACAATGGGCTGGCCTCCTTATCAAGACAAGAAAAAAACCAATCTCTAATATTTTAGTATGTAAAAATATGTAAAAGGTAGAACAAAGATACTGTTTTTGTCTATAATAGTGACAGATCAGCTAGTTAATGTATTGCAATTAGTTAACTAGCTGTATTTTTTGACACAAAATAGACACAAACTGTACTTTTCCTGCACAAGTCTCAGAAATTTCTAATACGAAAGGGGTGGATTGCGTGATAGGATGCAATTGTCAACTTTTTTCAAGAGTGAATAAATATGAGTAGTTCAGCCTTTTTATTATTAGATCCAGAACCGATTAACACGATTGGTGTAAATGTATTAGAACCATTGTTAAAAACACAAGGACTTACTGTGACAACTGGTACTGATATTTCTGAAGTACCTGAAGGCACACGATTGCTATTCATTGAAACGTCAAGTACAGATCCGTGGGGAAAACTAAAGGAGCAATTAGTTAATCTACGAATTAAATGCGATATTGTTTTATTTAATCTAGATGAAAACCCAGAACTAGCTAATCGCGCTCTTCTAAGTGGCATAAGAGGTGTATTTTACACCACGGATAACGCCGATGTGCTAATGAAAGGCATTCGTTTGTTACTTGAAGACCAACTCTGGTACCGTCGTGATATTATGTGTAATGCACTTAACCGTATGTTGCAGTTTAACAAAGACGCACTACATAAATTAACAGACGGTGATATCGAACCAGTTAAGCTTACCAAACGTGAAAAAGCTATTATTTCATTAATGAGTAAAGGTTCGAAAAACAAAGAAATAGCTGAAGATTTAAGTATTAGTCCGCATACAGTGAAAACTCACTTATACAGTGCATTTAGAAAAACTAAGTGTCGTAATCGTATTGAGTTACTATCTTGGGCTCAGCAAAACATTCCTGACGAAATTCGTTAAACGAAATACCCTACTTGTTAAAACAGACGCTACTGCGTCTGTTTTTGTTTCTGGTTGCTAATCACTGTAATTGACTTTATGCTCAAACTGATTGCCAAACACTGGAAATACAATGCTCGACTCAGCTACTTTATATTACGCCAGCGCTGCCATGATGGCAGTAATGACCCTTCTTAATTACCTTACTTGGCGAACCAACAATAAGACTCCGGGCACCTTACTCTATATTTTTTATCCACTTGTGATGTTTGCATCAGTAATGAGTTTTGCACTACATGGCCATATTAATAACCTTGCCAGTGTTGCCATTGCAAATACTCTACTGTTTAGTGCCTCAATCATCCATGTACTCGCAATTTGTCAGTTTTTGAATGCCAAATGCGTTGGCTTTAAAACCTTTGTTTCGATCACAGTCGCTTTAGCTATCACTATGATTTACCTTGCTACTGACAGCGCAGAGTTACGCAGCCGAATATTGGTTTCTGACCTTCAACATATTGTTGAATCATTGTTTTTACTGGCTTTGTTTATTCGTAATGGCCGTAAAAGTTACCCTAATGGCAGTATTGTTTATATTTTAATTCTCAGCATTATCCTAGCGGTGTTTACTGGCCGTACTTTAATGATGGGAGATATTACAACCGCCAACCTATTATCTGCAGACTGGTTTAGTTTCACTTTATTTATTAATGGCGTAATAGCTCCAATGTTCTATGCTACAGGCATGGCACTACTATGTAATGAAAGGCGTGAGCAAAACCTTAATCAACTCACCGAAAAAGCCCATAAAGATTTAGAAATAAGAGGTTTGTTCTTATCAACTATTAGTCATGAAATTCGCACACCGTTAAACGGTATTTTAGGTAGTGCACAGTTGATCATGAACCAATCGAGTGACCCCCGTGATAAACCTTATTGCGAAGCAATTATTAACTCCGCTGAATCATTAAATTTATTAGTAGATAAAGTTCTCGACTACGCCAGCTTAGATCAACGAGATGAAGCACTTTATGAAGAGGATGTTGAGTTTAAAACTTGGCTAAATAATCTTTGCCTACTTCTCAGCCCCCTAGCAGAACAAAAACACTTAAAGTTTGAGTTGATATATGATTTGCCAGAACAGGCATGTTATTACTGCGACCAACAAAAACTCAGGCAAGTTATTATAAACTTAGTAGGTAACGCAATTAAGTTTACTGACCAAGGAGCCGTAAAGATTCATGTGAAGCTTCTTAATGAAGGCCAACTAGACCACCTAGTTAGAGTAAGTGTGATTGACTCAGGCCCTGGTATTGAAGATGAAGAAATAGCCTACCTCACTGAACCATACGTGCAAAGTAGTGCAGGTAAAGAGAAAGGAGGCACAGGCCTTGGCTTAGCAATTACCAGCCGGCTACTCGAAAAGTTAGGCAGTAAACTCAACATAGAAAGTGAGCTTAAAAAAGGCAGTACTTTCAGCTTTGATATTTCACTTGCTATTGGTGAGCTTAGCCTAGTTGAACAGCGTCACCAATCAAAGGATTATGTTACTGGCCTAGACGTGTTATTAGTTGAAGATCTCGATTTAAATCAGAAAATTGCCATCGAATTTATGGCTGATGATGAGCATAAGATAAAACTTGCAAAAGATGGCAATAGCGCGATTGAACTGATGCAGAAACATCACTTTGATGTGGTATTACTCGATATGAATTTGCCTGATTTAACAGGGCAAGAAGTCTTAAAAAAGCTAAAAAATATCGACCATTTAAATCAACGCACGCCAGTATTAGCATTTACCGCTAGCCTCAGTCCAGATGAAATAAAAGAGTATTTATCACTAGGTATAAAAGATATTGTAGGCAAACCAATAAAGCAGCAGAAATTACGTCAAGCTCTGAGCGATTCACAAACAAACCAATCTGCGAGTATCGCGGTGGAATTACGAGATACACTTTACGATGAAACGGCAGCTGCTACATTGATAAGCTCATTCAGCGAGGATGAGGTATCATCGATTTACAATGAGTTTGTTTTATCTGCTAGAAATAAACTCATTCGTTGTCAACAACTTGTAGATGATGACAAAGAGCAGTGCATCAAACTGATTCACCGTCAAGCAAGCACAGCATTGCAGCTAGGATTTAATCGATACGGTACAGAGCTGAAGCGCATCGAACGTAAGTTACTTGATAACAAGCCCTTAAAAGAACTATTAACCGAAGCCCTAATACTTTGGCAAGAAAGTCTACAAGCTTACCTTAAGCATGCTAGGCGTGAGTTATCATAGCGGTAAGCGAGCATTGTAGGCGCGATTTTATATCGCGCAATATTCAAAAGATAACGCGCGAAATAAATTTCACGCCTACATCAAAACATGAGAACGACTTTAGCCGTGAAATGTTTTTCGGCGCTGAAGTAGGCCTTGGCTAAAGCCTACAAATAACACGATTCGGCTTCAAACTGATTGTGATATGATTACTTAAGACTTACTTTTTCAGACATAAAAAAACACGCTTTCGCGTGCCTACTTATCAAACTCATTTAATTTTAATCTTCAATTTCAGTTGGTTGCGGGAGCTGTGAATTTTGAGAGCGAACCGACGACCTTCGGCTCTGAACCTGAATTTCAGGCATAAAAAAACACGCTTTCGCGTGCCTACTTATCAAACTCATTTAATTTTAATCTTCAATTTCAGTTGGTTGCGGGAGCTGTGAATTTTGAGAGCGAACCGACGAACTTCGGGTTATGAGCCTGAATTCCAGACATAAAAAAACACGCTTTCGCGTGCCTACTTATCAAACTCATTTAACTTTAATCTTTAATTTCAGTTGAATGCGGGAGCTGTGAATTTTGAGAGCGAACCGACGACCTTCGGCTCTGAACCTGAATTTCAGGCATAAAAAAACACGCTTTCGCGTGCCTACTTATCAAACTCATTTAATTTTAATCTTCAATTTCAGTTGGTTGCGGGAGCCGGATTTGAACCGACGACCTTCGGGTTATGAGCCCGACGAGCTACCAGGCTGCTCCATCCCGCGCCTGAAATTGTAGATTTATTTAAAGTTGCTTTACATGACAACTTGGCTTTCAATTCAGAGAATTGGTTGCGGGAGCCGGATTTGAACCGACGACCTTCGGGTTATGAGCCCGACGAGCTACCAGGCTGCTCCATCCCGCGCCTGAATATTAAGTTTATTTTACTTCTCACTTAATTTAAGAAGTCAGCCAATTCAAAGAATTGGTTGCGGGAGCCGGATTTGAACCGACGACCTTCGGGTTATGAGCCCGACGAGCTACCAGGCTGCTCCATCCCGCGCCTGTATGTTTAGAGTCCCAGAAGCCGGATTTAAACCGACGACCTTCGACTTCAGGTATTAGCGAGTCCGACGAATGATTTATCATTCTGCTCCATCCCGCGCCTGTAATCTCTTAGTAACATGAGCATGTTAACGACGCCCTGTTTCAGAGAGAGCGCTATCATATAGCAATAAGATTAGAAATCAAGGGTTATAGTGACAAATTTAACTCAAGCGAACAAAAAGCACACAAAACAAAGTTAAAATGCACGCTGATGAGGACTAATCATTTTTTGCCACTCCCAATCGGGGTGACCCATCACGATAAAATCGGGGTTTTCTGTGCTTTCTCGTTGATTGTAAGTTAACGGATTGAATTCAGCATCGGTAATGCAGCCACCGGCCTCTTCAACAATCACTTGTGACGCACCAGTATCCCACTCACCTGTTGGTCCGATACGTAAAAAGCAATCAGCTTTACCCTCTGCAATAATACAGGCTTTTAATGAGCATGAGCCTAATGCTACTGTCGCAAACTGAGTGTTTAAATACTGACTGACCGCTTCAATTTTTTGCCTACGGCTTACTGCTAAGGTTAAATTATCGGGTGTTGCTACTGAAATTTGTTGATCTTGGCCATTTTCACGTTTAAATGCGCCATTTTGATAACTTGCAAAATAAGTCACTTGTTTCGCTGGCCAATGAATAACACCCAGCACTGGGCGATTATTTTCAACTAAAGCGATATTAACTGCAAAATCACCGCTTTCAAGTATAAACTCCCCGGTACCATCCATAGGATCAAGCAACCAATAACGGTGCCAATCTTTTCTATCTGCCAGCGCTGGGATCGGGGTTTCTTCTGACATAATTGGAATATCGGGGGCTATGCTCTTCAAACCCGCCATTAATACATCATTTGATGCTAAGTCAGCCTTGGTGACCGGAGTATGATCTGACTTTTGCTCAGCACCAATATCATCCTGCTGATAAATGGCCATAATGGCATCGCCTGCTTGCTCAGCTAACCGAATACACGGTTCTAAAAAATCATTCATTGCCCGCTCCCGACTCTAAGTACTTTGTTAATAATAGCAAAGCTGCGACACTTCGTGCTTCAGTAAAGTCTTCTTGTTGCAATAATGATTGCCAATCAGTTATTGGCCATTTTACAACGACAAGCGGTTCTGGCTCATCACCAGGTAAGGTTTCAGGATAGAGATCTTCAGCATACAAAATATGCATCGTGGCATTAAAGTAACTTGGCGCCATGCTGACTTTTTTTAGTTCAGCGAAATGCTTAGCACCAAAACCAACTTCTTCTTTAAGCTCCCGGTCTGCAGCTTGCTGTGGTGTTTCACCTGGATCAATTAAGCCCTTTGGAAAACCCAACTGATAATCATTGGTGCCTGCACAATACTCTCGCACTAATAACAGTTCGTTATCGGCCGTTACTGGCACTATCATCACTGCACCTCTGCCACCGCCACGAATTCTTTCGTATTGCCTTTGTTCATCATTTGAAAACTTCAATTCGAGAGACTCAACAGTAAATAGTCGACTTTTAGCGACAACTTCATTAGACAAAATTTGCGGTGGTGTAGGATGCTTTTTCTGTGTCATTGGCATTAATTTGCTATCATGGCAGTTATGCTCATCATAAATCTTTTAAAGTGAATTGCCTATGTTAAATTGGTCAAAAATCGATACTGTGTTGTTAGATATGGATGGCACCCTACTCGATTTGCATTTTGATAATTACTTTTGGCTAACCGTTATTCCCGAGCAATATGCGCGTAAACATAAAATCAGCTTAGACGCAGCAAAAGCTGACATTTTGCATCGTTATCAACAAGTTCACGGACAAATTAATTGGTACTGTTTAGATTATTGGCAACAGCAACTTGATTTACCAATTATGGCACTGAAACGTGACATTCAACATTTAATCAGAATTCGTGAAGATGTTCCGCCGTTCTTAACTGAGCTTAGAAAAGCAGGCAAGCAATTGATCATGCTTACTAACGCGCACCCAGATTGTGCCATGTTAAAGTTTGAACGTACTGCTATCGATAATTACTTAGATGGGGTGATCTCAACTCACCAATATGGCGTGAGTAAAGAGCATCAACCATTATGGCAACAAGTACATCAAGAATGGCAGTTTGATAAGGAACGGACTTTATTTGTGGATGACAGCCCCGCCGTGCTAGATGCGGCAAAAGAGTTTGGTATTGGTCATATACTTGCGGTTGCCAACCCTGATAGTCAGCAACCGCATAAACAGTTCGATGGCTTTTTATCGACCATCGATTTTCGCGAGTTTATACCCGTTAAATAATTACTTCGGGTAACGCTGCTCTAAGCCTTGATATACTAGTTTTGCAAAATCTGCATGCTCTGTATCTAGGCTTTTTACCACTTCAACTAAGTGCTCGTTATCTTCTTGGCCGTTCCACACTTTGATATAACTACCGTCTTTGTAGCCATGATCTTGGCGGAAGAAGTTCAAGGTATTTTTACCAACGTAGCCACGGTATAAATCATCGATATCCATACCAATTTGCGCCATACAACCTGCAAATGCAGCGGCATTAAAACTCTTTTCAGCGACTGCTGACCCAGCTAACACTTCGAGTGTTTGTTTAAAATCATCGGCTTGAACTGGTGCATTTAACTCAGCTTCAAGTTGTGCAGCTAACTGCTCATAGCTGGTTTCACCATCAATACGTAAAGATAAACCAAAATGGAAAATATCAACTAACTCTAAAATAACTTGTTCTGTATCTGGGGTTTGTTTCTTCCACCACTTCCAACCGTAGTGATCCAGCATTTCAGCACACTCAACCCAAATTGCACGATACCATTCAAAACCTTGGCTAAACCATTGCTCATGAACTTTAGTATTCATCGCATTTTGCATCTCGAGCATAACAACGAGTTTTTGTAAATTAGCAGACATTCTTTATCCCAACTTGCATTTTCAATTATGTATATACTACAGATAATTTTGTCATTGATGAAATAAAAACACATATGATCAGGTCTGCTTTGCAGTTGATAAAAATAACCGAGGAAGCCTATGTTTAAATCTCTACTCATTAGTGCACTATTTGTACTATCAAGCCAAGTTATTGCTGCGACTGCAGCCAATATTGCCGAATCAGCAGAGCAAGTTAGCCCATTATTACCCGGCTTAGCAGTGCCAAATATTGAGTTAAAAGATCAATACGGTAAAACCGTCTCACTCGCTGAGCGTTTTAAAGAAAAAACGACTGTGCTCATTGTTTATCGTGGTGGCTGGTGCCCATATTGTTCAAAGCAATTGGCCAATGTCCAAAAAATTGAGAAAGAGCTAGCGGATTTAGGAGCACAGATAATTGCCGTTTCGCCAGATAGTCCTGAAAAGCTCGCTGAATCAAAAATTACTTCACCAAACTATCAATTATTGTCTGACGACAGCCTTTTGTTGGCACAAAAGTTAGGTTTAGCGTTTTACTTAGATGACAAAACAGCAAAGATTTACCGCAACAAACTTGGGGTTAACTTTGTCTCGTTAGAGGGCGAAGTGAAAGTAGCGTTACCCGTACCTGCAGTGTTTGTGATAGACACTAATGGGTTAGTTAATTTTCAATACGCCAACCCAAATTACAAAGTACGCTTAACAGAAGATTTATTACTAGCCGCTGTTAAATCAGTGAGCGAGCAATAATTTAGTAATCGATAAGCAGAATATGCTTCTGCTTATCGGCCTTGTGTAAATTCTTGCCAAGATTCAATTAAATCAACAAAGTCTTCAAAACCACAGCCACTACACAAGCCTTCTTCTTCAAGCATTAAATCATCATCTTGGTAGGCAACTAAGTCTTCGTTGTCTTGATGTAACGCATGTGCTTCGAATAGCGCTTCGTCTTTACTTAAGATCAAATCAATTTCTTGACCTTGTAAGGTTAAAGGCTCATGACTGCTCTTAACCGCGGAGATTAATGCTTGTACCATCGCGATTTTTTCTTTACCGATTTCTTCGTTTAGCCAACGGCCTATGACGGCATGTTCAGAGGAGATTTTAATGCGTAAACCGCTAATAGGATCGCGGATAAATTGATATTCCATGGAGGGTACTCTTAATACGTTATCTGCTAATTATACCGTTTGCAGCTAAACGTGGCGAGTTTTGTAGCTTTAAAGCAGCACGAGCGCCAACATGGCGCTCGTGTTTGTGCTATTAAAAATAGCTAGAGTCGCGATTTGAAGCGCGCAGCATCAATAATCGCCCATAGGTATACGATTGGCAGTAAAATAAAGCCAACTGCAACGTAAATTAGTGCACCACTAATAACCCATGCTAAAAAGAATGCAATAGCCGCCATTAAACGGCCTTGTACCAATTGCCCTAAACCAGGAAAAAAGATATTACATATTGCTGCGATTACATTACCGCCAGAACCTTGCTCTGCCATACTAACCTCTGTAGTTTTTAATGATTATACTTTTAGTAAACACACTTTATGCCAACTTATTATGGCTTACAAATCAAAGTGTTAAAAAGTAGCGTTATTTTGATTTTAGTTTTTTTTGCTAAAAATCGGTCAAATTCACAATTTTCTCAATTTTAATGACTTACCAAAATAGCTGTTTATAAAAACAGTATTTTATTTAGCCTTGCATAAACACCTGTTATACTCCACCCATTATAGATTGAAAAGGCGTAACGATGGACGTTTCTGAATTACTCGATGGCTTAAATGACAAACAACGGGATGCAGTCGCAGCCCCATTGCAAAATATGCTAGTACTTGCAGGTGCAGGTTCTGGTAAAACTCGAGTACTTGTTCATCGCATCGCATGGCTCATGCAAGTTGAGCAAGCTTCTGCATACAGTATCTTTGCGGTAACCTTCACAAATAAAGCCGCAAAAGAAATGCGCACTCGTGTAGAAGAAACGTTAAAAGCACCGGTTGGTGGTATGTGGATTGGTACTTTCCACGGCTTATCTCATCGTATTCTGCGCGCCCATCACCGTGAAGCGAACTTACCTGAAAGCTTTCAAATCTTAGATTCTGACGATCAACAACGTATGATCAAACGCTTACTCAAAGCGATGAACATCGATGATAAAAAGTGGCCTGCAAAACAATTTGGTTGGTATATCAGCGCAAAAAAAGATGAAGGTCTGCGACCTAAAGACATTCAAGCCTACGATATTAATGAGCAAATGATGCTAAAAGTCTATGCTGCATATCAAGAGGCTTGTGACCGTGCAGGTTTAGTCGACTTTGCAGAAATACTGCTGCGCTGCTACGAAGTACTTAAAAACCACCCAACACTTTTACGTCATTATCAACAGCGTTTTGCCCATATGCTGGTAGACGAGTTCCAGGATACCAATACGATTCAGTACGCTTGGTTAAAATTACTCGCAGGTAACACCAACAGTATTATGATCGTCGGTGATGATGACCAAAGTATCTATGGCTGGCGTGGCGCAAAAATTGAGAATATCAAACGCTTTTTAACTGACTTCGAAGCCGAAACCATTCGCCTTGAACAAAATTACCGTTCAACGGCAACAATTTTGAAAGCTTCAAACGCGCTGATCAAAAACAATGCTGAACGCATGGGCAAAAGCCTGTGGACAGACGGCAATGATGGTGAGCCGATTTCAGTTTACGCTGCGTTTAATGAATTAGACGAAGCGCGCTTTGTTAGCAGCAAACTACGTAGCTGGCTAAATGCAGGTAATGCATTACAAGACGCCGCGATTTTATACCGTAACAATGCGCAATCTCGTGTACTCGAAGAAGCAATGCTACAAGAAGGTTTAAAATACCGTATTTACGGCGGTATGCGCTTCTTCGAACGCCAAGAGATCAAAGATGCACTTTCGTATTTACGCTTAGTTGGTAACCGTCAAGATGATGCAGCTTTCGAGCGCGTTATTAACACCCCTGCTCGCGGCATTGGTGATAAAACACTAAGCCACATTCGTGATTGCGCGCGCAATGAGTCATTGCCACTTTGGTATGCCGCTAAAGCTATTATCGAGCAGCAGCACTTATCTGGCCGTGCAGCAAGTGCCGTGACTAAATTCTTAGAACTTGTTGAGCATATCGAAGATAAAATCAGCGATCTCACCTTAGAAGAGCAAGCGAAATACGCCATTCAAAGCTCGGGGTTAATGGCAATGTATCAAGCTGAAAAAGGTGAAAAAGGCCGTGCCCGCGTAGAAAACTTAGAAGAGCTTATTAGTGCTTGTGGTCAATACGAACTCCCTGAAGATGAAGAGTTCAGCTCACCACTGCAAGGCTTTTTGGCATATACCTCTCTAGAATCTGGCGAAGGTCAAGCTGACGAGCACGAAGACGCGGTGCAAATGATGACACTGCACTCAGCAAAAGGCCTAGAATTCCCGCTGGTATTCATGGTGGGTGTTGAAGAGGGCATGTTCCCATCACAACAAAGTAATGAAGAGTCTGGCCGCTTAGAAGAAGAACGCCGCCTCTGCTATGTTGGTATGACTCGCGCGATGGAAAAACTATACATTAGCCACGCAGAAAGTCGCCGTTTATACGGCCAAGAAAAATACCACAGCCCATCACGCTTTTTACGCGAAATGCCTGAAGACTGTATCGAAGAAATTCGTATTAAAACACAGGTTTCAAGGCCACCTGCGGCAGGTCGTTTTAGTCCATCAGTAACACATGCCGCATTTGAAGATAGCGGCTTTAACTTAGGGCAACGCGTATTACACGCTAAGTTCGGTGCAGGAACCGTACTCAATTACGAAGGTAGCGGCGCACAGTCACGTATTCAAGTGAACTTTGATGACCTAGGCAGCAAATGGCTTGTAACACAGTATGCAAGACTTCAAGCCTTATAATGAGTATATAACAGCGCTATGTAATGAGCTGGTGATTGCAAAGCATCGCCAGCTTTTCATTGTGCAAGGCAGCGAAACTTGGTGCTATCAGTTTGCAAACCAATTAGCGCTAAAAAATACCTATGTTTTCAGTAGCAGCTCATTATTAGCAAATAGTGAGTTCCCAAATCATGCTCACCAGATTCTTGGTCAAGAGTTTCAACACGCAATTTTTGATGGTTTTAGCGGTTTATATGCCGATAAACTCGCCGCGCTTGCCGGTACCGTAAAAGCAGGCGGTGTACTGATATTATTGCTGCCCGATGACGATAAGTGGCAAGACCCAGCACTCACAAGTATCACCTCTTATGGCGAAGAAATTAAACACAGCTTTTTTAATCAGCGCTTTTTCGCCAAGCTAAAATTGCAGCCACATTATTTTACTAAGCACTCGCCTCCTGCTTACCAATCTATTTCGCCAGCAACTGCTGAGATAAATTATCAGCAACAACAAGCATGTGTTGAGCAAATTATTAAAACCGCAACAGGGCGCGCTAATCGTCCTTTTGTGATCAGTGCAGACCGAGGTCGTGGTAAGTCAGCCGCTTTAGGGCTTGCAGCAGCAAATCTTCAAGATAAAAGAATCCTAATTTGCGCCACCCAAGCCAAAGCCGTACAAACAAGCTTTAAGCATTTAGCCGCTGAGCTTGGTGTTAGCAAAGAGCAAAACTGTAAGCAACTAGCTAACCTTAGCTATATTGCGCCAGATACACTGCTACATGCAAAACCTGATTGCGATCTGTTATTTGTCGACGAAGCAGCAGCGATTCCGGTTCCTATGCTATTGCAGATCCTAAAAAGCTATCCACGGATCGTATTTGCCAGCACTATGGTTGGTTATGAAGGAAATGGACGTGGTTACACGTTACGTTTTTTACATTACTTACGTAGCCAATTTAAATCGCTAAAGGCAATTACTTTGGATGAACCTATTCGTTTTGCCAAGTATGACCCCCTCGAAAATAGCCTACGCGAACTATTACTACTCGATGCAAAGTACCTAGAAACGCAGAGTGGTAAGTCTTACCAATTTGAAAACATAAGCAAAGAGCAACTCATTGATGATGAGCAGCTGCTTAGCCAAATTATGGCGCTATTGGCGTTGGCTCATTACCAAACCACGGTAAACGACTTACGCCACTTGCTTGATGCCCCAGAGTTACAGCTTTTTATCTGCAAACAAGAAAATGCATTAAAAGCCGTTTGCTTAATTGCTATTGAGGGTGGCTTAACGCCTGAGATTGCAGAGCAGGTTATAAGAGGAAAGCGTCGGCCACATGGTCATTTAATGGCGCAAACTCTGACTCAATTAAGCCGAAAAACAGAAGATTTGTGTAAACACTCAGCGAGAGTCGTGAGAATAGCTGTTGCACCTGAATGTCATCAGCAAGGTATAGGCTCAGCCCTGTTAAACCACTGCGAAAGCCAATTAAGCAATTGTAGTTATTTTGGTGCTAGCTTTGGCGCAAATGCGACATTAATTAAGTTTTGGCAAAGTAATGGCTTCAACGTTGTTAAGCTTGGATTTAGTCATGACAAAGCAACGGCAGAACATGCTGCCTTAGTGGTTAAAGCATTAGATAAGCAAACGACAGATAGCGCAGCACTGTTAATAGAAGAGTTTAAGCAAGATCTCTCTTTGCAGCTCCTTGATCACTTTAGCTCACTTCCTTGGCAGCTTATTGCAGAGCTATTCAAAGGCTTACCAAAAAGTGATCTATCTTCTGCCTTAGATGCAAGAGCTGAGCGGCTGTTAACTGGTGATATTAACCTCTTCCAAGTACAGCCATTGCTATGGCAAATACTTTGGAGCACACCAATTAGTCTAAATTTATTAGATGAACATACAAAGTTCATCCTTATTCGACTAGTATTACAGCAAACCTCTGTAAATAGCTTAATCGAAGAAGCCGGTTTTACAGGTAAAAAAGACTTAGACTCACAGTTCAAAACCGCAGTGCAAGGTTGGTATGCTCACTATAAATCACTTCAAAATCACAGCCATTAAGTGTTTATGTATTTGTACCTTGCTACTACCTCAGATAGCTTTAGCTGAACACGCACAGCCTACCATTAAACTCGGGATGTCCACTGCGCTCACTGGACCCGCAAAGCAAATAGGCGAACAATTGGCACTTGGCAGTAATATTTACTTTAATAAAATCAACAAAGAAAACGGTATTAATGGGCAAAGTATCGATCTGATTTTAGCTGATGATGGTTATGAGCCAAAAAATACCGTAGTGAATACTCGCGAGTTTTTATTTGATCAAAAGATCCATGCAATTTTTGGCTCTATGGGCACACCAACAGCCCATGCAATTAAACCTATTCTGGATAGGCACCGCATTCCATTTCTAATGCCATTTACAGGCGCTGATTTTTTACATAATAGCTCAATGCCAAATGTATTTAATCTTCGTGCGAGCTACCAAGATGAAGCCATAGAGCAAATTAATTATTTCGTGAAAGAGCGTAAGCATGAAAAAATTGGCTTGATGATCCAAGCCGATGAGTTTGGCTATATGGTAGAAAACAACCTTGTTAATGCATTAAAAATACATGGTATTAAACCTGTAGAAGTCGCTCGGTTTAAGCGCAATAGTGATGATATTTCAAAAGCTTTAGCGCTTCTAAAAGATAGTAAAGCAACCGCAATTTGTTTAGTCGGCACCTACGAGCCTCTCGCTGAATTCATTAATGCAGCAAACAAACAAAGCTTCAACCCAGACTATACTTCGGTGTCTTTCGTTTCGAGCCATGATTTATATCAGCGAGTTAAACAGCCCGCCAACATTATGGTCACTGAAGTAGTACCTGACCCTAATAACTGTAAAAACTCTTGGTGTAAGCAATTTATTGAAGATATCGAACCTTATCACACGAGTGCGAATAGAATTATATTTGAAGGTTATTTGAATGCCGTTGCATTGGTTAGCGCTACCCAAAGATGCCCAACGCCACTAAACAATCAATGTCTGCTGACCGAGCTAACTCACCTCTTCACTGACACATCTGAATTCGCTGATTTATTTAATAGTCATAGTGCTGGAAATAATAAAAAAATCTACCGCTCCTATTTCAAAAAGTAATTTTGTAAATCCATCACTAAAAACATAATAATGTTCTATGCTATAAAGACTTAACAAGGCTTTGAGGGAAATATGGATCTGATTAATTTCCGAGTTGGGCACAAGACTATTTCATTAAAAATTCTTGATATTCTTCTAACTGAACGTTATGAGGGTAATTTAACGTCATTGCCCAATGAAAATAAGAGCTTTATCGGGGTCAAAGATTATATGGACACGCCGACCCCCATATTTGATTTGGGGGTAGTTTTAAATAACAGGTCAACATACGAAGTAAATGCCGCGCTTTCAGAATTATTAGTTGAAAGAGAAAAAGAGCACTTAGAATGGCTTAATGTATTAGAAAACAACCTATCTACTGGAACATCCTCCACAAATTCGCTAGATCCAAGTAAGTCCTCATTTAGTCGCTGGTACAAAGATTTCGAGACTGATAATGAAGATCTTAAGAGCATTGTTGCCAAACTTGAAAAGCCCTACCATGCACTACATGTTATGGCTAGCGAACTTCTAGAAGTACGGAAAACACAGTCAAAAGATTCTGTAATTATTTTATTTGAAGAAAAAAAACGACAAACTCTTAATCAGCTAAACCGGTTGTTTGAATCGGCCCGAGAGCAGATAAGCCTTGATTACAAGCCAATCATCATTTTTACAACTAAAGACGGTGTAACACCTCATATAGGGCTTCTGGTCGATAAAGTCGAAGACAATATTAATGTTAAGAAAGAAGATATCAAACCTTTAGAGCAGCTTACCTCTGTTGGTTTTGATGTTGACCCACAAACTAAAAACATGATGCGCGGGCTAATTAAAATGAAGCATAAACACAGCTTACTATTAGACCCAAGCGCCATCTTCCGCCCAGAACACCTCATGCGCCACGAAGCAGAAGAAACCGAAGAGTATGGGCTTTTTTATACCATTCCGCTTAAATATCTGATCTAATATAGGCTATATAAAATCACCGGCTTATAACATTGAATTCAAACATATCTGAACAGCTTTTAGCGCTTTCTCGTAAAGAACCAAACGCACGAAAAC
>NZ_JAKGBA010000036.1:0-24097 GCF_021532495.1 Pseudoalteromonas sp. Cn5-37 | reverse complement strand
TACAATCGCCAACTGGTTGAAGCGATGATCAAAGTGAAGGCGCTAAATAAGATCAACACCCTTGGTCTGCCTAAATATCAGTAAGTTAAGTGAGTTTATTAGAGAGCTGCATTTGATCAACAAGGCCATCCGGATACAAAAAGTGAGACTCCTCAACTTTAATTGTCGTACAACCAGTTAATAACAACACAATCAGCGAAACGATTGCTATAGAACCAAATTTCATTTTCACGATCCTTCTAGTAAAAAAACTACTATGGCACTGAAAAAGTTAAAAAACAAACAAAAATTATCGAAAAACGATAATAAATTAACTCATATCGAACATTTAAAGTCCTTCCTTTGAGATAAAGTATTGAGCAAAAGCGCTATCTCTGTTCATTCATTATTTCTCTAATTCTGTTTTGAGCGATTTTATTTGCGCTTGGCATTTATCCATAGGATAGTTAAGGCAAGCCTACTAAACGTGCTGTAACTAAATAGGATAATCATGAAAAAAGTTTTACTTGCCACCAGCTTAATTGTCACGTCATTTACTGCATTTGCAGCCAATTTAACCGTTGAAGAACTGCGTATTGAAAAAGCCAGCAAAGCCATGCCAAAGGTGTTGAGTGCTTTTTCTGATGAAGTAAACCAATTTGAAAAACAGTGGCAAGCTGCTGCTAGTTATCAGCAAGCAAGTGATCTTATTGATGATTACGCTAAACAATTATGGCGCGATGCCAAAGCACGTATAATTAAAACCAACAGCTTCGACGACCGAGAGCTGTATTGGGCTCGCTTACTTTCAAGCAAGATTATTCGTACCAGCAAACCCCAGTTTGCAATGACCAACAGTGAACAAACCGCGTTATTAACAATGCTCGAAAATGGCAGCCGTGGCCGCACCGACCTTGATTACAGTAAAAAAACCGACAAACGCATTTTAATTACTGGTTTTGATCCATTCTTATTAGATAGAAATATTAATCAAAGTAACCCATCAGGTGTTGCGGCATTATTACTTGATGGCCAAGTAATTAATTACAATGGCATTAGCGCTGAGATCAATACGGTGATGGTGCCAGTACGCTACGAAGACTTTGACCAAGGTATTATCGAATCATTACTTGCGCCATATTATGCACTTAACAATGTCGATATGATTGCCACTATCAGTATGGGCAGCAAAGACTTTGACCTTGAACGCTTTCCGGGTAAACGCCGCAGTGTAACGGCGCCCGATAACGCCAATATTGTGTATGGCGGCACAGCAACTGCACCGAAAATTTCGAGCCTTAACGACCGCCCTCTTCCGGGCAATGAATTTGTCACTTTTAGCTTACCAGTTAAGCAGATGCAAAAAGCCAAAGGGCCATTCCCAATCAACGACAATCATAAAGTCGTTACGCTTGAAAAAGCATTTGAGCCAAAATCACTTAAAGAGTTAGAAGGTGCGATTGCAGTAAAAGGCGGTGGTGGCGGCTACTTATCAAATGAAATCTCGTACCGTAGTATTCGCCTGCGTGATGAGCTTAATTCAGACATCCCTACAGGGCATATTCACACCCCACGTATTCAGCAATTTGAGCCCGAGACAGAAGCTAAAATTGTTAAGCAAATTAAAGCGATGCTGGAGCAAAGCTTAGTTGCAATTTAAAACGTTAAGCTCAGCTATTTAGTAATAGCTGAGCTTTTTCCAACTCACAATAAGTATTTATTGTGGGCCTGTTCCGCCATTCACTTTACTGCCCAAAGAATTTGGATCATCCAAGCGGTATGGGTAAAGTTGAACATCACCAAATACCGCAGCTCCGCTATCACGATATTGATCAGTTGCTGATCTTCCAGTGTAAATATTTCCTGAAGCACTAAAATAACCCGAGCCTTGATTCCAGTGCGGTTTTGCTGAATTTTCAAAGTAATTGTTTTCTACTAAAACCTCAGCGCCATTACCTGCACTAATTGAGAAGTAAGTAATGTTCTTCCAGTAATTATTAAACATATGCACACGTGAATTATAGCCATCGACTTTAGGATTTCGCCCTGCTGCTGTATCCCAAAAATTGTGATGCGCTGTTATTTGAGAGTTTCTGAATAAATGAGTATACCAATGCTGGTTAGCGCAAACTTGCGTGTTATGCCCGTAAAAACGATTCCAACTTAAAGTAACGTTTTGACTATTGTCTACATCAATATATCCATCACTTATTTTATTAAATGCCATGTGATCAACCCATACATGACTACTATCATCTATTGAAATAGCATCACCAGCTTCAACAAGCGCAGGGTTAATATCCTCAAGCATAATGTTCTTAATAATAATATTTCGTTGATTACTGATAACGAGGCTGGCACCAATTATTTTCGAGTTTTTACCTAACCCTTGCAGCGTTTTATTTGATTGCACAATAATACGTCTATCATTGCGGGTAACATTCACGGTTGAGTTTGAGCTACTTCCCAACTCACTACAGCTTTGATTACCAACAGGTATTCTGTACCAAGTTTTACCGTAATCACCCCATTGGCCACAATCAAGTGGGCAAGCTGGCACCGTTCTATTGGCGGTTCTACAATCAATCACGGTGTTATCTGGAACCTGAATAACCGCAGCAGAGCCAGAACTCAACGCCGTACTTAAATCATCACAGCTATATACTGTGATGGCTGTGTTATTCCCACCACCGGTCGTTGTGCTCAATCCATCTTGGCCTGCTTGAGATGCAAAGCCTATTAAGTCACTAGGAGTGGTTCCTGTAGTCCCACAGTCGCCATTTACTGGATTAATAAACCATCTTTGTGAACTGATCCCAGCATCATCATTTTGATAAACATTTGCAGTATTATTTGAGCCTGCAACTGTCAAAGATTTACCGGTTAACTTATTAACGATATTGAAGCCGCCCGATGAAGATGCTTTTAACAACCAACGTTGATTTGCTCCTTGCCAATCATCATAAGCAATTATATTTGCACCATTTGATTGCGATGAGTTCAACACATCAAGAACTTTATTATTAAATTTAGAGCGAATAATCCAATAGCCATCTGCTTCTTGAATAAGCTGAAACTTTTGGTTATTTCCACCCCAGTATTCGTAGCTAATAATATTCGGGGCTGAGCTAGAATCACTGGTATTTACATCAAGTGCAAGGCCAGACCCCCTATTAATTACAGAGTATACATTGCCAGATTCTGGCATAGCACTACATTCTCGTGCCTGTAAGGTATGTTGAGTAAAGCACAAAAGTACTATTAATGTTTTCACTAACAACTTAGTTGAGCTGTAAATCTTCAAGACTATCTTCCTTAACTATTTATAATATTAAATTACCTATAAAGATAGACTACCTGCATGTACCCAAAAACACAATTAATGTTTATTTTTTGTAAAAAAAACTAATAAACCATCTGAAAACTACATAGCTACAACTCCCGACAAAGTCTGTGTTATTTAAAGCCAAAAACTTAATAGCTGATTTTATCGCTAGCCATACTAAAGTTTGATACATAAAAATTGTAAAACTCTTGTTTATATCTAAACTTTAAGTATGAAAAATCATTAGGCCAATTATATGAAAGGTATCGTCTTTACCGAGTTTTTAGAAATGGTCGAAAATGAGTTTTCTTATGAGGTCGCAGACAAAATCATTGAAGAAAACTCACTTA
This sequence comes from Pseudoalteromonas sp. Cn5-37, assembly GCF_021532495.1. NCBI lineage: Bacteria > Pseudomonadati > Pseudomonadota > Gammaproteobacteria > Alteromonadales > Pseudoalteromonadaceae > Pseudoalteromonas > Pseudoalteromonas sp. Cn5-37. The sequence continues at coordinate 20,443 of NZ_JAKGBA010000036.1, read as the reverse complement.
CTTCAAACGGCGCTTACACCAGCGTTGGAAACTACGACAATAAAGAGCTGTTAATGTTGGTCAGTTCATTAAGCAATCACATAAATAAGCCCGTTGATGAACTAGTTCATGCTTATGGTAAGTATTTGTTAAAGCGTTTTTTTGTTTTATTTCCACACTTTTTTGATAGTGTCGAAAGTACTTTTGAATTCCTTGATACCATTGACCAACACGTACATATTGAGGTTAAAAAGCTCTACAACGACGCTGAATTACCAAGCTTTGAAACTAAACGAATTAGCCAGAACGAAATGCAAATGTTTTATCGCTCTGGTAACCCATTTGCATGTCTAGCTGAGGGCTTAATTGAGGGAGCATGCGAACATTTCAATGAAGTTATTACCGTTAAAAGCGAGATTGAGGATAACTATCAATCTGCCACTTTTACTCTAACAAAAGAAGCTTAATGTGGATGAAGAACTCTATAAACGTAGAATAGAACGAGAGCGCCAGGCTCGAAAAGAAGCCGAAGCGCTTTTAGAACAAAAATCCTTAGAGTTATATGAAGCCAATATGACGCTAAAACATGCAGCCGAAAATCTAGAACAAGAAGTCATCATTCGCACCCAGGATTTAAATAAAGCCAAAGAGTTAGCCGATGCCGCCAACCAAGCTAAATCGATGTTTTTAGCGAATATGAGTCACGAAATCCGTACGCCAATGAATGCAATTCTAGGCATGGCCCACCTCGCCCTTGATACAGAATTAACCGACAAACAATATGATTACATTGAAAAAATCCAACTCTCGGCCAAATCACTGCTTGGTATTATCAATGACATTCTCGACTTTTCTAAAATAGAAGCCAATAAGCTCGAACTTGAAAACAGTGATTTTAATCTAAACAACTTTCTCGCTAACCTAGCTAATTTAGCCAGTAGCTTAATTGAGAAAAATAACATCGAAGTCATTTTTGAAATTGACGATGATATTCCTGAATTTTTAATCGGTGATGCACTTAGGCTCAATCAAGTTTTGTTAAATTTACTGAGCAATGCTATTAAGTTTTCAAACCAGCAAAATGTCACGCTAAAAATGACAAAGGAGTCACAAACCGATACCTCTATTTGTATTAAATTTCAGGTCATTGACCAAGGCATTGGTATGTCTCAAGAGCAAGTAAATACTGTGTTTAAGCCTTTTTCACAAGCCGATGTTTCAACAACACGTAAGTTTGGCGGTACAGGTCTAGGTCTTGTTATCAGTAAAAAGATCATCGAGCTTATGGGTGGTCACATTGAGGTAAAAAGCCAATTAAACAAAGGGAGTTGCTTTAGTTTTGATGTGTCATTTGCGCTATCGGGTATGCAAAGCTGCCACGACACAAACATTTTCAAACATAAGCGAGCTCTTATTATTGAGCAAAGCGGCCAACCTGAAGCTATTCTCCAAAGCATGCTCAACACATTAAGCATCAATGTAAAAACTATTGATTGCATGGATGAAAAACTCTCTGAGGTCGATATTAGCCATAGTTACGACTTTATTTTTTTAGATTGGCACGTTTTAAACTGTGAACAAAATAACATTTTAGAAAACCTCAAAAAACAGCTTTCTATCGACATTAAAAAAACCATTATTCTCGCTTCTTTTGAAAACCAAGAAGTTAAAGACACGCTAAGTACGCTAGATAAAACCGTTGAAGAAATACTTTTAAAGCCGATTATAAAAGGAAACTTACTAAAAACCCTTGAGCATGTGATGGGTATTGCCACGAAAAAAGATAACAGTGTCGACAACACATGCTTTAAAAAGCTCGCAGGCTCAAAAATACTGCTAGTTGAAGACAACCCACTTAACCAACAAGTCGCATCGCAAATATTGCGCTCAAATGGCTTTGTTGTTGATATTGCAGAAGACGGCATTGCAGCGATTGAAGCTGTAGAAAAAGGCTCTTTCGATTGTATTTTGATGGACTGCCAAATGCCAAGAATGGATGGTTATACCGCAGCGAATAAAATCAAACAGCAGTCAAAGTTTGCCCATATTCCAATCATCGCCATGACCGCCAACACCATGGAAGCCGACCTAACCAAAGCGAAAGAATCAGGAATGCAAGGTTACATAGCCAAGCCAATAGAAGTGCAAACCATGTTTGAGGTCATTGCAGAGCATTTAACGCAAAAGCAGCTGTAACTTCTAGTCAGTAAGCTCTATCATTTTTTGTTCTACTAATGAGTTATTTTGCTTACGAAACTCATTTGGGTTAACCCCTACAATGCTTTTAAACACACGGTTGAAAGTAGCAAGCGAAGAAAAACCACTTTCCATTGCAATACTGAGTATACTCCAATGAGTTGCTTCGTTTTTAAGTAGCAGCCCTTGCGCATGCTGTATTCGGTACTGATTAATAAATAAATTAAAGTTTGCGGCTTTAAAATGATAACGAATAGCCCGGCTGATCTTATACTCAGGTACTGCTAATGCTTGGGCAAAATCAGAAATTTTCAAATTAGTTTGCAAATATACCTGCTTATTTATCAGTGCTTCTATGCCAGTAATAAGCTCAGATTCTACCTCTTTATTGTCAGATTGTTCAGTCTGATTGGTAGCTTTCACTACCTTTTCAGAGTTCAACACTTCAATATCAGCAGCTTCAGGCACGCTGCTGTGGGCACGTTTTTGCAAAAACATCACTAACTGCATTGCAAGTACAATTAACAATGCAGATGAGGTAATTATAAGCGGTTCAAATTGTTGAAATTCACTTTCACTGAATAAAAACTTAGGCAGAATGCTGGCATTAAATACCGCTAAAAAGTAGCAACTAGCAAAAATATTTGCCTGCAACTTTTGCGTTTGCGTTTTCTCTTTATAGCCTCGTAATGCTTCCCAAAAAGAGAGCACCAAAATACTCGAAGATAGCAACACCGTTATTTCGGCCATACCTTGCTTTAAACGCCACATGAATTGGCTATCAGGGAAAAGCTCTACATCAATACTCACCAAATAATGCCAAGTTTGGTTAAACATAATTAAACCCGCAATAGCAGTTGCCACTGCAATATGCACCTTAGTAATAGGCTTTTTCTCTCGAAATAAAGTCCGTGAGATAAGCCAAGCCATATTACAAGTTGCGCAGGTAAATAAGCCGATTAAATAACTGTAAACACCAATACTTGGTGCACTGATTTTTTGCACCCCAACCATGCAAAGCGAACCGCAAAATACAGCAAACAGATAATGAATAAGCTTCTTCTCTTTTTTCATACCATTTAGCAGCATGAGCCCCATACAAACAAAAACGAGTAAGTAATAAGGGGAAGTATTTTGCATAACTCTACATACCTTAAATTGGGAGTTTGATGAATTATTTACCAATCAGATAAGTTTACTTTTTCAAGATCAACATAGCAAAAAGAGTTTGTTAGTGAATATGTCAAACCCTGTGTGAGCTCTCAAAAATAAACACAATATTTCATTGATCAAATTTCGAATTTGAGAAGAAATCTTGCTCTAGCCCTTTATATTAGCGGCATTAGAAAAATGTAATGGAATTGATGATGTTTAACAAAAATAGCAAACTCACACCTTTTAAAGCGCTCGAATACAGTAAAAAACTTTGGTTTATTAGCCTGCTAATGGCGCAAACTTGCTTTGTGATTTACCTCATTCTTGGTTATGGAATGACAGGGTTAACTAAAGGTCTATCAGGTTGGAACAGACTTAATAACACCGCCTATGTTGCTAATGATGCCACAGGGAATTTGATGTATGCAGTGCATGTGTTATTTGCGGTAGTGATGATCCTTGGCGGAAGCTTACAACTCATTGAAAAACTGAGGGCAAAATACAGAGCATTCCATCGCTACAATGGCCGTGTATTTGTTGTTTTAGCTTGCTGTATTTCATTTGCTGGCATGTATTTAATGATAGTAAGGGGCACCGTTGGTAATACCTTAATGCATGCGCTGACAATGTTTGGCGGCTTAGTGGTTATTGTATCAAGTATATTTGCAGTGAAAACTGCGCGGGCGCGTAACTTCAATGCCCATCAAAAGTGGGCTATACGGTTATATCTTGCGGCTAATGGTGTGTTGTTTTTTAGATTACTGATATTTGCATGGTTTTTAGTATTTGGCACTTTAGGCGTCGATACCGCCACATTCACTGGGCCTGCCGTGCTTGCTGTTAGCCTTTGCTCTTACTTAGTACCACTTTTAATAGCAGAGCTTGTTCGCTATGCAGCTCGTACAAATATTACGTTTATCACTATCGGCACAGCCTGTTTAATGACGCTAATATCAATCGTGTTTTTAATCGGCTTATTTGGGGTGACTTTGGCAAACTGGTACCCTGCGATTGTTGGCTAACTAACTCTCATACAATAAAGCCACCTAAGTTGGTGGCTTTATGATCTAATTTTACGTCACTATAAAATTAATACAGTTCAAATAGCGGACGACCGTTTTCGTCGTATTTCACTTCCATCACTCGAGCGTGGCGGTTTGGATCGTAAAGCGGATCTTTTACAATCTCTTCAAGTGGACGAGTGTCTGTTTTTGGCACTACACTTGGCTCACCAACTGCGTGTTCATAGTCACGAGCATGGTATATACACAGTGGCGTTTCACCATCTTCAGCCACTGTAAAACAGTTATGACCTGGTCCGAAAATGTTCTTTTCAACACTTGTTTCAAGCACAGGCATACGTGTTTTAGTCCACGAATTACGATCAAGTAAATCGCTGTTTTCATCGGCTTCCATATAGCCCATGCAGTAACATGCACCTGTTGCGCTTGCAGAGAAAGCAATGAAGATTTTACCGTTATTTTTAAGTACTGCCGGGCCTTCGTTTACCCAAAAGTCGACACGTTCCCAATCGTAATCTGGTGTCGTCAGCATAAACTGTGCTGTTTTTAACTTAATTGGAGATTCCATCTCAGCTAAATACAGGTTTGATGCAGCAAATTGACCGCCGGTTTTCTCTGCCCAGCAGAAGTAGCGCTTACCGTTATTTTCAAAAATGGTGGCATCTAAAGAAAAATCAGTGAACGACTTTTCATCGCCCTCAGCCGCTTGCATCATGCCAAGCTCAACCCACTCATCATTTAGCGGATCTTGGCCTTTACACTCAAGTACATACGGGCGTAATGCCCAAATATCATCTTCTTCACTGGCAGCAAAGTAGATATACCATTTTCCATCTAGGTAATGAATTTCAGGCGCCCAGATATGACGGCTCATCGGGCCGCTGTCATGTTTAAACCAAATATCAAAGGTTTCAGCGTCTTTTAAGCCCTCTAATGTCGCAGACTTACGAAGTTCAATGCGATCATAAGTTGGTACAGAACCGGTAAAATAATAAAAACCATCGCTGTGCTTATGCACAAATGGATCGGCACGCTGCTCTACTAACGGACTATTTGTTTGTAATGTCATCTTGAAACCTGATCGTTAAATTTTAATTTGTATTATTTTATTACTTTTTGGTAAGAATACAAATATAACATTATTTTTAACAGACAGTAATCATAAACCTTTCATACCTTCAAGCAGCACATTTGCATTATTCACTTCACGGCTCGTTTCAGAAAGTCCTACTTTTGTGGCGCCACCCACTAGCCAAATTTGGCCGTTTAACGTAACAGCCCCTAAACCGTGGCGTGGCGTTTGCCACTCGAAAGATTTGCGCCATTGCTGCTTAGACAAATCATAGCTAAAAACCTCACGATCAACTCCTTTGCTATGTTCACCGCCAAACACAGTGATAGCATTATCAATAACCGCTGCCGCATGCCCTGCTCGTGCTTTAGGGAGTGCTGCGTGTGCTTGCCAGCTGTTTGTATTGGGTAAGTATTCGAGCATGTCAGTGATAGGCTCACCGCCAACGGTTCTGCCACCTAGCACAAACCAACGACCGTTTACTTGAGCACTCGCCGCACTGTTTCTAGCCGAAGGTAGAGGAGCCGCTTCTGTAAATGTGAAGCTATTAGGATCAAAGACTAAATGCGCACTCACATCTAAACTATGTTGCCATTGTCCATTTTTCTCACTGCTTGGGCTGCGACCGCCAGCTAAATGCACTTTACCATTAAGCACGGCACCCACCGTTTCGCTTAATGCAAAAGGCAAACTCGCCACCTTTTGCCATGCTTTAGCACCTTTATCTAGCATTAGCACATCACGGCTATTGGTCCATTGACCTTGGCTATTAACAAAACCTCCAAAAGCAAATAGTCTGTTTTCTACTGCGATTAAATACGTGTGATGACGCCCTTCAGGTAAACTCGGGGCCGATTGCCAACTTGCATACTCAGGCGACCAAAAATGAACTTTTGCGGTCATCTTACCCGCTGATGCTGGCAGCTCGGTAGAGATACCTCCTGCAACCCAAATCTGTTGATTCATGACTGTAGGGTAAATTTCTTGTATAGCCTCAGGGAGCTTTGGTGCTAACGACTCATTTGCCGATAACGTATAAGGTAAACAAGTAATAGAAAATGCTAACAACAGTTTGGCTAAGCGCATATAAATCCTTAATAAGCAGTTGATTAGCTAAAGACTAAGCCAGCTGTACCTATTCGTACACTGCCAAATAGTCTTACTCGAACAACGATTACTATTCCTAAATGATATTAAATTGATATATTATAACAAAACATTCAACCGTATTTTGTTTAATCTTATTAAGGGTCACTACTATGAGCAAACTCCCCGTCACCGTGCTCTCTGGCTTTTTAGGTGCAGGTAAAACCACTGTGCTCAGCCATATTTTAAATAACCGTGAAGACAAAAAAGTGGCTGTAATCGTCAATGATATGAGCGAAATAAACATCGATGCAGCAACAGTTAAAAACGATGTTTCGCTTAGCCGCGGCGAAGAAAAACTAGTAGAAATGAGCAATGGCTGTATCTGCTGTACATTGCGTGAAGACTTACTCATTGAAGTACGCGCTTTAGCGCAAACAGGCCAATTTGATTATTTGGTTATTGAGTCAACCGGTATTTCAGAGCCCCTTCCTGTTGCCGAAACATTTACCTTTGCCGATGAAAATGGCGTGTCACTGTCTGATGTTGCAAGGCTTGATACCATGGTCACGGTCGTTGATGCCGTTAACTTTTTAAACGACTTTAACGAAGCCAAATTTTTACAAGAAACCAACGAGCATTTAGGCGAAGAAGATGAGCGAAGCGTGGCCGACTTACTCATTGATCAAGTTGAGTTTGCTGATGTCATTTTAATTAGTAAAACAGACTTAATTAGCGCCGATGAACTCAAGAGCTTAAAAGCCATTTTAAGCTCATTAAATACCTCAGCAGAACTGATTGCCATTGAAAATGGCCAAGTTGATATCAATAAAATTCTCGGCACGGGCCTGTTTAACTTTGAAAAAGCTCAGCAAGCACCTGGCTGGCTAAAAGAGCTACGCGGCGAGCATACCCCAGAAACCGAAGAATACGGTATTAGCAGCTTTACTTACGGGGCCCGCCGTCCTTTTCACCCTGAAAAGTTTTATAACTTTATTCATCACAATCAGCGCGAAGGCAAACTACTTCGCTCTAAAGGCTACTTTTGGTTAGCCTCTCGACCACAATTTGCTTGCCAATGGAATCAAGCTGGCGGCATAGCCCGCTATGGTTTTGGCGGGATATTTTGGAAAGCCTTACCGCAAGATCAGTGGCCAACAGATAGAGACTACTTAGATTCAATTAACCAAGTATGGCAAGAACCCTTTGGTGATATGCGCCAAGAGCTGGTTTTTATTGGCCAAAACCTCAATCAAGCAGCGATCATTCAAGCTCTCGATAACTGCTTACTTAGCGACGATGAACTATTAGCAGGCAAAGCGCTTTGGCAAACCCTGCCCGATCCATTTCCTGTTTGGGAGGAAGCATAATGACAGCCTACGCATTAGAACATGACACTGATAACCTACCATCAGCGGCAGCAACAGCGCTAAGCCCTGTGGTGTTTTCACAAATTTATAAACCTGAGCATAACATTGCAATTTGGCAGCGTAACTTAACTGAACAGCTGCAATCAGAAGTAGCTGAGAGTATTACAGCCAACCCAGAACTCAGTATTAACGCTGTGATCAATCAAAATACAATCATGGCTGACATAAATAAGGCCCTAGAAAAACTACCTCAAGCAAAAGAGCTTAAAGCCGACCTCGCTCAGCTTGTTGATATGTTTTGTTATTTATTTGAGTTAAAGCGCACCGGATTACGTTTAAGAGTTCTTGAACGTGCCATGTGCCCACGTTTTCATGTTGATAAAGTCCCTTGCCGGTTAGTCAGCACATATTATGGTAGTGGTTCGCAGTGGTTGCAAAATGCAGGACTTGATCGCACCAAACTTGGCGCTGGTCATCAAGGATTAAGCGATGAAGAATCAGGATTAATGACAGCAAATGCTAAAATTCACTCTCTAAATGTGGGTGATGTAGCCTTATTAAAAGGCGAAACTTGGCAAGATAACGAAGGAAAAGGCCTTGTGCACCGCTCACCAGCACTCGCTGCTGGCGAAAAACGGCTACTTGTAACCCTCGACTTTATTGCTTAATACGAGCGTACCAACTGCGTCTATTAATTCTAATAGGCGCTATTTCATTCAAGAACACACAACAACTGCTCATGGCTTTAAATTAACGAAAAGCATACTAAACGCACTTGCAATTGCTGATAGAGCAAACATCCTTAGTAACAAAATTAAGACATTCCCCGCACCACCAGCAAAAGTGCCTTTAAAGCTTAATGGGTAGCCATGAAAAACCATTAAATATAATACGTTAAAAAGCCCTACCCGCATCCCGTCAATTTCATGAGTATCACCATTTTTTAAGTGAATTTCACACACATGCAAAGTAGGTAATCTAACTCGGGGTTCGCCAAACTTTCGTTTGCGTTTTAGATCCATCGTATAGTGAAATAACACCTCTGCGATTTCATTTTTAGCAATTGTGATGGGACGATTTTGGTGCTTTTTAAACGTCAACTTATCAACTTTAAGCTCATCCTTGCTTATGCTCATTGCCCATTTAGAACCAAAGCCATACTTCTTGTAAGTCATGATGCGTTTGGTAATAAACACCAATAAAAAGCTTGTAAGGCAAATTAAAAAAGCCAACCATGGTTTAACAGCATCTACTAAATAAAAACTAGATAGTGAAATTGCGCATACCATAAGCGCAAAAATCACTTCGGCCCATCCTGATAACGTCGCTAAGCCTGGCAAAGACTCTAGTTCTGTTAATGAATCTTCGGTTAGTGATGATTTTCCTTTAAAGGCTGCATATCGAAACCATTTTTTATCATTTAAATCCAGTTCCAGTAAGTGCTTAGCCATAGAACCCATAAACATCCCTTTTAAAATAAAGCTTAATAAGAACAACTTTCGTTGTTCCTTAAACTTATACACAACCCGACCTTACGAGTAAATACTAAAAGAACTAATAAGTTAGGTTTAACTTGGCATATAATAAGTTCAGTAATTAATCAAAAACGAGCTAAACTACGTATATTAAAGAAATTAATTTGTGTGAGTTGATATGGAGCGCATTTTTCAAAATAGCCGGTTTTTAGTTATTATCGCGATTCTCACCACGGCCATTTCATCGTTACTCGTTTACATTGCCTGTGTGAATATCGTTTTCAATGTTGTTAAAGTCACCATCACCGCGCTACCTGACTCAGCAAAAGGAGGAAAAGAGTTAATTGTCGAGCTTTTAAAAATTCTCGACCTATTACTCATCGGTATTACTCTCCAAGTCATTACCATCAGTCTGTACCGGCTATTTATATCGCCCTCAACAACAAAAAGCAGCCAGTTTTTGGCCGCCTTTCATATCGAAGATTTTCATGACTTAAAAATTACTTTAGTGCAGGTAACATCTGTGATTTTGGTGATTCTGTTTTTAGAACACGCCGTTGAGTTTGGCGGCACAATAGAAACCCTCTACCTTGGTATTTCTATTGCGATTGTGGTTGCCGCCTCGACCTTTGCATGGCGCTCAATGAAATAGTGAACACTCACATACGTTATGTTTATTTTTCAGGGTAACGTAGCTTATATTGCTCTTTCATCGCGGCATTAAACCGCTCAAGTAAACTGCCCTTTTGGGGTTCTTTAGCCAGTTCGAGCAAATCAATTTTTAAGTGGTTATGTTCATTAAATTGGCTAGCAAACGTGCCCATCATTGCTGATTCAAACTTACCATCAGTGAGCAGTTCAAGTACCTGATTACCAAATTGAAACGCCTCGTACTCATTAAGTAGTGTTAAAAAATCACTAAATGATGCGCCCGATAAGTTACTCTGCGTTTTAAATGCACTTAAGTAACCTTTTGCTAATAAGTTTTGCTCTTTAAAGGCTAGCTGAAATTGGTATGCATGGCGGGTTTCGTGTAATAAAAACGCTAATGGCGCATAAACTTCCATCTCTTTGAGCTTATCTGGATTTAAATAAACTAATCCTGCACCTGGGTAACGTACATCAAACACAAAATTAACTGCTCTTTGCGGATACAAGGTGTTATTTATCACCAAGGTTGGTGCTGTAATAGCAAAGCTTTTAATTTCAATTGCAAACACCTCTGGTAGTAAAGCCATTCGCTGCTCAAACGATAGCGCTTCCCAGTTCATTAACTTTTTATAAAGCGCTTTATTTTGCTTTAAGGCGTTGACCAGTTTTTCTGCATCAAGTTGTCTTTGCTTATGTGCTTGCTCTAACCAAGGAATATTAGATTCACTGAGCGCGTATGCTGTTGGCGTTTGTTTTTGCAATGCTTCATTAGCATAAAACTTTGCAGGTTCTGCATAGACAAAGCAAGATAAAGCTAAACAAGCGCTTGAAAATAAATGGGTAAGTTTCATGGTGTGATTTTTATCGATAATTTATTGCCTAGATTTTACTAGCTTATGCAATAGAATTAAACGTCTTCAATTTTTTAAAAAGGCGTAACAGCTTATGTTACGCCTTTAAATTTAAGCCCTAAAGTGCAAGCGCTAATATTTGCTTAACTTTCGCTAAATCAATATCACCGTGTTCACCTAGCGTAGTTAACTCATTCTTTTCTAAGTTATTAACAACCGCGTCGATTGCTTGTTCATCAAGGTCATAATCAGCAAGGCGTGTTTTCACAGCCATTGCTTCGAAGAAGTCTTGCACTGCTTTAATCGTTTTATCGATTTGTTCAGCTTCATCGCTATAATTAAAACCAAACACTCGCTCACCAAGCTGCTGAATTTTAATAGACTTCTGCTCTTTTTGAACATGCATTAGTGCAGGTAAAACTATCGCCAGCGTTTGTGCGTGATCAAGATTGTAAAGGGCTGTTAATTCATGACCAATCATATGTGTAGACCAATCTTGCGGTACACCCTGACCAATCAAACCATTAAGTGCCATTGTAGCCGACCACATAACATTGGCTCTAACATCATAGTTTTGTGGCTCGCTCAGCGCTTTAGGTCCTTCGCTGATCAAAGTTTGTAAAATACCTTCTGCAAAGCGGTCTTGTAATGGTGCATTTACTGGGTAAGTTAAGTACTGCTCAATAACGTGTACAAACGCATCTACAACACCATTACTTACTTGGCGCTCAGGTAACGAAAAAGTATATTCAGGATCAAGTACTGCAAAAACTGGTTGCACACTCGGTGATGAAAAAGCACGTTTCTGCGACGTCTCTTTTTTAGTAACCACTGAGTTGCCGTTACTCTCAGAGCCAGTTGCAGGTAAAGTTAATACTGCACCAATAGGAAGCGGGTTACTAAACTCAGCACCTTTAACAAGGATATCCCACGGCTCACCTGCAAAGTTATAAGCTGCTGCAACAAACTTAGCGCCATCAATAACACTGCCACCGCCAACAGCTAAAATAAAGTTAACATTATGCTCTTTAGCACTTGCCACAGCTTGCATCAGTGTTTCGTATGTTGGGTTAGGTTCAACACCACCAAACTCTATAACATCAACATCGGCTAATGCACTCATTGCTTGGTCGTAAACGCCGTTTTTCTTTATTGAGCCACCACCAAAAAGTAATAGTACTTTAGCGTTTTCTGGTAAACGTGACGTGATCTCACTCATTTGACCTTTACCAAACAAAATTTCGGTTTGATTTTTATAAATAAAGTTCAACATTTAAATGCCCCTTAAATTAGGTTTAAATTGCTAATTAGCTAATTTACTTAGCTAACATTTCTAAAAGTTTTTCTGCTAATAATTTATCTGAAAACGGGTTTTGCCCCGTAATCAGTTCGCGGTCAACAACCACATTAGGCTGCCACTCACTAGCGAATGCCATATTTCCACCGGCGTTTTCCATTGCCATAGCTGGATAAAACTTAAGCTTTTTACCTTCTAAACTGCTTTCAAAAACACGCTCTTCAGGGTCTGAAAAAATAGTCATTTTATAGCCGTCATAAATCCAGTTGTTGGCCGCTGCCTTTTCGCCATCTTTTATTGCTTAATAATAAGAATTTGGCTGAACTTGTGCCGACAACAACGTAATTGGGCCATGGTAAATTGCCGCTGTTGGTTTACCTTGCTTATTAAAATGACGCAAAATCTCACCCACTTCTGGGTTGTTTGCTAAATCAATTAAAGGTGCATGGCCTCCAGGGATAAACACAGCCTCATATTGGCTTAAGTCACCCGCTAAAATTTCGCTCAAACTCGCGGTATCATTGATATCAGGAAGTGATGCTACAAAACGCTGAATGCTCTGCATTTTAGCTTCATCACCATCAAAGTAATCGGTGCTCACTGATTTTTTATCTACTTGAGGCGCATTACCTTTAGGTGTTGCAAGTACAAGCTCATAACCCGCATCAACTAATGCTTTTGCTGGCACACCAAACTCATTTAGGTAGTAGCCTGTTTCGATGCTCTGGCCGTCAGCTAAGTCCATGGTTGTTTCACTTGATAAAATAACCAATACTTCGCCTTCACCCGCCACTGCAAACATCGACATAGTTGATGCAGCAACAAGCGTTAGTCGCTGTAATATCTTTTTCATAACTCATCCTCTTAGAAAGTGAAGCTATCATAGTGGGTTTGCGGGGCGAATAGAATTCGGATAAATTAAGAGGAGCAATCAGAATATTTATGGCTCGTACAGTTACATGTCTTATCTCACGCAATTAAAAACCTTTGTTGAAGTTTATCGTTGTAAAAATATTACGAAGGCTGCGGCTAATTTAGGCTTATCTCAGCCTTCAGTGACTTCTCATATTCAAGCAATGGAGTCAGTCGTTGGTAAATCTTTATTTGAGCGCAAAGCCCGCGGTGTTACTCCGACCGCTGCAGCACATGATCTAGCGCTGCAGGTTTCTGGTCATATCGATATATTAGAGCAAAAAATCATGTCGATACGGGCACGTTCTGATGCCGCGCATGGCACTGTTAATATTGCAGGACCTGCCGAATATATTAGTAGTGTATCGGGGCCACAAATTGCCAGCTTACTGCAATCTGGCAATGTAAATCTTGTTCTGCATATTGGTAATAAAGTGAGAATTTTTGATGCCTTGCAATCAGGTACTGCAGATATTGCTATTGCCGCATCAGCGCCTGATCCAGCACTATTTGATAGCCTTGTGCTCGACAAAGAAAAGCTCATTTTGGTGATGAACCGTTTACATGGCCGAGAAATCAAAGACAGCGCCATTACCGCAGATTTACTCTCAAGCTACAATGTCGTTGCTTATGATGAAGAACTGCCTTTGATAAGACAATACTTTGAAGCTGTATTCAACGCAAAATGCCACTCAAACGTCATTGCTATTTGCCCAGATATACGTGCTATTAGCAATATTATTCGTTCAGGTATTGGTTATTCTGTATTACCCGATTACCTTTGTCGCGATCAGATAAAAGCCGGGGAGCTTGTGCAACTAGGGCCCGAAGGCCCAGAAAACATAATTTACTTAGTTTGGAACAAAGGGGCATTAAAACACCCCCGTATTGCATTTGCCAAAGATGTTATTTCGGCCTTTGCAAATATTAATTACTTTGCAAACTAAGCAAGGCTTGCTTTGCGTCTAGCAGTTTTACTCGTGGGGCAAGCGCATTTAGTGCGATTAAATGTAGCATTTCAGATACTGTGGTACACACATCTGTTAAAACTGCCACATCGTACTCTTTAGCTTGCTCTGAGATAGCTGTATGAGTTACACAGTTTTGCGTCATCATACCTGCGATCAAAAGTTTTTTAATACCATGCTGCTTTAAAACATCTTCTAAATTAGTTTGATGAAAGCTGTCTGCATAGTGTTTTACAACCACAGGGGCTTCTGGTGCTGCATTTAAAATATCAGGATGAATATCAACACCTTCTGTACCTTCATTAAAAAATGGCGCTAAACCCTGAGAAGGATCAGCAACATGCTGAATATGAATAGGTAAAACCCCGCGCTCTGTGGCTTGTTTTATCACATCGACGAGCTGATCTTTTACTTGTTTAGCCTGCCATAAAGGAAACGCGCCATCCTCAAAGTAATCACTCTGTAAGTCGATAATTAGTAATGCTGTGTTTGTCATTGTATAAACCCTTTTTCATTGTATTGACGCCTAGTTTGCTGAATTTTTAACGTATCAAACAGTGACCCAAACACCATTTATCGATAATATTGGGCCAAAGTGTTTGATAAGGCTTTACCATGAATGTTGCAGTATTAGCATTTCCAAATATCAGTCCATTTCACCTTGCAGTACCATGCATGGTGTTTGGTGAAGGCGCTCGCTCAGCTGGTATTAAAGAATTTAACTTAGCAGTGTGCAGCGAAAGTAAAGCTGTAATGCCCTCAAGCGCGGGGTTTGATATTCAAGCGCATCACTCAATAACAAAGTTTGATCAGGCAGATATTATAATTATTCCGTCTTGGCCATCACCTGAAACAGCCCCCTCTAAAGAATTAGCAACCAGTTTGCTAAACGCGCATAGCCGTGGCGCTATAATTGTAGGGCTTTGTTTAGGCGCTTATGCGTTAGCGCACATTGGGCTTTTAGATAATATTGAAGCAACTACCCACTGGGCATACAGCGATGACTTCAAAGCGCGCTTTGCAAAAGTGAAACTTAACAATCAAGTGCTTTACCTTGAACATAATCGGCTATATACATCGGCAGGAACAGCGGCAGCCATTGATTGTTGCTTATATTTAGTTCGCAAATTTTTAGGAAGCGAGCAAACTAATGCTATTGCCAGAATGATGGTAACTGCGCCGTATCGCACTGGCGGGCAAGCACAATTTATTGCCCTACCCGTCCCGCAAAATGTTGCTGATGAGCGTTTAGCAAGCTTGCTTGAACAGATGCAAAAAAACTTAGCTAGCAACCATACGATTGATACACTCGCAGAGCAAATGCACATGAGCCGACGCACCTTTACCCGCCACTTTCAATCGCTTACTGGACAGAGCGTTGGGCAGTGGCTGTTAAATCAACGTTTAAACCACGCGCAGCGACTTCTTGAGTCAACTGATTTACCTCTAGAACATTTAGCCGAGCAATGCGGCTTTGGCTCATCTGTTACTTTACGTCACCATTTTCGCTCTCAGTTTGGTTTATCACCGCGAGACTGGCGTAATGCATTCCGCCAAGCATGAAGCTTAGGTATAATTAGTTTTTCGACTCGATTTTGGTTTTTAAATGAAAAAGCTTTCTAAAGTACAATTAAAACAGCAAGCCCTTGTATTAAATGTTGCCGATGCCCTTGAAGAGCAAGGTCGTGCAGAACTTGAAGGCATGTTGCAATGCTGGTTTGATGTGGAATACCACTTATTCCCAGGCTCATTGCTATTATGTTTTCAATTTGAAAACCAGCAAACACTCGATGCAGCGACCCCAGAGCTATTAAAATGGCAAAAACGCCTAAGTGGTGCAATGCTGAAAAAAGGCGTGATTTTAAAAGACATGCGCAGGCATTTAGTGTTTACCCTAAAAGGCCCAGACGATTAAATGAGGTGAGTTGCGAGTTAGCAAGTTAGCAAGATTGTAGCAGCGATTTTATATCGCGTAGGAATGATCACAGGTGCTAGGTGCTAGCAGCATTGTATTGGTTTTGGGTAAGCAGAAGCGGTTAAGCAAAAAAACGCCTGACCCCATTTTTCTAACTATCCAAAATAACGCTTGAACAATCTGGGGCATAAAAATTTTTCTGCCCCCTCATCAAATAGCCAATTACCGGGATATTGAATAAAACAAAAGGCATGGTCAATGAAGTAAGCCATTTCCTTCAAATAATCTTTCGATTCTTTGTTTTTAAGCCCCGTCGAGATTCGGACATGAATTAAGTCTTTACGTACATCCTCATTAACTCTGAAATAAACACTTGTCCCAGCTTCGGAATAATACTCGGTGGAAAATGCATTTCCTTCAATTTCCCATTCAGCTTGATGCATTTGCTTTTTAGTTGCCACACCTTTTAAAAAGCTCCGGGCTACTTTCATGTTTCGACTAAAGCTTTCCCCAGACCTAAAACGGGATAATTTTACACAGCTTTCTAATAAGTATCTTTTTATCAAGTATTCTTTATTTTTGTCTTTCTTAATTACTTCTAATTCTTTTAAAACGTTCATATTAAAGGCATCTATTTGATGCGAGATGATTTGTAATTGGTATCTGTTTTTCGCTTGTTCAAGTTCAATCAAGCATTAACATATTTACCGCCAATTAAGTTAGGGTCAAGATAATAATCATCAGATATTATCTTTTTACTATGATTTTAATGACTTGCCGTGGACTCTGTTTAAGATTTCGCGCGAAATAAGTTTCACGCCTACAGTAACGTGTTTAGTCATAGCGATGTGCAGACACAATAAACTAAAAACTTATAGCTTAAAGCTCTTTTGATTTAATCTGATTTCTAACGACTGATATCTAATATCTTCTAACGCCTCCTACACCTCGTATCTCGTCCCTCGAAACTCGTATATTTCCCTTTCAAACTCGCTAACTTTACTCTCGCAACTCGCGGACTCATTCCACACCCATTTGCTTCACATGCTCAACCAGCTCAGGGAAAAACGTTAAAAACACCGCGTCTAATTGTTGGTAGTGGCGGGCTATATCGTCAGCGGCTCCTGCAAAGTTATTAGCAAAGCGAATACGCTTGGCGATGTTATCAAGGGCAAGGCCGACCCCATCGAGTGTTTCATATTCTTTAAACCAATCATTGTTGGTCATACTAGTCACAACTTGCTGCATACGCGAAGGCATCATGGCTTGCCTAGCATTTAAAAGCCCATAACTGTGCTGTTTGAATTCAGCTAATGGTTGGTCATTAAACCGCTGCCAATGCTGAATTAGAAAGTGATCGAACGCTACATCAATGGCGACACTTGCAAAGCGTTTACGTGCTGGCGAAAAGTACTGCTTAGCCTCTTTTACAAGGGGATGTGAGTCAGTAAACCTATCAACCAAATAATGATTTTCAAGGCCATTTTTAACCGTATTGGGTAACTGCGCAGAATACCGACGCCCACCAAAGTCCCCCAGCAAATTACCAAAATGTGAATCAGCCGTCGGTTGTGCTAAATAAAGGTGAGCCAAGTAGTTCAACGCATTCTCTAAAAAAAGTCATTTTATGCATTGTAAAAGAATACAGGTGAAAGGGTCTAGGGGCACGAGTTGCGGATTAGCAAGAGTGTAGCGGCGATTTTATATCGCGTAATCCACTGAATACTCACAAAGAGGAAAAGAGACGCTGCGCTTAAGAGGAATTATTAAAAAATTGATGGTTTTGTTGGGTTACTCATTCACTTCTCATTGTCTTCTCTTTGTGCAAAAAAATATTGAACCACAGAGTAAACCGAGGCGCTTCGCGCTACACAGATAAAACTGTAAATTACGCGGGGTAAACCCGCTGCTACCTGTTCAGCGTTAAAACGCCTCCTACACCTCGCATCTCGCTAACTTTTCAATCTGATAGCTGACGGCTGAAAGCTGATGGCTCCAAACGTTGAGTTTCACCCCGCTCTAACCAACCTACGAGCTAATGAATCAAGCACTGTAGGTCGTCATTTATGGCGACACATAATCGCTAACATTGACGGGCTAAAGCCCGACCTACATCTTGCTTCTGTGGTTTAGATAAGCATCGCGCGAAATAAATTTCACGCCTACGGGTATGCATTTCACTGAAACTGCGTGCAGGCTGATCTGACTTATAGCTTAAAGCTTACAGCTCTGTTGTTTTAATCTGACTTCTAACGACTGATATCTAATATCTCCATTTTTTCGACGTTAAAACGCCTCCTACACCTCGCATCTCGCTAACTTTTCAATCTGATAGCTGACGGCTGAAAGCTGATGGCTCCAAACGTTGAGTTTCACCCCACTCTAACCAACCTACCAGCTAATAGCCATACAAATAACTCACCTTTATGACTTTAAATTAAATGCCAACATGACAAGAGCCGATATGATCGCAGAAAGAGAAATTAACCGCATAATCAAAATAACTATATTACCTGCACCGCTTGAAGTTGTACTTCTGAATAGTAGCGGGTATTCGTGGAATTTTAAAAGGTACAGCACATCAAAAAGACCTACTCGCATACTATCTAGCGTAACAACATCGCCACTTTTTTGATGAATTTCACAAGCGTGTAAATTGGCCGTTTTTTCGTTCACAATATGACCACTTCTACCGTGAAAAGTATAATTAAAAATGATTTCTTGAATATCGCCCTTAGCGATTTGCAAAACTTTTGAAGCTTTGCCCTCTATTGCTCGCCTATCTATTTCGAGTGAGTCTTTAGATATACTCATAATCCACTTACGACCAAATCCAAATTTGTTATAAATCACAATTCGCTTGATAACAAATACACAGAGATAACAACTCACACAAGTTAAAAAAGCAGGTATCGGCTGCATCGTTTCTTGAAGCACTAGGCTCATTACAGCAATAGCGATAGTCATAAAGAAAAATAAAAATTCAGCTCCGCCCGACAGCACAGCTAGGCCCGGTAGCGACTTTAGTTTTGTATTAGAGTCTGCTTGTAAAACTGTCTTTTCATAGAAAGTTGAATATCTAAACCAAACTCGGTCGTTCAGGTTTAAATCTAGGGAGTGCTTCGAAAGTGGCTGATTATAATCCATTATTTAAGTTTCCATTTTTAAAACACAATTTTGCCATTACTTTCCTATTAAGCCAACCTATGTACTTGATAGTATATTTACTTTACCTTCATGTACTAAACTAACTGCCCAACAAAGTTAACCATATTGTGCGCTACAATTGGAAAAACAAGGCTACCAGTACGCTCTCTTAACCACAGCAAAATAAATCCATAACTCCCAGTTAGTACGATTCTGAATGCAGACAAATGCCACTCACCATCTATATGCATAACCCCATGAACTAGACCAAATAATAAAACCAAAAGTAACCCTGCAATGTTTATTGGCGAGCCAAAAAAGTTAATGCGCGATGAAACAACAGCCAACGAAAAACAAAATAATAAAACCCCTCTAAACATTGGTTCTTCATCTAACCCAGGAATAAGAGCTTGATAGAGTAGCGTTTCAAAATCGAAATTTGGTCCGTTACCAAGGCTAAGCGTTACAATAATCTGCAACGCAACAAACAGGGTTAAAACAACGAGTGCAGGCTTAATAGAGCCTTCATTTTGTCTAAGAGTAAAACCAGCGTCCTTGATTTTAAAGTCACTTTTAAAAGCAGCTAATAAAGCCAAAACCAAAGCCCAAAGAGTAATAGCGACGATTTTACCTGACCAATTCCATTTAAGATCTGTAAAGAGTAAATCTAAGGAAATGAACTCTTTACCTTTGAATAAAGCTAAGAAATAACAAAATAGAATTAACAGAGTAGCAAGCAGCCAAGTTAAGTTTATAGTTACTTTACTGAATGCTTTTAAAATTAAAACGAGTAACAGAACCACGCCTAAATTGGCGAGTATTCCAAAATACATATCTGGCATAACCGTCCTTGGTGAGCATGCAGCCCAAACTTTATTATTGTTTAATTTCTATGATAAACACAAAAACAACCTATTAAACAGATATTTGTTTGAGTTCAAATTCACATTGAGCATATTTTTATTTTCAAAGTATATGAACCACAAAGTACACTGAGGCACTTCGCGCTACACAGAGAAAAACAGCATTTAAAAATAATATTCACAAAGAGGATAAGAGACGCTGCGCTTTAGAGGAAAAAACAAAATACTCTTTTGGTTTATCTCATTTACTTCTCATTCTTTTCTCTTTGTGAAAAAAATATTGAACCACAGAGAGCACCGAGGCACTTCGCGCTACACAGAGAAAAACAGCATTTAAAAATAATATTCACAAAGAGAATAAGAGACGCTGCGCTTTAGAGGAAAAAACAAAATACTCTTTTGGTCTATCTCATTTATTTCTCATTCTTTTCTCTTTGTGAAAAAAATATTGAACCACAAAGTACACCGAGGCACTTCGCGCTAC
>NZ_JAKGBA010000035.1:0-25307 GCF_021532495.1 Pseudoalteromonas sp. Cn5-37 | reverse complement strand
TAGAAACCCATTTATTCACACTACTTCTTGCAGTGTTTAGACGTTTTGCAATATCGGTTCGGCTATTACCCTCATAAAATAAAGACACTGCGAGCAATCGCATGCGTTTTCGTGCGTTTGGTTCTTTTCGAGAAAGCGCTAAAAGCTGTTCAGATATGTTTGAATTCAATGTTATTAGCCGGTGATTTTATATAGCCTATATTAGATCAGATATTTAAGCGGAATGGTATAATTCGTCTTTTATTAATGAACTTTACCTCTTCATTGTGCATGACGAATTACCACGCTGTTGGGTTTCGCTGCGCTCTACCCAACCTACGCCAGACCTTCAAGCTTTATCTTGCTAATAGACAACTCTGAAGTGCCTTGGCAGGGCTTTATTGCTTAGGGAGACTCTTACCCAAAAAACCACACCGCGCGGCTGTTCGCTGACATCTGAAAGCTGATAGCTCTTTTTATGTTGGGTTTCGCTTCGCTCTACCCAACCTACGCCAGGCCTTAAAACTTTCCCCTTGCTAACTCGCTAACTTTACTCTAGCAACTCGCAACTCATCAGCTTATGAACCAAAAACAAAAACGCCAGCATATAGCTGGCGTTTTTTAATCTGAGGGTAAGCTTGGTATTAAGCTTTTGGACCTGCTGATTTGATTGCTTCTGAAACATCGTATTTAGCGAAGTTTTCAGTGAAGTCAGAAGCTAGTTTGTTTGCATATTCTGCGTACTTCTCTTTATCTTCCCATGTATTGATTGGGTTAAGAAGTTGGCTGTCTACACCAGGAACAGCCACTGGTACATCTAGGTTTAGAACGTCGATGTGTTGAGTTTCAACATCTGCCAGTTTACCTGATACGATTGCATCAACTACAGCACGTGTAGTCGGGATATCGAAGCGTTGACCAGTACCGTAAGGGCCACCTGTCCAACCTGTGTTAACTAGGTATACTTTAGCGCCGAATTCACGTACACGCTTCATTAGAAGCTCTGCATAAACGCCAGCAGGACGAGGGAAGAAAGGAGCACCGAAACATGTTGAGAATGTAGACTCGATGTCGCTTGTAGAACCGATTTCAGTTGAACCGACTTTCGCTGTGTAACCGCTTAGGAAGTGGTATGCAGCAGCTTCTTCAGTTAGTACTGAAACTGGTGGTAATACACCGCTTACGTCACATGTTAAGAATACAACGGCTTTTGGCTCACCAGCACGGTTTTCTACTTTACGTTTTTCAACGTGCTCTAGTGGGTAAGCAGCTCGGCTATTTTGTGTCAGGCTTGTATCATGGAAATCTGGTACACGGTTTTCGTCAAGTACCACGTTTTCTAAGATTGTACCGAAACGAATTGCATTCCAAATAACTGGTTCGTTCTTTTGTGAAAGATCGATACATTTAGCATAACAACCACCTTCGATGTTAAATACGCTACCAGGTGCCCAACCGTGCTCGTCATCACCAATAAGGAAGCGAGTAGGATCTGCAGATAATGTTGTTTTACCTGTACCAGATAGACCGAAGAATAACGCAGTGTCGCCTGCTTCACCTACGTTTGCAGAGCAGTGCATTGGTAATACACCTTTTGCAGGAAGTAGGAAGTTTTGTACAGAGAACATTGATTTCTTCATTTCGCCAGCGTAGCGCATACCAGCTAGTAGAACTTTACGTTGTGCGAAGTTAATGATTACAGTGCCATCACTGTTAGTACCATCACGCTCTGGGTCACATACAAATGAAGGTACATTCATTACCTGCCACTCAGGGAAGTCTGCAGTATTGTATGTTTGAGGCTCGATAAACATGTTTTTGGCAAAAATATGATGCCATGCAGTTTCTGTTGTAACTACAACTGGTAAATAGTGCTCAGGATCAGCGCCAACTTCTAGGTGAGAGATGAAGTGGTCGTTGCTTTTCACGTGTTCTTCTACACGTGCCCATAACGCGTCAAACTTGTCTGCATCGAATGGGCGGTTAACGTTGCCCCATTGGATTTCGTTTTCAGTGCTTGGCTCTTGAACAATAAAACGATCTTTTGGAGAGCGGCCAGTGCGAGCACCGGTTTTAGCAACAAAAGCACCATTAGCGGCTAGAGTCCCTTCGCCACGACGAATAGCGTGTTCGACAAGTTCAGCTGCTGTAAGATCAACAAAACTAGTAGCGTTTGCAGTCATGTTTATACCTAAATTGTGAGAGATTGAACGGGATAGCTCTGGGGTTCTTAGTTTTCCCTTTTGCTAAAATAATAGTAACAGAAGGATTAGGGATATTCGAGTGTCTGAAGGGCCTAAAAAGGCATATATTTGGCAAAAAACATGAATAATTTCAATGATACCGGTGTCATAAAATGACGCATTTTCATGACACCGGTATCATTAGTTTTGATATTATTTTTAATAAAAAAGCCGCACTGATGGCGGCTTTGAATATAATAATATTTATTATGATGTATTAATTAAAAATGGCTTTAATATCTTGCTCGTTGAATATGTAATCTTTTAAGCAATAATGACAGCTAATTTTTACTTCACCATTTGCTTGCACGTCGGCAAGTAATTCGTTTTGACCTACATTAACTAGTGCAGCAATTGTTTTGTCTCTGCTACAACCACAACGGAAACTAATAGACTGTGGTTCGAATAACTGAGGATTATCTTCATGGTAAAGTCGAGTCAGCACAGTGTTAGCATCTAAACCTAGTAACTCTTCATCTTTGATTGTGTTGCTAATAGCTTCTAGATGAGTAAAGTCTTCTACCGACTTTTCTTTATTAACGGGTAATACTTGTAAGAATAAGCCAGCTGCTTTTGCTGTATCTGTCGTTACTTCAGTTGCAAACCAAAGACGTGTTTTTAATTGTTCAGATTGCTCAAAATAGTTTTCAAGGCATTTATCTAAGCTATCGTGTTCTAACGGTACAATACCTTGGTATCGCTCACCTTTAGTCGGCGTAATTGTAATGACCATATAGCCATTACCAATTAAGTCTTTTATTGAGCTACCGGTTACTTCACCTTGAAGGCGTGCGATGCCTCGCATATTTTGTTTATCGTCACCATTAATTACGGCATATTTTACTGGGCCATCGCCTTGTAGTTGAACGGCAATTTCGCCTTCAAACTTTAAAGTAGCCGTCAATAAGCAGGTAGCAACAAGTAGTTCACCTAATAAGGTTTGCACAGGTGCTGGGTAATTATGGTTTGCGATCATCTCTTGAAAAGTGTTTTCAATTTGTACGAGTTCACCACGTACATCGAGCTGATCAAATATATAACGATGAAGTAAATCTTGTTGCATGAGTTGCATTACCTAACTTGATTTCATTTTTAACAGTTCACGTCTTTGCTTTTTATCTGGTTTACGATCAGGATGTGGAGCAAAGAAGCTGTTGTTCTTACGGGCGATAGCATTTGCTTCGCGTTTCTCAATGCTTGCTTGAGTTTCTTGGTATAAGGTTTGTGCAATGGGGGCGCCTTGACGTTTTTCAAGGATCTTTTCAATTGTCACTACCTTTTCATCGACCCCTTGTAGTAGTTTAACTACTGCACCTACCTCGACAATTTTACTGGGCTTGGTACGTTGTCCATTATAATGCACTTTGCCACCTTGCACCATGTCTCTTGCTATTGAACGGGTTTTGTAAAAGCGGGCAGCCCATAACCATTTATCAAGGCGCACGCTTAATTCGTCTTGTTTGTCTTGTGACTTATGAGTGTTACCTTTTGACACAATTGTGCTCTTTTATAGCTGCTGATATATAGGCAAAATTTACCATGAAACTTAATCACAAAGAAACAGTCATAGTTATTCCTTGCAGCCCCTGTTCGTTGAATTTACCTTGTTTACAAAGTTTAATATACGTGTGCTTGTTGAATGAAAAATGAAAAGGTACTATAGGCCAGCTATCAAGCAGTAAATTAAAATAAGAAATAGAGTTTATGGATCAACACTTACAACAAGTTAAACAGTTTTTGAACGGCTTACCTCATGCCAAGCTAAGTGCATTTGTAGTGCTGTTAGTTGTTGTTTACATTGCTTTTTTGTCATCCAAGCTGTTTTGGCTTGTATGGCCAGAACCCGATACAAGCGCATTGCCAGTAACAGGTGTTAATTCCATGGCAAAGCGAGTTGAGACTGTCAGTTCTCGACAAATAATTGAGCAAAATTTATTCGGCAAAGTTGTTGTCGAAACTAGAAAGTCTGCTGCTAAACAAAATCAAGTCATTAACAACGCCCCTGAAACACGTCTCAGTATTAACCTAACCGGCATTGTTGCTGTAAGCCAAAATGACCAAGCAGGTCTTGCTATTATCGAATCTCAAGGAAAACAAGAAACCTATGTTGTCGATGATGCAATTAAAGGCACTCGCGCCAAGCTTGCTCAAGTATTACCTGACCGAGTAATTTTAGATGTTAGCGGTCGTTTTGAAACGTTAATGCTTGATGGTCTCGATTTTACGAAAACGGTGTCTATGCCAGTGTTAGCAGAGCGTGATAAATCAGAATTAACTGCAGGCCCTCAGCTTGTCGAAAATAATGAAATAAATGCGACTGAAGATGAAGAGGTAAAAGAAGCGCTCATCGAAACGCGTGAAGAAGTATTAGACGATCCCGGTAAACTATTTGACTACATTCGCGTCTCTCAAGCGATGGTTGATGGCGAGTTAGTGGGGTACCGCTTAAGCCCAGGTAAAGATCCTGATTTATTCAAGCAAATGGGATTAATGAATAATGATTTAGCTATTGCGATTAATGGCTATCAATTAAATGATTTGAAACAGGCAATGTCAGCAATAAACGAATTACGAAATAGTACTGACGCAAGTATCACTATCGAACGCGATGGTGAGCAAATTGATGTGCAATTTAGCCTGCAATAACTAGCTTTGGAGTTTTTATAGAATGGTTCACGCGCTACACCTCACAAAAATCAAAAAAGGGTTAGCTAAATATGCAGCGCTTTTTTTATTAACAGGATTATCGCTTTCAGTTTCAGCTGTTGAGTATGCGGCTAATTTTAAAGGCACTGATATTAATGAGTTTATTAATATCGTTGGTAAAAATTTAAATAAAACCGTCATTATTGACCCAAATGTGCGTGGCAAAGTAAATGTGCGCAGTTATGAGTTAATGGATGAAAAGCTTTATTATCAGTTCTTTTTAAATGTACTTGAGGTTTATGGTTATTCAGCTGTAGAGATGGATAACGGTATTATCAAAATTGAAAAAAGTTCTGACGCTAAAAAGTCAAATGTACCGCTTATCACTGAGGATAACCAAGCCAGTGGCGATATGATGGTAACGCGAGTTGTACGTGTTAAAAATGTAAGCGTACAAGAGCTTGGCCCGCTGGTTCGTCAATTTAGCGATCAAAAAGATGGCGGCCACGTTGCTAACTTTAATGCTGCGAACGTGATGATGTTGACCGGCCATGCAGCGTCAGTTAACCGCTTAGTAGAAATTATCCGCTCTGTTGACCAAGCTGGTGACAAGCGTGTTGATATTGTAAAGCTTAAGTTTGCTACCGCAGATGATGTAGTGTCTGTTGTTGAGAATATTTATAAAGATGGCGGTAAAGGAAGCGTTCCAGAATTTCTAATTCCTAAAGTAGTTGCTGATGGTCGAACTAACAGTGTGATTGTCAGTGGTGAAGCGCAAGCGCGTACTCGTGCTGTTGAATTAATTAGCCGTTTAGATGGTGAATTAGAAAACCAAGGTAACACTAAAGTTATCTACCTTAATTACGCCAAAGCAGAAGACCTTGTAAAAGTATTGCAGGGCGTAAGCAAAACACTAGCAGAAGATGCGCAAGGCGGTGCAACTAAAACGCGCTCTCGTAATCAAAACGAAACAAGTATTGAAGCACACCCTGATTCAAATTCACTTGTTATTACTGCACAGCCTGACACCATGCGCTCGCTTGAGCAAGTAATTGAGCGTCTTGATGTGCGTCGTGCGCAAGTTTTAGTTGAAGCTATCATTGTTGAAGTTTTAGAAGCTGATGGTATCAACTTAGGCTTACAGTGGATTTCAGAGCAAGGCGGAATGATGCAGTTTAACAACGGCACAACAGTACCAGTTGGTTCGTTAGCCGTTGCAGCTGAGCAAGCACGCGATAAAACGATTGAAGGTACGGTTGTAGGTACCGAAACTGGTACAGTCACCAAGACTTCTGAAACACAAGAAGGTGACTTAACGGCACTTGCCTCATTACTAGGTGGTATCAATGGTTTAGCCATGGGGATTGTTAAAAACGATTGGGGTGCAATTATTCAAGCTGTTTCAACCGATACAAACTCTAATATTCTTGCTACGCCGTCTGTAACGACCATGGATAACGAAGAAGCATCAATGATTGTTGGTCAAGAAGTACCGATTATCACAGGTTCGCAAACAGGCTCAAATAATGCGAATCCATTCCAAACAGTTGAACGTCAAGAAGTAGGTGTAAAACTTAAAGTGACACCACAAATCAATGACGGTTCAGCAGTTCAGTTAACGATTGAGCAAGAAGTGTCGAGTGTGAGTGGTGCTACTGCGGTCGATATTTCAGTAAACAAACGTGCCATTAAAACCACGGTTATGGCTGATGATGGTGGTATGGTTGTACTGGGCGGCTTGATTGATGAAGATGTGCAAGAAAGTGTCTCTAAGGTGCCATTATTAGGTGATATTCCAGTACTTGGCCATTTATTCCGCTCAACCAGCACCAGTAAGCGTAAACGTAACCTGATTGTATTTATTCGTCCTACCATTGTTCGCGATGGCATCAGCATGAATAAATTAAGCCACTCAAAATATAACTTTATCCGTGGCGAACAACACAAACAAAAAGAAGATGGTATTGATTTAATGCCATTAGAAGATGCGCCAATTCTTCCAGAGTGGGATGATGCCTTAGTATTACCACCAACTTACGAAGAATATCTAAAACAACAAAACGCGAATGAGCGCAATGATGACTAATGCAATTTCTGAAATCAATGACGAGCTAGCATCAGACGTATCAGCTAATCATGATGAGCTGCTAACAAGTGATGATCTTGTTAGCTTGCCAACTAAGCGGTTGCCATTTTCGTATGCGCGTCGCACAGGTGTGCTGTTGGGTAAAGATCAAGACAACTGGACAGTTTATTACCGCGGTGAGTTGGATGTTAACGCTTTACTTGAGGTGCGTCGTATTGCGGGTCATGGTTTTTCGCTAGAACAATTACCTGATGATAAATTTGAGCTGTTGCTTGAGGCTTCTTATCAGCGTGATAGTTCTGAAACACAGCAAATGATGGAAGATATCGGCAACGAGGTTGATTTATTCTCGCTTGCAGATGAGTTACCGCAAACTGAAGATCTCCTTGCAGGTGATGATGATGCGCCAATCATCAAGCTGATAAACGCGATGCTCAGCGAAGCAATTAAAGAAGGTGCTTCAGATATTCATATCGAAACCTTTGAGCAAGAGCTGGTAATTCGCTTTAGGGTTGATGGCGTATTAAAAGAAGTTTTAAAGCCGAATCGTAAACTCGCTTCACTGTTGGTGTCGCGTATTAAGGTTATGGCGAAACTAGATATTGCTGAAAAGCGGATTCCGCAAGATGGCCGTATTAGTTTGCGTATTGCTGGTCGTGCCGTAGATGTGCGTGTATCGACTATGCCATCAAGCTTTGGTGAGCGTGTCGTGCTACGTCTACTTGATAAAAACAACGCACGCCTGAACCTAGAAGATTTAGGTATGACTGAGCGTAACCGTGAATTGTTTGCTGATTTAATCAGTAAGCCGCACGGTATTATCTTAGTAACCGGTCCTACGGGTTCTGGTAAAAGTACCACCTTATATGCGGGTATGAGCCAAATCAACTCACGGGACCGCAATATTCTTACCGTTGAAGATCCTATCGAGTACGAGATCCCAGGCATTGGTCAAACTCAGGTTAATACCAAGGTAGATATGACCTTTGCCCGAGGCTTACGTGCCATCCTTCGTCAAGACCCTGACGTCGTAATGGTGGGTGAGATCCGTGACCTTGAAACAGCACAAATTGGTGTGCAAGCGTCATTAACCGGTCACTTGGTTATGTCAACACTGCATACTAATACGGCTGCTGGTGCTATCACGCGTATGGAAGACATGGGCGTAGAGCCTTTCTTACTGTCATCATCGTTACTCGGTGTATTGTCACAACGCTTAGTGCGTACTTTATGTAATAGCTGTAAAGAAGGTCACATTGCTGATGAGCGCGAGTGTCAGTTATTAGGTGTCAATCCTGCTGAGTCGCCAACAATTTATCGTGCAGTTGGTTGTGAAGAGTGTAACTTTAATGGTTATCGCGGTCGTACTGGTATTCATGAGTTGCTGGTTGTTGATGAAACAATTCGCGAAATGATCCACAGCGGTAAAGGCGAACAAAGTGTTGAGAAGTACATTCGTAAACATAGCCCAAGTATTCGCCAAGATGGCTGTAATCGCGTACTTGCAGGTCGCACTACCTTAGAAGAAGTCTTGCGTGTAACACGTGAGGAAGGTTAATCATGGCAGCATTTGAATACCGTGCCCTCGACGGCAGAGGTAAAGAGAAAAAAGGCATTCTTGAAGCCGATACGGTAAAGCAAATCCGCCAAACTTTGCGCGATCAAGGTTTAATGCCTTTAGAGGTCGTTGCTGCTGCAGAAGGTGAAAAGCAAGCGACTGGGGCAAAGGGCTCATTATTTGGGAGTTTCTTTAAACCAAAAATTTCGACTTCAGATTTAGCACTAATCACTCGTCAGCTTGCAACCTTAATCCAGTCAGCATTACCTGTTGAAGGGGCTGTCATGGCGGTGGCTGAGCAATGTGAAAAGCCGCGTTTAAAGCGCATGCTTATGGCAGTGCGCTCAAAGGTTGTTGAAGGTTATACCTTAGCAGATGGCATGAGTGAGTTTCCGCATGTATTTGATGATTTGTATCGCGCTATGGTGGCAGCTGGTGAAAAATCGGGTCACCTAGACCAAGTTTTAAATCGTTTAGCAGATTACACGGAACAACGTCAGCATATGCGTAGTCAAATCACACAGGCGATGGTGTATCCAACCATTCTTGTGGTATTTGCTATTGCGATTGTCTCTGTATTATTAGGTACCGTGGTACCAAAAATTTTAAAGACCTTCGAAAAGTCAAAACAAGTATTACCCTGGACGACTGAATGGGTAATGGCCGCCAGTAATTTTGTGCAAAACTACTGGTTTATTAGTTTAGTCATTATAACCGTGTTAGCAGTGGCCATTAAGCAAGCGCTTAAGCAGCCGCATATTCGTTACTGGTATGACGAAAAAGTGCTTCATTTACCGGGCATTGGTAAGGTAGCTCGCGGTGTTAATACGGCGCGTTTTGCCCGAACTTTAAGTATTTTATCGTCAAGCTCAGTGCCGCTACTTGAAGGGATGCGTATCTCAGGTGGTGTACTGGCTAACGAAAAAATGAAAAAGTCAGTGCAAGATGCTGCAACACGTGTAAGTGAAGGGGCGAGTCTTCGTGCTTCACTTCAGCAAACCAAGCTTTTTCCACCTATGATGCTACACATGATAGCCAGTGGTGAAAAATCAGGTGAACTTGAGCAAATGCTGGAACGTGCTGCAAATAACCAAGATCGTGAGTTTGAGAGCATGGTAAACGTGTCTCTGAAACTATTAGAGCCCGCGATGATTGCTTCAATGGCGGTAATTGTATTGTTTATTGTTATGGCAATACTACAGCCGATTATGGCAATGAATAAGGCTGTAGGTCTTTAAATTAGGGAACACTAGAGCAATTAGCAGCTAACACTGCCGCTCTATAATAAATTTTTGAAGAAAGTTAGAGGTATTTTTGTGAACAAACAGTCAGGTTTCTCATTACTAGAAGTCATGGTAGTACTGGTTATTATCGGTATGATCATGTCAATTGTGGCGCCAAATATCATGGGTCAGCAAGAAGAAGCTGCAATCGATAAAGCACACTTAGATATTCAACAAATTGAAGATGCGTTAAGCCTATACAAGCTTAAAAACAAAGCGTATCCAACCACAGAACAAGGCTTAGAAGCGCTAGTGAATAAAACAAGCATTGAGCCAATTCCAAAGCGTTTTCCTGATGGCGGTTTCCTTGAGAAGTTACCAGAAGATCCATGGGGTAATCCTTACCAGCTAATCAGCCCAGGAGAAATCGGTAAAATTGATATCTTCTCAATGGGCCCTGATGGTGAAGCAGGTACTGATGATGACATCGGTAACTGGGATGAAGAAAAGTAATAATGCCTAAATTCAGCCAACTGAACAAAGCTTATACACATCAAGGCTTACTATTATGGTAAGCCTTGGTCGTTTGCGTTTGGCTGGCCGTGCTAAGCACGCGAAAGGGTTTAGCCTCATCGAAATATTAATGGTGCTTGTGGTGATTGGTTTTGTCACCAAAATGGTTGCCTACAGTTTTGATGGTGGTGCTGAAGAAGAACTCGAAAAACAAGCGCTCAGATTACATACTACGATTAATATGGCGTCTGAGTTTGCGATTTTAAATCAGGTTGAGCTGGGCTTTCATCTTGACCAAGATACATTTGAATTTTTAGTTTTTGACGGTGATAAGTGGGTTACTTTTGACCGTGAAAAATTGTTTGCCCCAATTAAGGTTGATGAGCGCTTTGAACTCACTCTTAACCTTGATGATTTAGCCTGGGCACAAGATAACTTGCTAGAGCAGTCCAACTGGCGTGAATTAATGAGCGGTGGTGACGAAGACAGCTTACTTGAGCTGCAAAAGCTCAAAATACCGCAAGTCCTTATTTTATCTTCTGGCGAAGTCAGTGCGTTTCAATTGATTTACGAGCTTAAAGATGAGCGTGAACCACAGTATTTTATCGAAGGCGAATTTATGGCCCCGGTAAAGTTTCGTATGGAGCCTGAGTAATGAATAAGTCAGCAGGTTTTACCTTACTCGAAGTGATGGTTGCCTTGGCTATTTGTGCAATGGCCGGTATTGCCGCAATGCAGGCAACCGGTGAGCACATTAATCACCTATCGTCGATTGAAGAACAAACTTATGCTTCTTGGGTTGCCGAGAACGTAATGGTTGAGCAGCGCGCTAAAGGCGATAAATGGACAGGCAAAAGTGGCGTCAAAGGCACTGAAACACTCGCTGGTTTTGAATGGTACTGGCGTCAGGATGTGGTTCCTACTGCTGATAAAACCTTTGTAAAGGTCACCATTAACGTATTCGCCGATGAAAAGCTTGAATACCCAGTGTATGAGCTTTCTACTTATTTGAATAAAGGTGATAAGTAGTGAAGCAACGCGGTTTTACCTTACTTGAAGTAATTGTCGCCATGGGTATTTTAGCCTTTGTGGTGTTATCGACCCATCAAATTCTTGATTCGACAACCAAAGCAAAAGAAGCCTCAGACGAGACGATTGCTGAGTTAAATGGTTATCAAACCTTATTTCGTTTGATGGACCAAGATTTTGGTCAAATGACTAAACGTCAGGTTCGAAACGAAGCCGGTGATTTTCAAGACACGTATGTGCTAGCTGGTCGTTATGTTCTTGATAGCCAATACGATGGCATTGGGTTTGTTCGTGATGGTTGGATTAACCCGATTAATCTATTACCGCGCTCTGAACTGCAAGCGGTTGGTTATCGCGTGATAGATGATAATCTTGAACGAGTGTATCGGGTGTATGTTGATCAACTAGATAACATGGAGCCGCGCTCACAAGTTATTTTAGAAGATATTGAAGATCTGAAGTTTGAATTTTTAGATGACAAAGACGAGTGGCAAGAGCAGTGGCAAATTAAAGCGCTGCCAAAAGCGGTTGCAGTCACTATTCAAAAAATAGAACAGGAGCCAATTCGTCGCGTGTTTTTGGTGCCAGGTGAGGGCAAAGTAACTACTCAAACAAATAATAGTAATAACGGCGCTAATGGTAATAACAATAATAATAGCGGAACGGGTGGCTAGTCATGACTACAATGAATCGCTCCAAAGGTGCGGCGCTTGTTATTGTGCTATTTATTGTGGCGCTGGCTGCGATGTTAGCCGTTGAGATGAGTGCTAATTTAATGGTGCAAGTGCAGCGTAGTAGCAATATTCAAAACCATCAACAGGCTAAATGGTATGCCTTTGCAGCTGAAGAGCTGGCAATTAAAGCACTAAAACAAACTAAAAAAGATGATCCTGATAAAACGCATTTAGAGCAAATTTGGGCGCAGCAGGGCGGGGTTCCTTATCCTGTTGATAATGGTACCTTAAGTGGCACGATTACAGATTTACAAGCATGTTTAAACTTAAATGCATTGCATGTAAAACCAGATCCGCAGACGGATCCAAATAATAAAACGAACCCAGCACATAAGGCATTGTTGGCATTATTAGAAAACATTGAGAATTTACCAACGGATGAATCAGAAGAAGCCATGGCCGATAGTGTGTTTGATTGGTTAGATGAAGATAGTATTACCTATCGCTCGGGTGCAGAAGAAGATGAGTATTTATCTCGACAATACCCATATATGACGGCAAATAGTTACTTTGCTTCGACCTCTGAACTTCGTTTGGTAAAAGGTTTTAACCCACTCGTTATGGAGAAACTCTTACCATTTGTGTGTGTTATTCCTGGCAGTGAGTTGCTGCAAATAAACGTTAATACACTACCTGCAGAAAGTGCGATTTTATTAAGCTCGCTTATTGATGGCTTAAGCCTTTCAGGCGCTGAAGCGGTATTATCATCACGTCCTCAAGATGGATATGATGATTTAGAAGCTTTTTTTGAAGAGGTTAACCAACAAGGCGCACAAAACGTGAAAGCCGTTGAAAATCTATTCAGTATCAACAGTGAATATTTTAAACTACAAACGCAGGCTGAATTTGCAGAGCTGCGTTTTTCGATGACCACCTTACTCCATGCCACTAATGGTACAGTAACGATACTGGCGCGAAAATTTGGAGGCGTACAGTGACAGAGATATTGTTGATCCGTACGGGTCAAACGTTAAAAGACAGCCTTAACTGGCTAATTTACTCACCAATAGAACAAGAAATAATTGCTAGCGGCGAAATTGCCAATGCAACACAACTTGGTGAGCTAACAGAAAAAGCACAATCACGGGAAGTAGTCGCACTTTTACCAAGCGATCAGGTACAACTTAAAACAGTTACCCTACCAACTAAGTGGAACCGTAAGTTAGAGCAAGCACTTCCTTACATGCTAGAAGAAGAAATAGCCTGTGATGTTGATGACTTGTTCATAGCGATTGCTGAGCCAACACTTGTTGATGAAAAGCACGCTATTAACATCGCGATGACCGATCGTGAATGGTTTGAGCAATGGCTAGCAGAGTTTAATGAGCATGGCATCGAAGTATATAAAATACTGCCGGATGCTTTATTGTTACCTGATGTTGATGACAATACTCAGTTACGCGCTATTGAGCTTAATGGCCAGTGGCTATGTAAACAGGGTAACTGGCAAATTGCCGCTGTAGAGCCGAATTGGCTTGCTGGCTATTTAACAGCATTAGGTAACCCTGATGTTGCACACTTTAGCCCTGCAACGGCTTTTCCTGATACAGTTAACCTTAGTGCTCAAACGCAGCAATACGATTTACCTTTAGCCTTATTTGCTAAGCAGTTACCTGAAGTGAAATTCAACCTTCGCCAAGGTGTTTATCAACTTAAGAAAAAATCAGCGATTTGGTGGGGCTATTGGCAAAAAGCAGCTATTGCAGCAGGTGTTGCACTAGTTTGCAGTGTGGGTGTTAAGTCGCTTGAGCTTTATAAGTTAAATAACCAGCTTGAAGCCGCAAAAGCAGAAGTGGTTGCTAATTATCAGCGTGCTTTTCCAAA
This sequence comes from Pseudoalteromonas sp. Cn5-37, assembly GCF_021532495.1. Lineage (NCBI taxonomy): Bacteria > Pseudomonadati > Pseudomonadota > Gammaproteobacteria > Alteromonadales > Pseudoalteromonadaceae > Pseudoalteromonas > Pseudoalteromonas sp. Cn5-37. Next base: position 11,472 of record NZ_JAKGBA010000035.1, on the reverse strand, counting down.
TAAAAAAGTGCGACCTCAGCTTATCCGTAGTCAAATTCGCAGCGAACTTGCATTGATAGAAGGTGGCAGCACTGCTGGCTTCTTAGATTTGACTAACGATCTTGTCTCGATTTTTAGTGAAGTAAACGACTTCACACCAGAAACGCTTCGCTACGATCAAGGTCGTAACGAATTACGTATTCGCGCGCGCGGCAAAGATTTCCAGTCATTTAGTAAAGTAAAAGCAATTTTAGAACAGCGTGGCTTAACCGTAGATCAAGGCTCGCTGAACAATGATGGTGATTATGTCGTTGGTGAAATTAAGTTACGAGGTGCGGCATGAAAAACCAAATAATCAATTATTGGCGCTCGTTAAAAGAACAAGAGCAGCAACTTGTAATGGTTGCAGGTGGTGTGTTTGTTATTTTTGTGCTGGTTATGGGGGTCTTTCGTCCACTTAACGCTGCTATCGAAAAAGCAGAGCAAGACACAATAAAACAGCAAGAGCTGTTGGCGTGGGTTGATGAAAGTATTGTTAAACTTAAAGCGAGTGGTAATGCACGTAATACGAGCAGCCGTAGCTTAAGCCAAATCGTTAATAGCACCCGTAATCGTTATCAAATTATCATTAGCAAAATGCAGCCAAATGACAATTCACTTCGTTTAACCATTGACTCTGTTGAGTTTAATAACCTTGTTGAATGGTTAGATGAACTGGTTAATTCACATGGTGTGCTAATCGAGAATTTAGATTTAAGTAAAGATGACAAATCAGGCTTTGTGCGTGTAAGTCGTTTGGTACTAGAGAAGTAAACGATGAAAAGAGTTATTTTATTAATCACAGTGTTTGTGATGTGTTTTTTGGTGTTTACGCTGGTAAAAACACCCGCTGCCGTTGCACTTGATTTAGCCAAGCCACATTTACCAAAGCAATTACAATTAGGTAAAGCCAGTGGCACGCTATGGGACGGGCGCATTATGCAGGTACGTTTTGATGGTGAGCAATTAAACAATGTACGTTGGCAATTGTCGGGGTGGTCACTGTTTACAGGTAAATTAGTGGGTACGGTACGTTTTGGTGATCCTCGTGATAAAGCGGATATTTCAGGCCATGCTGATTTTTCTTACGGTTTATTTAACCAAGCGGTTACTGTGAAAAAGACCACTTTACGCTTAACAGTTGAACGTGCCATGCAACGTTTACAACTACCTTTGCCGATTAGTGCGCAAGGTCGTGTGATTGTAGATTTAGATGAGTACAGTTCAGGCGAGCCTTATTGTGAAAGTCTAAGCGGCGAAATTGCGAGCCCGAACATTGATGTGAAAGGAATGAATAACTGGTTTAGCATTGGTCCTTTAAGTGGCCGTTTAAGCTGTAAATCCGGTGATGTAGCAGTACTTGTAGACCCTGAAAACCGTTTAGGGCTTGAAGCTGATGCAGTATTAAAAGCGAACCTAGACTTTAAAGTAGCTGGTTATATTAAACCTGAAGCAAGCTTACCGAAAGAAGTGCATGATGCTGCGAAGTTTCTTGGTCGTCCTGATAACGAAGGTCGTTATCCGCTTAACTTTTAAATTGGATTAATTGAATAGTATGCAATTACCTGAGTTTTCAAAGCAGCAAAGCGAGCTTTTAAGTCAGTTTTTAGCGCAGCATCAAGATGCGCTTAGCTTGGCGCAAACCCAAGGTTATTTATTTGCGGTGATCTGTGCTCCTGAGCCGCTTGATGTTCACCAGTGGTTAGAAGAAGTTGCACCTGGTTCTGATGGGCAAATGGATGAGCAAGTGCTGTTTGCATTTATGGCTTTATATCAACAGATCAGCGAACAAGTATTCGAGACGGGTTTTGCATTACCTGTGAGCCTACAGCTGAGCTCGCAAGGGCAACAATACCTAGATATTCAAGAATGTCAGCATTGGAGCCAAGGTTTTATGCATGGTGCGCAAGGTTACGTTAACAAGCTATTAAGCGCGCCACAGTTAGCTGATGAGTTAAAAGAAGCCTTGGCTACAGCTCTGCAAAGCTTAGGCTTTTTTACCCTTGAAGCGAGTGAAATTGCAGCCCTTGCAACTGATAATGGTTTATCTGAAGGGCAACTATGCCAGCAGCAATATGAAGTAATGAATGAATTCGCCGCTGGCTTTGCAGAGTTAATTGAAGTCGTTGCTGTAAATAGCCAACTATATAATGATGAGAGCTGGAACTAACCCAGCTCGAGTAGGATGTTTGTGCAACCTTTGGCACAGCATACAACGCCTTTACCTGGCTGATCAGTTTTCAAATCTAAGGTGAGGGCGCCTTTACACTCTTCGCAGTATAAGGTTTGACCCTTGCCCAGCTTCTTTAGCATATTACGTTGTTTAGCAAACGAGTCGCTGGTTTTTTTGTTTAAAGCAGAAAAGTCCATTACTTGTTTAGTCTTTCTTCAAGCGCATTCGAAACAATACTACAAACACGATTCAAGCGTTCGCCATAAAAGTACAAGTTAATATCTTTTTCACGGCAATAATGAAGGTGAAAGAGTTGTAGTTTATCGTCGGTAGTGAATGTGTCTTCAATATACTCAAGCTCTGAGTTTGATAAATTAAGTTGTGACTTAATATTATTTTTAGCCATATTAGCGGCAGGACTTCGGTTTACCTTACTAGCATCAGAAATCATACCGACTCCCTCACCTAGTAACCTGTCCCTAGGTTCTTTGATCAAAGGATGATCAATTGTGAAAAGTGCTAAAATTATAAGCACTAAGATGAGAAATTTTTTCATAGTCCAATAAACTTTGATCTGAATGAATAGGTGGTAGCTGCAAGTTTAATAAAATGGTTGTTTTAAAAGCAAGCAGATACGATTAAATAGTTAAAAGTTCGTATATGAAATCTAACCCTGAAATTTTCCATAGATTGAGTATAATGCAATATATAGATTTAAAGTTTCAGAAATCTTTGAACGTAATGAGATGTATTCTGATTTGCTTATTGGCACAGAAACCTCTTACTGCAAACATATGTTTGAGTATTATTTCCTAGTGGCGTTGAGGAATTTTAATGGATAATCAGATTAAGGTTAAAAATATCCCAACGGAAGTAAAAATCCAGAAACCGGAAAATGCTTCCCTCGATGATAGATTTAATCCACGTAACCGTATTTATGTTCGAGCTGTAACGGGCTTACACCAATTGTTAAGGCAGCGAATTGGTTTTATCGGCATGCTTGCGTTCATGCTACTACCTTGGATCAACTTTCATGGCCAGCAAGCTGTACTGTTCGATTTGGTAGGGCAAAAGTTTAACATTTTTGGTTTAACGCTTTGGCCACAAGATCTGACTATCCTTGCTTTCATTTTAATGTTGGCGGCGTTTGCGTTGTTCTTAGTAACTACTTTCTATGGACGGGTTTGGTGTGGTTATACTTGCCCACAAACTGTTTGGACTTTCATTTTTATTTGGTTTGAAGAAAAGTTTGAAGGTACAGCTAATCAGCGAAAGAAACTAGATCAACGCCCGATGGACTTTGATAAGTTTTGGCGAAAAAGCGCCAAGCACGGTAGTTGGTGGTTATTCTCACTTTATACAGCGTTTACTTTTGTTGGTTATTTTACGCCTATCCGCCAGTTGCTACCTGATCTTTTTACCCTTGATGCAACAGCGTATTCGTATATTTGTTTAGCCGTATTTGCAGTCTGTACTTATGGTAATGCGGGTTGGATGCGCGAGATTATGTGCTTGCACATTTGCCCTTATTCTCGCTTTCAATCAGCTATGTTCGATAAAGACACCTTTACCGTGAGCTATGATGAGGCACGTGGTGAGAGCCGCGGCCCACGTTCACGCAAGCAAGATCCAAAAGAGCTTGGCTTAGGTGATTGTATCGACTGTAACTTATGTGTGCAGGTGTGCCCAACGGGGATCGATATTCGTAACGGCTTACAATATGAGTGTATTAACTGTGGTGCATGTATCGATGCGTGTGATGGGGTGATGGATAAAATGAATTACCCACGCGGACTTATTTCCTACACCACAGAACGCAACTTAGAAACGCCAGACAACAAAACACACGCACTGCGCCCTAAGTTAATTGGTTATTTAGTTATCTTAGTGGTGTTAACAGGGGCGCTGGTGGCAAATATTGCGATGCGTAAACCGATGGAGTTGGATATCATCCGTGACCGTAATCAGCTATACCGTGTTGACTTTAATGGCCTAGTTGAAAACACCTATACACTAAAAGTAATTAACAAAGCTCAGCATCAGCAAACTTTTAATATTCGTGTTGAAGGGCTTGATAACTTTGAGTACATTGGCAAACAAACTTTCACAGTACCTTCTGGCGAGTCTTATAACGTGCCACTGTCATTGGTTGTTGATCCATATGATTTGAAAAAGCCGATGACGAAGTTTGAGTTCGTACTTTCTGTCGATGGTGAGCCTGATGTGCAGATTTCACAGCCGAGTAACTTCTTTAAGGCGCGATAATTAAGTACACTGAGCGAATGAATAAAAAGCGGGATTTTCCCGCTTTTTTTATATGATGAGGCATTATGAGTAAATTTAGTTTTGTAGACCTTACACCCGATTCAATTTTAGATGCGGTTGAAAGTATCGGTGTTTATGCTGAATCAGGGCTGCTGGCATTAAATAGCTACGAGAACCGTGTTTATCAATTTAAAGCAGAAGATGGCCATCGTTATGTTGTTAAGTTTTACCGTCCAGAGCGCTGGAGTAAGGCGCAAATCTTAGAAGAGCATGCATTTGCATTTGAACTCGCTGAGGCCGAAGTGCCAGTTGTTGCACCTGTAATTATCGAAGGGCAAAGCTTATTTGAGCATGATGGTTATTTGTTTACGTTATTCCCAAGTGTGGGGGGCCGCATTTTTGAAGTTGATAATTTAGATCAACTTGATGTACTTGGCCGCTTAATTGGGCGAATGCACCAAGTAGCAAAAGCAAAGCCATTTGAACATAGACCTGTGATCAGCTGTGACGAATATCTTAAGACAGCTAAAGTTCAGTTACAGGCAAGTAACTTGGTGCCAATGGCATTAGAGAACGCCTTTTATACTATTTTAGATTTGGTGATCAAAGAAACCACACAGCAGTATAAAAATGTTGAAACTATTCGTCTGCACGGTGACTGTCATGCCGGCAATATACTGTGGTCTGGTGATGCATTAATGTTTGTTGATTTAGACGACAGCCGACAAGGGCCTGCAATTCAAGATCTTTGGATGATGCTCAGTGGCGATCGTAACAATCAACTGTTACAGTTAGACACTTTAGTCGCAGCGTACGAAGAATTTTGCGATTTTGATCACAGCCAATTAAAGCTGATTGAACCACTTAGAGCGATGCGAATGGTGCATTACATGGGCTGGTTGGCGAAAAGATGGGATGATCCTGCGTTCCCGCGGAACTTTTCATGGTTTGCTGAAGACAAATACTGGGAGCAGCAAATACTAGCGTTAAAAGAACAGCTTGCAGCGCTACAAGAAGCACCATTAAAATTATTACCATAAATTTTTAAAGTTAATAAAGTCGAGAGAACAATGTTTAAAAAATTAAAGTTAAGTCTACTCATTTTATGTTTACCTTTTGCGGCCTTTGCTGCTGATTTTGAAGCAGGTAATCAATACGAAGTATTAAAAGTTGAGAAAAGTGCAACACCTCAAGTAACCGAGTTCTTTTCATTTTATTGCCCACACTGTTTTCAGTTTGAACCAGTTGCAAAAGCATTAACGGCAAGTCTTCCTGAAGGGACTGAATTTGTAAAAAGTCATGTTAACTTTTTAGGCGGTGTGTCTAAGCAAACTCAAAGTAACTTAAGCTATGCCTACTTAATTGCTAAGCAACATGGCAAAGCAGAACAAGTAGCTGATCAAATCTTTAACAGCATCCATAGACAACGTGCCTTACTTAAAGACATGAAAGACGTTAAAGCACTACTTGCAACTAATGGTATTAGTAATGAAGTGTTTGATGCTGAAATTGCAAGCATGCCAGTGATTAGCGCTGAAAAAGCGATGCAAGATAAGCAGCAAAAATATTCAGACATGGGCGCCTTAACAGGTGTACCAACTTTTATCGTCAATGATAAATACAAAATTAATTTAAATACCATCAAGAGCCAGCAGATGCTTGATGAATTAGTCGAATTTTTATTAAAACAATAATTTTGGAGTAAAGAAGTAATGATCAAGTTAGTAAAAGCTGTATTAATGGCTGCCACGCTAGGTTTAGCGGCAAATGCCTCAGCTGCTCAATATGAAGAAGGTAAGCATTATGAAACGATTGATGCACGCGCTTCTAAAAAGCCAGAAGTAAAAGAGTTCTTCTCATTCTACTGCCCACACTGTAATAACTTCGAGCCAGTTGTGAAAGAGCTTAAAACACTTCTTAAAGATGGCGTTAAATTCAAAAAGAGCCATGTTGATTTTTCAGGTCCTCGTGACCCAGAAATTCAAACCATCTTAGCGCAAGGTTATGCGACGGCTAATGTGTTACCACAGAAAGACGCGTTAGTAGCCGCTGTGTTTAATCATATTCACGGTAAGCGTGCTCGTATTAACGAACTAGCTGATATGAAAGACATCTTTGTTTCACAAGGTGTATCGGCTGAAGATTTTGATAAGTACTACAACAGCTTTTCTGTACGTACTATGGCGTCTAAAATGAAACGCGACCAAGAATACTACCAACAAAAAGGTGCTTTAAAAGGCGTTCCAACTTTTATTGTTAATGGTAAATATCGCTTAATCTTAGGTGCGGACTCAGGCATCAGTGATGCAAAGAGCATGGCAGATTTAATTAACTACCTAGCTGATAAATAAGCTAATTAGTTAAATTTAATTCAAAGCTCCGTTTGCGGAGCTTTTTTATTGGTAAAGCAAATGCAAAAACTATTAGTTTCAAGCTGTTTGTTAGGAAACCCTGTTCGTTATGACGGGCAATCGCAAAACTTACTCCATCCTGGTTTAGAAACTCTTAAACAGCAAGAAAGGCTCGTTGCATTCTGCCCTGAAGTAGCTGGTGGCTTACCTACACCAAGGCCGCCTGCAGAAATCAAAGTAGGTAGAGTACTTACCAAAGATGCGCAAGATGTCACAGTGCAGTTTGCTTATGGCGCAGAACAAGCACTTAAACTTTGCAAAAAACAGGGCATTCGCTATGCGTTGTTAAAAGAATCAAGCCCGTCATGTGGTCGCAATACTATTTACGATGGTAGTCATTCAGGAAAGAAAATTTCAGGGATGGGGTTAACTGCAAGGCTGTTAACTGACAATGGTATAGCTGTATTCAGCGAGCAGCAGTTGCCAGCGCTATTTGCTGCGCTGGCAGAGTGATTTTATTTACGTTGTAAAAACACACCTGATTCAATGTGATGGGTGTAAGGGAATTGATCAAAAATTGCAAAACGTTTTACTTCATGGGTTTTGCATAAGTGATCAAGGTCACGTTCTAGGGTATCGGGATTACACGAGATATAAATAATGTTGTCGTAGTTCGCAACTAGGTCACAAGTTAGCGTGTCCATTCCAGCACGTGGTGGATCCACCAAGATTGTTTGGCAGTTATAGCTTTTCAGGTCTATGCCATCTAAACGAGAGAAGGTACGTTCGCCTTTCATTGCTTGAGTGAACTCTTCACTCGACATACGAATGATATCTAAGTTCTCAACCTTGTTTTGTGCAATATTGTATTGTGCTGAGTAAACCGATGATTTTGATATCTCAGTGGCTAATACCCGGTCGAATGAACCCGCAAGAGCAATCGAAAAGTTACCATTTCCACAATATAACTCCAGTAAGTCATTATTGAGGGGTTGGCAAAGCGCTTGTGCCCACTCTAGCATCTTGATGTTTACTTTTGCATTCGGTTGCGTAAAGCTATTTTCGACTTGCTGATAAATAAGCTCTTTACCGTTTACGTTTAAACGCTCGATAACGTAATCATTACCAATCACTTCTTTTTGCTTACGTGCACGGCCAATAAAATCAATCTTAAACTGTGTGCTCAGTTTTGCTTTAAGCTCTTTAATTGCTTGTAGCCACTGCTCATCTAGTTGTTTGTGATACAACAAGCTAACAAGGATCTCACCACTTAAGCTTGAAAGGTAATCGATTTGAAACAGCTTACGGCGCAGAACTTCATTGTCTTTTAAGTTTTCGATCATCGCTTGCATCACTTCACCCGCTAAAGGTGCTGCAGGGTCAAACTCATCTACGCGGATCTTTTCTTTAGTTTGTTGATCAAACATGATGTGAAACAGGTCTTCACCTTCATGCCAAACACGAAACTCTGCACGTTGGCGGTAATGAATAGGATCAGAGCCGAACACTTCTAATTTTTCGACCCCAAAACGTCGAAACTGTGAGGTGATGCGCTGCTCTTTCTCACTCAATTGTGCATCATATTGAGTTGTATCAATTTTTATAACCGCCATGGCTGATTACCTTTTATCTCTTAGCTTTATAACGGCGCTATTGTAGGGAGCGCTGAGGATTTGTCTAGTTTTGTTATTTATTTTAGTGTCGTTTTTTTATACAAAAAACTTAAGTTCTTTGGTTTTTGGCCGATAATGAGTTAACCATAACATGGAGTCGGATCATGAAAATTGGCAACCTAGGCTATATGCCTAATACAAATGTGAATAAATACAATGGTAAACAGGCTCTGCAGCAGCCTACCATTCAAAATCGTCAAGATAGTTATCAACAACGCGGTCGTGAGCTCGCGGCAAAAGTTCTTGATGATAAACTTGCTGAGGCACTTGGTTTACCTAAAGCCGAAGAGAAAAAAGATAAACCCTTGTTCGACTTTGAAGAGATCGTGAAAAACGTACTCGACTTTGTTGGCGGTGCACTTCGTAAAGCAAAAGCCGATGGTGCTGATGATGAAAAACTCAAAGGCATGCTAGGTGATGCACGTAAAGGTGTGCAAATGGGCATCGACGATGCGTATGATGAGCTTAAAGAGTCAGGTATTCTTAACGATGACATCGAAGAGGGTATCGAAAAGTCTAAAGAAGGTATCTTTAAAGGTATTGATGAATTAGAAGAAGACTTGTTCAATCCTAAACCTAATGCGGTTTCAGTCAGCCAAGCTCAATACATCAGCTTAAGTAATAACGCGGAGTACACTTTCACCACCGCTGAAGGTGATGAAGTTAGTATTAGCTTTGCTGATGCATACGAAAGTAAGTCTGCAAGCAGTTATAGCAAAAATGGCGACAACGAAGCCTTTGTCAGTGAGTCTTCGCAATCACGTGATTTATCATTCTCGATGTCGGTCAATGGTGATTTAAATGAGCAAGAGCAGCAAGCTATCAATGAATTGATGGAAGACTTGCAGAGTGTTAGCGAAACATTCTTCTCTGGTTCATTAGAAGAAGCCTTTGAACAAGCTAAAGAGCTGAACTTAGGTAACGAGCAACTAGTCGGCTTTACCATGGATCTAAAACAAACCAAAACAGTAGCAGCGATTAAAGGGTATGAAGAATATAAACCTGCTCCTGAAAAAGAAGTTGCTGAGAAAATAGCGCCATTTAATGACGATTTGAAACAGGCGTTTAATAAAGCGGGCGATATTGGTTTGCAAAATGAACTGGCTGGCATCTTACAATGGTTAAACCAAGATAAAGAAGAAGTCAGTAAGCTGGTGGATTATACCAAAGCAATGTTCGAACAAATGAATAAGCTACGCTCGTCAACAGAAGAAGAGGCATAGTCCTTTCTTTCTTTTTATAAAGCTGCATGGCAAACTGCTGACCTTTGATGATCCGAGGTAAGCAGTTTGTCAGTTCATATAATGGTGTTTGATTCTGGTATAGGTGGAACAACCGTACTTGAACAGATCCAAGCATTGATTCCAGGTGCTGATTATAGTTATTTTATGGACAATGCTTTATTGCCCTATGGCGCGCAAAGTCAGCAAACGATCATAGCCCGCCTTTTAGCGCTACTACAGTTTATCGAGACAGCAAACTTACACGTTGATATCCTAGTTATTGCGTGTAATACCGCCTCTACCTCTGCCTTAGATACTATTCGTCAGCACACAAGTATAGAAGTTGTCGGGGTAGTACCTGCAATAAAGCCTGCTTGCGCTATAAGTAACAGCAAACATATTGGTTTACTGGCAACACCATCAACCATCAAGAGTCGCTATACTGCAAATTTAATTAGTACTCATAGCCAAGACACACAAGTCAGCTTATATGGCTCAACTGAGCTGGTAGAAATTGCAGAAACACTATTTCATACACAGAAAATCAATAAAGCAAAGCTTGAGAAAGTATTGAGTAATTTAGCGATAGCAGAAGATATAGATGTACTGGTACTTGGCTGTACACACTTTCCATTACTAGCCAGCGCGATTAGTGACTACTATAAACAACAGATCTTCCTTATTGACTCAGGCAAAGCCATTGCTAAGCGCGTTGAAAGTTTAATTGCTCTACGAGGCTTTACTCTTACTACAGATAAAAAAAAGCCGCTGCACTATTATGCAACGGCTCCTATTGGTCATTCGCAATTAAGCGTTGAGCTTATTACGCTGACTGATCAGATCCCTCACGAAAGCTGTTAGCTTCGTTCTCTTGTTTTTGTTTTGCTTCACGCACTTTTAAAGTACGTTGTTGGAATTCGCTATCATTTAATTGATTGATTGCTTTATCTGCATCAGCTTCAGCCATTTCAACAAAACCAAAGCCACGACGTTTACCTGTATTTTTATCTTTTAATAAACGTACATTGAAAACTTTGCCTTGTTCTTCGAATAAAGCACGAACAACACCTTCATTAGCACGATAAGGTAGGTTGCCAACATAAAGTGTTTTTGTTTTTACTTCGGCCTCCTCACTTGACGCTGATGAAAGTGCTGCAATAACCAAAGCACCAATTAATAAGCCTGCACCAAATAGCAATGCTGGGTCTAAAGCTAAGCTTGCAAGTGCGAACTTAACAACAACAAAACCTAAAACAGCAAGAATAACGGAGAAAAGAAAAGATTTTTGATCGGGTAATTTCATTTTGATCTACCAATAAACAAGAAATAAACATTAATTTAACATTGTGAACTTGCTATCTTAACGAGTTAAATGAACATAGCAATGAAATTTGCATTAATTATGAATATTGGCTTAAAAAACAGCCATAATAGCGACCGTTTTTGCTGTTTTCGGTAAATTTAGTTCGCTTTTTGAGCGAACAGTAAAAAGATCGAAAAAAAGTGTTGATCTGTTTTTGGATCTCCCTATAATGCGACCCCACTGACACGGCGGGCAGCAACGAAAGACGCTGAACAACGTAGCAGAGAGTTAAGTGAAACTTCGGTTTCAAATAATCGAAAGAAAGTTTGAAATTAAGTATTGACTCGAAAAATTAAGGATGTATTATACGCATCCCTAGCGACAACGTCGCAAAGTTCTTTAACAATATAAAGCAATCATCTGTGTGGGCACTCGTACAGATTGAGTTCTAACAGCGAAGCTTAGT
>NZ_JAKGBA010000034.1:0-25678 GCF_021532495.1 Pseudoalteromonas sp. Cn5-37 | reverse complement strand
AGGCAATCGTAAGACTAGCCGAGTCAAAAGCTCGACTAGCGGTGTCCAACGAAGCGTCAAAAAAGAAAGGTTAGTAGCTTAGGCTATTATCTTGGAAGCTCGATGCCTTTAGGCGCGAGTAGTTCACTAAACTAATTCCAACCTACTCGGGCTACAACAATCACAATCAGTTAAAGATTCAGAGTGTATATTGCATTGTATATGACAGGTTAACGTTAAAAGTTTTAGCAACAGCTGAAACACATAACGAGGCCAGTCAAATAGCAACTGAGATATTCAACAAAGACAAAGTATTCGCTGTTCCCGGTGAAATTAGGTTTTCAGATGAGAGTATTTCACATAGTAATATTCTTGGAATGAACCTTGTTAATTTTGAATTCTTTGTTGAAGCAAATATGAGTCATCCACTGATTAAATCAACTTTCACAGGCGAGCATTAGCTCCCTGTGAATTTCCTTACTGGTTATACCTATGCAGCTTGAAGCAGGATGCTTAGGTATAACCAATAAGGAGAAACCTATGTTTGAAGATTCCGCTTTTCATATTTTCGACAAATCAACATCAACACTTACATTGTTCACGGGTGAGATAAAACAGATTGATGTTAATCATTTAGACAAACCAGACTACCTATCAGCTGTAAAGCAAAAGGCCATTTCTAGTGGCTTAATTGGCGAAAGCGATTTTGTATGTGAATGGGATGTTTAACAGATAGTAGGGTAAACCTTACTCTCTGAATGGGCTTTATATATTAGAGTTTATTCAAAGGGTTACGGTGAATATTGCCGTTATTTTTGATTAAGTCGCGCGATATTTTCTTTATGTAATTATATCTACATCAGTTGTGATGATTTTATAACTTTATAGAAGGCTTATATATGCGTACTGCAAAAGATAATTCAGCAAGGCTTGGTGGTAGAGTCGCGAGTCTTGATATCAGAAATGGTCAAGATGGGTATTTTGGTACTGTGACAATTGCTTGTGATGACGGCTACTTTAAGAAGTCAAACGAACCTAACGGACAAAGTGAGTGGGTTGACAGAACTTACTTTTTTGATGTCAAAGTGGATAGTCGGTTTTTAAAGAATTTTAAACCAGCTATTGAAGTAGGGGACGAAGTAACTTTAAGAGGAAAACTTGTTCAAGAAAAGTGGACTGATAATGGTGGGCAAAACCGCTCTTCAACAAAGATTAAAGCTATCGAGCTAATTCAACATCTTAGAAAAGTTGAAGTGGAATGTTTAAAAGCCTCTGGCTTAATTGGCAATCAGAACCAACAAAATGGTCACCCACAACAAAATAGTTCTTCAAACTACCAAAGTGCGCCTCAGCATCATAGTCAACAGCAAAATAATGCACAAAACTATCAGCGCAGCCAGCAAGACCAGAGCGCACCAATACACTATCCGCAATCGCAGGGCGGTTTTGCTCCTAAACCTCAACCAGGAGGGTATGGCGGTAGTCAACAATAACAAGCTAGATAAGGTTTCCTAGCCTAGGAATTTGCATGACAAGGATGTTACTTTTGTTTTTTCTAATATTCATAATACCTTTTCGCTTCTCGCGAATAACTCTGCTATGGCAGTTAAAGTTGAATATTAGTTACGCACTCTCAACATCAAGTTGAAAAGCAAAAATCTATTTTGTGAGTGCACACCAAGCAACTTCGTTGCTTGTCTTAATCTCTGAGGGTTTAACCTTCACAGGTTAGTCCTTCAGCTTTTTAACTTGGAGGAGCTTATGAATAACAAGTCAATCGGCGCATATCTACGTCGTCGTGAGCGCAAATTAATTAAACGAGCAAAACGTAATAGATCTAACAAGTTAGCTATTCGCGCAAGCCGTTTATATCAAGAGTCAAACCGCGTTTTCCACGGTTAACTTCTAACTCAACCTATCTACCAACCTAGCAAGGGAATTTTCCCTTGCTGGGGATGTTCCCTTTAAAAATCTCTTTGGAGGAGAACATCATGGCTAGACCAAAAAAGGCCATAACCAAAGCTCAAATAAATGCAGAACTTGAAAGAAAGAAGCAGTTTAAACCGAAGCGAAAAACTGATCACTTTCTGTCAGTAAATGCAGAATATACGTGCCATTCGTTAGACGAAGATATCATAACAGCTCACCGAGTTGGTAAAGTTGCCCTTGGGCAGGATGTATTTTTTAGTTTAATGGATGATTGTTTGGATGCTGCAAGAGGTGAATATTACATTCATTGGTCAGACGAGAACATTAAGGCGTTATGGGAAAGTATTTTGTATCGTTCACTTGGTATGCTTCGATATGCTAAAGCGAATTCAGAGATACTAAACGACGAACTTGAATGGATTTGCTCTGCAAATTTTGATTATGTATGCCAGTCTCTAGATTTAGATGCTTGTTTAATTAGAATTGCAGTACCACAGATCTTACAACAGTATAATCAACTTAATGAAATACTTGTAACTAACAAATACGCTAAAGCTCTTTGTGAATACAAGCACTTCATCTTAAATGGTAGCAATTGCTCATCGTCTAACTCTCATCTTTATAGTGACTTAGAAGGGCCAGACATCCCTCCTTGGCATGATCTAAAGTTTTAGGAGTTGATAATGGAAATTTATCCTACTCATGAGTCTAATACTTGGATTCTACTTGATGATAATGTTACTGAGCGAAAACTGCTATTAGGTCAGAGTGATGAAGGCTATCACTTTGGTCATATTGATGGTTGGCCAGACTCAGTTGAAGTTTGGAATTCTACCAGTTATGCAACTGAGGAATTAGCAGCAGAGGCTCAAGTGAATTTTATGCTAGACCTTGCAGTTGAGGATGAAACAGAAGCAGCATTTGAATATTGTTCTGTTCTAGACTTACCAAACCTTCATCTTTATGAAAAAAGTTATATAGACTTTTTAGAAGTACCATTTTAAATATTAAGAAATCAAACCCATCAAGGGACACTACACCCTTGACGGGATAAGTGTCCCTCAAAAATCTATTTGGAGGAGACACAATATGAATACTCAAGCACAATCAAACGTATCTACAATTAAACCTGCAACTAAAATTGATTATAACGAAATGATAGAAGTTGATGCTCATGAGCGTTTTCCTGAAATCTTCGACCCTAATCAATACAAGATTAAAATTCGTAAACACCGCCACCCAAATTGTCAAAAAGCTGACATGCATTATACGCCTGATGAAGCAACTCTTCGTAAAGCGTTAGCATGGTGGCTTGCGCCCGCTCAACCGAAGCCTCTTGGCTTTGTGGGTGAAACAGGTACAGGTAAAACGGAGTTATTACTATTCATTGCAGATCGCTTTAATGAGCCTGTTTTTATTGAAAAAGTAACCGTAGGCATGAGTGGTGAGCGTTTAGAGGGTGGTTATGAATTAATTGTTGATGGAAAAGGTCATAATGTCACTCGCAAGCGATACAGCCAAGCTGCATGCGGATACAAATACGGTGGTTTAGTTATCTTAGATGAAGTGGATAAAGCTAATGAAGATTTATCAACATCGCTTCATTTGTTTGTTGAAGGCAAGCCTTGGACACTTAGTGTTTTCGGTGAAACCATAAACAAACATGCTAACTGTCGAATAGCTGCTACAGCAAATACTACCGGTGGTGGGGATAGTGATAGGTATATTACTTCACAGCGTTTAGACCAAGCATTACGTTCGCGTTTTGGTTGGTTAAAAACTAAATATCCAAGCAAAGCAGTTGAGTTGGAAATTTTGGAAAAGAATTTTCCGAAACTAACATTGCCGATTCGCAAGCTTATGGTACAAACAGCTGACTCTTTAAGAACAGCTGCATTAGGTAAAGATCACGATGGCAACATCGATAATGGATTAGGGTGTGTTTTTTCAACACGAACTTTAGTCCACTGGGGTTTTTACATGATGACATTTGGTGCCAATCGTTCTCCATATGAGTCATTTGAATTTTCGTTTTTAGGTTCCATTGATAATGATGAAATTGAAGAGGTTAATTCTGTTGTTCAACGAGTATGGGGTGATGATATTAAAAAACCACTTGGCGAGTTAATTCAAAAAAAGTAACCATCTCAAACACTAACACATCCTCTGACTCGGCTAACTTAAAAGTTGAGAGAGGGGACACAGTGTTTGAGTGCTTTGAAGTTGAAAATGGTCGTTTTATTGGTTTTAGCTACCAACCATCAAATGGTAAATACCTCCGCATTGAAGGGGGGAAAGGCCCACTTAAAATTGACAATGTAAGAGACATTAAAGCAATGAGTATGTCTGAGTTAATTCAGGCAACCGATAAGATTGATTACATTAGGAACGGCAATCCTTATTTTCTTATTCATTCGGATGAGAAAATGAAGAGCTGTGACTTTGTAAACTGTCGAGCTCAAGTTATGTTCAATGCTCAAGGTAACCTGAAATGCAATAACCCGTTTGATGTTTATCATCATGCCGGTGAAGGTAAATTTTGGGCTGTAACATCATTCCAAAATACGACATATGTGTTGTTCAAAAATGATAATACTGAATGGAAATGGGTTTTTATGTCTGTAAACGGTGAGAGAAATGCTCTTGCCAAAAATAAAGAACAAAGAGGTTATTCACTTATTGGAATAGGCCACTTTAATCAAAATACATGGGATATTGAAGTGATGTAACAAATCGCAGGTCCTATTAATCAACCAACCCTTTGGGGAGTACTTTCCCCAACAGGGAAGTCTCCCCTTTTTTTATCAAATTGGAGGAGACAACATGTCTTTATCAAACGAAGCAATCGCAAACGGCAAAGAGTTAGCAGAACAAAACACTTCACTTAAAAATGGAGCATGTTTGTTAGGCTGGCAATTAAGATCGCCATGTGGTGAATCAACTTTACCGAACGCAAAGATAGAACTAGATGGTCAGAAAGTATCATCTAATCAAATCAAGGGGAGTAAATTACAGTGGTTTCCTAGAAGCAAGCTGAAGCTTACAACGAAGTACAACAACCGGCTTACACGAACTTTTAATAGTTATGGTGTTAAGTATGGAGACTTTACGGTTGTCCCAACGACCAGGTTAGATGAGCTTAAGTCAGAGCTTGATGGAATAAAGCGTGATTGGCAAGATGAAGTATCAGTATTAATTGCTGAATATGATATTTCAGTTAATCAACATATGGCTGAAAATTCAGATATCGCTGCACTGATCTATAAATACGCTTTATCTCAGGTTGAGTTCCAATCAAAATTCAAACTGTCGTTTACAAAGCCTTTGGCTA
This sequence comes from Pseudoalteromonas sp. Cn5-37, assembly GCF_021532495.1. Classification (NCBI taxonomy): domain Bacteria; kingdom Pseudomonadati; phylum Pseudomonadota; class Gammaproteobacteria; order Alteromonadales; family Pseudoalteromonadaceae; genus Pseudoalteromonas; species Pseudoalteromonas sp. Cn5-37. The sequence goes on along the minus strand of NZ_JAKGBA010000034.1, from coordinate 20,439 downwards.
TGAAAGCGCTTTTTGATGATGATGAAGACGATATCAAAAACGATGTTGCAGAAACTCTTTGGCAAGAAATCGCTAAAGAAGCAGGCAGTGTATATAAAACAAACTGGTTTAAAGACAAAACGCCAGTTAATCGCGTAAGCCAAAAAGTACGTTCACCATTTAGAAGAATGATGAATAAACTTATTGATTTATCATTTGTAGATAATGGTATTGAAAACGTGGTTAGTACAATACAGGAGGTTTTAAATAACTTACCTTCTAGTGGCTACATTGAAGGTCATTCATTTTCAGAGTTAACCAACTGGTTACTCGTAATGAGTAATGAAGACACACTTCGCCTTCATGCTGAAGGAAAACCTCAATATAGTGCAACACCAGAGCCGGAAGTAATTACACATGAGGATACCGACGTAGCGAGCCTTTTCGTTTCAGGTAAATCTAGTGAAACTGCTTCTGAGAGTTCAATCATTTTAGAAACAGCTGATCAAGAAAATTCATTTGAATTTGACCTAGCGCCTAAAGAAGAAACCGTTTTTTTCGAGCCCGCTGAGCGTAACAACTCTTTAGGTGATTTTGGATTTAATTGGTAACAAATTAAGGAAGCAATCTAGCTTCCTTTAATTCTAAACCCACAGGGGATACTCACCCCTTGTGGGTGTATCCCCCTCTTAAACATTTCTGGAGGAGATGCAAATGAATAAATCAAAACTATTAAAACGATTTAGAATGCTTTCAAGAGTAATGAGTAACCGTGGTGACATTACGATTAACTTAACTGGTAACAGATGCTATACAGATTACAACAGCATTACTTTACCCGTAGGTGATCTTGAAAACCCCGATTATCTCGAACTTTTGGAAGGCGCTATTGATCATGAAGTAGGCCATCTACGATGGACCGATAGAACATGGACAGCTAAGTCGTATGAAAAAGGGGTATTTTTCAATGCTATTAGAAATGGCATTGAGGATATTCGTATGGAAAGAATGGTTTGTCTGGAGTGGCCGGGCGCCATCTTAAATTTATCTAAGATGGTTACTCAAGGTATTAAAAAGGGATGGTTCAGTAAACCAACTGATAGCTTCCCACCTTCATTACTGCTGCAAGCTGTAGTTGTATATTATGGTCGATATAAAATTAACAACCAAGTACAACTAAAGGAGTTCTGTGAAATTGCATTAGCTTTATTAACTGATTGTATTGGCCAAAAACCAGTACAAGATTTAATTTTGTTATTGGATACGATACCAACGCTTCAATCTAACCAACATAGTTATGAACTTACAGAACAGATCATTCAATTACTTAAAAAAATAGAGTTTGAACCGGGCGATAGCCAAGGTGATGACTCAGGCGATAGCCAAGGTCAAAACTCAAATGTTAGCCAGCAAGTTATTAATTTTGTAAATGAATGCCTAAATGCCGATGAAAGTCAGCTCATGGCAGATTTGCATGAACAAGTTAATAACGAGCTAGAGAAAATGGCCGATGAAGTAAGATCAAGTAATGATATGGAGCAACTAATTCAATTCAATGCTCCTTTAATATCAAAAAATGATCGTGGCACAGTTGGTACTGCAGCGCTAAACCAAGCTAAGAGACTTTCAACACCTATAAGTCGAGAACTCCATAAAATAATTTATGGGTTAGACCGAAAAAGTGTGAATTTTTCTAAGCAAGGTAGAACTGTTGAGGCAAATAGACTTGCTGGAGTAAAAGCTGGTAATTTTAATGTTTTTAAATCAGAAAGAATTACTAAAGCTCCAACAATGGCGATATCAGTTCTCGTAGACAGGTCTAGTTCAATGAGTGCTGATGATATGAATGGTGTTAATACTTCTGCGCTTGCAATTAACTTAGCAATAGATAAGTTGAAAGGCGTAAATAGTGAATGCATATATTTCAGTGCCGGTTACCTATATGAAGCAAAGTGTTTTAAATCAACAACTAAAGCCGTTAAAGATAACTTTAGAGTCAGTAGTAGAGGCGGAACACATACAGGGTTAAGTCTTTATTCTGTAATTCGTAGGCTGTCACTTCGTGTCGAGCAAAAGAAAGTTGTTTTTATCATTACTGATGGTCAAGCAAGCGATCTAAAGTATTTAGAAAAGTCGATTGAAATGTCGGAACTTCTAGGTATTCAAATTGTATGCATTGGTATAAATACAGGAATGCTTTATGGCTTTGAGAATCAGGAATTACTCAACATTCAAACCGTTGAAGAGTTACCCTCGATTCTAAAACAAGTAATTAAAAATAAATTAATTGCTTAACCAAGTAATGCGCCCTTTTGGACGCATTTTAAAGCAAACACAATGTTTTAAAATGCGGCTATAAGCTGAACAATCATTATGTGAATAATCATTATGTGAATAATCATTATGTGAATAATCATTATGTGAATAAGTCTTAACTTGATCTGCCAGATTTGATTTATAGAGTTGAATTAAAACTGACAGTGAATAGCCAATAAAGGCCTCTGGCAAACTCATTTTGACTGGCAACTAACAAAACTAAACGGACGCTGACAGCTACTTCTAAGTAGCTAGTATTCACCTTCAACTCTAATTTAAATAGCTAAGCTGATTCCAGTTCATAACACTGCTGTTTAAGCCAACGACCTAATTTCATAATATCAGGTTGCCTAGCTCGTGTTTCCTTATAGACAAAATAGAAGTTATCTCCGGTATTAAGCTCGTGCATAGGTATGCGCACAAGACTTTGCTGGCGATCCTGATCATCCATCATGTAATTATTAATGAGGGTAATTCCCAAATTATATCGAGCCGCTTCAGCGGCAAGTAAGACATGACTAAATTGATTAATTTTGACGTCTTTGGGTAATTCAAATTTACCACTCATACACCAACGTAACCAGTCGTCACCGAGACTTTCATTTGTATCTGAGTATTGTACTGATAATAACGGGTGTTGCCATAATGAATCAGGTAGAGGCTTATTTCTTAACTGCTGCCAAAGCTTTTTTCCACACACGGGATAAAGTTTTTCAGTAAACATGAATTGATTGACAAAGTTACGTTCCGGTGGATTCACTGAAATAAAACAATCCGCAAATTGGTCATTATAATCCGGTTGATCCCCGACCATATTTAAAGTTATTTCTATTTCTGGGTGCTGATTTCTAAAATCTTCTAACTTCGGTATCAACCAGTTCACCGCCACAGAGCTATATAAAGCCAAACGAAGATTGCCTGATTTCCCGTGACGTATCATTTGACTGGCATTTGATAGATTTCCTAATGAGTTAGTCACTTCTTCAAAGTAACGTTCCCCGACCTTAGTCAAGGAAAAAGAACGCCCCTGTCGGTTAAACAGAGTTCCACCCAAATAGTCTTCGAGTAATCGAACTTGGTGACTAACCGCACTTTGAGTCACATTGAGGTGCTCAGCAGCTTTGGAAAAGCTATTAAGTCGCGCAACAGCTTCAAAGCATTGCAGGGCACGTAAAGGAGGCAACTTCATTATAAATTTAGCTCATACTAAAAAAATTTTAAACATTATACATCATATAAGGTATGGAATACGCTAATCATATAACCGTTTTACAAACGTAACTCTATTAATTCAGTTCCATTGACATTTTCTAGAATGTAGCAGGAGTAATGAAATGCCCAAAATAACTGTCGGACTCGCGATGACATTACTTATCATCGGAAATATAATTGGTGTTTTTTCTGACGCTTTGATAAAAACTCTGCCAGCAGATACTGCCATATACCAATTTGTATTATTTCGTCAATTGACCGCAGTGCTGATTCTACTTCCATTTTGTCTACTCAGTAATAAACAAAGCCTCTTCGCTGGCCTCAAATGGCACTTTATACGTGGCCACATTTGGTTATTAGGGACAATATTTATGGTATTCGCTCTGGGCGCTCTGCCGTTAGCTACCGTAAATGCTATTTTCTATACAGCGCCTTTGCTTATGCTGCCGTTAGCCATGATATTGTTTCAGGAAAAGCTGACTAGCCACTCAATTGCTGCTGCTGTTTTGGGCTTTATCGGCGTACTTATCGTGGTCAAACCAACACAAATTAATTGGGCAGCGATTGCCGCTCTTGTCGTCGCATTGACTATGGCTGTAAATAATTTATTGGTTCGTAAATTACCTCAGCATCATAATGTGTTCCAAACTTTAATGCTCACCAACCTAGTAGGTATCCCAGCCGCACTTGGGTTGGCGTTATGGGAAGGCAAACCTTGGGACTGGACTCCAATGTTAACGGCAACAGGCTCCAACACTTTTATCCTAATTTATGCTGGTATATGTGTATTGGTATATAGAGCAATCGAAGCCAGTAAAATTTCCAGTGCCGAATACACTGGTTTATTAGGTGCTGTAGTTGTAGGGGTGCTGTGGTTCGATGAAATACCGGACCTGAGCTTGGCTATAGGATCTTCTTTAATTATTATTCCGCTGATTTGGTTAGCCAAGATAGAAGCAAAGATAAAGCAAACAAGTAAAATAATATAAATGGTAAAGTTAATCTAACTTTCCAACGTGACCGCGTTTGGGAACGAGCGTTTAACTGCACTCCCATGTGGGATAAATAATAACTAGTTAATTTTTGGAATATTATGACTGAAAATAATTTGATATTTTGTGACTATAGTAACTCTTATTTAGAAGACTGTCTTTGGGCTGGATATCGATCCTAAAATAAACCGTGCTCATATCACTTAGATTGTGACTTCTCCACGGGTGCAGGCTAATGGCATCGGAACGGCAATGATGTCTTACGCTAAGAAAATGGCAAAGGACAGTGACATGAAAGTTATAGATATCGCCGCCAGTCATCTTTCAGCTCCTTTCTTCGAAAAATTTGGGGCAAAGACAATTATAGAAATCTGTGTGATTCATAGAGATCGTTTCAATTTTGCGATCTCTAAATCCCTTCTGTAATTGGATAATTGAACACGTTCATTATGCGCTTGATAAAACCCCTCAATTTCATCTGAAAATGGCGTTTGTTCACTAACTTCAAAATACCTTTCTATCGGCGTTTTTCCATTGTGAGCACTATGTGGTCTCTCCCAATTGTAATAGTGCTGCCACTCAGAAAGTTGCTCGTGAATATCTTCAGATTCCAAATCAACAGTTGCATAAAACTCAGCTTTATCTGTTTTTTGAGAGCGTTCAACTTTGCCATTAAGGTGCGGTGAAGCTGGCTTATTTGGTCGGAATTTTATCTTGTATCTCATTAATAACTTTTGCACTTTTTCAGCAAAAAATTCTGTACCTCGGTCTGTCTGAAATCGCTGTATAGGGAATAGCATTTCTTCAATTACAGACTCTACAAAGTCAATGGTATTAGTGGCACTACGTCGCTTATAAAGCCTTAACACTCGATAGCGTGTACAGTCATCAATAGCTGTGTACTGGTATAAATTAGGGGCTATTTTACAGGTGTCCATTTGAACTCTTTCGACAGGAATAGGCTTAGAGTATCTTTTGAAGTCAGGCTTTCTACGATAAATAACTATAGGGTCAACTTGGTGCTTTTTAAGCACTTTATGAATAGTAGCTAGCCCTAACTTAATTTGCTCATTTCTAAGCAACTCACTTTGGATTCTTCGAGCGCCTAAGTTTCTAGATTTTCTTAAGACTAAAATCTTAGCTTCCAATTCTGGAGACATTTTTTGATTTGGTGAACTGTGGGGTCTTTTACTCAAACTTTTAAGGCCATCAAGACCTTGCTCTTGATACCTAGACCACCACTTTCGTAATGTTGGCCTAGATATTCCACAACGCAGACAAACTAAACCTGCGTTGTTTGTTTCTTGATAAAGCTTTATCCACTTAAGTCTTTGTTGAATTTCATCGTTCATAACATCCAAGTATAGAAAGGATGTCTATGAATCACACACACTACTACATATAAGCCAAATTGATTTTTTTGCATTTATCATTAATTTAATGATGGCACCTTGCTATCAAATTTACCGTAAGGTAATTAATTTTGATAAAGCATAAAAGCTACTCAGATCCTTGTATTTGTGTAGAACAAGTACCGACGTCTCGTTGTTACTTTGGGTTTAACCCTAGATTTAGCATAAGCGAGTTCAGCTTGCTTGTGTTCAACAAACTTAAATCAACCCATAGGGGATTATTATCCTCTGGGTAATTGTCTCCGCTTAATGTTTCTTTGGAGGAGACAATGACTATTTCTAACTTAAAACTAAATGAAGAAACTGGTAAATATATAATCACGTCAGAGCTTAGCTCTGATGAAATTATTGAAACAGCCAAGAAGCTTCTAAACAATAGGCTGAGACGAGGTGCTATTTTTAAGAGCCCTACCCAAGTCACAGATTATCTAGAGGTCCATTTAAAGGGATTGGAGCATGAGGTCTTTTACATGCTTTATCTTGATAACCAAAATAGACTTATAGACAAAGAAATACTGTTTACCGGAACGATAAATGCTGCAAGTGTTTATCCTCGGGAGATTGTAAAAAGTGTACTAAAAAAGAATGCATCTTCTGTCATTTTAGCGCACAACCACCCATCAGGTATTGCCGAACCATCGCAAGCAGACAAGCTAATAACCACTAAGATCCAACATGCACTCAATCATATTGATGTACAAGTGTTAGATCACATCATTATTGGCGAAAATATTGTCTCTTTTGCTGAGCGCGGTCTTATCTAACTCAAATTAAAACCATTCCTTGTGGGGATACTTCCCATAAGGGGCGTATCCCCTTTTTTGTACTCTTTGGAGGAGATACGTATGAATAATTCAATTAAAAAGGCAATTATGCCAATCCCATCGTCAATACCTAACACTGAAGTGAGAGAGGTACATATTGGCGGTAAAACGATTCTTTCATTACGTGCTAAGTGGGGACCTTTATTTGAAGGTCAACAACGAGCTCAAGCTCAAGGCTAAACGTATGAGTTAGCCTTAGGGCTAACTCTTCTTTTTATTCGAGGCGACCACCTAAAGCGCCTTGTATTCAGGACGCTTTAGGGTCGTCTTGAGGAATAGGAGAGTTGTAATGATTGAATCAAAAATAGATAAAGTACTTGCTTTAGTTAAGTCAAATGGCGGGTGGTCTTCTGTCTACTCAGCCTACCCAGGACTTAATGAAGCAGTTTCAAAATCAAATAACCACGGTGGTTCACCACAAGTACCATGCCCAAAAACTGGAAACGGAAGAACTAAGTTTCGCCTTTTCCGAGATTGGGTTGATACCGGTGGTGCATACCATAACGATGTAGGTGCTTTACCCGGTGGAATAGATGTAATTGCGTTTATGGAGAGTTGCTCAAAAAGCCACGCTTTAAACAAAATAATCGATATCTGTGGTGGTGACTTATCAAGCATCTCGCGCGAATACGTTAAAAATGTGAAAGCTTCACAGCCAAAAGGTATTAACGATGATGAAAAAGCAAAACGAGTTGCAAAACTTGAGAAGCTATTTCAACACGCTATTCCTGCAGCTCATGATCAATCTGGTCGGATACAAGCTTACTTGAACAGCCGTGGACTTAAAACTGATGCGAAAACTTTACCGTATACACTTGGGTATGCTGATGAGCTTTGGTGGGGAGATGGTCAGTCTAAACCTAAGAAACTTCATGGTTTACTAGGTTCAATGACTGATCCAGATGGTAATCGGATCACGATTCATCGAATTTTCCTTAACAAGCAAGGCTTAAAAGCAGATGTACCTAATGCGAAGATGTTAATGCCTCCGCCCAGCTATATTGGTGGATGTTCAATTAAAATTGACTCACCAGTAACTGAAGGTGATAACACCTTTATTGGCGTATGTGAGGGAATTGAAACTGCATTAGCTGTTCGTGAGGCTACAGGTTGTCCTATGTGGTCATGCTATTCGGACACATTACTAAAAATGGTAAAAATTCCAGATAGTGTGACTTCAGTATTAATTTTTGCTGATAAGGATGCATCTGGAGCAGGTCAAGAAAAAGCAGAAGCATTAGCTGCGAGGCTACGTAGAGAAGGAAAGTTTGTTGATATTTATATGCCACCTTTAGATATACCTAATGGCAGCAAAAGTATGGACTGGCTGGACACCTACAACTTAGCAGGCCCTAGTGCTTTTTCATTTCGCTTACCTGTTGACATCTCTGTTAATACTGGAGGTGTCAAATGATTAGCGTTTCTGGTCAAGTTTACAATGACACAAATGGAACACTATTACAGACTTTAGAGCTGAATAGTGTTGCCCCTACATCTAACTGTAAATCAGGTTTTTGTGGGGCGTGTCGCATCAAATTACTAAAGGGCAATGTCGAATATATCGATGAACCAATTGGCTTTACAAATGAAGGTGAGATATTACCTTGCGTTTGTAAGCCAAAAGGTGACATTGAGGTTGAAGTAACCTTTTAGATTTTTACAACCAACCCATGCGGGGAGCCCCCCGCTTGGGAAGCTCCCCCTTTCTTTGGAGGAGCAATGAGTAAACATCATATTGAAATGGCAAAAGCTGGTGGTTCTCAGCTACGTCATTTCGCAGCATACCGTAATGGATACTATCCAGATATGGTTATCAGACACTTCATAGCAAAAACTACTCACTTTTTATTAATTGAAAAATATAGAAAGACTGTAGATTTGCTTGTGATACACAATGTGACAATCGCAAATGCCTGTGAAACGGCAGAATTGCTATTTGAAGCATAAACAACCCTTGGGGGATTACTCCCTCAAGGGTGTGAACCCTCAAATTTACTTTGAGGAGATTCAAATGAATTGCTTATGAAAAACAAAATGCTAAATAAGATCATGGTTGAACTAATCTTATTAGCAACAATTGTTGGCTATATTCCAGAGCTCTCTGTTAGTGGTTTTGCGGATATGTTTGGCCGTGTGGTTTCGACAACAAAACATGCTACGAAATTCAAATTCAAGGACTTATAAAGCTAGTCATTGCTTTTGTTTGTATGTTGGCATCTGTTGTGATAGGTTTCTATATAACTTTCCTAAATGGTTCCGAGGAGGACGATCAAGATGAATGAAATCCAAGCTATTGGTTTGACCTTTTTCATTTTTGGTAATGTAGTTTTTTTCGGTAGTTATTTATGGATGCACCACCGAATAAGCAAAAAATAAAATAAGAAAAGACCGTTAATCGGTCTTTTTTTTGTCAAAATTTGAAGAGAGGAGCTACTGCGCCTAGAACAATAACCAGTAAGGGGTAGACGCGAAGCTCTTCTATATTGCTGAAAATAGAAAAATTTCAATCAATTCCAAGTGTGTGAGTAGAATAAAGATTCATACCAAGTATTAAACTATCATCCTAAAATGGCAGCGATTGCATCGGTACGCTGCCATTTCTAAAACGTTTTTGCCCCATTGTGTGCTAGTACACTTTTTCTTTGCACTTTACGAATGCTTTTTCTAATCGTTGTGGTGTCTTGTAATGTGAGAGTTTACAAGAATATCGACGTGAGCTTAGCCCTCAGTCCTCCATGAATTGTTAGATAGTGTTTCTAGTCACCATTCACTAACCTATTGACTAATATCGACTAAAATATGAGTTGTTGTTACACTGGAATAAACTTAGATAGCTCACTGGAGAACACATGAAAGATTATATGAATCAACTCGATCAAGAGACTAGGAAAGTAGATTTTGATTCATTTGATATATCTGTTAAAGAGTTGATTTCTATGGCGAATGAATCAATTATCAACATTGCTCCTGAGTACCAAAGGCAATTTCGTTGGCCCGAAGATAACCAGTCTAAACTTGTAGAATCTGTTTTATTGGGAATACCTATTCCTAACTTGTTCATGGCTGCAAATAGAGATGGATCTTGGGAGTTAATAGATGGCGTACAAAGGCTTAACTCATTGATTCATTTTTGTGGGACCCCAGAGCAAATAGAAAGTTTTGGGCTGGATAAGCCTCTTAAACTTAAGGGGCTAGATATCCTGTCTAAGTTCAATGGAGCAACGTTTAATGATCTGCCTCATTCACTTCGTTTGAAGTTCAGTTTACGTCCGCTTAAGGTAACAACACTAAGCGATAAAAGTGATCTAAAAGTACGATTCGACCTCTTTGAGAGATTGAATACTGGTGGAATCAAATTAACTCCTCAAGAAATTCGAGCTTGTGTATTTAGAGGGCAATTTAATGATTTTATCATTGAACTTGCAAAAAATGATGACTTCAACAAAGTTGTTAATGTGTCATCAACTAAAGCGAAAGACGGTACCAGAGAAGAGCTTGTTTTGAAGTTTTTGGCTTACAAAACAAAACGTGATGATTTTAAACACAGTGTAGAGATATTTCTAAATGACTTTATGGCCGATGCATCGGTACATTTTAACTATAAGAAGTATAGAGAGCTGTTTGAAAAAACATTTGAATCACTAAGAGCTGTCTTACCTAATGGAATTAAACGCGGCAATAAAGGAAGTACACCACAAGTGCTTTTTGAAGCCATTGCTATTGGAGCTGCCGATGCTATTGAAGAAGGAGTTGATATTAGCGGATCAAATGTAGCCAACTGGATTGATGATGAAGAGTTACGCCGCTTGACAACTGGAGCCACAAATTCAGGGCCTCGCTTACGCGAAAGAGTCGAGTATTGTCGAGTTAGGTTTGTAGATAATGTTTAATGATATTGATGCTGGTGTTATGAATCGCTTGAGGCAACTAGATTCAATACTAGAGTATTTGTCAGATGAGGCACTGACTGAAGAAACTAAAAATTCAGACTTCTATCGTGCTCAGAAAGGCTTGGTGTTTGTTGCAATGTATGCAGCACTTGAGTTCGCAATTACACAATCAGTCACACGAGCATTAGAAGTTATTGGGCAAGAAGAAGCTCCTGCCAATCATTTTAAAAGTGCGGTATTGTGCTCGCTGTTTGATTCTCATTTTAAAGCTCTTCGAGAGTGCGGAGCCTCCAAAGTGTGGGAAAATCGTCATAAACTTGTTCTCGCAGTAACAAGTGATACTGAAGTGACTAATGTTGACAGTTCTGTTTTTCCATCAGGTGGCTCAATGAATATTTCTATTAAACAGCTAGAGAACGTGTGGAATTTTTTTGATTTAGAACGCTCACCACTGCCAGAAGGTGTGCAGCACTTTGTCTTAACCGAAGTCAAGGATCACCGTAACGCGATAGCTCATGGTAGAGAGACCGCAATTACTATAGGGCGAAGGTTTAACGTTACGCAGTTAGATAATAGAGCACGCAGTATAAAGCTTTTATGTCTTCACATTACTTCTTCGTTTGCCTCTTATTGTGCTGAAAAACGATATTTTGTTGCGGATACTGTGGCATAAAAAGCAACTGCTTTGCCATACCAGTAGTTATTCATGGATTGCTAATGCTCGATTTTTCGAAATTCATTTCTTTCCAAATCCTAATCAGTAATACATCCACTATCCTCATAGTGACTTTTAAATAGGAGGTCACTATGAAACCAGAACTAAACCACAATGCTACTGGTGTGAAACGTCCTTTCAAGCTTGAAGAGATTTGGCGTATTCGCACTCGAATTGAAATTCAAAACAACTTGATGCAATTAGCTTTACTGAATTTGGCTATAGATAGCAAGCTAAGATCATGTGACTTACTCTCTTTAAAAGTTCGAGACGTCGCTACTCTCGATCAAGTATTTGAAAGGGTTCAATTAACGCAGAAGAAAACAGGGATCGAAGTTCAATTTGAGATAACTCCGAGAACACAACAAAGTATTATCCATTGGGTTCAAGAAGTTAAATTGCAACCCAGTGATTATTTGTTTCGGAGTATACGTCGCTCTAATCAACCAATAAGCTATTCATATTACAGGTCTATCATCAGGAGCTGGGCTGAGCAATTAGGACTTGATTGCGACTTGGGGACAAGAAAACCTTCGATGATAAAAACGCCATATCGATTGCACAACCTCTCTGCGAAGCAATAATGTCGATGACCGCTCGTACCCGTTTATCCTCAGGGCGCGATGAAAGCGCAGGACTATAGACTAGCCCTACCGCTTTATTTACTGTTTTCCACACTTTGTCGATATCGACGTCAGTAAATAGATGCTGAGAAATGGATCCCAATTCTTTGCTAGTAAGCGGCAGAGTATTAATTCCATCACTCCTGGCTTGACGTAAGGCTTTGAGAAATTGTTGGTTTTGCCTATCTTCAGGCTCTAAATAGATGACTACAATCTGATTGTCCTGTGCCAAAACCTTGTGAGGGACATCTTCGAAAATCACAATACATTGTCCGGTGTGAATACTTTGTGCCTTGTAATCTTGAACCGAGATGTCTTTGTCTAAACCAATGCAAATTTGGACAGCATGATGTGCATGAACATCATTATCAGGACTGATTCCGATGTAAATCGCTTTGTAGGGCCACAAATGAATATGCATGGCTGACTCAGTATCAAAAGTTCAGGCTATTGATTTTTGCCTTATAAATCTACACAAATGACGAATGTTAGCCGATAGATACACGTTGAGGCGAGTGCGCACAGTGAAACTGTGTGCTTCTTACACTTTTAAGTGTGTAAATAATTTAAAATGCCACAGTCCCTAATGGTTTTGTTTTGATCACACTTTGACGCCATATTTTCGAGTGATGACTTTAATGCGTTTAGCTCTTCAATGCGAATAATGACGTCTGATAAATGCTTAGCTATTAACGTATTGATATTTGAACAGCTCTGATCTGGCTTCGAACGACTGTCCATGAGCGTTTTTACTTCCATGATAGACATATCCAATGAACGACACTGTTTAATAAATAGGAGTTGTTCAATAGTCCCCTTGTCGTAGACACGATAATTTCCACTTGAGCGCTTGAGCTCAGGCAATAGCCCTTTCTTTTCATAAAAACGAATGGTCTGAATACTACAACCTGTCGTCTTTGCGACATCACCAATTTTCATTTTTTTCTCCTAACCGTTGACTCTATACCAAGTATAGACTTTATACTCATACTATTCATCAGTAAAGAGTGTGTTTCTAATGAGCGGATGTGGGTGCGAAGTTGAAATAAAAGACCAGTCTCAACGACAGGTTTTGTATTGGCTTTTGGGAATAAACGCGACAATGTTTGTTATAGAAATGGGGATCGGGTTGCTTGCTCATTCAACCGCATTAATAGCCGATTCACTTGATATGCTCGCCGACGCAGTTGTCTATGGTGTTGCCCTTTATGCTATTGGTAAATCGCTATTGCACAAAGCCAATGCGGCTAGAATTAGCGGCTTTTTTCAGATGGCACTGGGTGTGTTGATTATCATTGATATTGTAAGACGGTCAATTTACGGTAGCGAACCTGTATCGGGACTAATGATGGCTATGGGGGCAGTTGCACTGGTTGCTAATGTCATTTGTCTTGTGATCATACGCAAACAAAGAAATGAAGAAGTGCATATGCGGGCAAGCTGGATATTTTCAGCCAACGATGTGATTGCCAACTTAGGTGTTATCTTTGCTGGCGTTTTGGTGTTTTGGCTCGATTCTCGATGGCCTGATCTGGTTATCGGTGTGATAGTTTCGTGCGTTGTGTTGCGCGGGGCAAAAATGATCCTCGAAGATGCTGGAAATGAAAGACAGCGAGCGCTTAATGCGCAAAGTTGATAAGAAAATGCCAATTTTTAATTGCACATCAAAACTGCGTAGGTTGGCATGGCTACTTATTACTTTGCTCATGTGTCAATCGGGCTTTTCGTTCGCCGCTCAATGCGATGACTACCCTGCGGAGGTATCGTCAGTCCCTGAACAATCAAAGTCGATAGGCACTTATGATGTTCCCGAAAAAAATGTAAATGCTGGTGATAATACGTCGAGTGAAGAGTCTAAGTGTTTCCATTGTGTGCTGTGTCAATGTGGACAGATTAAGTTTCTGGCACAGCACCCAATAAATGACGTATCTAAACCGTTATATACCAATCAATACAGTTATTCCCGCAACGTCACTGACGGCCTAGTCGAAGGCCTTTTGCGCCCACCTCAACATTAATCCATTCCCTCCTATATGTTTGCATGGGTGCTTTCCATGTATGTCGTTATCTTATGAACAAAAGGTTCTTTTATGAGTTCTTCACGCCCACTGGGCATAAAAAAAGCTAGCTCAGCGTATCTGAAATTGATATCTGCTGCACTGGTAACCATGAGCATATCTGTTCAATCTGCCAATGCGCAAAAGTCTTCAATCACGCTTGAAAATGCGCTCAAACGCACATTATCAAACAACCCAGATTTAGTTGTGTTCGAATTTAAATCTTCGGCTTTGGATGGTGAATCAAAAATGGCCAGCTTACGACCTGAAATGTCTGTTGGGGTTGAAGTTGAAAATGTGTTGGGAACAGGCGAAGTGTCTGGTATCAAAGATGCCGAATTGACACTGACCTTATCGTCGGTCATCGAGCTTGGAGATAAAGTCAGCGGCCGAATGAATGTGGTGAGTTCAAAAAAAGCACAACTGCTTACACAGCGGCGCATTCGCACGCTGGACATCTTGGGTGAAACAACTCGACGATATATCAATGTCATTGTCCAACAAGCGTTGCACAAGACTGAGCAACGAGCTGAAATGCTGGCTCGCACAATGCTTCAGACAGTCTCTACACGGGTTGAAGCGGGGGCTTCTTCACCACTTGAGAAAAAACGTGCAGAGTCAGCGTTGTCGCAGGCGCGTTTGTCGTTATTGATAAGTGAACAAAAACTCAATGAGTATAAACGCGACCTGGCCATCATGTGGGGTGACACTAACGCTGCGTTTGCGGAAGTTGAAGGGACACTGTTATCGTTTCCAAATTCACTATCACTTGAACATATGCTTTCACAGCTTCAAAGCAATCCACACGTTCTGCTTTATGCTGATAACTATCGGGTACAAGAGGCCAGGTTGAGAGTGGTTCAGGCCAGTCAGCAGTTCGACATTGCGTGGGAAGCCGGTATCCGAAGAATGCAGGGAATTGATGACACAGCGTTAGTCGCCAGTATTTCGGTGCCGTTAAATACCAAGCAGCGGAATCTAGGTGAATACGAACAACAGCGCGCATTGCTTGACAGTATAGACTATCAAAAACAAGCGAAAATTCGTGAACTCACTCGCCAATTAAATCAAGTCATTAGCGCAAAAGACCAAGCCTTGCTCACTGTTACGACCCTTCAAGACAATGTCGTCCCAACATTGGAATCTGCATTGAAATTGGCGCGGGATGGCTATGAAAGTGGTCGCTACAACTACATAGAGTGGGTGACAACGCAACAGCAACTCATAGATATGCAACGAACTATGATAAAAGCCGCAGGCTTAGTTCACCTTCGAAGCGCAGATCTAGAGGCACTTACGGGAATTCCCGTGTTTTCTGACTCTCCCTCGACGTCTGCTCAATCATCACAATGAATAGAGAAAAAATAATGAATAAATCACATTTTACATTAGTTACTAGCGCACGTGACTTGCTTGGCATGTTAGTCATGCTAGTTACTTTACTGTTTGCTTCTGTCGCCCTGGCTGATGATGACGATGAGGAAGCCGAAGAAAGACCCGAGTACGTAGTGTTATCTCAAGAACGGATGCTTGAACACGATATCGTGACTGCATCGGCCGCATCAGGAACATTATCGCTCACAACCAGAACCTTTGGGCGGATAGTTCATGATCCTGCGTCACTGAGTCATATTCGTGCCCGCTTCGACGGTGTTGTAAAACGTATCATGGTGAATATTGGAGATAAAGTAGAAAAAGGTGACACACTGGCAATCATTGAGTCAAACGAGAGTTTAAATCAATACTCAATCACCTCACCGATGTCTGGAAAAATCATAGCTAGACACGCCAATGATGGTGAGCTCACCAACGGTCAAGTACTGCTTTCTGTTGCTAATTACTCTCGCGCAATTGCTCAATTGGCTATTTTCCCCAAACAACGTACTCGTATTGCCGTTGATATGGAAGTCACTTTAAGGCTTGAGGAATTGCAGCAACAATCAAGTATAAGCCACATTACGTCCTCACCTGATGACAAACCTTATTCTATCGCGTTTGTGAACGTTGATAATGGCAGTGGTTATTGGCCTTTAGGCGCTATGGTAGAGGGTTATATTCAGATTGGGTTCCAAGAAGTCAATCTGGCTCTCCCCAAAAGTTCAATACAAGAGTTAGATGGGCAAACCATTGTTTTTGTCAAAGAAGGGGAGCGATTTTACCCCCGCCAAGTAAAGCTTGGGAACACGGACAACCGTTTAGTAGAGATTGTGAAGGGCGTTCAAATAGGCCAGCAAGTCGTTGTAGAAAATAGCTATCTACTAAAAGCTGATTTATTAAAAATGGAGGCGGGCGATGATGACTAATTACCTGCGCATTTATTGTCAAAAGCAAAGCCAAGTCCATAAAAACGGTGAGGTGAGAACATGATAGCACCAATACTCCGTCTATCCATTGAGCGACGTGGTGTCATGATGTTGTTCGCCTTGTTTGTCGCCTTTTTTGGTATGTACAGTTACAAACAATTGCCGATTGATGCTGTGCCTGATATCACCAACGTGCAAGTGCAGATAAATACCGCAACCCCAGGTTACTCGCCTTTGGAGACTGAACAACGCATAACGTTTATAGTTGAAACCTCGCTGGCCGGTTTGCCTAATTTATCGTATACCCGCTCGATATCACGCTATGGTTTGTCGCAAGTCACAGTCGTGTTTAAAGAGGGCACTGATTTATATTTCGCACGAAATCTCGTCAACGAGCGTCTCACCGCCATCGCGGCGCAATTGCCAACAGGGTTAACCCCTGAAATAGGCCCTATCTCCACAGGCTTGGGTGAAATTTACATGTACTCGTTAAGTGCTGAGCCTCAGGCGCGACAGGACAACGGTCAACCCTATGATGCTATGGCATTAAGGGAGATCCATGATTGGGTAATTAAGCCCCAATTGTCGCTTGTTGAGGGGGTGACCGAGGTTTATGCGATAGGCGGATTTGAAAAGCAATATCATGTGAATCCTAATCCAGTCGCAATGATAAACTTTGGGATAAGTACAGGTGACCTTCTCAGTGCGCTAGAACGCAACAATGCGAATCAAGGCGCTGGTTTTGTAGAACAAAATGGGCAACAAGTACTGATCAGATCGGAAGCCCAACTTAAGGGCATCGACGATATCGGCCAAGTGGTTGTTAAGATCATTGATGGCGTACCGGTAAAAATTCAAGACATCGCCCAAATCAACCTCGGTAAAGAGCTGCGCTCTGGAGCCGGCACGTTAAATGGCCAAGAAACAGTGATTGGCACGACAATGATGTTAGTGGGAGAAAACTCTCGTACGGTCGCCAAAGCTGTGGACAGTAAGCTCGAAACCATTAAAACAAGCTTACCCGAGGGCGTAATCCTTGAAGCGGTTTACGATAGGACAAGCCTCGTTGACAAAACCATCGACACAGTGCAGAAAAACCTCGTCGAGGGCGCTTTACTTGTCATCGTTGTGCTATTCGTTTTGCTTGGGAATGTGCGAGCTGCACTTATTACCGCCGCTGTAATACCCTTGGCAATGCTTGCCACGATATCGAGCATGGTCAAAACAGATGTGTCTGCTAACTTGATGAGTTTAGGCGCACTGGATTTTGGCTTGATTGTCGATGGCGCAGTTATCATTGTTGAAAACTGTATCAGACGATTATCCGAATCCCAGAAACAAAACGGCGCTACTCTACCGCTCAAAGAAAGGCTGAATGTTGTATATGAAGCCACTAATGAAGTCATACGCCCCAGTTTGTTTGGTGTATTGATCATTACCATTGTTTATATCCCCTTGTTCACGCTCACTGGCGTCGAAGGTAAAATGTTCCACCCCATGGCAGCGACCGTGATAATGGCTTTGCTTGCCGCAATGGTATTTTGTTTTACCGTAGTGCCTGCGGCGATAGCAATTTTCATGAGAGGTAAAATTAGCGAAAAAGAAAGCCCAATTATTAAAGGTGCAAAGGCAGTCTATCGTCCTGTTTTAACCGGAGCGCTGCGTTTTAGATGGCTAGTGGTAGTAGCAGCGAGTGCTTTGGTTGTCGGCAGTTTATGGATGGGCAGTAAATTAGGCTCCGAGTTTATTCCCCAGCTCAATGAAGGTGATATCTTAGTACAAGCGATACGCATCCCTGGGACTGGGGTAGAACAAGCAGTTGAAATGCAAAAAACTCTTGAAGCGAAACTTATGCAGTATGAGCAAGTTCAGACGGTATTCGGTCGCACGGGTACGGGTGAGGTCGCTACCGATCCTATGCCGCCCAACATTACTGATACGTTTGTTATTTTGAAGCCTAGGGAACAATGGCCCGATCCATCAATGACTAAAGCCGAGCTAGTCGAAACGTTTGAAGAGGACTTGTTTACCTTGCCCGGCAATAATTATGAATTTACCCAACCTATTCAAATGCGGTTTAATGAATTGATCAGTGGGGTAAGGGCAGATTTGGGCATAAAACTATTTGGGGATGACTTAGATACCCTCTTTGCATCTGCTTCTGACATTTTGTCCGTTATTTCAACGATTGAAGGGGCTGATGACGCGAGGCTTGAGCAGGTAGAAGGCATTCCAATCTTCACCGTCACACCAAAGCCTGATCAATTGGCACGCTTTGGTTTGGATATAGCCGACTTGCAGTTATGGCTCAATGCTGCGACAGGTGGAGAAACCGCTGGAATGATTTTTGAGGGCGACAGACGCTTTGAAATTGTCGTGCGATATGCCGACGACATTCGAAATGAACTCACTCAGCTTGAGAGCGTTCCCATAGTCACGCCCTCTGGTGAGCATGTACCAATAAGCGAATTAGCCACACTTGCATTTAAAGAAGTACCTAGCCAAATAAGCCGGGAGAATGGCAAACGTAGTATTGTTGTCACAGCAAATGTGCGTGACAGAGATATTGGCACTTTTGTTGAAGAAGCTCAGGCGAGAATTAATGATGAAGTAGATTTACCTGCTGGTTATTGGCTCGACTATGGTGGAACCTTTGAGCAGCTCGAAAGTGCGAGTCAACGATTGACGATTGTGGTACCGGTTACGTTGTTTGTGATTTTGACAATGCTGGTAATTGCGTTTGGTTCTATACGCGATGCGTTGATTATCTTCACAGGTATCCCTTTGGCATTAACAGGCGGTGTAATGTCCCTTTGGTTAAGGGATATGCCTTTATCCATATCCGCGTCGGTAGGATTTATCGCGTTGTCTGGGATTGCCGTATTAAACGGATTGGTAATGCTGTCCTTCATCAAGCAACGTTTGCTAGAAACCGGAGAATTAGTGAATAGCATTGTTGAAGGGGCACTTATTCGCTTGCGTCCGGTATTAATGACAGCACTAGTGGCAAGCCTTGGATTTGTGCCCATGGCGCTCAATACGGGCATAGGTGCAGAGGTGCAACGGCCTTTGGCCACGGTGGTCATCGGCGGGATAATATCGTCAACCTTGCTAACACTGGTAGTGCTGCCTGTACTCTATCGACTCGTGCATAGTAAAGGGGATCAGTAGTGTTCTTGGGCATTTATTCGTAAATGCCCAAGTTTTACCTGAACGATTTTTAGGTACCTATTGACTCTTTATTAAGTATAGACTTTACAATCATATTCTTAACGTCATGTACGATAAGGATAGATATGGTTTCGCTTATTTTAATTAGTAGTTTTTTGGCGCTAGCCGTCCTCGGTAGAAGCTTTGTTCAATATAAGAGAAATGGTGATTTTGGTATAAGAGCAGCATCTATAAACGCACCATTAATAGAAATTGTACCAGGGGCTATATTCGTGGTTACGTTTTGCTTTGCATTTGGTCTAGTTCTTTTTGGTTACTTAGGACGTGCGCCCCTACTATTTGTTCCTTCAATTCCATTTCAGCTTCTCGGCTCCTTGATTGGCGCCTGCGGAATTGCTGTAACTTTGTTGTCTCAAATTCAAATGGGAGATTCATGGCGTATTGGCGTTGACCAGCAAGAAACGACTGCACTTATTACCCACGGGATTTACGCAAAGTCTCGCAACCCCATTTACTTTGGTATTTTTCTATTTTGGGCAGGGGTGTGTATAACGTTCCCACATTTGCTGCTTTGGGCATGTGCTTTTGTATGTTGGATTTGCATTGAAGTGATTGTTCGACAAATTGAAGAGCCTTATTTGAAGAAAGTGCATGGCGATGATTTTCTAAAATATAAGTCTGACACTAACCGATACATACCTAAGCTTTCACGCTTTAAGTTTTGACGCTTAAATAAGTAATGGCGCAGGCTGCTTTATATGCATAAACTAACGAACGGTATCTTTTAACGTCCATTTTTATGAACTGTCGTTATTCTTAAGTGAACTACCCAGCGACATCGCTTCGCTCTGATCACTGGGCTTCTACAGTCTAGCTTAACGGCTAGGCTGCTTCTTTTTTCTCAGATCCAAAATCCAACTTCGATAATTCGAAGACTTTCGTTTT
>NZ_JAKGBA010000033.1:0-30997 GCF_021532495.1 Pseudoalteromonas sp. Cn5-37 | reverse complement strand
ATTCGGCAAAACTTCTTGCTGTTAAGCGAGTATCACAAAACAAAGGCAGTAAAACGCCCGGAATAGACGGCGTCATCTGGAATACGGATACGCGCCGCATGAAAGCAGTCAATCAATTGAGCAGAAAGGCTTATCAAGCCAAACCGCTCAAGCGTATCTACATCCCTAAGAAAAACGGCAAGCTCAGACCTTTGGGTATCCCGTGCATGGTCGATAGAGCGCTACAAGCGCTTCACCTTCTTGCACTAGAGCCTGTGTCAGAAACACTTGCTGACCCAAATAGCTACGGCTTTCGGCGCAATAGAAGCACTGCTGATGCTATTGCTCAGTGTTTTCTCTGTTTGAGTAAAAAGCAATCCGCGCAATGGGTTCTTGAGGGAGATATCAAAGCCTGTTTCGACAAGATTGGGCATCAATGGCTTATGAATAATATAGCTGTAGATAAACGAATGTTGGAACAATGGTTAAAGTCTGGTTTTATGGACAAAGGGCTGTTCTATCGCACTGACGAGGGAACACCACAAGGCGGGATCATATCTCCAACCTTGATGCTGATGACTCTTGCAGGTCTTGAGCAACGCATAAAGTCCACCGCACTTAAAAATGGGGCGAGAGCCAACTTTATAGGATACGCCGATGATTTCGTCGTCACTTGCACTTCAAAGGACGTGCTGGAGAACGATATCAAACCGTTGATTGCTGACTTCTTAGCACACAGAGGCTTAACGCTCTCCGAAGAGAAAACGCACATTACTCACATTAGCCGTGGTTTTGACTTCCTAGGCTTTAACCATAGGAAGTACAAAGGAAAACTGCTCATTAAACCGAGCAAATCTAACACGTTAATATTTCTGAGTAACTTGCGCGAACTCATTAAAAAGCACGCAACTACCCCCGTTAACGATCTAATCAAGTTGATAAATCCGAAACTCAGGGGCTGGTCGAATTACTATCGACATTGCGTTGCCAAACAAGTATTCGGATATGTGAGTCACAAACTATTTCTAGCGTTATGGCATTGGGCTAAAAGGCGTCATCCAACAAAATCAAAAACTTGGATCGCCATGAAGTACTTTATCAACCGTCGAGGCCAATGGCAATTTCACGGTTGGCAGAAGAGCATGAATATGGATTGTCAGTTTACTCTATTTCAAATAGCTAAGGTGCCAATAGAGAGACATGTGAAAATCAGGAGTGAAGCTACGCCTTTTGATCCTTTATACCAAGAATACTTGGCAAAGAGAAAAGCAAAGAGACAATGCCGCAACTCTTGGAATGAGCCTAATCTCGCTGCTCTATAAGTTGCTGGGTATCAATTAGGTGCCTTCGTGAAGGCTTGAGCCGTATGCAGTGAAAGTTGCACGTACGGTTCTTAGGAGGGCGACACTTGGTAACAGGTGTCGTCTATCCGACAAAAATGAGTTAAACGCAGATTCTTCTTGGGATAATAGAAGAGAGGCACTTATTGATACTTTAATTGCCTTTTAAAACCCACTTTCCTAATAAAAACTGATTAAATCGTGCCCCTTAACATTTGATACTAAACTCGACGAAATTTGTAAGAAGTAGCCATGATACCAATGCTCTTAAGCTGAGGCCCTGAGAATAATTTATATAGTGCTTTAGTTTTTCTGATATTTATTATAGTTCAGCTCGCTATAAATATCGTGTCCAGATTGGCGTATTGTATTTCAGTTGCCACCCACTTTCAGAGCTACCGCCGGTTTGAGTACTACAATCTTTTTGAAGCTGACCTTGCGACAAACCCTGTGTATTGACCTCTAAACCACCTGCTCCTACTGACACACTCGCCGGTGCATTCGAGCCAACAACTAAACCACCATTGATAAAAACCTTGGAACCCGAGGTCGTTACAGCTCCACCAAGTGTCACATGACCATCTATAACCCACCCTTGTACATTTAAACCTCCTTGCGAGATAATTGACGAATTAGCAAGTGCTAAACCAGTCTCTTCATCTCCTACCAATTTACCGTCAGGGGTGCATAAGTTTGTTGGCACAATTCCACCACTGCATAGCTCACTAGGATTAAAGTTTGGAGCTATGAGTTTTCCATGCCCTGAAGAGGCTAGCTCTAGATCTCCTGTTGTAACAAATGTATTTAGTAAATTTTTACCTACATTATTTACGGCATCATTACTGCCAACACCATTAATTTTTAACGACCTATCAAACCATGCAATTCCTGGCGGAAAAGAAGAAATTCCATTTAACTCCCAAATTTCGTTGTTTCGAAAACAATGCCCACTTCCCCATCCACATGAAAGAAAAGGCTGATCTCCAAAAAAACGAAGCTCATCTGTTTGGAGATCATAAACACCATCAAGGCTTGTTCCATCAGCTAAACTTACATTTTGAATCGTTAAATGACGTTTACCATCAACCTCCTCAAAAATATAGTTAGCTGAAGCCTTATAATCATCAGCAACCACTTTAGCTACTCTTGTGTCGCAATACGGCACCCCAGGCAAGCTAGAGTTAATTCCAGTCATTTTTTGGACTAGATTATTTAGCGTTGCATTACCTTGATAATCACCAATACTTAACTCTCCAGCAATTTGGCTCGGGTTAAGAATTTTAGGTAAGTTCCAACAATTTGAATCACTGCTACATCCACCTTTATTCGCTCGTAGATTACCACCACCAATCAGCGAACCGATATTACCAGTGCCTACGCTAAAATCACCATTTGAGAAAACATTTGTATAATTAGCGTCATATCCATCACTTACTATCTTTTGCCCCCATAGTTCTCCAACTGTAAGGGTGAAAATATCTATGTTTCCCCCGAGGACTCCAGTAGTGACGAACTGTATTACAGAAGGTAAAGAATCATCACCATCTAAAACCTCACTTGCAAACCCGCTCACAAATCCAGTTGAGTTCTCAATATTGGCATCGCTTAAGTCAACAAGTAATCGCCCACCAGAAGTCGTTTCAACCACAAATTTTAGATTCTTTGACGGTAATAAAACTCCTAAATCCTTCGATGATCCTGCGGCCCCAGCATCGTTAAGTAGCTTACCACCTATACCAGCCGTTCCAATCAAATTACCAGTATCATCCAGCACTTCTGCACTAAAAGCACCAGCTCGAAGGTATTCATAGACCCCTTTACCGCTATTACCAATATCAATATCACGCGCCCAAACGCCCACATGTTCAGGCGTTGACATGCTTTCAAGCGTAAAGCGACCACCGATATACAGGTTTGCATTACGTTTTATTCCCCCGCCATTCATATAAACATCACCGCTCACACAACCAGAAATACCACTTTTTGAAGAGTTTGTGAGAGTCAAGTTGCCTTCAACAGCGATATCTGAGAGAGCATCACCTGACAAGAAGTCTGTTCCACCTCCGGTTAAGTCAGTTGCTCCCCTGAGAACTGCTGTACGAACCATTGAACATGATTTTATTGGTGACTGCGTGCCCGTATGTTGAAGCTCAAAAACAGCTTCAATTGATGAGTTAGAGTAAGCTTTTGTCCCCTTTGCCGCTTCAGCATTCACTTCTGCATAAAGATATGTTTTATCATCCACTTCCTCTTTAAATAGGGAGAGATGAATATTTGGGTCACTGACGCTTGGCTTGAGTGTCAGTTGTGTTTGTCCAACTTCTGCTTTAAGTGGTAATGAATCAATTAATTCTTCCAATTGAGAGCTGTTAAGAGCATTTAAATACTTTTTTGTTAAATCTACTCCAACCCAAGCTTTTCGTTGGGCTAGTGTTTGCGCATGCATGGTTAAACTCTGATTTTGAGAACCTTGGATATAATGAAGTGAACCTAAAACAGCAATGGAAATTGACACTCCCACTAAGAGTAAAATAGTGATTGTCGCTGCACCACACTGACGCGACCTAACAGTAATTCTGTTCATACTATCCCTTGTATTATGAAACAAAGTTCAGCAAACATGTTGAGCTTTCAATTTGTCGTGCAACAGAGTTATGAAATACTAAAACCAGTTTTAAACGACCTGAAATATCTGTACTAAATGGATAGCAAGTTACTCTCTTAGCGATAATTGTAATAGGGGTGGCCTGCTCTGCTCCATACTGGGAAGGTAGAATAAGTCTTGAAGTAAGCTTTATATTTTGCATATCTAAGTCACATGATACTTGCCACAAACCACCTTCACCATCTGCCGATAACCCACGACATTGAGTACCATTAAAATCTTTACTTAGCCATAAAACAGTATCACCACTAGCAACAGAACCTTCAGATGTAGCCAAAGGAACAAAAGCACTGCTCTTGAAAATGCGTAAATGAGAACCATATGATGAATTCTCGATTCCAAAGCCTGCAGCTTGTAACATCATATTGGTGGATAATAAAGCTGAAACGCGCTCACCATCACTTCGAGAAGATTCAGAAGCTGGAACAACAACTTGGATAGTGTTTCTATATACCATCATCATTCCTATTAGTAGGAATGAGGAGATTAGCAAGCCAACTAGTAAACTAATTAAAGTGAAACCGCCTTGTTTCTTCATTTTATACTCGAACTTTCCGATATTCGAATAACGCCATCAGCTCCAAAAAATGCTTGTGATTCTTCGTCTCCATTCGTTGATAGCGTTAAAACATTTGTTTTTACAGATACATTGGCGCCATTAACACCAATAGTTACATCATTCTCATCACACCTTGCAACTAACTGAATATTCCCAACCCAACTGAGATTTCCAGGATTACTACAAAGAGTTACATCATTATGTTGTTGAAGGCGTTCGCGCATTTCCAATAGCGCTAAACTATATGTATTCATATAGCGTTGGCTCACTAAACCTCGACCTAAAACTTGTGCAATACCGAGAAATAAAATTGCCAAGATTAACATAGCGACCATCGCTTCGATCAAAGAGGACCCTCTTTGAAGCACTAATCCTTTAGTAAAAAGCCCCATTGTAAGAAACAGCTCCTTTATTGAGAGTAAACGTTAGATTATCACCAACCTGCTGATCATTTTTCAGTATTAAGCCTCGATTATTAATAAAAAATACCGTAAGGCGATTATTACTTCGAAGTAAAGAAACACCTTCAGGCCAGTCCCCCTGCCAAACGATATTTCCAGAACATAAGGAACCTTCAGGTTCTCTTACCTGAAGCACCCCATCTGCTAATTTAACGCATGCAGATGATGCTAAATCCCCCTGTGAATTTTGTGGGTTACGTAATGCCAATGCCTTGGCTTGACTATACCCATTCGCAAGTAAACTTCTTGCGTTATTAACTTGAGCTTCATATATCCAAGATTGAGTAAAAGGAACGACTACTAATACCAAAAAACCAATAATTGTTATTACTATCATCAGCTCAATGAGAGATAAACCCGATTGTTTTTTTACCAAGACTTCAACCCACCACAATTACCAGACAGTGTTCGTGAACCGGTGTTGGATAAAGTTAATACGCAATCAGAATTAGTTGCTTTGAGGAGGTATGAGTTTGCCGTCACACTCATATTAATAGTGTAATTTTTAGATGACTGATACCAATTTACATTATCAACTGTAGCACCTGAGTAACTCAATCGGCGTTGAAATCGGTTTTCTAAACTTACAGATAGTGCAACTAAGTCAGCTCCTGCTACATGTGCATGACTACGAAGAATATAATTTTGATATGCAGGAAATGCGATTGATGCAAGAATCGCTGTAATTGAAATTACAATCATAAGCTCAATAAGAGTGAAACCATCGCTCTTAAATGAGCATTTTTTATAAACGCAAGACATAAAAAGCCAAATCATATTAGAAATTGAGGTATAGTAATATTATTTAGAAATGGAGTAGCGCTACGAATGTAAAGAGGTAGCAGCGATTCTTGAACACTGTGTCTTAAAGCAACTTCTATAAAAAAATTGTGTAGTCATTGAACACCCATCCTTGGTTTAAAAAACATATTGCTTCCATTCCTTTATTAACTAAGAAAGTTAAAAGAAATAACAGCAAGGGATATAATTAGAGTTAAAACTCAAAACCAGCACTAAAGTACACCATTACTTACCTAAATTCAATACATAGAAAATATTATACTATTATATAAAATTTGGCACTCAAGACCTCTAACACAAACTTTTAGAGCATTTACGTTTACGCATTTTGGGGATACTAGTCATGCTTCTTTTTACATTAAAGATAAGTAAATAAAAAGGAGTAACACGCTACTCCCTTGTTCGGCAGCCCTTAACTAAAGGTTCGTTTTAAATTGACTAACGGCCTCAACCACTTCTTTTGCACCTGATAGGCATTCGATTCAACTTCATGTCGATCACAAAACATACTGTGGTGCTTTCCTAGAATTTGATTTTGAGAGTACCCCATGGCATTCAAAAAGTTATCATTAGCGTTGAGTATTACGCCATCTAGGCTAAATTCAATCACCGCAGAAGAACGACTGAGAGCAATAAGCATATCTTCCTTCTCTCTAGATTGAGATATAGTTCTTGTAAGTTCAGCTGAATACACGGCAAGTTCGCCATTTATTGGCTGTAAAATGCTTCTAAGCCACAGTTCACGACCTGTATTAGTTTGTAATTGTAAGGCGCCGTGCCAATGGTTTAACTTAATTATTGCCGAGAGTAATTTTTGTGTGTGGGGTTTTTTAATTGATTTTTTTAGGAGCAAATCATTTAGGGTTTTACCTATTAGATCATTTGCTTTGAAATCTAGCGCTGCTGCAAATCGTTCATTTACTTCAATAATGGTGCTATTTTTGTTCAGTAAAAAATACAACATCTCTTCTTTGAGCTCATGCTTTATATTTTCGTATTCTGCAACCTGCTCTTTTAAATAAATATTTTCAGATAAAAGTTTGCGATTAGTAAACCACATTAGGTATGTTCCTTTGGATTATGAACTCAAGATTTGAGTGATTTTATTATCATACAAATATAATAGCTTATTAAATAGTATATTAAGATGAATGGGTACAAAGAGAGGTTAGAAACTATGTAAGTTAGCTCCAAGCATAGTTTGCAAAGAGCTTATTTTCTGCTCAAGGATTATAAAAGATCACTTTTTCTATTTCAGAGCCTTAAATTATCGTTAGCAATACGCTTTTGCATTATCACAATGGAAAAGTATATTTGCGTACAATTCCCTCACTAGTATTATCAGAGTGAACTCTGAATGCGTTTGTTTGATTTGCGATATCGTCTAAAGGAACGTGGAAGGGGTAATATTAAGAAAGCGAACCCGAAGGTTCGCTTGTTTAAGTTTTTAATTTAGCTGGCCTTCTTCACACTCTTCCCACTCGTTGAAAAGACTGTCTTCATCGGCTGTGCGCCATATTTCGTATACATAAGTAATTTCTGGGATTTCTCTAATATTGAAAGAGAAATGGAAGCCTTCAGACTTATCATCATTACGAATACAAGGCACTGCAGGTACTACGGTTTGAAATGCTAAGCTTTCGCCTTGTTGAATAACACGTCCTTCATATAGGTTTTCAAAGCGAGGGGTAAGACTCGCAAGACCACCATTAATATGGCTCACCTTAACATTTTCAACTGTATACGCACTGTCCATAGCACTTAGCTCCCACTGCACATAGCCTTCTTCTAAGAATGGACGCGAGCTTGCACTAAAGCCATTTGCAAATGGTGGAATTGTTTCATACGGTAGTGGGTGCCATAAGCTTTCGCCATCTTCATTAATGCTTCGTAAGCGAACACCTTTCGCTTCTGATAATGGATCAACTTTAACAACAAAATCATATTGTGGTGCATCGTCTATTAAATCAGTCGCTGAATAACGGAATGTATAAGTACCTGGTTTGGTAAACACTTGACCGCGTGTGGCAGGACAATCAGCTTCATCAGGATAACTTGTGAATTCTCCACCTTCAGGCGTGCTAATTAACTCTTCATGGGTGAATACTTCGTCACCATCAGCATCAACCGTAACAGGGCGATGTAATAATGACATGCACGGTAAGATTTGATAGTAATCTTCACCTGGCTGTAGTCTTCCCCAACTACGTGCCCACACAACAGAACGAATTTCGGGCGCAGTATTGGTAAGTTTTGCAAGGCCATCATCTTCTGCATAAGTTTTTGCAAAAAGTCCGCGGTCATCTTCAACAATCAAGCGCGCAGTATATGAGCCTGGTACGTCAGTTACCACGCGAGCACGGCGATACTCTTGGGTTTCAGGTTCAATAACTGGCTCAATAACCGCGTTACTGCCATCTGGACGATCAACAAGTTCCCAATGGAATGTCATTGGATCATCATTTGGGTCTTCACTTGATGCATCGAATACGAGTGCATCACCTACAATCACTGATTTAGATTGAGCATCTACACCGCGTGTTGAAGGCTGCCCATTAACATTACCAATTTTAGCTTCCATTGTTGCATTGGTTGTTAGTTGATTAACACCATCAGATACAACCATTCGTACTTTATACATGCCTTCAACATCAAGCTTTTGGATCTTTTTGCCCATTGGCTTCCAAGAACCAATATCAACTAACTCAACAGTACTTGTTTCTGGCTTTTCTATAAGTTCCGCACTGATTATTTGCAGTGCTTCACCTTCTGGATCATAGCCTGAAAAATTAAACTCAGCGCGTAAACCAACTTCTTGTTCACCAATACTATAAGAAGGGAAATAGCCTGTTGCGAGTAACTCGCCAACGGGTGCTTTGTTTTCATTAGACTCAGGATCTTTCTCTACAGTTACAAGAACTTCACGCTCTTCGCTTTTTCTTGCACCATCAAACACAAA
Source organism: Pseudoalteromonas sp. Cn5-37 (assembly GCF_021532495.1). NCBI lineage: Bacteria > Pseudomonadati > Pseudomonadota > Gammaproteobacteria > Alteromonadales > Pseudoalteromonadaceae > Pseudoalteromonas > Pseudoalteromonas sp. Cn5-37. The sequence goes on along the minus strand of NZ_JAKGBA010000033.1, from coordinate 22,233 downwards.
CAGTACCAATGAATACTCTCCCGCTGCAGCTGGCGTAAAAGTAAGTGTATCTGTTGTTCTTCCTGTTAATTCAGGTAATGGAATAGCATCAGGTTCAACAGGAGTGTAAGCCCATTTCCAACGGTATTGTAAAGACGCTCCTTCAGGGTCATTACTTTGTGATGCATCAAGCGTGACTGTTTGCCCAAGCTTAATCGTCACATCATCAGCAATCGCAACAGGTGGAGCATTACCTGATGAAACAGTTACGGTAACCGTTTTTGGTTCACTGGCAATATTTCCGTAATAAACAACTAACTCTAGTTTGTAATCTCCAGCTACATCAACAAATAGAGTAGCTAAACTAAGTGTTTCATTGCTTAAATAACCCGCACTCTCAGCCGGTTTTTCAACAATCTTCCATTGATAATCTAAACTGCCTGTCTCGCCTGTTGGAGGTAAACTAGCACTTGCATCTAGGCCGACACTCGTTGTGCCCAAACTTACACTGTATACAGGCTCAGTGATTGCTGTCGGATATGGTGATGTTGCATTAAAAGTAATGCGTGTTGCTTCACTGTTATTAACACCATCATTAACAATAAGACTAATGACATATTCACCAGGAAGATCAGCCACAAAATCGGTGCTAAGACTATCGTTACTGGTTAAAGCCGCTTCACTTTGTTCTGGGCGAGAAATAAGTTGCCATTGATAACTAAGTTCTTTGTTATCTGCGCTACTACTTTGATCAGCACTTAGTTGAATTTGTACTGCACCATCTTTAAGTGAAAACGTTGTTTGTTCTGTACTGCTAGTGATAACAGCCGTCGGTTTTTGTTCAACAACAACAGGGGTGCTATCGTCGTTACCACCACCTCCACCACAAGCGGTTAGCGCTAAAGCTAGCCCTATAGCGGTGAATGTATGTAGCATCAATTTCATCGGGGTCTCCTTGCAGGTTTTTCTGGCAATTAAAATTGTAAAGTTAAGCTAAGCTTGGCTGTGCGCCCTGGGGCTGGCACAAGTCCTAAGCTCAATGCGTCTAAGTAGTAACGATCGGTAATATTATCGATAGTAAAATCAAGGCTCGCCGTATCGTTAAATTGGTATGAACTGTAGAAATCTAAAAGGTTATAGCTGTGCCATAGCACAGGCTCATTAAAACCTGTTGGTGCGTTGTATCGAGGAATTGAGTTTCTCTCGCCCATGAAGGTAGCGCGTAAACCAGTCTCGAATTTTTGATCAAAAAGACGTAACCCTAAATGCAGGCTGGCATGCCAGTTAGGCGGGATCATATTATTGATGTAACTCTGTGTGATCCCCCAATCAGTACATTCATAACGCACGTAGCTACCATCATTACACACTTCAATATAAGAATATTTAGTACCACTTAATTCAACTAACCAAAAAGGTGCTGTGTAACTAAAGTTAAACTCAACACCATTAAGATCTAAACTGTCGATATTGCGCATACGAAATAAATCGAGCAAACCGCCTTGTGATTCCTCCCACGCATTTGGTTGTGTTCGAGTTAAATAGTCATCTACATGATTCTCGAAATAGGCAAGCTTGATAGCCAGTTGATCTGTGTTATTCGCTATTTTTTCGTTTAAATAATTAATACCCAATTCTTGGTTTTTGGCATGCTCAGGCTTCAGAGATATATCAAGCACAGGGCTCGCAGACAAACCAGAGGTACTTTCAAACAAGCTTGGCATACGTAAAGCTTCTGCGTGTCTAATGTATAATTGAAGACCGTCTAACGCTTGCCACGTTAAAGCTATAATCGGCGCACCACCTGAGTGACTATTCTGATAATTGACAGGAACACAGCCTCCTTGCCCATCAGGTGTACATGCAGGGTTATTAGGCTTAAGTTCTAAAGGGTTATTATCTTTTGAAGAGAAATGACTAAAGCGGAACCCTGCTTCTAATTGCCACTGCTTTGTAATTTGCCAATCGACAGCGCTAAAAGCACTAAACTCTTTACGCCAACCGCTTCGTGAACCTGCATAAGAATTATCTGTTTGGACCGTATCGGTATCCATATCTTCCCACTGCCCGGCTATGCCATAGCTCAATGCAAGTTCGCCATAATTGTAGAACATCATTTTATTACTAAATTCAGCACCCCAACGCTGATAGTCATCTTCTCGGGCTATGTTGTCGGCAATATCAACTGAGCCGGGACGAGGTGTATTAAGATCTGTAATCGCATCTGTGTGCCACAAATTAGCCGAAAAATCGGCCCAATCATAAGTAAGCGGTTGCCATTTGTATTTTAATGTATAGGTATGGTTTGTTACTTCGCTGTCAAGCCATTGTCTTGCTTGACCAAAAGAGCGGATTTGCGAAGGCATCATTTCGCCATATTCGCTGTTATAAAGGATATAACTCATCTCTAAGCTATGATCTTTTGGCATCACCAAGTTCGTTTTAAGTAATACCGACTCACTATTGAAATTTGTATTTGGTATACGCTCATTAGCACGAAATCTTGACGCACCTTCCATAGAGACTGGAGTCTCGGTATACCAAGCCATTTTAACCGGCTCACCATAAATCAATTCGGGTTTAGGGCCATGGCTACCTGCATAATAATTGCCTTGTTCACGCTTAGCGTAAGCACCAACTAAGTCACCCCAACTAAAGCGTTTTGCTGCAGCAACACTCCCCGCGTAACTCGAAAACTCTAACAAACTAGGTCTGTCCATTCCTTCTTCGGGGGCAAAATGCTCTGGCATCAAGTACTGTTCAGTACAATATGTTGAAAAGCGACAATCTGAGCGATAGGCATTACGAGGTAGATAATAGCCTGCATAGGTTCCAGGCTGAGGTACGCTTGAGCTATTACCTATGGCACTCGCTCTTAAACGCACACCTGACAGCTCCCCTTCTTTGACAATATCGTCTGCATTAAGAGTGCTAACACTCACTAATCCGCCCGTCGCACCGGTCCCTTGCGCGTCCATAACAGGGCCTTTACTAATCGTCATTGAGCCAATTAAATCAGGGTCAATATAACTGCGGCTAGAGACACCTGAATACCCTCGATAAACAGTTGTTTCTTGGCGACTTCCATCAATAGTAACTGGCACACGGCCTTGACCTTGCATACCGCGGATATTGATGTCTAAACCACCTGAGTTACGGTTCTCACTGACTAATACCCCAGGTGTACCTTGGAATATATCGCCAACACTGGTACCGCGAAATCGTTCAATATCTTGCTGAGTGATGACGTTTACCGATTTTGCCTCGGTATAGGTTTTATTTTTTAGTTTATTGTGTTGTCCCTGAACTTGAATAGTATCAAGAGCAATCACATCTGATTGTGGCTTAGCTTTAATGATCCAAGCGTTTTGAGCAATCAAAAACGCTTCTAATGAGGTTGATTGTAAAAGTTTATTTAAAGCAGTTTCTGTGCTGTAGCGTCCTTTAAGCTCTAATACAGAGATATTTTTTACGATTTGCTCATCAAAGCTCAGTGTGATCCCTGCTTGTCGTGAAAGAAGCGTTAATGAATCACCTAAATTACCTGCAGGTAAGTCAAATTGAACTAATGTGAAATTAGCTGAACTAGCTGATGATTGCGCCGCATAAATTGGGGCCACAGACAACAGGCTCGAAACAAATATGGCACAGCTAGTAAGCAATACACGAGACGGCATGTGAGTTTCCTTTTTTCGTTACATACCTATAAAGCCGAACGAAAAATGAAAAGCCGTAAAAATAAATGAGAATTATTTTACTTTGGCAAAATTTCAGCCCAGAAACGGGTCAGATAGTTAAGCTTTGCACCCACTGATTGTGCAACAGTTGATAAAATTAAATCTGTATCTGAAAGCTGAAATACACCAGAAATTAGCGTGTCGTTTAAACTTGGATGGCAACGAATATGGCCGCTTCGATAACGAGCCAATTCGTGTAAAAAATCGGCAAGCGGCATGGCTCTGGCAGTGAGTAGATTTTGACGCCAACTACTGTAATCAAAAACCCCAGAATTTAACGTAAATTGTTTATTGGAAAAGAGTTGATACGTTGAGCCTGCTTGTAGGGATAAACTGTTTTCACCTGCCGCTGCACTATAATGCAGTAGGCCTTTGTTTACTTGTACAATCGCATGGCTTGCCTCATGACGAACAAATACTTCTGCGTTTTGAGTAGCAAATACACCATGCGGAGTGTGCAGTTGAACAGGTGCATCAATAGCTGCGGTTTTTAAAAATAACTCACCTTGCGTGAGCGTAATAGAATTACTCTTGTGCTCATCAATTTCTACCGTACTATGGCGGTTTAACCACAGTTGGCTATTTTTGAAAATAGTAAATTCTTCGCGACTATCCCTGGTTGATAAATCGGCACTTAAATAATGACGAACGCCTTGCTGCTCAACTAAAAAAGCCACACCGGCTACACTTAGTGTCGTACCAAGCGCGCTTTTGAGCAAACGTCTACGCTGCAGATTATCAATTTCATGGTCTGTTTTTTGTAATGTTTCTCGTGCATACCCGGCGGACTTAACAGCAACATCACTAAATGCTTTATCAAGGTGTAGTAACCGAGCACATGCCAGCTCATGTAATGGATCTGCACTGCGCCACTTCACAAAATGTGCCTGCTCTGCCTCACTGATGCTGCCAGATTCAATTTTAATTTGCCATCGAATTGCTTGTTGAACTATGTGTTCTGGAATATGAGCTTGATTGTGATTGAGTCTAAAATTCATCAGATTTAGCTGTCAAAATAAACAAGTTGGTAGCACTGTAGTGTTGCTTTAGCGATATATTTTTCGACTGAAGATAAACTTACTTTTAGTTCGCTTGCGACATCTTTATAACTCATGCCATCCAATCTAACCATTAAAAAAGCTTTTTTTTCTTTTGCTTTCAAACCCGTGAGTAACTTGTCAATTTGCTCAAGTAAGTTAAGCAACTCTAATTGCTCTTCGGGCGAAAAGTAGTCAGACTCAGGCATTGATTCGAGCATGCTTTGATAATTACGTTCAAGCACTTGCCTGCGTAATTGATCTGTCATCAAGTTACCAGCAACTTTCGTAAGCCAGGCACGAGGGCTACGCATATCATCATAAAGCATTGGCTTATTTAACAATTTTATAAACGTATCTTGCGCCAGATCCTGGGCATTATCAGCACTACTTGTTCGCTTAGCAATCCAACGAACTAACCATTCGTGGTGTTCTTGATACAGCGAGTTGAACCCAGTTCTGTTAGTGGTCTTGCTAGTCAAAATTTACAAAGTCCCGTTGCGTGGCAGGCGGACATTATAAACAATAATCATTCTCATTCAAGCTAATTTATTAGGTAAACCTTCTTAATTATTAATTAAAGTGAAATTCTTTTTAATTATCAGCCATTGCATGAGGAATACGATCAATAAAAGGTTTAAACAAATAACTCAGCATCGAACGCTCTCCATTTTTAACAAATGCTTGAACTGGCATCCCTGGCTGTAACACCAAATCTTTTAGCAGCGCTTGTTCATTGACGCGAATAGTTACTTGATAATAAGGTTGCCCAGTTCGTTGGTCGTTGACAATATCTTGTGTCAGGCTATCTATATTGCCTTTTACCTTTGGCGTGGTGCTGGTATTAAAAGCATTAAATAGCAAATCAACTTCTTGACCAAGTAAGATGCTATCAATTAGATGAACTGGTACTTTCGCATCGACAATAAGAGTTTGGCCTTTAGGCATTATTTCCATTAATAATTGTGATTGGGATACTACATCACCAAACGCATTAAGGCCTACGACTTGCCCCGCTGCTGGTGCGCGAACTTCACTATTATCCAGGCTAAATTGAGCCGTAATGATCTGCTGTTTGAAATGACTAATACTTGCTTGATTGGTAGCCATCTGTTGACTGAGATCTTGTTTGTAAGCTTTTATTGTCTGTTGTAATTGAGTGTCTTGCTCTAATAACCTGGCCTGTTGTGCTTTTAGTTCTGCTTGTGAATTTGCTGAATCAGCACTGATCTCCGCAGCTTGTGCCTGTAATTGATAAAGTTTTTCTTGTGATTGATAGCCTTTATCAACTAAAGCTTGTGTGTCTCTAAGCCAGTTTTTATATACCGCCAATTGCTGTTGCTGACTGGCAACCACATTTTGTAGGCCTAAAATTCTCGATTGCGTAGTGTGTTTGTTATTTTCTAACAGTAAGAGTTTAGCATCCTGTGTTGCTTTTCTTTGTACAAACAATTGCTGATGCAAGCGCATAGCCTCTTCGGCTTGTGGTAATGCTATTTCGGTTAGCGCTGATGAATAATGCAACTTCGGCGTTTGTGTAAACTCAGCATATAAACGTTCCTTTTCTGCCAGTGCCATATAATATTGAGTTGTTGCGGCCTCAAGCTGACTTTTAGCGACTCGGTTATCGAGGGTCACTAAAGGCTGATTTTTCTCAACCCACTGACCATTTTGCACTAACAGCTGGGCAAGCACCCCACTTTGTGGAGCTTGTATTTGTTTTTTTCTTCCAGATACAATAACTTGACCTTCAATCACAGCACCTTTATCCAGTGGTGCAAAGGCTCCCCAAAGTAAAAAAACACCCAAACTTAGTACCGTCATAATCCAGCCCCAAAGAATGTATTTACGACCTGCTATGCCGTGTTGAGCATTCATGCTATTGCCACTCCCTGTTGACTTTGTTTGGCTCTTTGCATGGCGTTTAATACGTTTTCTTTAGCGCCAAATGCCTGAACATGGCCTTTGTTTAGTAACAAAATTTTATCGCTCATAGCTAAAATATTCGCTCTGTGAGTTATGAATATCACACTACTTCCAGCTTGCTTTAACGTTTTGATTGTTGCTGCTAACGCAGCCTCACCGCTGTCGTCTAAATTCGCATTTGCTTCATCTAAAATAACCACCTTAGGATCAGCATACACTGCTCTTGCAAGACCTATGCGCTGTTTTTCGCCGCCCGATAAACCGGTTCCGGCTTCACCTAGTTGCGTTTCATATCCATTACTTAACTTGAGTATCATGTCATGGACCCCAGCCAACTTCGCGGCTTTAATCACCAAGTGATCATCCACCTCGCCAAATCGTGCAATATTTTGCGCGATACTGCCTGCAAAAAGGCTCACATTCTGTGGTAAATAACCAATAAAAGGGCCTAAGCTTTGTTTATTCCACTGAAACACATCTGCGCCATCTAATCGCACTTTTCCTATACGCGGCTCCCAAATACCGCATAGCATTCTCGCAATTGATGATTTACCAGCACCTGAGGGGCCTATAATGGCCAAAATTTCTGCTGGTTCAAGCTCAAAACTAATATTTTTAAGAACAGGATGCTGAGCCATTGGTGGGATTAAAGTGGCGTTCTCGATGGTTAATTTACCGCTTGGTTTAGGTAAACAAAGCCCTTCCTTTACTGATGGATATTGACATAACAAGCCATTTAAACGTTGTTGTGATTGCTTAACTGATTGCCATTGTTTAAAAGCACCAACCAATTGCTCAACTGGCGAGAGCATGCGTCCTGCCAAAATAGAGCCCGCAATCATCATTCCAGCTGTTATTTCTCCCGCAACAGCTAACCATGCGCCTGCACCTAGCATCATTGACTGTAATGCGAGTCGTAAAACTTTACTGGTTGCAGTAAGCACAGAACTTAAATTACTCGCTTCACTTTGATGGCAAATTCCAGCCCAGTGCTCTGATTGCCATCGTTCTTGTAAATTTTGCTGCATACCCATGGCTTGAGCAACTTCGGCATTATTAATGATATCGCTGGCGAGTCTGTTAGCATTTGTAGTTGCTTGAGAGGCTAAAACTAGAGACTGTTTAGCCCATAATTCATTTGCTAAAGCTAAAGCAAATAACACTAAACTACCAACCAATGCGAGCGTGCCCAATAAAGGGTGAAAAAAGAACAGAATGACTAAGAAAATAGGCGCCCAAGGCGCATCAAAAAAGGCAAACACGCTACTCCCAGTCATAAACTGACGAACTTGATTAAGATCGTTAATCAGTAGTCCTGAGTTAGCGTTACCAGTTTTAAGTTGATGCTGATATAACGCATTAAATACACGGTTGTGTAAAGTTTTATCAAATTGCTGACTAATGCTTATTAATACTCGGCTCCGGATCCACTCCAGCCCCCCCATTAATAAGAAAAATACCGCAACCATCGAAGAGATTAGCCATAAGGTGTCTAAATTTGCTGAGCTCAAAACGCGATCATAAACCTGCAACATGTAGATTGCAGGCAACAGCATTAATACATTAATGACCGCACTAAACCCTGCAACATGATAAAAACTGCGCATTTGCAGCTTTAAAGCATCTTTAAGTGGTTTACTAAGCGCTTGCGAAGCGTTCATTTAAACCTCGTTGTACGAACTGGTTTAAACAATGCTGCCGCAGTTAACAAAAACAGCCAACGCCAGTCTAAACTGCCGCCATTACCATAGCTAAGTGACTCACTGTCTTTTGCTTTTGCTTCTGCATCCACATACAAGGTTGCTAGGGCAGCAAAACGACTATTCACATCGCTATCCTTACAATTAACTGTCAATGTATAAACCCCTGTCTGTGGCGAAATAACCATACTGCCTTGCGGCTCTAGTGGCGAATCAGGTTGCCAGTCGCCAATCACTGTTTCCCCCGTTGCTTTACAGTCTGTTGCATTGAAACTGGACCAAGTCACTTCGGCTTGCTCTCCTTGCTTTATAGACCCTGGAGTTATGCTGATTGACACTGAGCCTGTCGGCTGTTGAGCACTTAAATCTACTTCAAATACAGTACCGAATTTATCATTGAGGTATTTATTACCAGAATTATCGGTGTACCCTCGGCCACCATATAAAGTGGTGCCGTATAAGTTACCGTTTGCAGCTAACATAATACCGGTTGGCACTTTGCCGTCGGCATCAACATCTATCCCCGCTTTAAAAGAGTGTACATGTTCAAAACCACTTTCAACGACCACGCCATTTTCAACTTTAATATCAGCGAGGCGAATGCGATAAATGGTGCCATTCCCGGTTACTTCCCCAAATTGTGAAGGATATGGGTTACCTTGCTTTACGCTTATAACTTCATCTTTATGGACACCGCCCCCCATCGTTGTACCATAAAGGTAGCCACTGTCCGTAATCGCCATTGGTCCGCGGGGCTGACTGCCATCTAGGTCACTAAATGTATGCACTAACACAAAATCAGAACCATCTTTTTTTACTCTAAATACAGAGCCAAAAGGGTTACTGCCATCATAATGAGGATATTCTGTATGGATGAGGTTTTCTTTATCGGTCACAGAATATAAGTCATAGCTACCACCACAAATGCCATTATCAAATTTTGCCTCTTGCTGATTATGAACGATTATTCCTTTTGTTTTACAAGTACCTACCGACGTGGTGCCGTATAAATAACCTTGTTGGTCTTCAACCAAATAGGTGGCTATACGCGCAGCTTCACCTCTTGTCCACGGAACTTCTCCCTCGGCTAAGGTAAACTCGTGTATAATTTCAGGGCTTTGTACTGGGTCGTTACTTAAGTCCATTGCGTAGAGGGCGCCGACAATAAAATCATCATCAATCGAGAGTGTATCTAAAAATGGTGTGCCTCTGGGGTAGGCCAAATAGCCAAATAATGTATTACCACTCAATAACATACCTCCCGCACCAGTATAATAGCCATGCGGGTTATTGTTAAAACGGTGCATTTCAATCAGGGTGTTATCGGCGTCTAAGCGCATTAACCGCGAGTAAGATTCGCCGTCTGTGTCTATAAACAGTAGCCGCCCCTGCTGATCAAAAATAGGCTGAACGTTAGGTTGACTGCTAAGCTCTTCCTCACTGTTATCAAAAACAATATTTTTATTACTGCCATCTGAGTGAACATAAAAAATGTTACCATCTAAATCAATACTATAAAGCCTATCGAGCTGTGGATGCTCAGCAAAACCCAAGTATGATTTAATATCTTTAGCCAATGAAAAATAATGACCTTGCACCGGCGCCAGCCCCCACATATTTGCTGCCCTAGTGTCGTTACCAAAAATATCTACATGTCCTGTGGATGATATTCCCAGTAGTTGGTCTCGCTCAGCATTATAGATAGGGGGTGCATAGGGTTTCCCAGCCGTAGGCCAACCTTCAGGGCCACTATAATGAAGTGAAGTCAGGTAATTTACACTAACATCGTCAACCGCCGTGTTAGCAAGGCAAGAAAGCGGCAAAGTGAATAAAAAAATGCAGAGTGTTTTCATAGCTAGCTCAATAAATTTTAAGTAGCACTGCAGCAAAGCTACAGTGCAGTTAGATTATGCAACGAGTTCGTATTCGACAAAGCTTGAAACACCAATAGTGTCAAGTGATGCAAAGCTAGCAGCACCAGTGTCGTTTAGGGTTAAGTCAATTCCATTGTCAGATAGTAAAGTAGTGAAGTAATCAAACTCCGCATCTTTTAAGCCATCTACAATGTTATGGGTGGTATTGTCACCGGTTGTACGGTCAATCACATTGCCGCTTGCATCAATACCGGCATTTAAGCCTATGGTATCTAGACCATCGAAACTAACTAACTCATCAGTGAAGCTGTATTCACCGTTAGCATCTTGAGTGATGCCGTAACCAAAGGAAATTGAGGCAATTTCACCGTAAATTGTATGAGATGGGCTAGAGAAGAAGGTGTAATCTAAGTAAGAACCATCAGCAGCCTGAATGATAAAGCCTAGGCTGCCATCGCTTGAAGTGCCCTCTTGCACAAATTGCGTGCCAGAGAATGTGCCAAAGCTCCCCCAAAAACCTAAATCTACAATAGGATCTGGATTTTCAGTACCAGCGAAACTACCAATGCTTTCATCGTAAGTTGTATCGGTAAAAAACTCACTTGCGTAGGTGAAAAAGTCATTTAAACTGCCGTAGCTATAATTTGCACCATATGAAACTTGTATAGACATAATATTTCCTTTTCTGTTTTTGTAATGACCTAGAGGTCTGAAATAGTCATATCAATTGCGCGCCAGATTGATATGACTGGGTTAATTAGCAAAACTGGTTGCTAATTTAGCTTTTAATTTTGTTACGAAAGCGCCTACCAACTAATAAGCCAAGAGCCAAGATTACACCGCCAAATGCCCCACCACTGCTGCTATTATCTTCCGGTTCAGGCTCTGGTTCTGGTTCTGGCTCCGGTGCAGGATTAACTAAAATATCCAAAGTTTGAACATAGTCAGTTTGGTCGTTATCTTGGCAAGTTAGAATGTATGATTTGTTGCCATCAGTGCTTGGCTCGATAGTTTCGGTACCACTGGTTTCTTTTGTACCTTCCCAGTCACCACTAGCCGTACATTGGCTTAAGTTAGATGTTTGCCAATTTAACTCTACGCTTTCTCCTAAGGTGATTTCGGTAACTGAAGAAGTAAAGTTCAGCTCTGGTTTTGGATTTACAACCACATTAACTAACTGAACATGTGTTTTTTGGTCAGTGTCTTGGCAACTTAATAAATAAGATTTTTCACCTTCAGAGCTTGGCTCAATTGATTCAGTACCACTAGCTTCTTTTGCACCTTGCCAATCGCCACTGGCAGTACATTGGCTTAAGTTGGTTGACTGCCAGTTGACTTCAACACTCTCTCCTAAAGTTATTTCAGTGGTTTGAGTATTAAACTCCAAGGCATGCTCTTTTACAGTGAATTGATATACGCTTCCTGTGTCGTTTACCGCGTCGCCATTGGTGGCACCGTAAATAATTTGTTCGCCATTCACTAGCGCACCAGCAGTTAAACCTACTGGTAAAGGTGAAGCTTGATCTGCAAAGTGGAGTACAAGCTGAAAATTGTCTTGCTCTTTATCAAGGTCACGTGCGTCTGTACTTAGATTAATACGAAATAGCACACCTGAATTATCGTCACTGCCTCCGGCGGTTGTTGTACCGTAAATGTTTCCATCTGCTGCAACTACAAGTGGGCCCGCTGGCGTTTTACCATTTAGGTTTGTTTCTGCTTCATCTTGTTCTGAACCAAATGTATGTAACACGGTAAATGCGTCTAAATTGGTTTTGTGGGCACGCCATACTGTTTTAGCTGACGTTCCGTATAACCAATCACCGCTTTCTACTAACGAGTTGGTTGCTAAGGTATGGTCATCAATAAGACCATGTAGGTTATTAGAAAAGGTTTTTAAAATTTGTACTTCTGAGCTGCCATCCGTTTTAGCATTAGTTAAATCTAGCTTAAACAAGGTGCCGCTTGGGAAGTCGCCATCTTCTAGGCCTTCGGTACTGCCTGCTCCATCAGACTTTGAAGATTTATGTGCAAGGCCATATATAGCATTATCTTGCTCACTGTATATCAGTGAGGCAGGCGCTTCACCTTTAGTAAAAATATTGCCCTGTTTGTATTCATCACGGCTAAAGTCAATCAGTACTGCGATTTCACCTTCACTATTAAGACGCAGTAATGCACTATAATCACTACCTCGTTCATAAGCGGCAAAATAGATGTTGTCTTGTGCATCTATTGTCATCAAGCCTTGTACTCGGAAGTCTCCGCCATTAATACTAGAGAGATCCAAATGCGATAGTGCATCCTCTATTACTTCGCCTTCACTCCATTTGAATAATGTTCTGTTTGCGCCACCGTAAACAACTCCCTGACTATCAACCACGGTATTCGTTACAAAGGCTAGCGTGTCGTTATTAACTTCGTTTATATATGTGATGTAGTCGGTCAACTCGCCTTCAGTTAATTGGGGAGTGAAGCTATAAATACCCGACTGCGTTAGCGTGGCAAAGTCACTACCACCACCAGAAAGAAAAGTACCTATTAATTTACCATTTTGGGTATTTAATGTTGGTGGTTTTGCAGGCATCATGCCTTTATCGCCGCCCATCATAATGGTCGGCGGTGTACCAAATGCATGTAATTGTTGTAGGTTAATTTCAGCTGCACTTGCAAGATTTGCGCTAAATAATGCACTGGTAATAAGGGCTAGCTTAAAGGTATGTCGCATTTTTATTCCTTTATTATTTAAAATGTTGCGGTTAATTGAGCAGTGGCGGTGCGCCCAGGCGCAATCCAATATGAAGTACCATTTGCTTCGGCATAATTGAGATCGGTCAGGTTGTCGACCGACATACGTAATTTAAACTGTGATGTAAATTGATATTCCAACCAAAAGTCATAAACTTGCCAGTCAACAACGTCTTCATAAGCGCTGCCACCACGACCGTCGTTATCTTCGTAACGCATTCGAGCGCCTAACTTTAAAGTGTCTTCAAATAACTTTAAGCCTAGGGTCAATGCACCACTGTGTTTTGGTGGAGGGATATAGTTCAAGCTTCCCGATCCAGCTTGACCCATACTTGTTTCTGGATAACCTACTTGGCTGCCGAGAGGAAATGGATCATAGCCTCCCTTGCCAAGGTCAACATTCATTTTGGTGTAATTAAGCTCAGCAAATAGCCTTTTTGATTCATAATCAGCTTGCAGTTCAAGGCCATCAAAACGGATTTCATCTTGTAAATTGACATAACTCAATGTCATTCCATTGTCATCAATAGAAGTAGGTCTCATCACGCGACCTTGGACAATAAAGTTATCGATGGTATTTTCGAACCATGCTGTTTTAATGAATAAATCGTGGCCTTTGGCTATATCAAGCAACTCAAAATTAAGACCAATTTCATTATTCCAAGCTTCTTCAGCTTCAAGTCCAGGGTTTGGGTAAAAAGGGAAAGAGTTACCAACATGAGCACCAAATAATAAGGTCTCTGTGATTTCAGGCGGCCTGACTGCCTGAGCTGAACTTAAGTAGCCTTGTATTTTATCGTTAAAGCGATAGGCTAAACGCATATTTGGTGAAAGGTAATTTTCATGCCGGTCAACGTCAAAGTCGGTATAGATCAAAGTGCGACTAGGCGAAACTCCGGGAGGGTTAAGAATGTAACCAGAGTATATTTCTCCACCTCCTTGCAGTGAAAATTGCTCATAGCGCAAACCTGATTCAAAAGAAAAATGCTCGCCGTATTGCCATTCTGCTTGAATATAAGCACTGCCTAGAGAGCGATCACCTTCAGGGGTTGCACCTGTAAACCAAGATGGGTCGCCAGTTCCTGGCGTTTGCTGTATTGCTTGAGGCTCTGTCCAGTCTTTAAAATACTCGCCGCCTAAAGTAACTAATAACAATGACTCATGTTGTGTTAACCAATCATGCTTGAGACTAAAAAAGGCAAGATTATCAACAACCATACCTAGGGTGTTGGTTTCATATTGCAATTTAAACTCGCCGTAGGGATTGCTGCTTTCTCCCATTTCATAAACATGCTGACGCATTTGAGTGCGGTTGTAATAAACACTGGCATTAAGATTGAGGTAATTTGAGTTTGCAGCCCATGTGTAATCTAATTTAATCGTATCGTTATTAAGTGAACTGCTACTTTCGGGCTCTGCATCTACTGATGTGGTTGAGCCTTCTTCAAAGTTGCCATAAAAGCCGATATAGCTAAGTTTTACTGACTGCTCTTTATTTATTGTGTAATCAGCTTTGAGTAATGACGACCAGTTATCTTGCTCGGTAAAGTTACTCATTGCGCTAAAGTAATTACTAGAATCAGCATTACCACCATGTTGGCCTGGCTTAAAACGACCAACATTCTTATGCCCTACCGCAGCAACAAGTTCTAGATCTTTTCCCACACGCACAGTAGACGCTAATAAGCCTTGCATGTGATAGGCATTGTTGCCAGATGAAATGGCTAGCTTAGTACCATGATCTTTACCGGGAGCCGCCAAATCATCAAATTCAAGCGTTTTAAAATTTACAACACCAGCAATCGCGCCAGCACCACCACTTTCGCCTACTGGTCCCTTTGCAATTTCGACACTCGACAGTAATTGAGGATCTAAATAAACCATCCCATTGGCACCATGACCACTTCGTTTGAAGTTCTGCCTAGCTCCGTCAATCATCACATTAACTCGACCAAAATCTTGTAAGCCACGAACATTTACTGCAACCCCAGGCTCCTGCCGAGTTTGGGAAGTGGTAACACCTGAAACGTTATAGAAAATATCTGATGTATCACGTGGGGCAATACGTTGAAGCTGAGCTTGATCAAGTTGAGTATTTGAGGAGGCTGATTGATAAATTTCTATACGCTTATTAGATGTAGCCTGAACTTCTAAGGTATCGAGTAAAATATCACCATTTGATTGGGCTAAGAGTACACGTATAACATAACTTCCATTAGCCGTTTTCTCGGCATACAAGCCAGTCCCTAAGAGAAGCTGTTGGAATCCTGTATCAAGTTCGAATTCCCCTTTTAGACCAGTTGATTGCAGATCGCCAACTTGCTTAGGATCAAACTGCAGCAAGATGCCTGTTTGGAGGGCAAATGTATTAAGTGCCTCAGCCAAACTACCTTGAGGTATATCAAGTTGGTGGGCTTGATCCGCTAACACCTTTGCAGAAAATGTAAATTGCAGGCATAGCAAGACTGTAAAAATTAAACGCGATAAGCGGCCTTTTAACATAAATAGTTCTCATTATTTTTTAGAGCTATTAATAGGACGCAGCAAAATCAAAAAGCAGTAATAAAATTTATTAAATAATGAAATTAATTTTATAATTTATTTTATTTCAATGAGATATACTCAAAATAATTGGCGACAGAGGTATGGGTCACCGCGGGTTCTGACGCTATCATCTGTAGCGCCATAGCAATATTGTCTGTTGGGTAAACACCTGAAACTCGGATATGTTCAAGTGCGGATTGGTTGTAAATAAACACGCCTTGATAATGAGGCTCAAGCAAACTTAATAACCTAGCTAAACTCATATTATTAGCAACTAACCTATTATTTAACCATGCTAATTCTATATCGGGGTTTGCAGCTGTTGGCCCAATGAGGTGACTATTAGCCACTGACATTGCTTGACCTTCCTTACCTACGACACATTTTTGAGCAGGTAAATAGCACAGCTCTACTTTTGATTCACTCACAACGACAAAGGTATCTTGTTCGTGGCGTTTAACAGTAAATTGTGTCCCCAAGGCTGTTGCCGTTGCTTTATCTGTTTCCACCACTAATGGCCAACTTGAATTAGTTTTTGCCACTAAATGTATCTCTCCCTGATTCAACTTAATCAATCGTTGCTTAGAACTAAATTCTATATCCACTTGGGTTTGCGCGTTGAGAGTCAGTATGGAGCCATCTTTAAGCTCAACAGTTTTTTGCTCCCCTTTTAGAGTGTAATAATCAGAACTGATTCCTGTTAGACCTACATGACTGGCTATAAGACCAAACCCGACAAAAAGTGCCGATAAAACGACCGATTTAGCAAAATGATTAGACTTAGGCTTATCTTTATCTAGTACCCTATTGAGGATTTTCGAATCAAAATGGCTGTTATCAGTGCTGTCAAATTCGCGCCACAGTGCTTGCAATTCTGAGTAAGCTTTTTGATTTTCAGGATCGGCTTTGAGCCACTGACTATGGGCTTGAATATCGGCATCGGTGAAGTTGTCAGAATTGAGTAAGACACACCAATTTGCGGCTTGTTCAAGCTTAGATTTGTAGTCTGGGTACTGTACGGACATTATGGCTTAATCGAGTAATTGACTGTGACAATGAAGCAATGTTTGAGCGATATATTTTTGCACCATACTCACCGATATATTCAGTTCCTGAGCAATTTCTTGATACTTCAGACCATCTAACCTTGCCATTAAGAATGCGCGCCTTGGTTTATCTGCTAACCCTTCAAGTAAGCGCGATAACGCCTCTAGTTTTTGAATCATTTCATGCACTTCTTCACACGAAGGGGCATATTCTTGTGAAGACTCTAACTGAGCTTCAAGGTAGGCTTGCTCAATGCGTTTACGTCTTGCTTTATCGATAATTAAACGATTTGCAATTGTAGCAAGGTAAGCACGGGGTTCTTTCACTTCAAATAAATCAATTGACGAAGTCAGAGCACGAATAAATGTGTCTTGTGAAAGGTCTTGTGCATCATGATGGCAATGAAGGTTAAGTTTCTTCTGTAAAAACCTTAATAACCAAAATTGATTGTCGCGAACAAATAGATCCATACCGGTGTAATTAAGCACTGCGGTTCCCTACCAACAACGGCAAATGATAACAATTATCATTACCGTATCATTGTTATTTATTCAAGGCAAGTTTGTTGTTTAAAATATGATAATTACTACTTTTGGCTAATCTCTTTTCAAAACATTCCATTCAATCAGAGAATTACAACGAATCGCTTAAGGCAAATGCCCGCCGTCGACAAAAAATTTTAATTTTTATTACGGGAAAATGATTTTGGTGCGTCTTATTAAATATGACGTTTATTTTTTTCGCCATTTTTGTCAGTTGGCTGGAGTAGATTTAATGAAATTTGGAGTAGTGCTTTTTGTGGCTCTTGTTGGCTTTTTTTCCGGGCATAGTTATTCATCTGAGCAAGACCCAGCAAATGAAATAGTAAGCCAAGTAACTAAATTAGATAACCCACAATTAGCCGATAGCGCAGCTTTTGTTAGTCATGATTTGTCGCCTTGGGGAATGTATTTAGCGGCCGATGTGATTGTTAAAACCGTTATGATTGGCCTACTACTAGCTTCAATTGTGTGTTGGGGTGTTTTTATCGCGAAGCTTATTTATCTTAATAAAAGTAAACGTGAAGGCAGGGCTTTATTAGTCAAACTATTAAATAGTCATAACTTAAAAATGGCAGAACAAGGTTTAACTCAAGAGCCAAGTACGGCAAAACTATTAATTCAAGCTTGCCTACATGAGCTTATCTTAAGTAGTAATAACGCAACGACAAGTGATGCATTAAAAGAGCGTGTTGCAGCTCGATTAGATAGGGTAAAAGCCGAGCTATCTGCAGATATGAACAAAGGAACGGGGGTTTTAGCAACCATTGGTTCTGTTGCTCCATTTGTTGGTTTGTTTGGTACTGTTTGGGGGATTATGAATAGCTTTATTAGCATCGCCAAAACACAAACAACCAACCTTGCTGTTGTCGCGCCAGGCATAGCTGAAGCATTACTTGCAACAGCTCTTGGTTTAGTTGCAGCAATACCCGCAGTTGTAATGTACAACTATTTTTCACGCTCTATAACAGCCTATAAATCGCAATTGTTAGACACAGTGACTGTCATAATGACAATCCTTAGCCGAGACTTATCAGCAAAAGATTCTCAAGCAAAACCATTAGAGCAGTTAATTGACTATCAGCAAATCAAAGCTGCAGGGAAATAAAGCAGTGTCTTTTAACTTACAACAAGATGATGAAGAACTAGTTGAACAACATGACATTAATGTCACGCCGTTTATTGATGTTATGTTGGTTTTACTGATTATTTTTATGGTTGCTGCACCATTAGCAACAGTTAGCGTGCCTGTTGAACTACCCAGTATTGATTCTGAAACGAAAGCCTCTGAACAAAAACCAACTTACCTTACATTACAAAAAGATTTGTCTTTGGTTATTGGTGAAAAGCAGTCTGTCGCGAAAACCGAACTAGTTGAAGCGTTATTGCAGCAAAAAATCACTAATGAGCACGCAATTTTGATCCGCGCAGATCGCAGTGTGGATTACGGGGACTTTGTTGATTTGCTGAATATTCTTTCTAAAGCAGGCTATAAGAACATTGCGTTAGTTGGGCTAGAAAAAACACAAGCGAGTCAGCAGTAATGAGCATGATAGCTGGCCAGCCAACGCTTAGAACAGGCTATCGTAAATTACAGTTACTCTGTGTTTCAACAGTATTAGTTGTTCATCTATTGGTTGCAGCCTACTTTATTATGAGCCCAGCAGTTGCAATAACACAAACGGCAAATGCCGCAATGCCTGATGCCGTCGTCATTAGTATGGTAGCCGCACCTAAAGTACCCAAAAATGCACTACCTGAGGGGCCTGAACAACAGATGGCAAGTCAATCCTCAGCTGAGAGTAAGCCTAAACCCAAACCAAAAGAACAACCAAAAGTCGAG
Organism: Pseudoalteromonas sp. Cn5-37; assembly: GCF_021532495.1. Lineage (NCBI taxonomy): Bacteria > Pseudomonadati > Pseudomonadota > Gammaproteobacteria > Alteromonadales > Pseudoalteromonadaceae > Pseudoalteromonas > Pseudoalteromonas sp. Cn5-37. The sequence continues at coordinate 3,262 of NZ_JAKGBA010000033.1, read as the reverse complement.
CAACCAGAGCTTATCGCCAAGCAGTCTGAAATTAAAATTACAAAGCCTAAAGTAACTAAAAAACCCAAAGTAGCTAAAGTTGAAAAAGTGCAAGAAACAGCTGTTGATGACGCTAAGCCTGTTAAAGAGAAAGTTGAACAGACAAAACAAAATTCCCAGAACGACAGCGCTGTTGCACAGACAACTGCACCAAAATCAATTGATGCAGCCCCAGCAGAACAGCGTACAGGCCCAGTAAGTAATGTATTTAGCAAGCAACAAGCTGAGGCTAAGCAGCGCTGGCAAATGCAATTATCAGCTCACCTTGAAAGACGTAAACGCTATCCTCGAATGGCAAAACTGAAACGTCAGCAAGGCGTACCTTGGGTCAAATTTACAATGGATCGAGAAGGCCAAGTAATTGCAGTCTCTTTATTTAGAGCAAGCGGTGTGTCATCCCTTGATGAAGAGGTACTTGCTCTGGTCAAACGCGCAGAACCATTACCCTTACCCCCAGACGAAATAACAGGTACTACATTAACGCTCACCTTACCTGTTGAATTTTTTATAAATTAAATATTAGCTACACGGAGTTAATCATGTCTTCATTGGATATGGAAACAATTAAAGAGAACACTTTAACAGCCCAGTTTAAAGCAGAAACATCTTCTATTCATGATGGTTTAGATAAAGCGATTATGACTAAAAGGCCTTTTTCAAGCATTGAACGCTATGCATTGTTTTTACAAGTACAGCTAGCATTTCATATTACGGTCGCCCCTTTATATCATGATAAAAGGTTTCAAGATTGCATTGCAGGGCTTGCAGGTATGCAGCGCTTAGATGCTGTGTACGATGATTTATGCGATTTATCATTTAAACAGCAGGCCGATGAAATTCGTAAGCAATACGCTGATAAGCACACATTCTCATTTGAACAAGGCTTAGCGTGGTTGTATGTAGTTGAAGGCTCAAACCTCGGTGCAGAATATTTATTAAAAGCCGCCAAACGTATTGATTTATCAGAGACATTTGGCGCTAGACATTTAGCACCAGCCGAGCAAGGCCGCGGTGCTGCATGGCAACAGTTTTCTAATTCAATCAATAAAATAGAGCTTGATGATTTACAAAGAAAAAATGCGCTTATTGCTGCTCAACAAGCATTTTCGTTTGTTCGTGAGCTAGTCGATAAAACATTTGCATAAGCCAAAAATAAAAATGAGCAGCAACAAAATAAAAAACGCACACGGAATGACTGAAGGTTCCAAAGTACTGAAAGTACTATTCTTTCTGACAGGTTTAATTTTTACAGGGCTTGGAATTATAGGTGCGATTCTACCCGTGATGCCTACGACTGTTTTTTTAATTGTTGCTGTTTATTGCTTTGGGCGCTCCTCATCGCGGTTCGAAGCCTGGCTTTTAAATCATCGCCATTACGGACCAACATTAAGAAACTGGCAACAATATGGCGCGATTTCGCGTAAAGTTAAATGTATTGCCTGTGTGGGGATGGCAATAGGCTTCATATTATTTTATCTTGGTGCGTCACCAGCGTGGCCGCTTACAACAACAGTCGCTTTGTTTATACTATTGTCAGCTTGGTATGTCTTATCAAGGCCGGTTGCAAATGAGTAAGAAACTCACGTTAGCTGTTTAAAGTTACAGCTAATACTAATCTGCAATAATACTTAATCATTTTAAGGGATTAAACCCACGATCTGCGTTAAAAATTTCTGCTTTACGAGCGCATGGATGCAGAAGGTAGAGCAATCAAGAGGCAATTGCCGAGCACAACTGAATAACGAAATTTTTGCCTTGTTATCAACGAGGTTTTATTGCCTCAAAATAGACCACTTTATTAAGCGAATTGGTATAATTCGATATCGTAAAATTGTGTTTATTTTTAAATTGCTCTTTGAATGAAACATAAACTAATTTTCTTCTAACCATTGAGTGATATCAGTAATAAGCTGGGTAAGTATTTGCTCTATTTCTATAATAGTTTTCTCAAGGTTTAAATTGCCTTGGCTCGCTTTTTTTTCAACGTCAGCGAATAAACTTCTCAAGTGACTGGCACTTATTTCTCCGCACATCCCCTTTAAGGCATGTGCAACCTGACGAACTTGCTCACTATCTTTAGCATTAATTTGGCTTTGCAATTCTTTAAGCCTTAGCGGCGCTTTAGTAATGAACATCTCGCATATTTTAATTAATAAGGCTTCTTTATTTAAAAGTCTAACCAATGCTTGCTCACGATCCCAAAGAGGCTCTAAATTACTTTGTTCAGTACTAAGCGAATCTCCCTCGTAATTCGATAAAGACCACTTAACAACTTTTGACTGAACTTCGTGAGCTTGGATAGGTTTACTAACATAATCACTCATTCCAACTGCAATACACTTTTCCTTCTCACCAGCCATAGCACTTGCCGTCATTGCTATGATGGGAATTTGTGCATAGTACTGACCAGCCTCTGCGGCTCGGATTTTTTCACACACTTCATAACCATTGAGAACCGGCATTTGGCAGTCCATTAAAATACAATGAATAACTTCGTTACTCGCTTTAGAATTTAATAAAATTTCCAGCGCTTCTTGACCATTTTGAGCAGTAATAACCTCTATAGGCAATCCATCTAAGGCGCCAAGTGCAACTTCAATATTTATATCATTGTCATCCACAATTAATATTCGGCAGCCTTTAAGTTGGGTTAAAACATCTGCTGTTATGTCATTTTCTGTCGTTCTGTTTTCACTCAGCAAATAAAGTGGCTCATTTTCTGATACTTCAAAACCTGCAACTCTCAATAAATTAGTTTGTGTAATTGGTTTATTAAGGGATGTAACTTTTGTATCGAGCGCCTTTGGAAGGGGGTTAGTTGGTAGATGCAGTAAAATTATACGGCCTTGTTCTAATGTATTCGCGAGGCTATTTACCAGTGATTGAGGGTTTATCGCTTGAATACTTTCATAATCAATAAAAACATAATCAACATTGCTTGTATGTTCATCAGCAAGTGTGTTTATGTCGCTAACTTTAACATCAGCCCCATATACTTTTAGTAACTTTTGCATCACATCATGGCATTGCGAGTTGTTACTGATCAATAAAATACGTTTATGATTATAATAGTCTGAAACATCTGGTTTAGGGGCTCGCGAATTCAACCCCGAAGTGCACCACTCGCTAAATTAGGCCGCATTGCGTAATTCGTTAAACACAACGACAGGCTGTTTGTAACCTAGGCACTTTCTAGGTCTGGCGTTTAGCGCACGTTCTATAT
>NZ_JAKGBA010000032.1:0-32303 GCF_021532495.1 Pseudoalteromonas sp. Cn5-37 | reverse complement strand
GTTTTCGTGCGTTTGGTTCTTTACGAGAAAGCGCTAAAAGCTGTTCAGATATGTTTGGATTCAATGTTATTAACCGGTGATTTTATATAGCCTATATTAGATCAGATATTTAAGCGGAATGGTATTAGCGAGTTACAAGTTAGCAAGGGTAAAGTTGAACTGCGGGGTTGTTTAGTACAGAGTCATTCTAAGCTCACCCTGTTCATTCTCCAGGTAGGTTGGGTAGAGCGGAGTGAAACCCAACATAATCCATATGACCCTCTTCATAACCCATGGTTAAAAATTATTAAAATCTCTACTGGTATAACAGGTTAGCGATCTCTAAAACGGCTTATTTCACCTTGCGCTAATTCGTCTTTTATTAATGAACTTTACCTCTGCATTGTACATGACGAATTACCACGCTGTTGGGTTTCGCTACGCTCTACCCAACCTACGCCACGCCTTCCAACTTTCCAGTTGCTAACAAAAAAGCCCAGCCGGTTTCCTGGCTGGGCTTCTATATCTAGTAATGATGAGATTACTTAATAATCATACTGTAGATAAGCGCAAATACGGCTAGAGAGCCAACTGTTAATACGAACAGTGTGCTTAAGCGGTTTCTGTATTTGTGTAAGCTAGGTACTTTATAAACGGCAATCATTGGCATGATGAAAAGGATCATGGCGATGATAGGACCTGATAGCTGATCCATCATGTCTAAAATACTTGGGTTGATCACCGAGCAATACCAAATAGCAAAGAACATGATAACAGTGCCAATCTTATCAACGAGTTTAGGGTTCATATGGGCTTGCTTACTAACAAGGCCGTTGAAGCTTTCACGGGCACCTAAGAAGTGACCTAAGAATGAAGACGTAATCGCGATAAAGGCAACTAATGGCCCTAGAGTAGCAATAAACGAGTTATCTGTAATATTGGCAAGGAATGACAAGATAGACACGTTATCAGCTTTTGCTTGTACCATTTGTTCAGTAGATAGTGACAGCACACACGAGAATACAAACAGTAAAACAAACACGATTAATAGTAGGCTAGTACGCTTTAGAATTGCTTCTGACTTCATTTTAGCATTATTGCCGTAGTGAGCACGTTGTACATGCACAAAGCTTGAGATCGCAGCTGCGTGGCTAAATGAGAATACAATGATAGGTATTGATAACCAAAGTGTTTTCATAAAGCCTGAAAACTCAGGGACAGACACATCTGGCATTTGCCAGCTTGGGATCAGGTAAATCGATAAGAAAAACAAGATAGCGACAAGCGGATAAACAAGGATTGCAAAAGCACGTAACATCAGTGCTTCGCCACCAAGCATTAAACTGATCATACCGCCAACGAGTACACCAGATAACAGTACGCGTGGTGGTGATTCCATACCTAGTTGATTAACGATAAAGCTATCAACAGTGTTGGTTAATCCTACACCGTAAATAAGTAAAATAGGGAAGATAGAGAGAAAATACAGTAAAGAGATTAAGCGCCCGGTGTTAATGCCAAAGTGTTCTTCTACTACATCGGTAAAGTCTGCTTTAGGCTGTTTTGATGATAAAACAAATCGGGCTAAGCCTCTGTGAGCTAAGTAAGTCATCGGAAAGGCAAGGCATGCCATGATAATCAAAGGCCAAAATCCGCCGATACCGATATTAATTGGTAAGAATAAAATCCCTGCACCGACTGCGGTGCCAAATAAACTTAATACCCATTGGGTGTCATGAAGATTCCATTTTGAGTTACTACTTGTTGTCGATGCATCATAAGGCATAGCATCTTGATGTGTGTTCATTAGCACTCCACTATTAGAATAATTGTCGCGCAGCATATAGAAAAGCGACTTAGAATGCATGTTTTAGCGTTGTATTTAAATAACTATGCTGTAAGGAGAGACTTACAAAAGAAGAAAGTTGGGCTTATTTATAAAGCCCAGTTGTGGTATTTATTCTGCTGCTGCAAGTGCGCGAGCTTTAATATCTGCGGCAAATGCTAAACCTTTCTTAAAACGTGCCTCAGCTGCAGTGATTTCACTTTCATCGCCATTAGCGGCAAGCACTCCTTGTGAAAGGGCTTTATAAAGTGCGCTAATTTGGGCCTCGTAGCCAGATTCAATTGCTTTTTCAACAGTCGTCATGGTTATTCCTTTATGAGTTTGAGAGAGCAAAATACTATAGGAACAAGGACTTATTGGCTAGATGATTGTGGTCATAAAGTAGGGAATATGAAATTTTGATATTTATTTTGCGATGACAGGGGAGACGCTGGGTTTCGCTACGCTCTACCCAGCCTACGGTATTTAACGGAATGCTTTTAGTCCTGTAATGCCGATACGACAAAATACGGATTCAGATACTCTTCTTTAATGTTATACAGTAGTGGGCTGCCATCGAGTTTGCTAACCGTTGCGCCTGCTATTTCGGCAATCGCATGACCTGCTCCGGTATCCCACTCACAGGTTGGGCCAAGGCGTGGGTATATATCAGCACTCCCTTCGGCAACAAGACAAAGTTTTAGCGAGCTGCCCTTTGAAACCATTTCTACATCTTCAAACTGTTTTACAAATTCAGCTAGATCAGGAGAAGGGTGTGAACGGCTGCCGACAACACGGATAAGCCCTTTATTTGGTTTACGGGTTACCTTAAGTTCAATGCGCTCATCACCTTTATCTTTAAAGGCACCAATTGCCTCAGCAGCAATATACGACACACCTAATGCTGGTGCATCGACAACAGCTAATACCGGTTTACCTTTTTCAATCAAGGCAATATTTACTGTGAACTCGCCATTCTTTTTAATGAACTCTTTGGTGCCATCAATTGGGTCTACTAACCAGTAGCGTTGCCAAGTTTGACGGATATCCCAGCTAATATCAGCGCTTTCTTCGCTTAGAATTGGTACATCTGGGGTAAGATGTTGTAAGCCATTCACAATCACTTTGTGAGCTGCTAGGTCGGCGTCGGTCACTGGGCTTTCATCAGCTTTGTACTCAACATTAAAGTCCTTTTCGTAAATCCCCATTATTGCACTGCCGGCTTGGCGTGCGAGGAGTAAGATTTCTTCTAGCAGTTCCGTTTGATTCATGACTTAACCTATAATTTGCTGTTGTTTTAAATACGCTACCAGCTCTTGCACCGATTGGTCTAGGGTGTTTTTACTGGTATCGATTTTAATTTCTGGCGATGTAGGGATTTGATAGTCTGAGTCGATACCTGTGAAGTGCTTAATTTCACCTGCTCGTGCTTTTTTATACAGCCCTTTAGGGTCGCGTGTTTCACACACGTCGAGCGGGGTATCTAAAAATACCTCAATAAACTCACCATCCTCTACTAAGTTTCTTACCATATCGCGTTCGCTTTGGAATGGCGAAATAAATGCGGTTAATACCACAAGACCAGCATCGACCATTAGCTTTGCAGTTTCACCAACGCGGCGAATGTTTTCTACGCGGTCTTCATCAGTAAAGCCAAGATCTTTACACAAGCCATGACGCACATTGTCGCCATCGAGTAGGTAGGTGTGAACACCTAATTGGTTTAATGCGCTTTCTAGTGCGTTTGCAACAGTGCTTTTGCCTGAGCCTGAAAAACCTGTGAACCATAAAATGGTTGGCTTATGCTTTTTTTGCTCACTACGCTGTGATTTGCTAATGGCGTAATTATGCCAAACGATATTTTCATCCATTGTCTTTACTCTCGTTATTGAAATGGGAATACCAGCGGTATGAGTGTTAAAACCGTAATCGAGTAAATAATCGATAAAGGTAAGCCCATGGCAATGTAATCTTTAAGGCGGTAATTTCCCGCACTGTAAACCATCAAGTTAGTTTGATAACCAAATGGCGAAATGAAACTCGCTGATGCACCAAATGCGACAGCCATAATAAAAGGCAACGGTGATACATCAAAACCAACGGCGAGTGCATACGCTACCGGAAATGAAAGCGCGGCAGCGGCATTATTGGTAATGAGTTCGGTAAACAAAACCGTCATCAAGAATATTGCGATAAATGCCCCGTAAGGCCCAAAATCACCTAATACGTATAACATGGCTGATGAAATTTCACCGGCAAGGCCTGTGCCTATCATGAGTTTGGCAAGGCCAATAGCACTACCCACTACTGCGAGTAACTCAATTGGAAAACGACGTTTTACTTCACTTAGCTTGATTGTACCCGTTAGCATTAAACCGATAAGAAGAACGAGTAGACCTTTCACTAAGGGAACGAGGCCGACAATACTTAACCCCAATACGGCTGCAAAACTTGCTAACACAATATTTGATTGCTTAGGTTTTAAATGGGTTTGTAAATCAAGGCCTGAAATATAAACGAACTCACGTTTTAAATTAGGTAGCGAGTAAAACTCTTTGCCAGGAGCTAGGATCAGCGAGTCACCAGCTTGCAACTGAACTTTACCCAAACCACCTTGTAAACGGTCATGGCCGCGGCGAATAGCAATAACGGCAGCATGAAATTGTTCACGAAAGCGAACTTCTTTAATTGTTTTACCAATGTATTTTGAAGAATGGCTAACAACAACTTCAACTAAGTGCTCAACGTCTTTCTCATGTTTGTCGTGCACAACTTTTAAGCCGTCAAATTGGGTGAGCAGAGGTACTGACTTTATATCACCTACAAAAAGTAGTACGTCACCTTCTTTGATAACTTGTTTTGGGGTAACCGCACAAATACGTTTATCACCACGAATTATTTCGGCTAAGAACAAGTCTTTTAATTCACGAAGGCCATTTTCCTCAACACTTTTACCAATGAGTTTTGAGCCTGCTTCTACTTTACCTTCTAGGTAAAAGGGCACTACTTCTTGGTCGTTTTTACCGTTATCTGGTAAATACTTGAGCATCACTAAAATAGTGATAAGGCCAACGCTCAGTGCGCCTAAGCCAATCAAGGTAAAATCAAAAAAGCCAAGCGGCTCCATGCCCGCTTCAACGGCAAAGCCATTAACAATTAAATTGGTTGAGGTGCCAATCAGGGTGATCGTGCCACCTAAAATGGCGGTGTATGATAAAGGCAATAAAAGTTTAGACGGTGAATGTGTTGGGCTTTCTTTTATCGCACTGATCAGCGATGCCACTACCGCAGTATTATTGGTAAATGATGATAAAAAGGCGGTTGATAAACCAAGCTTGGTCACCGAACTTGTCAGGCTGCCTTTCGAAAGAGACTGAGCAAGCTTTTGCACTAACGTGGTTTTTTCTACAGCTATCGAAACGAGTACAAGTAGAATAAGAGTGATTAAAGAAGGGTTTGCATAGTTAATTAGCATATCTTCAAGGCTTATTAGCCCTGCTAAATAACTAATACCAATGGCGCCGACAAATAACCATGTAGGTTTTAGTCGAGTGCCAAAAAGGCACCCCACTAATACCAGCATAATGCCTGTTAATACCAGCTGTTGATACATGCTTTTTACTTCCTATAACAGGCGAATAGTGGTTATTTAAGCTTAGTTATATCAAGCGCTTGCCAATGAGGGAAGTGCTTGCGTACTAAAGCGTTAAATTCAACTTCAAAGTCGCTAAAGCTACTTTGTTGTTCTTCAGTGCTAAGTAATTGCTCAATCATACCTGCCGCAACGGTTAGGTTTGATAAGCGGTCAATTAGGATAAACGCACCTGTTTCATGATTATTGTGGTACTCATCAGCCAAAATTGTTTCTGTAAGCTCTAAGGTTACAATTGCAATTTCGTTAAGTTGTAATGAATCAGCTTGACCATGCTCAAGGGTATTTACATCAATCGTGTGATTGATTTTTCTTACCACTGCCGAGGTATTTTTGCTGCCTAACTTAAAGTTATAGCTTTTACCTAATACTAACGGTGCTTCATGCATCCATACTAGTTTAGCTTGAATACGGTTTGTTACAGCAGCTTTTGAAGCGGCTGGTACAATTACATCGCCACGGCTGATATCAATTTCGTCGTTTAACGTTAAAGTGATTGCTTGGCCTGCTTCAGCGGTATCTAAGTTGCCATCGAAAGTGACAATCTCTTTGATGCTTGAGCTTTTACCTGATGGTAATACTTTTACAGCATCACCCACGCTGAACTTGCCAGACGTTAGAGTGCCTTGGAAGCCACGGAAGTCTAAGTTAGGGCGTACCACATATTGCACCGGAAGACGCGCTTCAAAACCGTTATCAATTTCAGCCGCTGGTGAGTCTTCAAGTAACTCAAGCAGTGGTTTATCTGTGTAATAAGGTGTGTGCTCTGAGCGTGTAACTACGTTGTCACCTTTTAGTGCTGACATAGGCACAAACTTGATATTAGTAACGTTTAGTTGATCTGCAAACTTAAGGTAGTCGGCTTTGATTTTTTCGTATACGGTTTCATCGAAATCGACGATATCCATCTTGTTGATAGCAACAACAAACTGCTTAATACCTAATGAGTCACAGATAAAGCTATGACGCTTAGTTTGTACTTGTACGCCGTAACGCGCATCAACTAAGATAATCGCCACATCACTGGTTGATGCGCCGGTTACCATGTTACGCGTGTACTGCTCATGTCCTGGTGTATCAGCAATAATGAACTTACGTTTTGCTGTTGAGAAGTAACGATAAGCAACGTCAATGGTAATACCTTGCTCACGCTCTGCTTGAAGACCATCTACAAGAAGTGCTAAATCAAGCTCTTCACCGGCATTACCGACTTTTTCATTGTCTTTATGCAGGGCTGCAAGTTGGTCTTCATAAATTTGGTGACTGTCATGTAAAAGGCGGCCAATCAGCGTTGATTTACCGTCATCCACACTACCACAGGTCAGCATGCGTAAAAGGCTTTTGTCTTGTTGGCGAGCAAGGTAGGCGTCGATGCCTAACTCTCTTACTTCATTAATCGTGTCGTTTGTTTTAGACATTAGAAATAGCCCTCACGTTTTTTCTTTTCCATTGAACCAGCAGAGTCGTGATCAATCACGCGGCCTTCACGCTCAGAAGAGGTTGAAAGCAGCATTTCTTCGATAATTTCAGTTAAGGTACCTGCTGTTGATTCCACAGCACCTGTTAGTGGGTAGCAACCAAGAGTACGAAAACGTACCGACTTCATTTGCGGTACTTCGCCTTCTTCTAATGGCATACGCTCATCATCAACCATGATTAGCGTGCCGTTACGCTCAACAACAGGGCGCTCTTTGGCAAGGTAAAGAGGAACCATTTCAATGTTTTCTTGGTAGATATACTGCCAAATATCCAGCTCAGTCCAGTTAGATAACGGGAATACACGAATGCTTTCACCTGGGTTAACTTGGCTGTTGTACGTATTCCAAAGCTCTGGACGTTGGTTTTTTGGATCCCATCTGTGATGTTTATCACGGAATGAGTAAACACGCTCTTTAGCACGTGATTTCTCTTCGTCACGACGTGCACCACCAAACGCAGCATCAAAGCCGTATTTATCTAACGCTTGCTTTAAGCCTTGCGTTTTCATGATGTCGGTGTGCTTTGCCGAGCCGTGAACAAATGGATTGATATCAATCTCTAACCCTTCAGGGTTTTTGTGGACGATTAAATCAAAGCCATACTCTTTAGCTAGGCGGTCACGAAACGCGATCATTTCCTTAAACTTCCAGTTGGTGTCAACGTGTAAAAGTGGAAATGGGATCTTTGCTGGATAAAACGCTTTACGCGCTAAGTGTAATAACACAGATGAATCTTTACCGATTGAGTAAAGCATCACCGGGTTTTCAAACTCAGCAGCAACTTCGCGCATGATTTTGATACTTTCAGCTTCTAATTGCTGAAGGTGTGTTAAAGCCATTGTTAGTCGTCCTACTAAAATGATTAAAAGTTAAATTAAGCTACGCCAGTAATTGGCTGGGCAAAGCTGCTGGTTTGTTCTGTTTGACCAAACCATGCAAGCTGATGGTGCAATGATGCAACTTCACCAATAATTAATAGGGCGGGTGAAATAATGCTATGGCGCGAAATCAAGTCGGCCAGCTCACCTAATTGCCCTGTTATCACACGTTGTTCTTTACGTGTGCCATTTTCGATAATGGCAACCGGTGTATCTGCACCGCGGCCATGTTTTAATAGTTGTGCTTGAATATGTGGTGATTTAATCACGCCCATATAAATCGCTAAGGTCTGATTTGGCTTGGCGAGTGACTGCCAATCTAATTCTTGACCATCTTTTTTACAGTGACCTGTTACAAACTGAATGGCTTGCGCATGATCTCTGTGAGTAAGTGGAATACCGGCATAAGCGCTACAGCCTGCAGCAGCAGTAATACCCGGTACGATTTGGTAACGTACTTTATTCGCGGCAAGAACTTGTACTTCTTCACCACCACGACCATAAATAAACGGATCGCCACCTTTAATACGGCATACTTTTTTGCCTTGCTTAGCAAAATCGACCAACATCTGATTGGTATCTTCTTGCGCTACGCTGTGATCGCCTAAACGTTTGCCTACGCAAACTAGGTCGGCATCACGGCGTACTAAATCCATAATTTCATCAGAAACCAAATAATCATATACCACCACATCAGCTTGTTGCATTAACTGTAGTGCTTTTAGTGTTAATAGCTCTGGGTCACCTGGGCCTGCACCAACAACATACACTTCGCCTTCAGGCTCTGGCTTTGCATCTAACAGTTGCTCTAACTGCGCTGTTGCAGCGTCGGTATTACCCGCTTGCACTTTACTTACAACTGATGAATCAAATACGCCTTCCCAAAACTGGCGACGATCGGCAAAGTGTTTAAAGCGTTGTTTTACTTTGTCACGAAAGCTACCAACTAATGTAGCGAGTGGACCAATATGCTGTGGAATAAGCGTTTCGAGTTTTTCGCGTAAACGACGTGCTAATACTGGCGCTGTGCCTGCGCTTGAAATTGCAATAGTGATTGGATCACGGTCAACAATTGATGGAAAAATAAAGCTGCACTTAGGTTGATCATCCACCACGTTAACGAAAATATTGCGCGCATTCGCAAGTTCGAACACGTCTTTGTTAACGCTGTCTATATCAGTTGCAGCGATCACCAGCATTTGTTGATCTAAATATTGTTCTTTGAATATATCAGTGATCAGGTTTACTTCGTTTTGCTTAGCAAGAGCAAGTAGCTCATCACAAAATTCAGGGGCGACTAGCGTCACATGAGCGCGCGCTTTTAAAAATGCACGGCATTTGCGTAACGCAACATCTCCACCGCCGACTACCAGCACAGGTTTGTCGTCTAATTTGGTAAAGATTGGTAAATATTGCACTTTGTTCTCACCCCTAAAACACATCAAGAAACTGCTTATTGCAGGCAAGCAGAATATAGTGCTCTAAAAAAAGTAAAAAATAATTAAAACCAAGTTTATATAACTAAAAGTTATACCAGGTGGTTTGTTTTGGCTTAAGACTTAGTTAACAAGGGATTGCGGCGAGTTACAAGTAAATAAGCAGCCTTATGGTGATTAGTTATGATTTATAGCCGAATGATAAAAATTTGCTACTATAGGTCACTAATTTGGCAACACAACTATAAGAACTATGACTAAAATGCAAACAAGCGCTGCCCAAGCGGTGGCACTGATGGACTTAACAACTCTGAATGACAGCGACACAACAGAAACCATTAATAACTTGGTTGCCAGTATTGAGCCAACGTTAGGCATTCCTGCAGCGGTTTGTGTGTATAGCCAGTTTGTTAGCGATGCAAAGCTTGCTCTCGCTGAGCGCGAACTACAGCAAGTCAAAGTGGCTACAGTTACTAACTTTCCTAGTGGGGAGCAATCGTTAGAGCAAGTGTTAAATGAAACCCTGTTTGCCATTGAGCGCGGCGCTGATGAAATTGATTTAGTGATCCCTTATAAAGCGCTAATTGCCGGTGATGAGCGCAAAGTTTTAGAGTATGTCAAAGCGTCAAAAGAGGCATGTGGCACTCAAGCGCAGCTTAAAGTCATTATCGAAAGTGGCGAATTAAGCGATGACCTCATTGTAACAGCAACAAAGCTGGCAATTGATGGCGGCGCTGACTTTGTTAAAACTAGTACCGGTAAAGTGGCTGTTAATGCAACGCTAGCTGCAACAGACATCATGTTAAGCACTATAAAAGCGAGTGGCAAAAAGGTTGGTTTTAAGGCGGCAGGCGGGGTCAGAACAGTCACCGATGCTGCTGAGTATTTAGCCCTAGCTGAGTCAATTATGGGTGAAGCGTATTTACAACCTGAGCTATTTCGTTTTGGCGCTTCTGGGTTATTAAAAGATGTGTATGCAACATTAAATGAATCGTGAAAGTGAACAAGAAAAAATAGCGCTCGAGCATGGTGCAGCAAAATTGTTTTTGCGCTGTTACGAAAAGCAGTTTGGCGTAAGTATGCGCAATATTTGGCATAACACGCCGAGCAAACCAGACGTGAGTTGTTACAAAGGTGATGAACGGCTTGATATTGAAGTTGCACATTTATATGCCAGCGAAACAGAGGCAATGGCGGTGTTAGGTCGGCCGCTGTCTATCTCAATGCAACGAGATCTTGCTGAAATGGCTTTAGCACCGAGTAACGAGCGTTTGCACTGTGCTTTACATCGCTTGCTGGCACAAAAAGCTAAGAAACACTACGAGTCTACTCAGCCTTGGTTATTAATTCGAAATGCCAGTACTATATGGCATCTTGATGATTTTAAGTCAGTACTTACTCACCTTGATGTGCCTAAGCATCATCCATTTCAACAAATTTGGTTGTTATGTGATTTTTATCGTGGTGAGTTATTACAAATTTTATAACTAAGGTTTTAAACAGCCAGTGCTGGCACTGGCTGTTAGTTTGCTTAGTTAAATTTAAACATACTGCCAAAGCTTTCTAAACTTGATTTGTTCGTTTTGGCAATACACCCTGAATCATCAAGAGACTTTTTAGTTGTCTCATCAGCAAGGCCTGTCACTTTCAGCTTTTTTTCTTGCTGATACTCAGTGAGAGCAATCACCGTTGCTTGATCGTACTCTACGTCTTCTATTTCATATTCTTCGTAGTGAGGCTGCCTTTTCAAATAACCCAAACAAACCAAGTTCAGTCGTGACATCGCTAAGTCTGTTTTTTCGTAGTAAGGCATTCTGTGAGTTGGAACACTAACCGATGCAACTGGCTTTTTAGCGGGTGCTGCTGCGGTTACTTTTAGTGGTGCAGGGGCTGTATGGCCAGCTGCAATGGTGTTATCACTATTATAGCGATAATAAGTTGTTGGCACTTTTGATTCTAAAAACTCAACAGCTTTTACGATCACTTCGCGCAATGCTTTTTCTTTTGGTGTGTTTGACCAGCTACTTAGATTACCACCAACAAGTGCGCCACCAAAATTGGTAGCTGCAGATGTAAAGTCAAAATCTTTACTGCCACCTTCAACGCTTGTAGCGGCTAAAATACGAGAAGTACGCGTATCGATTAATCGTAAATCAATCGCCATGTGCGAACTTGAAAAACCCGCCGATACCGAGCTAAATACATCACCGATAAAGCCACCACTGCCGACACGAGTGCCTGAGTTGTCATCATCAAACTCTGTGACTGCGGCAACCACAACAATTTCGGCTCCCTCTATTTCACCATACGCAGCACCAGAAGCTGCACTCACACGGCCTGACACAGCAAGGTCTTGTTCTGATAATACGGCATCAAGTGCTTGTCGCTCTAAAACAATGAACCGATTGGTGCTAACTAATGCGGTTGTAAGTTGATCGGCCATACCTTCACCAATTTCTTTACGCCACCAACGTGAATCGTTTGATTTATCAGTAAAGCGGGCAACAGCGATCCGAGCTTTTGGGCCATTGTATTGCTGCTGTGCAACTTCGTTTATATCTGGGCTATTGGTATTGCTGGTGGTTGTCGAAGTACTCTGGCATGCAGTCAGTGCCGCAGCAAGTAACGTAATCGAAATTGCTTTGTGTGTTTTGGTGAGCATATGACTTTCCTTAACTTATATCTCATGCAGTAAATAACGCCGCACTATGGGCTTTGTTGTTATTGACGTTTATATGGATAAGCTATAAAAATCAGTGTTTTATTAATAGCACTCAGGCGAAAACTTTATTCACTGACGCGAAATTCGGCATGTTTTTGATGTTTTTCTCGATACTGTTTTGGTGATAAGCCAACATAGCTCTTAAAGCTTCGGGCAAAATAGCTTTGTGAACTAAAACCTGCTTGCTCTGCGACTTGACCAATTGCTAGTTCGCTATCGATTAGCTGTTTTTTTGCAAACTCTAAGCGAGTATTGCGCAAATAATCAGAAGGTGTTTGTGAGTACAAGGCTTTCATTTTTAGTTGCAGAGCTCGTGAGCTTAAACATAACGCAGAGGCTAATTGTTCAACCGAAAAGCTTTCATCTTGGTAATGTGCTTTTACTATTTGCTTAAGCTTTTCTGTAAAAGAGTAATCTTTATTTTGCACAGTTACTGCAGCTGTATCGCTATTAAGAGGAGCTGCCAGTTGTGCTGTTAGGTGTTGGTTTAAAATATGTCTTAGATTAAGCAGGCCTTTTACTCTGCTTACTAATAGAGTCGGTTCAAAAGGTTTACTCAAAAAATCATCAGCTAATAAATCAAGCCCTTTTAAGCGGCTGTGGGTATCTGCTTTAGCAGAAAGTAATAATACTGGGATATGGCTGGTGGCTGGGTTTGAACGCAGTGCTGCTAATAATTGATAACCATCCATATTTGGCATCATCACATCACTAATAATGAGTTCAGGCAGGTCTGTCTGGCAAAGGTCGAGAGCTTGTTGACCATCAGTTGCACAGATACAGTTAAACTCTTTATTAAATAAAGAAAGGAGTAGCTCTGCCATTTCCTCATTATCTTCAACAATCAGCAGTGTTGGTTGTGAGGTATGAACTTGCATAGCGCTACTGGCTTGATTATCAGCACTTTCAATCATAGGTAATGACACAGTAAAGCAGCTACCTTCAGCGATTTTACTGCTTACACTAATAGAACCACCGTATTGTTCAACGAGTTGTTTTACTAAGCTCAGGCCAATACCACTTCCTGCTTCTGACGATGTTAAGCGAGTAAAGCGCTGAAAAATCGACTGCTGATGCTCACTGGCAATACCCACACCGGTATCAGTAATTTTAAACTTTAACGCTTGTTGTACTTCACTAAGGTGAATATCGACTGTGCCACCTGCAGGGGTGTACTTAAAAGCGTTGCTTATCAGATTACTAAAAATCGAGTGAGCATGTTCAGGAGCAAGGTTAATCTTAAGTGCTGTAGTGGTGGTGTCAGTGAAGCTAAATTGCAGCTGTTTTTGCTCATACAGAGGCCTGAAATCCGCCACTAAATCTGTTAAAAATGGCGTAATAGAATAGGGGCTGACAGTGTAAATTGCCGTGCTTGGGCGTTGACTCAATTGTAAAAGTTGATTGATTAGCTCTAGTAAGCGTTGGCAGTTCCGTTTAATACTGGCTAGTTGCGTTTGAGCTTTTGGATCGGCATTGCTTCGCTGCAATTGACTGATCGGAGCGAGTATTAAGCTAAGTGGTGTTTTGAGTTCGTGGCTAATGTTATCTAAAAACTGGTCTTTTAATTTGTTTAGCTCAATTTCGGTTTGCTTTTCTTGCTCTGCTAGTTTGCGCTTGTACAAGGCATTTAACACAAGCCAAGTCAGTGCTAAAGCAAACACAAAGTAAATACAGTAGGCTAGTTTAGTTTGCCACCAAGGAGGCACAACAGTAAGTTCTAACAGCTGTGTACTGTCACTCCATTGACCATATTGATCTTTTGCTTTTAGCAATAACTGGTAGTGACCAGCAGGCAGCTGTGGATAGTTAATTTGTCTAAGGGATGCATCGGTATATAAAAATTGCTCATCAAAGCCAGCTAGCTTGTAGCCATATTGATAATGTTTTGGAGTCGCACCATTTTTTAATGCACTAAATTTAAAGCCGATAACCCCCGCTGATTTTGCAAACGAGAATGTCTGAGTTGCACTAGCAAGGGTATTGCTTTGCTTATCAAAATGATTACTTTTAATTGTTTGGTTATTAAGTAATAACTCAGTTAACACTGGCGTAGGGGGTGTGTGCGATAAGGTTAGTTGCTCAGGGTAAAAATGATTGTAGCCATTAATACCACCAAAAAATAACTCGCCATCGTCAGCTTGAAAGCTCGCACCTAATATAAATGATTGATGCTGAATGCCGTCTTCTGGTAGAAACTGCTGCATTTGCTGCGTGCTGGGGTTATAACGAGTGAGTCCGCCATTGGTTGCAAGCCAAAGCATGTCTTGTTTATCGGCAAGAATGTCAAAAATGTTGTCATTAGCTAAACCTTGTTGTTCAGTAATCTGTTTCACTGTGAGGGTATGCTTGTTGACTTGATTCAAGCCTTGCATGGTGCCAACCCAAATGCTGTCTTCACTGAGTAATAAAGAGGTAACCATATTGTGGCTAAGCCCTGTCTCACCAGAGCTTTGTTCATCTAATAAACTAAATTGCTCTGTTGATATATCGAGTTTATTGAGTCCTGCTCGGGTGCCAATCCACAGTGCATGCTCTTTATTATCATAAGCCAAAGTAAATACGGTGTTGTTGGCAAGGCTATTTTGCGCATCATTGTGCTTATAGTGAGTCACTTTGGCAGAGGTTGGTTCAAAGCGGGTTAAGCCTTGGTTACTACCTAGCCAAAGTGCACCTGTTTTGTCGCTGGTAATTGCGTAAACACGATCACTGGCTAGCTGGTGGCTTTGCATGGTGAAAGTTGTAAACTCATCAAGGCTGTCTTGATACTTAATTAAACCGCCACCGTAAGTACCAATCCATAATTGCTGGTTAGCATCTTCGTGTAGGGCAAATATATTGTTATTAGGTAGGGTGTTTTTAAAGTGCTGATAACCCGACGTTGTTTTGCGGTTGAGTCCATCGCGAGTCCCAACCCATACCTCACCATTGGCTCTTTTAACTATTGAACGGACAAAATTATGACTTAACGAATTTGCTTGAGAAGCTTTTAATTGATGAGAGAACTGTTGCTGCTTAGGATCATAGCGGTGCACACCATAGCCATCTGTGCCTAGCCAAATAACACCTTGCGAGTCTTGAAAAAGAGAAAGCAGATAGTCGCTGCTTAAGCCGTTGGGGTTTTGTTTGTCATGGCGATATTGAGTGAATTGCTCTTGTAAGTCAGCACCTGCTGGTAAAAAGTATAGACCTTGTCCATAGCTTGTAAGCCAAAGGTTTTGCTGTTGGTCAACGAGGCTGTCTGTTATCCAGGTTCCATTAAACTGTTCGATTTTTTCACTACTTTGCGTAGCTAAATTTAATATATAAAGACCTTGTTTAGCGCCAATAAGCAGCTTTTCATCATTAAGCAACTTGAGATGCCAGAGCGGCACGGAGATCTGAGCATGCTGAGTAAATTGCTCAGTAATTGGGTCAAATGAAATAAGCCCTTTATCTGTGGCAAGCCAAATTAGTTCATCGGTAATAACAATGTCTCGCACCAATGGCTGCGCTGATTTATAGTTAAAGTGTGTAAAACTATTATTTGATACATCAAAACGGGTTAATTTACCGTGTTCGTGGCCAAGCCACATAACATCGTCTTTAGCTAACGCCATAGACCAAATTTTATCTTCACTTAGGCTTTCATTATGGTGTGTAGAAAACACCTCAAACAGACCGGTTTTAGGGTTGAGTCTATTAAGCCCTTTGCTTGCAGTCGAAAACCATAGCTGGTTTTTACTATCTCTAACACAGCCTGTAATCCAATTCCCTGAAATGCTTTTATCATCGCTGTTAGCTTTAAAACGCTTAAATTCATAACCATCAAAGCGATTTAAGCCACCTTGTGTGGCAAACCATAAAAAACCTTGTTGGTCAGTGATGCTGCAAGTGATTGAATTTTGGCTCAGGCCCTGCTGACTATTAAAAGTGCTAAGGTGTAAAGAACGGGCACTACTCTGATTAGCCATCAACAAAATGAGGCATAACAATACAATATTAAAAGGGGATTTTAATAGCAGCACACTGATCCATGTTGTTTTATGTTCCTGTAATGGGTTTATGATAAACTGCTTTTTAATCAATGTTAATATTGATTTTTAAACGAACTGATGAGATTTTAACTAATGGGTATCTTTTACTCTTGTGTTAATGAATTGCGTAAGTATAATAGGCATCCACTTTGCAGGGGCGTAGTTCCAATTGGTAGAACAGCGGTCTCCAAAACCGACGGTTGGGAGTTCGAATCTCTCCGCCCCTGCCACTTTTTACACAATGTGTGCTAAGTCTGAAATTAAAAATCGGTTTAAACAAGTCAGTTTTTAAGTTTAGATTTTAATGGATTAACCCTGCCAGAGCGCAGGGTTGTTGTGTCTGTAGTTAAGGTAAAAATATTATGAGCACGAATGTAGAAACACCATCAAGTGCGATGGATTCAGTAAAGTGGATTGTAGCAATTGCGCTACTAGCAGGCGCAGTCGTTGGTAACCACATGTATGCAGACCAATCTGTATTATTACGTGCTATTGGTGTAGTGGTTGCTGTTGCAGCTGGTTTAGGCATTGCCTCACTAACTGAAAAAGGTCGTACTTTTCTTGCGTTTGCAAAAGAAGCACGTATCGAAGTACGTAAAGTTGTGTGGCCAACTCGCCAAGAAACAACACATACGACATTAATTGTAATGGTTGCAACTGTGATTATGGCGCTTATCCTTTGGGGATTAGATGGCATTTTATTCCGCGCAGTAGGCTTTTTAACTGGATTGGAGATCTAATCCCATGTCGGATGAGAAGAACGAAAAGAAACTACGTTGGTACGTAGTACAAGCTTTCTCTGGTTACGAGAAGCGTGTAGCACAAACTATTCTTGAGCACATCAAGATCGAAGGTTTGGAAGATAGTTTTGGTGAAGTATTAGTACCAACTGAAGAAGTTGTTGAGATGCGCGCTGGCCAAAAGCGTAAGTCTGAGCGTAAATTCTTCCCAGGTTACGTACTAGTTCAAATGGACATGAACGATGCAAGCTGGCACTTAGTGAACAGCACTGCACGTGTTATGGGCTTCATTGGTGGTACGTCTGATCGTCCAGCGCCAATTAGCCAAAAAGAAGCTGACCGCATCTTAAACCGTCTTCAAGAGAACTCTGAAGCACCTAAGCCAGCTACATTATTCGAGCCAGGCGAAGTTGTTCGTGTTATCGATGGTCCATTTGCTGACTTCAGCGGTGTTGTTGAAGAAGTTGATTACGAGAAGAGCCGCGTGAAAGTGTCTGTTCTTATCTTCGGTCGTTCGACACCTGTTGACCTTGAATTTGGTCAAGTTGAGCAAGACAAGTAAGTAAAAAATTAAAGCTGCCAAAATCGTTTAATATTTTGGCAATAAGCTTGAAAAAGGCCGCTGATTAACTTATAATCAGCGGCCTTTTTGTGTTAGGGCAAGTTACAACTTGTTTTATCACTAAAAAGTGAGAACCAATTTTTAAACTGGGAAGCCGTTAGAGTACGCGTCCTCGCGCGCACAAGGCTATGACCCACCAAATGAGGTATTTATTATGGCTAAAAAAGTTGAAGCTATTATCAAGCTACAAGTTGCCGCTGGTATGGCTAACCCTAGTCCTCCAGTAGGTCCAGCACTAGGTCAACACGGTGTAAACATCATGGAATTCTGTAAAGCGTTCAACGCACGTACAGAATCTATCGAAAAAGGCGCTCCAGTTCCTGTAGTGATCTCTGTTTACGGTGACCGTTCTTTCACGTTCGACATGAAAACTCCACCGGCTGCTTACTTACTTAAGAAAGCTGCAGGCATCAAATCAGGTTCTGGCCGTCCTAACACTGAAAAAGTGGGTACAGTAACTCGTGCTCAACTTGAAGAAATCGTTGAGACAAAACGACCTGACCTTACAGCGGCTGATATGGACGCTGCAGTTCGCACTATCGCAGGTTCTGCGCGTGCGATGGGCTTGAACGTAGAGGACTAAGATAATGGCAAAATTAACTAAACGTATGCGTACTATCCGCGAAAAAGTGGATGTAACTAAAGATTACGAAATCAACGAAGCAGTTGCCCTTTTAAAAGAGTTAGCGACAGCTAAATTCGTAGAAAGTGTTGACGTTGCTGTTAACCTTGGTATCGATGCTCGTAAATCTGACCAAAACGTACGTGGTGCAACTGTACTACCTAACGGTACTGGTCGTGAAGTTCGTGTTGCTGTATTCACACAAGGCGCTAACGCAGATGCTGCGAAAGAAGCTGGTGCTGAATTAGTGGGCATGGAAGATCTTGCTGATCTAGTTAAGAAAGGCGAGATGAACTTTGACGTTGTTGTTGCATCTCCAGACGCTATGCGTGTTGTTGGTCAACTAGGTCAAATCTTAGGTCCACGTGGTCTAATGCCAAACCCTAAAACTGGTACTGTAACGCCTAACGTTGCAGAAGCAGTTAAAAACGCGAAAGCAGGTCAAGTTCGTTACCGTAACGACAAGAACGGTATCATCCATACTACTATCGGTAAGGTTGATTTCACTGCTGAGCAACTTCAACAAAACCTTGAAGCTCTTATTGTTGCGCTTAAGAAGGCTAAACCTTCTCAAGCAAAAGGTACTTACGTGAAGAAAGTAACTATCTCTACAACAATGGGCGCAGGTGTTGCTGTTGACCAAAACTCTCTAAGCACAGTTGTTGCTTAATTAAGAGTTTACATGGCGCGAAATTTGAACTATAATTTTGCGCCATTTTGTTGAGAAAGTTAATTTCAAAACAAGTAAAGAATTCGGGTTGAAGTCCATAATTTCGTAATGCCTTCGGGTAAAAACGATAAATTGGACTTCCGTCCAAGACCGTAGGCGGCTTCGGCCTTAATATTTTACCTACGTAGACGGTGTGAATCCCCAGATAGATTTTTCCTAATCTTCTGGCTCTCGCCGTAAAAAGCATCTCCATCTTAGATGGGGAAGAGTAGAACAGGGAAGCCAATTTCGGCAACCCATTAAACCAG
The DNA here is from genome assembly GCF_021532495.1 of Pseudoalteromonas sp. Cn5-37. Classification (NCBI taxonomy): domain Bacteria; kingdom Pseudomonadati; phylum Pseudomonadota; class Gammaproteobacteria; order Alteromonadales; family Pseudoalteromonadaceae; genus Pseudoalteromonas; species Pseudoalteromonas sp. Cn5-37. The sequence continues at coordinate 13,358 of NZ_JAKGBA010000032.1, read as the reverse complement.
GAGTAACACCCATGGCTTTAAATCTTCAAGGCAAAAAAGCAATTGTTGCTGAAGTCAACGAAGCAGCCACTGGTGCTCTTTCTGCAGTTGTTGCAGATTCTCGTGGTGTAACAGTTGGTGCTATCACTGCCCTTCGTAAAGAAGCTCGTGAAGCTGGTGTATGGATGAAAGTTGTTCGTAACACTTTAGCTAAACGTGCTGTTGAAGGTACAGATTTTGAGTGCCTTTCTGACTCACTTGTAGGTCCAAGCTTAATCGCTTTCTCTTCAGAGCACCCAGGTGCTGCTGCGCGTATCTTCAAAGATTTCGCGAAGAAGAACGAGAAATTCGAAGTTAAGACGGCTGCATTTGAAGGTAACGTAGTAGACGCAGCTATGCTAGCAACTCTACCTACTTACGACGAAGCTGTTGCACGCTTAATGAGCGCTATGAAAGAAGCGTCTGCAGGTAAATTGTGTAAAACAATTGAAGCAGTACGTGTACAGAAAGAAGAGCAAGCTGCTTAATTTTAAGCTGTTTTTTTGTTCACTTTCGGTGTAATATTTTTTTTGGGCTATATTTAGTCCGTAATAATTAGGAAATTTGTAATGTCTGTAACTAAAGACCAAATCCTTGATGCTATTGCTGAAATGTCAGTAATGGACGTTGTTGCTCTAGTTGAAGCAATGGAAGAAAAATTCGGCGTAACTGCAGCTGCTGCTGTTGTTGCTGGTCCTGCTGCTGAAGCAGCTGAAGAAAAGACTGAGTTCGACGTAATCCTTACTGGCGCTGGCGCTAACAAGGTTGCAGCTATCAAAGCTGTACGTGGTGCTACTGGTCTTGGCCTTAAAGAAGCTAAAGCACTTGTTGAAGCTGCTCCTGCACCTATCAAAGAAGGTGTATCTAAAGAAGAAGCTGAAGCACTTGCAAAAGACCTTACTGAAGCTGGTGCTGAAGTTGAGGTTAAGTAATCTAGCTTACGCTAGGTTCGCTGCCTGAGTAATCAGGCAAGGGCTGGTGATTATTTAATCACCGGCCTTTTTGCGCTATAGAGCGATGCAATCCTGTAACGCAAATAAAATCTAATTTTCTCTTTACTTTCAAGTTGTTACCTATTTTGGTGTTGAAAGTGTCAGAGCAAAATAGAACAACAATTTAATGTTGTACATCTTGGCTTAGATGCCAGTTAAGTCTGTTCTTACAAGAACAGGTCGGGTCAAAGATCAGCAAGCTGAGGAACCCCATGGCTTACTCTTATTCTGAAAAGAAACGTATCCGTAAGGATTTTGGTAAACGTCCACAAGTTTTGGATATACCTTTCTTACTGTCGACGCAGTTAGAATCGTTTAAAAAATTCTTAGTCCCTGACGCTGATGGCGATCACGGTTTGGAAGCTGCTTTCCGTTCTGTGTTTCCTATCAAAAGCTACTCGGGAAATTCTGAGCTTCAATACGTAAGTTATCGTATTGGTGAGCCAGTATTCGATGTAAAAGAATGTCAAATTCGCGGTGTGACTTATTCTGCTCCACTTCGCGTAAAATTGCGTCTTGTGGTGATGGACAAAGAAGCACCAGGCACAGTTAAAGACATTAAAGAGCAAGAAGTTTACATGGGCGAAATTCCGCTCATGACTGATACCGGTACCTTTGTTATCAATGGTACAGAGCGTGTTATCGTTTCTCAGCTACACCGTAGCCCTGGTGTATTCTTTGATAACGACCGCGGTAAAACTCACTCGTCAGGTAAAGTACTTTATAACGCGCGTGTAATTCCTTACCGTGGTTCATGGTTAGACTTCGAGTTTGATGCAAAAGATAACCTTTATGTACGTATTGACCGTCGTCGTAAATTACCGGCGTCAATCATCTTACGTGCACTTGAGTACTCAACGGATGAAATCCTAGAGATATTCTTCGATACAACTGCGTTTGAAGTTGCTGACGGTAAAGTTCTTATGGAACTTGTTCCTTCACGCTTACGTGGTGAAACTGCCGCTTTTGATATCAAAGGCGAAGACGGTGAAGTCCTTGTTGAAGCGGGTCGTCGTATTACTGCGCGTCACATCAAGAACATCGAGAAAAAAGGTATTAACCAATTAGAAGTACCGCATGAGTACATCATTGGTCGTGTTGTAGCTAAAAACTATGTTGATGAGTCAACGGGTGAGATCATCGCAAACGCGAATGACGAGCTATCACTTGAGCTAATGGCTGAATTGGTTAAAGCAGGTCACACTAAGATTGATACACTATATATCAACGAAGTGGACAGCGGCGCCTACATGTCAGATACATTACGTATCGACACAACAAGCAACCGTTTAGAAGCATTAGTAGAAATTTATCGCATGATGCGCCCAGGCGAGCCACCGACGAAAGACGCGGCTGAAGCCTTATTTGATAACTTGTTCTTCTCTGACGAGCGTTACGATTTATCAACAGTTGGTCGTATGAAGTTCAATAGCCGTGTAGGTTATGACTCAGATACTGGCCCTGGCACATTATCGAAAGAAGACATCGTAGCTGTTATGAAAGTGCTTATCGCTATTCGTAACGGTGTTGGCGATGTTGATGATATCGACCACTTAGGCAACCGTCGTATCCGTAGTGTTGGCGAAATGGCTGAGAACCAATTCCGCGTTGGTCTAGTACGTGTTGAGCGTGCTGTACGTGAGCGTTTAAGCTTAGGTGACCTTGACGCTGTAATGCCACAAGATCTTATTAACGCTAAGCCTATTTCGGCTGCGGTTAAAGAGTTCTTTGGTTCATCTCAGTTATCACAGTTCATGGACCAAAATAACCCGCTTTCAGAAGTAACGCACAAGCGTCGTATTTCTGCATTAGGCCCGGGTGGTTTAACACGTGAACGCGCTGGCTTCGAGGTTCGAGACGTTCACGTAACTCACTATGGTCGTGTATGTCCAATCGAAACGCCTGAGGGTCCAAACATCGGTCTAATTAACTCATTGTCTACGTACGCACGTACTAATGACTATGGTTTCTTAGAAACACCTTACCGTAAAGTGGTAAACGGTGTAGTTACTGATGAAGTAGATTACTTATCAGCCATTGAAGAAGGTCAGTTTGTTATCGCTCAGGCGAACTCAAACTTGAACGAAAACAATGAGTTTGTTGATGAACTAATTCCATGTCGTCACAAAGGTGAATCAACCTTTATGGGCAAAATGGACCAGCAATATATGGACGTATCACCACAACAGGTGATCTCTGTAGCGGCAGCACTTATCCCGTTCCTAGAACACGATGATGCTAACCGTGCATTGATGGGTTCAAACATGCAACGTCAAGCCGTACCAACACTTATCGCGGACAAACCGCTGGTAGGTACAGGTATCGAGCTTACACTAGCGAAAGATTCTGGTGTAACTATCGTTGCTAAGCGTGGTGGTGAAGTAATGTATGCGGATGCAAGCCGCATCGTTGTAAATGTACATGAAGATGAGCGTATTCCAGGTGAAGCGGGCATCGATATTTACAACCTTACTAAATACACTCGCTCAAACCAAAATACATGTATTAACCAAAAACCAACTTGTATGGTTGGTGAGCCGGTAACACGTGGTGACGTATTAGCAGATGGTCCTTCGACTGACCTAGGTGACTTAGCACTTGGTCAAAACCTTCGCGTGGCATTCATGCCATGGAACGGTTATAACTTCGAGGATTCAATCCTACTATCTGAGCGTGTAGTTCAAGAAGATCGTCTAACGACTATCCACATTCAAGAACTACAATGTATCGCACGTGATACTAAATTAGGTCCTGAAGAGATCACAGCAGATATCCCTAACGTAGGTGAGTCTGCACTAGGCAAGCTTGATGAATCAGGCGTTGTTTATATCGGTGCTGAAGTTAAAGGCGGCGATATCCTAGTAGGTAAAGTGACTCCGAAAGGCGAAACGCAATTAACACCAGAAGAAAAGCTACTACGTGCTATCTTCGGTGAGAAAGCGTCAGATGTTAAAGACAGCTCTTTACGCGTACCAAACTCTGTAACTGGTACTGTAATCGACGTACAAGTTTTCACCCGTGACGGTGTTGAAAAAGATAAGCGTGCGTTAGAAGTTGAAGACATGCAGCTTCGCGAAGCGAAGAAAGACTTCAACGAAGAGTTCCGTATCTTAGAAGCAGGTGTATTAGATCGTGCTCGTAAGTTACTTGTTGACGCAGGTCTGAACGCAGATTCAATTGCATCACTAAATGCTGAAAAGCTGCTTACTCAAAGCCTTGCTGAAGAAGACAAGCAAGCTGAACTTGAGCAACTAGCTGCCCAGTACGATGAGCTTAAAGCTGAATACGATAAGAAGTTTGAAAACAAACGTCGTAAGATCACTCAAGGTGATGACTTAGCACCAGGCGTACTTAAGATTGTTAAAGTATACCTAGCTGTTAAACGTCGTATCCAACCAGGTGATAAGATGGCGGGTCGTCACGGTAACAAAGGTGTTATCTCGACTATCGTACCAGTAGAAGATATGCCATACGATGACAAAGGTCGTACGGTAGACATCGTTCTGAACCCGCTAGGTGTACCATCACGTATGAACATCGGTCAGATCCTAGAAACACACATGGGTCTTGCTGCACGTGGTGTGGGTGAGCGTTTAGAAGAAATGATGAAAGAGCAGCGTGAACTGCACGAAATCCGTAGCTTCGTTAAGAAAGTTTACGAATTAGGTGATTGTCGTCAGAAAGTTGATATCGACTCGTTCTCTGATGATGAAGTTCGTCGCTTAGCTGATAACTTGAAAGGTGGTTTACCGATCGCAACTCCAGCCTTTGATGGTGCTCGTGAAAGCGAAATCAAAGACTTACTAGAGCTTGGTGGTTATCCAAGAAGCGGTCAAGTTACACTTTATGATGGCCGTACTGGCGATCAGTTCGAACGTCAAGTAACTGTTGGTTACATGTATATGCTGAAACTTAACCACTTGGTTGATGACAAGATGCACGCACGTTCAACTGGTTCTTACAGCCTTGTTACTCAGCAGCCGCTGGGTGGTAAAGCTCAGTTCGGTGGCCAGCGTTTCGGTGAGATGGAGGTGTGGGCACTAGAAGCTTACGGTGCTGCATATACTCTACAAGAAATGCTAACAGTGAAATCGGATGACGTGAACGGTCGTACTAAGATGTATAAGAACATCGTAGATGGTAACCATAAGATGGAACCAGGTATGCCAGAATCGTTCAACGTATTGTTGAAAGAAATCCGCTCACTGGGTATCAACATCGAGTTGGAAGAAAATTAAGCCATTTAGGTGCGGCGTAAGCCGCACCTGTTAGGCCGAATAGAATGTAGGGGCGATTGGTTCGCCCTCAAGATTAACCTCCGACAGGAGAGCTAAGGTGAAAGACTTACTTAAGTTTCTGAAGCAACAAAATAAGACCGAAGAATTCGATGCAATTCGCATTGGTCTTGCTTCGCCAGATATGGTTCGTTCATGGTCATACGGTGAAGTAAAGAAACCTGAGACAATCAACTACCGTACTTTCAAGCCTGAGCGCGACGGCTTATTCTGTGCCCGTATTTTCGGCCCAGTGAAAGATTATGAGTGTTTATGTGGTAAATATAAGCGCCTTAAGCACCGTGGTGTTATTTGTGAAAAGTGTGGCGTTGAAGTAACGCTAACTAAAGTGCGTCGTGACCGTATGGGTCACATTGAGCTTGCGAGCCCAGTTGCGCACATTTGGTTCTTAAAATCATTACCGTCACGTATTGGCTTAATGCTAGACATGACACTTCGTGACATCGAGCGCGTACTTTACTTCGAATCATTCGTAGTAACTGAGCCTGGTATGACAACGCTTGAGCGTGGTCAGCTTTTAGGTGAAGAAGAGTACCTAGATGCACTTGAAGAGCACGGTGATGAGTTTGAAGCGAAGATGGGTGCAGAGGCAGTATTAGACTTGCTTCGTGAACTTGATCTTGGCCAATTAATTGCTGAAATGCGTGAAGAGTTACCAACAATTAACTCTGAAACTAAGCGTAAGAAGATCACTAAACGTCTTAAATTAATGGAATCTTTCCACCAATCAGGTAACAACCCTGAGTGGATGATCATGACAGTACTTCCAGTACTTCCGCCTGATCTACGTCCATTAGTACCACTAGACGGTGGTCGTTTTGCGACTTCTGATCTGAATGACCTTTACCGTCGTGTTATTAACCGTAATAACCGTCTTAAGCGTTTATTAGATCTAGCAGCACCAGACATTATCGTACGCAACGAAAAACGTATGTTACAAGAAGCGGTAGATGCGCTACTTGATAACGGTCGTCGCGGTCGTGCGATCACAGGTTCTAACAAACGTCCTCTTAAATCGCTTGCTGATATGATCAAAGGTAAGCAAGGTCGTTTCCGTCAGAACTTACTTGGTAAACGTGTAGATTACTCTGGCCGTTCTGTAATCACAGTAGGTCCTACGCTTAAACTACACCAGTGTGGTCTTCCTAAGAAGATGGCACTTGAGCTATTCAAACCATTTATCTACGGCAAACTAGAGCGTCGCGGCATGGCTACGACTATCAAAGCAGCTAAGAAGATGGTTGAGCGTGAAGTGGCAGAAGTATGGGATGTATTAGATGAAGTAATTCGTGAACATCCAGTATTACTTAACCGTGCACCAACACTTCACCGTTTGGGTATCCAAGCGTTCGAACCTGTGCTTATCGAAGGTAAAGCGATCCATTTACACCCATTAGTTTGTGCGGCGTACAACGCTGACTTCGATGGTGACCAAATGGCGGTACACGTACCGTTAACGCTTGAAGCACAGTTAGAAGCACGTGCTCTAATGATGTCTACAAACAACATCCTATCTCCAGCGAATGGTGAGCCAATCATCGTTCCTTCACAGGACGTTGTATTAGGTCTTTACTACATGACTCGTGATCGTATCAATGCGAAAGGCGAAGGTACTGTATTTAAAGATCCTAAAGAAGCTGAAAAAGCATACCGCAGTGGTAATGCTGAGCTACATGCGCGCGTAAAAGTACGTATTAGCGAAACAGTTGACAATGAAGAAGGTGAAGCAGTTGAGCAAGTATCTATTGTTGAAACAACAGTAGGTCGTGCAATTCTTTCACTAATCCTACCTAAAGGCATGCCGTTTGAGTTAATCAACCAAGCCCTAGGTAAGAAACAAATTTCTGGCTTATTAAACGAGTGTTACCGTCGTCTAGGTCTTAAAGATACCGTTATCTTTGCTGACCAAGTAATGTACACAGGTTTCCACTACGCAATGAAGTCAGGTGTTTCAATCGGTATCGATGACTTAGTTATCCCACCGGTTAAAGCAGAAATCATTGAATCAGCGGAAGCTGAAGTAACTGAAATCAACCAACAATTCCAATCAGGTCTTGTAACGGCTGGTGAAAAGTACAACAAAGTTATCGATATCTGGTCACGTGTAAATGAAAACTTATCACGTGAGATGATGGCGAACTTATCAAAAGACACTGTAATCAACGCGAAAGGCGAAGAAGAAGAGCAATCTTCATTTAACTCAGTGTTTATGATGGCAGACTCAGGTGCACGTGGTAGCGCCGCTCAGATCCGTCAGTTAGCGGGTATGCGTGGTCTAATGGCACGTCCAGATGGTTCAATCATCGAGACACCAATCACGGCGAACTTCCGTGAAGGTCTAAACGTACTACAGTACTTCATCTCAACGCACGGTGCGCGTAAAGGTCTTGCCGATACAGCACTTAAAACAGCAAACTCGGGTTACTTAACGCGTCGTCTAGTAGACGTTGCACAAGACTTAGTAATCAACGAAGACGACTGTGGCACAGAAGATGGCTTAACAATGAAACCGCTTATCGAAGGTGGTGACGTTGTAGAAGCACTTCGTGAACGTGTACTAGGTCGTGTTGTTGCTGAAGATGTATTAATTCCAAATACTAACGAAGTACTTGTTGAGCGTAACGTTATGCTTGACGAAAAACTGTGTGACCTTTTAGAAGAGCACTCAGTGGATGAAGTACGCGTTCGTTCAGTAATCACTTGTGATAATGACTTTGGTGTATGTGCTAAGTGTTACGGTCGTGACCTTGCGCGTGGCCACATCATCAACCCAGGTGAGTCAGTAGGTGTTATCGCGGCACAATCAATCGGTGAGCCGGGTACACAGCTTACGATGCGTACCTTCCACATCGGTGGTGCGGCATCTCGAGCGTCTGCTGAAAACAGTGTACAAGTTAAAACTAACGGTACATTGAAGTTACACAATGCGAAGTACGTATTAAACACAGACGGTAAGATTGTTATCACGTCTCGTTCAACAGAGATCACTATCATCGATAGCTTTGGTCGTGAGAAAGAGCGTTATAAAGTACCTTACGGTGCGGTGTTAGCAGTACAAGATAATGCAGAAGTTCAAGGTAACGACATCGTTGCTACTTGGGACCCGCATAGTCACCCAATCGTTCTTGAGCACAAGTCAAAAATCTCGTTCAGCGACATTGATGACTCAAATACCGAAGCACAAACAGACGAGTTAACTGGTTTAACACGTGTGGTTGTTAAAGACTTAGGTAAAGCGAATGCGAAAGAACCTAAACTAATCATCGAAAGCGATGAGCGTGGTCTGCAAGAAACACGTCTTCCTTCATTCACAACGATTGAAGTAACAGACGGTGCAACTGCAAACCCAGGTGACGTACTAGCACGTATTCCGCAAGAAGGTTCGAAGACTCGTGATATCACGGGTGGTCTACCTCGCGTAGCTGACTTATTCGAAGCACGTAAGCCGAAAGATCCTGCAATCCTTGCAGAAATCACAGGTACTATCAGCTTCGGTAAAGAAACTAAAGGTAAGAAGCGTCTTGTAATCACTCCTGCTGAGGGTGACGCATACGAAGAGATGATCCCTAAATGGCGTCAACTTAACGTGTTCGAAGGTGAGCAAGTGTCTAAAGGTGAGGTTATCGCCGATGGTCCTGAGTCACCACATGACATCTTACGCCTACGTGGTGTAACTCATGTAGCTAACTACATCGTTAACGAAGTGCAAGAGGTTTACCGCTTGCAAGGCGTTAAGATCAATGACAAGCACATTGAGACAATCATTCGTCAGATGCTACGTAAATGTATCATTCTTGACGGCGGTGACACTGAGTTCTTAGCCGGTGAACAAGTTGAAGTAGCACGCGTTAATATTTCTAACCGTGAACTTGAGAAACAAGGCAAGATCCCAGCGAAGTTTGAAATCCAGTTAATGGGTATCACTAAAGCGTCACTTGCAACAGAATCTTTCATTTCTGCAGCATCGTTCCAGGAGACAACTCGTGTCCTAACTGAAGCCGCTGTAAATGGTAAGAGCGATGAGCTTCGTGGTCTGAAAGAGAACGTAATCGTGGGTCGTCTGATCCCAGCTGGTACAGGCTTTGCGTATCACCAAGACCGTTTAAACCGTCGCAAGCAAGGTGAAATCGTTGAAGAGCAAACAGTAAGCGCTGAAGAGGCAACTCAAGCACTTACTGACGCACTAAACGCAGATATCTCTGGAAACCAATAATCTCAGCTTAATCAATAGATTAAGAAATCGTAAGGCAGTTATCTTCTGCCTTACGATGAGTTAAGGTTGACAGGTTAAACTTTGCTCATTAAAATTCCGCCACCCATTTGCCTGCACGTTTTGTAACGAGCATGTAAACAGGGCGGATTTTTTTATTTTTTCAGTAGTAATTTTAATTTCAGGAGCTATTTAAATGGCAACTATTAACCAGCTAGTGCGTAAGCCACGTCGTAGCAAAGTTACTAAAAGTAACTCAGCTGCACTTAAAGCTTGTCCGCAAAAGCGTGGTGTATGTACTCGTGTATATACAACTACACCTAAGAAACCAAACTCTGCATTACGTAAAGTAGCGCGTGTTCGTTTAACTAACGGTTTCGAAGTAACATCTTACATTGGTGGTGAAGGCCACAACTTACAAGAGCACAGTGTAATCCTAATCCGTGGTGGTCGTGTTAAAGACTTACCAGGTGTGCGTTTCCACACTGTACGTGGTGCACTTGACTGTGCAGGCGTTAGCGACCGTCGTCAAGCTCGTTCTAAATACGGTGCTAAACGCCCTAAGGGCTAATGGTTCTCCGTTAGTAAGGCCAAGCACTAAATTTTTAAATTAATTGTTTTGGGTATTGACTCTAAAAGAGCAAACCTGAAGATACCGGAGATACAAAATGCCTAGAAGACGCGTAATAGGTCAACGTAAAATTCTTCCAGATCCTAAGTTCGGATCGGAACTTCTTGCTAAATTCGTTAACGTAGTAATGTTAGACGGCAAGAAATCTACTGCTGAAAAAATCGTTTATGGTGCGTTAGACGTGGCTGCTGAGAAATCAGGCAAGTCGCACCTTGAAATCTTTGAAGCTGCACTTGAAAACGTTCGCCCACAGGTAGAGGTTAAATCTCGCCGTGTTGGTGGTTCAACGTACCAAGTACCAGTTGAAGTACGTCCAGTACGTCGCAACGCATTAGGTATGCGTTGGTTAGTAGACGCTGCACGTAAGCGTGGCGAAAAATCTATGGGCTTACGTTTAGCTCAAGAAATCGTTGACGCTGCTGACAACAAAGGCACTGCGGTTAAGAAACGTGAAGACGTTCACCGTATGGCTGAAGCGAATAAAGCATTCGCTCATTACCGTTGGTAATCTGCCCTTAACCTTTAAGAGGATCATATGGCACGTACAACTCCACTTGAGCGCTATCGCAATATCGGTATTTGCGCTCACGTAGATGCAGGTAAAACCACCACAACAGAACGTGTTCTGTTCTACACGGGTCTTTCTCATAAGATCGGTGAAGTACATGATGGTGCTGCAACTATGGATTGGATGGAGCAGGAACAAGAGCGTGGTATCACAATCACTTCTGCTGCAACAACGTGTTTCTGGAAAGGGATGGACGCTCAATTTGACGACCATCGCATCAATATCATTGATACGCCAGGACACGTAGATTTCACTATCGAAGTAGAGCGTTCTTTACGCGTACTAGATGGTGCGGTAGTTGTTCTTTGTGCTTCATCTGGTGTACAGCCGCAAACTGAGACAGTTTGGCGTCAAGCGAACAAATACGAAGTTCCTCGCATGATCTTCGTAAACAAAATGGATCGCACTGGCGCTGACTTCTTAACAGTTGTGGACCAGGTGAAATCTCGTCTTGGAGCAACGCCTGTTCCAATTCAGCTACCAATTGGTGCTGAAGACGACTTTAAAGGTGTTATTGACCTTATTAAGATGAAAGCCATTAACTGGAATGCCGAAGATCAAGGCATGACTTTCTCTTATGAGGCCATTCCGGCAGAGCTTCTGGAGCTTGCAGAAGAATGGCGTTCTCACATGGTTGAGAGCGCTGCTGAAGCATCAGAAGAACTAATGGACAAATATCTAGAAGGTGAAGACCTGACCGAAGCTGAAATTAAAGCAGCTTTACGTCAGCGCACATTAGCAAACGAAATTGTTCCAATGACGTGTGGTAGTGCATTTAAGAATAAGGGTGTTCAAGCTGTGCTTGATGCTGTTATCGAATATATGCCTGCGCCAACACAAGTGAAACAAATCCAAGGTATCGTTGAAGATGGTACTGAGGAAGAACGTCCTGCTGATGACAACGCACCGTTTGCCGCACTTGCTTTTAAGATTGCGACAGACCCGTTCGTTGGCACCTTGACCTTCTTCCGTGTTTACTCTGGTACTGTTAAACAGGGTGATGCGGTATACAATCCAGTTAAAAGTAAGCGTGAGCGACTTGGTCGTATCGTTCAGATGCATTCAAACTCACGTGAAGAGATCAAAGTAGTCTACGCAGGCGACATCGCAGCGGCTATTGGTCTTAAAGACGTAACAACAGGTGAGACACTGTGTGATCCGAACTCAATCATTACGCTTGAGCGTATGGAGTTCCCAGAGCCAGTTATCTCTGTTGCGGTTGAGCCTCGCACAGTCGCTGACCAAGATAAGATGGGTATCGCGTTAGGTAAACTAGCGGCAGAAGATCCGTCTTTCAGAGTACAAACTGACGAAGAATCAGGCCAGACTATTATTTCTGGTATGGGTGAACTTCACCTTGATATCATTGTCGACCGTATGAAACGTGAATTCAGTGTTGAATGTAACGTTGGTAAGCCGCAGGTAGCATACCGTGAAGCTATCCGTTCAGCTGTTGAAGTTGAAGGGAAGTTCGTACGTCAATCAGGTGGTCGTGGTCAATATGGTCACGTCTGGCTTAAACTTGAACCGATGGATATTTCGGAAGATGATGCGCCAACTTACGAATTCGTTAACGAAATCGTTGGTGGTTCAGTTCCTAAAGAATACATCCCTGCGGTAGACAAAGGCATCCAAGAGCAAATGGCTCAAGGTGTGCTTGCTGGCTACCCATTACTTGGCGTTAAAGCGACTTTATATGATGGTTCATTCCATGATGTAGACTCGAATGAAATGGCATTTAAGATTGCAGGTTCAATGGCGATGAAGAAAGGTGCGCTTGAAGCAAACCCAGCTCTTCTAGAACCAGTAATGAAGGTTGAAGTTATCACTCCTGAAGAAAACATGGGTGATGTAGTTGGTGACTTAAACCGTCGCCGCGGCATGATCGAAGGCATGGAAGAAGCATTCGGTGGTCTTAAGCAAATTAATGCGCAAGTACCACTTTCTGAAATGTTTGGTTATGCAACTGATCTGCGATCTGCAACACAAGGCCGTGCATCTTACTCTATGGAGTTTTTGAAGTATGCAGAAGCCGCTAAAAACGTTGCAGATGCAATAATTGCAGCTCGCGCTGTTATATGATTTAGCTTGTCTGGCCCAATAGTGGGTCAGGCGTTAATTTCTTTATAGGAATTTTTTAAGATGGCAAAAGAAAAGTTTGAACGCGTAAAACCGCACGTAAACGTTGGTACAATCGGCCACGTTGACCACGGTAAAACAACTCTAACAGCAGCAATCACTAACGTACTTGCAAAAGTATACGGTGGTGTAGCTAAAGACTTCGCATCAATCGATAACGCTCCAGAAGAGCGTGAGCGTGGTATCACAATCTCAACTTCACACGTTGAGTACGATACTCCAACTCGTCACTACGCACACGTAGACTGTCCAGGACACGCCGATTATGTTAAAAACATGATCACTGGTGCTGCTCAAATGGACGGCGCAATCCTAGTAGTTGCTGCGACTGACGGTCCTATGCCACAAACTCGTGAGCACATCCTACTTTCTCGTCAGGTTGGTGTACCTTACATCATCGTATTCATGAACAAATGTGACATGGTTGACGACGAAGAGCTACTTGAGCTAGTTGAGATGGAAGTTCGTGAACTTCTTTCTGAGTACGACTTCCCAGGTGATGACT
>NZ_JAKGBA010000031.1:0-32702 GCF_021532495.1 Pseudoalteromonas sp. Cn5-37 | reverse complement strand
AACGAGGGCTTGATTATAGTGAGACCAGTTTGTGATTTTGCTCATTGTTGTTGCACGGGCTAGTAGGATATAGATGATCTGATCACAGGCTGGCAAGATAGTTCAAACTTTTAGGAAACAACGCCTTCCTGAGGTTAAACTTTACGAATTGTCAGCTTTTCATTGAAGACTTAAGTTCTTTTCAATATTGGCTAATGGAATTAACTAATTTAAAAGTCATCATCTTGAAATATGGGCAGAAAGATAATGATTTTTTTGAAGCAGTAATAAACTCATTATCAAGAGGTAGAACCTCCCCATTAACTGTCATTTTTGAACTTCAAAAAAGAAAAGGCCCTAAAAAGATTGAGCCCACTTTCAATTTCACTTCAATCTCATCAGATAAATGTAATTTGTTCACTGCCCCAAAGATGGATATCAACCAAGGCAGACTTGAAAAATTTCTTGAGCAGAATGTACCTATAACTAATATATCAACTAAGGATTTTCAATTCTCTGGTTATTTAGAAGTAGAAAATGGAGAATGGCAATTAGATGTTAATTCACTCGTACTAGTGCAATATGAAGAGGTTATTTTTTCTTTTGAGGGTAAAGATGACGACGGAAAATTCAAATGTTCGGGTAGGTCTATCTGGAATAATGCTGAAGGAGGTTTTTACTTTGCCTCTAAATTACCTGTTAGATACTTGGATTTTAATGATGATGAGGAATATGCAAGTATTAAATTTAATAAAGTAGAAATTGATGATTTTGGAGATTGTATCGTGAGAGGTGTATGGATTCAAAACCGCGAGGAATGGATAATTGAAGGTAAACTCGCCAAAGCATAAAGCCATGTACTTACGAGGGGTTAATTTTTAGTTTTTTAAGGGAAGTGCTGCTTCCCTTAAAACATGCCATTTAAGAACCTGTAACAGACTCTTTGTGAATACAATTTAGTTTAACTATGATTTACTCAAAGAGTTTAAACTCCCAAGCAACAGTCCTTAAAAGGATTATGAACGCCTTAAGCCATTTACTCTTCGCTGTATAGGCTTAAACCGTTCTGACTAGTATAGAAAATGTCATTTAAACCTGCCCCCCAACACCTTTAAACTTTTCAACAAAAGCGGCAATTTTCTGAAAAACCGTCCGCTTCTGTGTTCGGTACTGTGGATTCAATGGGCTAAGTTTTGGCAGAGCCTCATTTAGCGCAGTGCCATTTTCAGAAGCGTACTCACGTTTGAGTGATGAGGCAATATAGCGCTTGGCAGCATCGATATTGAGCTTTTCAGAGGCGATAATGGCATCAGCTTCGCGCTTCTGCTCTGCCTGTGCGAACTTGAAGAAGGCGTCGATAATGCTGGCTTTATCATTTATCTCATCCAGGTTTGTCTGGTTAATAAAATCAACGACTAAACCCTCTTTCGCTCTATTGCCAAGGCTACTGCGGATCATACGACGAACTTCTTCAATCAAGCCCTCTTTGCTCTTGTTCTTCTTATTGTGATCAAAAATCAGTTCAAGAATGTAATCGAGGTTGATTTCTTGCGATTTAAGCAAATCAACTTCAAAGACCACATCGTCCCAGTCTACCGTTGACTTATCTTTGTCCTGACCTTCTTTATCGCGTCGCAACCAGTCGCGCGTATCGTTGTAGGTAGAGCGATAATCTTGAATAGCACGCTCGCTTGGCATATCGATGGTTTGCATTGCCTCGATGTCAGCATCATCCAGATAGTACTTTGACTTGAACGCTTCAACAGCTTGTTCATCACTGGTATCTAAGCTTTGCAGCGCTTTTAATCCAGCAAACTCATCGTAGTTTTGTAAAATATTTTCTGCTTTTAGGTATTCACCAAACAGCTTGGCAAATTCTTTTTTATCTTGTTCTTTTTCAATATTTTCTGGGTTTGGAAAACGTTCTTGCAGCTCTTTTACGATATCAACAAAACCTCGACGCGCTTGGCCAGTAGCAATATCGTTAAAGCCTTCCATGTATTCTTTGTAGCTCTTCTCCAACACCACGTTTTTGGTGTTTTTGTCACCAAACAAAGTGATAGCATCAATGGTTGCCTGCTCCAAATCCCGGAAGGTAACAATATTGCCAAAGGTCTTCGTTGCATCATAAATGCGGTTAGTGCGAGAAAACGCCTGCATCAAGCCGTGATAGCGCAAATTCTTGTCAACAAACAAAGTATTGAGCGTAGGTGCATCAAAGCCCGTTAAAAACATACCCACCACGATAAGCAGATCTATTTCTTGATTCTTCACGCGCTGGGCAAGGTCACGGTAGTAGTTCTGAAAACCATTACTGTCTACGCCATAGTTAGATTTAAACATGGCGTTGTAATCGTTAATCGCGGTGCTCAAAAACTCTTTTGCGCTGCTGTTCATGGCACTAACTTCAAAACTCTCATCTAAAATATCACCAATGGCGTCTTGCTCTTCATTGGCTGCAAATGAGAAGATAGTCGCGATGCGCAGAGGTTTACTTGTAGGTCCACTTTCGGCCTCGGCCTGCAATGTTTTGAAGGTTTCATAGTAGGCTTTCGCTGCATCAACACTACTGACCGCACACATAGCGTTAAACCCTTTGGCACCAGAATAGGCTCGATGCGTTTTCTGGTTAAAATGGTTCAGAATATACTGCGAGATTTCACGAATGCGCATCGGGTGTAAGAACGCTTTCTTGTTCTCTGCGGCACTGAGCTTCTTTTCATCCTGCTCAGTCTCAATGCGCTTAAATTGCGGACGAACATCGTTATAGTCCACTTTGAACTTGAGTACTTTTTCATCACGAATGGCATCAGTGATCACATACGTGTGCAACTGCTGGCCAAACACGCTGCCCGTGGTTTCAGCACCCAAGGCGTTTTCAGGGAAAATTGGCGTACCGGTAAAGCCAAACTGGTAGTACTTTTTGAATTTCTTCTTCAGGTTTTTCTGCGCTTCACCGAACTGGCTTCGATGACACTCATCAAAAATAAAAACCACTTGCTTGTTGTAGATTGCTAAATCGCTTTCACTTTTGATTAAGTTGTTGAGCTTTTGGATTGTGGTGACGACAATCTTGTTATCGTCTTTATCCAGATTACTCTTAAGCCCTGCGGTACTGTCTGAACCGTTCACACTATCAGGTGAGAAGCGCTGATACTCTTTCATCGTCTGATAGTCGAGGTCTTTTCGGTCCACCACAAAGAAGACTTTATCTATACAGTCTAAATCGGTGGCCAAACGTGCCGCTTTAAAGCTAGTGAGTGTTTTTCCTGAGCCAGTGGTGTGCCAAATGTATCCACCGCTCTCGGTGTTGCTCCAGTTCTTAGCGTTAAACGCGCTCTTTATCTTCCATAAAATGCGCTCAGTGGCCGCAATCTGGTAGGGGCGCATTACAAGTAAGGTATTGCTGACGTCAAACACCGAGTAACGCAAGATCACTTCAAGCAAGGTCTCTTTCTGGAAGAAGGTGGCGGTAAAGTCTTTTAAATCCTTGATCAGCGTATTGTCTGACTTCGCCCAGTTCATCGTAAAGTCGAAGCTGTTTTTGTCGCGCTTCGTGGTATTGGCAAAATAGCGCGTGTCGGTGCCATTAGAGATCACAAACAGCTGCAAGAACTTGTACAACGAGTTCTCGCTATTAAAGCTTTCTTTGCTGTAGCGATGTATTTGATTAAACGCCTCACGGATTGCCACACCACGCTTTTTCAGTTCAATTTGCACCAAAGGCAAACCATTGACCAAAATCGTCACATCATAACGGTTAGTATGGCTGCCTGCCTGTCCGGCAGACTGGCCCGTTTGCTCAAACTGCTTAATCACCTGCACTTTGTTACGAGCAATGGTCTTCTTGTCGAACAGGTAAATGTTTTCTATATGGCCATCATCAAAGACAAAATCGAAGATATAGTCACTGTGCACCTTGCGAGTTTTATCAAGTATATTATCGCTTGGGGTGTTTAAGTATTGCTCGCAAAAACGAGCCCACTCGGCATCGGTAAACTCAACCTTATTAAGGGCTTGTAGCTGCTTACGCACATTCGCCATCATGGCGTCTGGCGTCGTTAGCGCAGGCACATACTCATAGCCCTGGTTGCTTAGGTCCTGGATCAGCTCACGTTCTAAATCGGCTTCGCTTTGAAAACTTTCATTAACTTGCCAGGCTTTAGTGTATTTATCTAACACAATAAAGTTATTCGATTCTGCCACCGTTTTATACGTCGTCATTCGTTTACATCCTTTTCTTTTGGTTAGCAGTGGTGTTTTCCAAAATGGAAATAGCCACAGCATCGCATTATGAAGTAACTTGCCAGTGGCCGGTTTTATCTGAGCCTATTCGGGTTAACTTGCCTTCTTTTTGCAGCTTGCTAATGGCACGGCCAATGGTTCTCACGTCTTTATTCAAGGTATCAGCGAGTTGTTGTCGGGTTAGCTCGGGCGTGTTACTGAGCAATGCTAAAATAGCCTCAGGCGTTTTAAGGCCCGTTACATTGATAAGGGTATTTACAGGGGCGTTTTCACCTTCTTTTAGAGGGGCATTTACAGAGGCATTTTGCGCCAGCGTTTGCTGAATAACCGACAACATAAAATGAATAAACGGCGTACTGTCTGCTTGGTTATCGGCCTGCTCTAGGGCGTGATAATAGGCTTGCTGATGGTCTTTAATCACACTTTCTAGCGGCAAAGATAAAAACAACGGATGCCACTTGGATAAAATCAGCGTTTGCCATAACCGCCCCATTCGGCCGTTACCATCGGCAAAGGGGTGAATAAACTCAAATTCGTAATGAAATACACAACTGGCGATCAATGGGTGATCTTTTGTTTGCTTAAGCCATTGGATTAAATCAGCCATTAAACCGGATACCTGATGCGCAGGCGGCGCAACATGGTGCACCACACCACCTTTATGGATACCCACGCTTTTACTGCGAAACTCACCGGCATTCACAAGAATATCTGACAGCATTAAACCGTGAGCCGTGAGTAAATCGGAAATCTCGCTGGGTGTGAATGCAGGCAGTGCATCATAAGCGGCAATCGCGCCTTTTACCTCGGCCAGCTCACGCACGCTGCCCAGCACAGGCTTACCCTCAACAATGGCGGTAATTTGTTCTTCAGTTAAGCTATTGCCTTCAATCGCCAGCGTGCCGGTGATGGTTTTGATGCGGTTTTGCTTGCGCAGTTGCGGCGAGGCATTGAGCTGGCTGGCATTTAATTCACCCACCTGCTGGCTGATTTGCGCCACCAAGTTCAAAATATCGGTGGTGATGGTAAAAGGTGGTTGATAGGCCATTAGGCTGCCTCATCTGAATGAGATTTCGGCCCGCCTGCCGGACTGGCAGGGAAGCTCAACAACAGGTCACGATAATACTCGTATTGTTTTTGGCGTAACTCGATTTCGCGAGGGAGACCTTCTTGCAGCGAAGTTGTTAAGGTGTCGAATTTATCCAAAAGACTGATAATACGAGCTTGCTCATCAAGTGTTGGTAAAGGAATCTTAATTTCATTCAAAATCGCCTGCGTAAGGCTTGGTCTACCTGACCCAGTATCTAATTGCATCATGTCAATAGTTGTCATGAAATAATAAAAGAATTTTGGAATGATTTTATCTAAGTCTAATTCTGTGTAGTAAATCGTATCAACATTCCAGAAGGGCTCATCTACATAAAAAATATTAGTTATAGAGCCTTTTCTTGGTATTAATACAGTTGGTTTGTTGTAAGCAAAAGTATCCACATACTGCATGATTCCGCCAGAGCCATAAACAGGGATGTTGCCCGCTCCCAACTTCTTCCAATCTTTGCCGTTTTTGATATTGGCTACTGTACTTAATTTTACCCACTCAACTTCACCCTCTCCTGCCTGATCGGCAGACAGGTCAAAACTTAGCAACTGGTCGCGGTAGTAGTTGTATTGTTTTTTCCGTAGGTTAAGCTCGGCGGTCAGCTCGGCGGTCAGCTCGGCGGTCATGGTGGTAAATGCGTCCAGAATGCGTACAATTTCAGCTTGTATTGTCAGCGATTTTTCTGGGTTATCTGGGCATGGGATGGGCACGAGAAATTTATCAGTATCTGGCGTTGCAATTTGAGGCATTTGCATTCGGCTACCGATGCCTTGAAAGTGGCGTTCATGCAATTTCAAAAAATGGTATATAAACTTAATATGGATCGCATTATTATCCGAGTAATATGACCACATTTCATTTTTATGTGAGAACGGTTTTTCGTAATACTCGAACTCAATTACACCTCGGGACTTTACAATAATGGACGGCTCTCGATTTACATCCTTTTCAGGTATATCTTCAAAACCCACAAAGGCAACAGTTTTACCTCCTGCAAAAATCTTTAATGGCGCTCCATCTTTGTGAAGGGTTTTCATCTGTCCGGCCGTTATTTTTGTCCCCTTAGTGCGCACCAGAACATCTTTCAATGGCAGCCACTCAACTTCAACCCCATCAAATAGCTTCTCTAAATAACTCAAATTACTCATGCCTCAACCTCCTCACCTTCAATCTCTGCCACAATGGCATCAATATCACTGCGAAGCGCATCAATTTTAGCAACGGTGGTTTTAAGTTCGGCATTAAGCTCAGTAATGTCCACTAGCTCGCGAGTGTCCTCGGCTTCCACATAACTACTTACCGATAGGTTATAGCTATTGCCTGCGATAACATCCAAATCTACCGATTTAGCAAAGTGTTCCACGTTCTCTTTGCTGGCAAACACTTTCATGATTTGCTGAATATGACCCGGATTTTTTTCGTCGTCGTTATCCGTTAACACGTTGTTATTGGTTTCTTTTTTAAATAGGCCACTGGCATCGATAAACTGGGTAGTAGTGTCGCTTTTGTGTTTTGACAGTACCAAGATATTTACCGCAATGGTGGTGCCAAAGAACAGGTTTGGTGCAAGTGAAATCACGGTTTCAACGTAGTTATTATCTACAAGGTATTGGCGAATTTTTTGCTCAGCACCACCACGGTAAAAAATACCGGGGAAGCAAACAATGGCTGCACGACCTTTGCTTGATAGGTAACTCAGTGCATGCAGCACAAAGGCAAAGTCGGCTTTTGATTTAGGCGCAAGTACGCCTGCGGGCGCAAAGCGGTCATCGTTGATTAGGGTTGGGTCGTCGCTACCAATCCATTTCACTGAATAAGGCGGGTTAGAGACAATGGCATCAAACGGCTTGTCGTCTAAAAAATGTGGCTCTGTTAAGGTATCACCCAACTGAATATTAAACTTGTCGTAGTTAATGTTGTGCAAAAACATATTCATACGCGCTAAGTTGTAAGTAGTGTGGTTGAGCTCTTGGCCAAAAAAACCATCTTCAATGATATGCGCATCAAAGTGCTTTTTAGCTTGTAAAAGCAACGAGCCCGAACCCGCCGCAGGGTCATAGATTTTATTGACGCTGGTTTGGCCGTGCATGGCCAGCTGTGCGATCAATTTTGAAACGTGCTGAGGGGTGAAAAATTCGCCACCGGATTTACCCGCATTGGCGGCATAGTTTGAAATCAGGAATTCGTAGGCATCCCCAAACAAGTCTATTTGGTTGTCTTCAAACTCACCGAAAGAAAGCTCAGACACTCGTTTTAATACCTTTGCTAAACGATCGTTTTTTGCAGTAACCGTATTACCTAAACGATTGCTGGTGGTATCAAAATCCGCAAACAAGCCTTTGATGTCTTTTTCTGAATCATAACCATTGGCTGAGTTTTCGATTGCAGCAAAAATTGCAGCCAAATCCGTATTTAAATTTTCGTTTTTGTGTGCATTAGCCGCTACATTGCTAAACAACTGGCTAGGGTAAAGAAAATAGCCTTTGGTTTTAATGGCATCATCTTTGGCAAATTGGATGTTTTCATCATCGTCAGACATGGCGGCATAGTTAACACTCTCGTCACCGCCTGTGATGTAGTTGACAAAGTTTTCACTGATAAAGCGGTAGAACAGCGTACCCAGTACATATTGCTTAAAATCCCAGCCATCCACTGAGCCTCGGACATCGTTGGCAATCGCCCATATTTGGCGTTGAAGTTCGGCACGTTGTTGTAAACTTGTCATCAATAAATTCCCTTAAGGCATATTATCTTTTATCTGCACATTTTAGTAAGTGAATTAGAGTCAGCATTGACTCTAATTCACTTACCTTCAATGAAAGTTATACTATCATAAATTTTCTATAATCAATCTGCTACTTAGAGATATAAACGACTTAACTCTCTTATCGTTCACCTATTCTCTCCATTATCCAATCATCCACTTCTGACTCAACCCATGCCACCGACTTAGCCCCTAACGAGACTTGCTTAGGGAAAGTACCTTCAGCAATAAATTTATAGATACTTGAATGACCCAGTGATGTTTTTGCCATCACTTCTTTCAGTTTAATTAAACGCATGGAATTTCTCCGGTTGGTTATTAGTACATAACCTTTCCGGGACCAGTATTTTTTTATGTCTCTCAAATGAAAAACTTACACATATACATCACTAACTTGCATAAACCACTTAAGAGGAATTAATAATGCAAGGTCAACAGTCGTTATATGAATTTAAGCATCCGGTAAATGATAAACAGATACTAGAAGCTGCTGCCTACATCATCGCTCAGAAGCAGTTTAGAGATGGTGTACTAAATAGCCCTAATGATTGCGAGGAGTACTTGAAACATAAACTCGCGATACATGAGCATGAAGTTTTTGCCGTACTTTTTTTAGATAGCCAGAACCGCATACTGGAGTTTAAAGAGCTATTTAGAGGCACTATTAACGCAGCTAGTGTTTACCCTAGAGAAGTCGTTAAAGAGGTGCTGGAGCTTAATGCTGCATCCGTTATCCTAGCGCATAACCACCCTTCCGGCGTTACTACCCCATCTCAAGCAGACAAGCTTATTACTACCAAGCTTCAACAGGCACTTAACCTAATTGATGTATCAGTGCTTGATCACATCATCATTGGCGAGAGCACGTATTCATTTGCTGAACATGGTTTAATTTAAAAGGAGTTAAATATGACGTTAAAAATAGAGCAAGTAGCAGGCTTAAAAGTGCCTAACTCTTTTATTAGTGTGATTGTAAGCGCAGTTGCTAATAGAGGTGATTCTGTAGGAACAGCTAAGGCGGTTACACTTAACTTTAGAGATCCAGATTACAGCCCTGAAGCTGGAGGCTTTCACCCTGTAGAGGTTAGGTTAGAAAAGAAGGCCACCAGCTGGCAGCTTATTTATATTACTGACTTCTCGTATCAGGGCCGTCATACCCCTGAACTGATAAAAGAAATTGATGTGTGCTTCAGCATTAAGCAGGTTTATCACTTTTTAGCTGGTTGGTTGAACGCTAAGGAAGGTAAAGAGCTATTAGACCTATTCATTTCAAACTTTGTTGAGTACTACAACACAGGTTGTTATCAGGTAACTGTTACTACTGAGTAAAGGGAGGTTTTTATGGCTGAAGTACAAGCAGTTAAAGATCTTGATACAGTAAGGCTCGTTAGCTATTTACTAGAAAAGCGTTGCTCAAGACAAATGAGCCAGATATGGAATATTGGCTTAAATCTCGCGCTTAGAATATCTGACTTACTTGCAGTGAAGTTTACTGACATAAGTAACAATAGGTTGATTATTTATGAGTCAAAGACCTCGAAATTAGCTGAAATAAAGCTAAATGATAAGGCGCTTACCTTGATCAACGAAATTAAACTAACTCATCCACACCACATCTACTTATTTCAATCATACCGCAATCAACAAGCGATTAATTCAAAGCCTAGACCGCTATCACGCAGAGCTGTCACAAAAGCATTTGCGTTAGTAGGTGAAGAACTAAATATTCATTTGGGGACTCACTCAATGCGTAAAACACGCGGTTATCACTTGTATCAGAAAACCCATGACATCGCCCGAGTAATGAAAATGCTCCGCCATAGCTCCGAAGCAACCACACTTCGTTACATAGGCATAACACAGGAGGAAATAGACAAAGACTTTGAAGAACTAGAGCTATAAACCCTAACAGCACCATTCTGGTGCTCGTGTTACTTAACTAAAAGGAAAACATTATGTCTTTAAATAAAGCCGTTTCGTGCGGCTTAGTTGGTAATGAGTTATCAAAACAGATAACTGGCAGTAGTGACTCTAGCGTAAGCAGAACAGCAGTGGCTATAGGCTCCGGTGCAGCCGTTGGAGCACTTACATCTGGCGCAATAGTAATTGGTGCAGGTGTTGCGTCTGCGCCTGTTACAATCCCTCTGGCGGTAGCTGGTGGAGTAGTTGCTGGCATTGCTAGTTTGTTTGATTAGTTAAATACGAGTGCTCATATTGAGCACTCTTTTATAGCGTAATAGCACCGTTTATTTTTTTAGGTTCTCATAATGGTATTTTGTGAACTTGCCAGCCCTTATATAATAAGGGCTTGATCTTATTTAGCTAGTTGAAGGTCTCAAAACCTCGTTAAAACGAATTATGAGAAGCACAGGTCTTAATTAGAATATTACCTCTGACTATAACGAAAAAATTGCAACCCTAAACCATACTATTTGGTATTCGGTTTTAGAAAGTAACTTCGTTGATAAAAGATATTGTCATTCTTGAATGAAATTGGAGCTATTTGTATCAAGATAGTAATAATCTCGCTATAGGAATGAGCAAGCTGACTTACTCAATATTTGAAAACGACGCACTTGATCTGACTTTAAATATTCAAATAAACGAAGCTTTAACTCTCAATATTAATTTTGCAGGCACAATGCGATACCGCACCTTGTTAAAACGGCACAAACTAGTAATGTAGCTAAAAGTCAGGGAAAAGATATCATTTTTCTAGAAGATACCTAACCTACGAAAATGGTTTGAGTGAACTAAAAGTAGTGAAGAAACTAAACTTGCGGATGCACTTGAAGCTAAACTTCTGAAAATAAAATTCTTTTTAATGCCTCGGCAGAATGTGAAGAAGATCTACCTCGGCATTGTAACTGATATAGAGGCCTAGATAGCATTTCACCTTTAACTTGACTCAAGCGCTTTAACTTTTTTAGTTGCACTAAATCTTCTGTGACCACATTTGGCAATATGGCTATTCCCATTCCTTGTGCGACTGAGCGAGCTATAGCTTCATTACTCCCTAGTTGCATACTATTGCTAACTTTTATACCTTGTTTTTCTAACATTTTAACTGACATTTCACGTGTTCCAGAGCCTGGCTCACGGAGTAACCAAAACTGTTGGTTAAGCCATTCATTTATATTAGGGCTAGGCTTAAAATGAGGTGGGGTAACGACACTCATCAAATCATCTTGCCAGTGTGTAGGTACTATCTTTTTTTCTGTTGGTGTCCCTTCAACAAGAGCCAAGTCAATTGAGCACTCAAGCAACGCATGTTCAATCTTTTCCGTATTTTCGACCTTCACTTCAACTTTTATATTTGGGTAAGCACTACAGAACCTGGCTAAGTAAGGTGGTAACCAATAACTTGCAATTGTAGTGCTAGTACCAATGACAATTGTGCCACGCTTTAGTCCGGTACGTGACTTTATATCGTCTATTGCCGTCTTTTCAATAGCAAAAATATTACGAGCATGTTCATATAAAGCAACTCCGCCCTCAGTTAATGCGAGTTTTCTCCCTTTTGTGGCACGTTCGATAAGTTTAAGACTTAATTGATGCTCTAGCTCTTTTAACGCTTTAGATACCGCTGGCTGACTAATGAAAAGAGTTTCTGCCGCACCCGAGAAGCTTTGCAATTTCGCTACAGTATAAAAGACTCTCAATGCGTTCAAGTTCATAAGATAACCTTAAGTTATTAAATCATAAAATTAATGTATTGGAGTTATATTTTGGGTCTTTCTAAAATGCAGTCAAGTAAATAAAGCAATTTATTGAAGGACGTTTATGTTGTTCTATACGCGGTGTCTATTTAAATCCCAAACAAAAAAACTCACAGATAGTCGATGGTGGTTGGGCCTAATGTTGGTAATTACATTAGCAAGTATATCAATAGCCCTAAGTAAACTTTCCGTTTTGCAAAATGCACAAGTTAGTTCACTCACTATTGGAATTATCCTCGGCATCATAGTAGGAAACAGTTTGTTTTCCCGTATCGCAACTCATACTGATATTGGAGTAGACTACGCAAAAAGCTTCTTACTTAAAGCTGGCATCATTTTATTTGGCTTTAGAATTACATTCTCACAAATAACAGAAATTGGTTGGTTAGGGCTAGTTATTGATTTAGCCATATTACTAGGTACATTTATCCTAGCAATTCAGTTAGGTAAACGTTTATTTAAACTTGATGAGCAAACAACTATTCTTATTGGTGCTGGGAGCTCTATTTGTGGTGCTGCAGCAATAATGGCAACAGAACCAGTTATTAAAGCACAAGCACATAAAGTATCTATTGCGGTCGCAACAGTCGTTGTATTTGGAACCCTAAGTATGTTTACTTACCCCTTAATGTTTGAATATATAGGGTTGAGTGAATACGAATACGGTATTTTTGTTGGTTCAACCATTCATGAAGTAGCTCAGGTAGTTGCTGCGGGTACCGCTATTAGTGCAAATGCAGCCGACACGGCAGTAATTGAAAAAATGTTAAGGGTAATGATGCTTGCCCCATTTTTGTTTGGTTTATCATATTGGCAAAAACGAAAGGATACAAAGAAAAACTATAACTTAGAAAAATCTTCAGACCTATCAATTCCTTGGTTTGCGGTTTACTTCATTTTAGTAAGTGGATGTAATTCACTAATTAACCTATCTCAGAGTACAACAAACAATATTGTGTGGTTTGATAATATATTACTCACTATCGCCATGGTGGCATTGGGACTACGAACTCACATTGGGGCAATTCGTCAAGCTGGAATAAGACCCCTACTTTTGGGAAGTTGTTTGTTTATATTTTTAACGTTAGGCGGTTTCGGAATTAACACTGGAGTAAAAGCACTTTTATAGTTGGGTTCAACTACAGGCGAATCGTTAAAAGTGCAAAATATGATTAGTCTGATCTTGCTTCCTAGTCGTTAGCGAGTAGACGTGAAATCTCTCTCAAATACAGTAATAAAAATTTACTACATGATTTTTTAAGAGGAGCGCTTGACCGCACCTGCGAAGGCAAAATTTAGCGGTCAAGCGATAAACTATTATGAATGTTTATGGTTGAGAATTCAGCTCAATTGGAGAGAAAAAATCAGAAATAGGAGGTTTAGCTGTTTCATTGGGCCAAAGTATATTCTCTACTTGTTTGCTCTGCTCCCAATGAACAAAGTCAGGAGCTTTGTCTATTTTCGCCTTTTTAATATTGGCACCAGAAGCGCTACTCAAATTATCAGCAACACTTTCAACAAAAGATAACACGTTTGGCTCATCAGTTGCTGCATTATAGTATGCAATCAAAACCCCATTGAAGAAAACAGCTTTATCACCGTCTTCCGCAGAAATTGAACATAAATCCATAGTTACTCCAGCTCATATATTTTTGCCAAAGCTATCATATGCATTAAATCGCGCCTGATTCTGGGAAAAAGGTTTAAATTTAACTAATAATTGATGAAATCACATAGACCGCGAGCCTAAAAGAAACTTCTTGGTTGTAATGTGGAATATTCACATCTAAAATTACTGTTTATTTGTACAGTATTTTGTGATTATGCTTAGCAAACTTACCCCTTCAACCACAGAATTACCTATTGCAGACTTTTCAGTTGCTGCAGGTTTCCCCAATCCATGCGAAGATCACCTATCCGACTCAATCAGTTTAGATGAGCTCCTAATTAAGCGCCCTAGTAGTACATTCCTATTCAGGGTGTCAGGCAACAGCATGTCCCCAGACATTACTGACGGCTCGATAATAGTTGTAGATAGGTCAGTAACAATTAAAACTGGACGAATCGTATTAGCTACATTAGACAACGAATTTGTTGTGAAAGAACTACAATTAAAAAACAACAAAGCCGTTTTTATTAGTAAAAACCCCGACTTCGAGCCAATTGAAATTGATATCGATGAAAACAATGACTGGGATACTCATGTAGTCTGGGGCGTTGTCACTGGTTTAATCAAGATATTCTAATTATGTGGGTTCTTTGCGACATCAATGCTGCTTACGTTTCGTTTTGCCAACTCTTTAACCCCCAATACGACTTTGATAAAACCCCTCTTGGCGTTCTTAGTTCTAACCAGGGCAATGTTGTAGCTCGAAATCAAGCTATCAAAGATTTAGGTATCAAAATGGGAGAGCCAGCATTTAAAGTTAAACAACTGGTGGCTGCGCATGGTGGTCACTTGTGGGGGAGTAATTTCACGCTGTTTGGTGATTTGAGTAACCGTTTTCATACCGAGTTAGAGTACTTCCTATTCGATACAATACGATACTCTGTTGATGAATGCTTTGGGCGCATCGATATAAACTTTACAAAAGATATAAAAGACTACGCACACACCATACAGAGGACACTTAAGAGGAACTTAGGTATTAGTTGTGGCTTGGGTATATCTCAGACAATGACACTAGCGAAACTTGGAAGTCACTGCGCCAAAAAGAAAGAGTGGAAAGAACACACCAATGGTGTGGTTGTATTAGATTCACAATACAAAATTGATTGGGCTCTCAAACATACTCCTGTAGAGGATATTTGGGGGGTTGGAAGTAGAACTACTAAAAAGCTAAATAAATTTGGAATCTATACGGGGTATGACCTTAAAAATGCCGACATTAGTTGGATCAAAAAGACGTTCACAGTTGTTCTTGCCCGTACTGTGGAAGAGTTACGAGGAAAATCTGCGGTTGAATTGAAAGATGTAAACGACTCTCGCGATAGAATTTGCGTATCTCAGAGTATGGGAAAACCGGTGATAGAGCTTACGGAGCTTTCTGAAGCTGTTACAGCACATGCAACAAAGGCTGCGTTTAAACTTCGTCGATTTAAATCTTACACATCGGCAATAACAATATTCATCCACACAGATTCATTTAGACAGGCAGAGCCGCAGTATCATAAGTCACAATCAATTAAACTACCCTACCCCACCGCGGATACATCAACACTGGTGTCTTATGCAAGCTTTGCATTAAAAGCTATTTATAAGAAGGGGTTTAAATACAAAAAAGCTGGCGTTATTTTTGAAGAACTTTCATTACACGATGATATGCAACAACTTGAACTGTTATCTGAGACTTTACCACTGAATATTAGCTCAAAAACGTTGGTCATTGATGAGATAAATAGAAAATTTGGACGTAGTGCAATAAAGCTCGCAAGTGAAGGGTTCTCTCAGTCTTGGCGGCCTAAAGATGATTTAGCACCTTTGAGTTATACAACAAAACTTTCAGATTTACCTATTGCGAAAGCATAAAGATTATTTAGAAGAACCCTACCAAGGTATAAACCCCAGAGTAAATAAAATAACCCAACCCAATTGAAAGAATGGTAATGTTAAAAGCCAACATGAATAGCTTAAAATTATGCGATAAATCGGGCATTTCCATGATGCACCTATAGTGTTTTTTAATGTTATTAAATCATGTATAGCAGACTATCTTAAATAATTCCTTAAATAAAGATACAAATATGCACGAAATACCGGTCCCATTTGGTATCAATTACTCAGGCCATTTAATTGCAGCTCAATCGATTCAAGTGGGCGGAACCTATACTTGTCCATATTGTGGTGAAGCGCTTATGTGTGATTTGTCTTCTATGCAAAATAAGATGCTCATCCACCCAAAAACTAACAACTGCATCAGCCTAAGTGATAGTTATAAGAAAGCCAAAAAACTAATTAAAGATGTCATCTTAGAAAACAAAAAGGCTGAGACAACAATACAGATCCATCAAAATTGCTATCAATGCCTCAAAGAAATACAAAGAGATATAAAATATTGTACATTTGAAGGGGTTCAAACTGATTATTACTACCATGACTCAGTATGTGATGTGATTGGGCAATTTAGCCATAAAGGACAGTCAATCTATTTGGGCATCGAAATTGTATCTGAACAAGAGCAAGACTGGAGACCATATAGCATTTCAAATGGTTCGGCATTAAGAAGCTGGATCAAACTTAATGCCTCTGACGTTCTTAAAGATCCATACAATTGGCGACCTCTAAACTCAAAGCTATCACCAAGGCTTTGCCAATCATGCAGCAATACCAGCAAGAAAGGCTCTAAAATAATTGCTGTTGCAGATAAGTTCTCAATTCCTAGAGAGCTGTACACAACTGCTCGCAAATCCCCAGATAAGCCGTTCATAGCCGACATTGAAACTTGCTATAGATGTTCAGAAGTAATCCCCGTGTTTTGGTGGTTAGGGACGCCATTTTGCGAAGATGAACCACCATTTCCGCGCCCTTATACAATTGAGCTGAGATTTTCTAAGCAATACGGCGGTAAGTACTGGGCAAACACTTGCCCTAACTGTAAATCAATACAAGGTGATAACCATCTCCATGTATTTGAAACAGCGCAATTCAAAGATTTACTATCACCTAAAGTTAAAAGCAGGGAGTCTAATGCTATTAGCATGCTCATGGAGCGTACCAAGCTATTCTATTAGTGCGCTAGCTATGGGCGCAGCACTTCACTAATGAAAGGCATTAGTAGGAAGCGTATAGCCGCGTATTCACACACTAAATAAAGCAGCCCTAAAGCCAGGCTAAAGTTAAAGCATAAAATTATGAATATAATCGCGGTGAGTAAGAGGAAAGCTAATAAAATCATAGCTAAGATGTTAGGGTTTTGAATTAGCCAGTATATAAACACTTTCATGGTGTTAACTGCCCAATGCTTCAAAGTCTATCAATTCTCCTGTATATGTATCCTTTACAACCCCATTTTCAACGGTAACGAAGATAACATTATTCAACCCACTCTTCTTAGTAATACGGATAGAAGCATATGACGAAACTAGTTTTCTAACTATATCTTCAAGCGTCTTAACATCACTTAATTTAACGTCATCATGCCCAATTCGTTTTAAAGTAAACATTCGATTACAACTCCTTTGATTGTGATGTGAGTGCCAAGCAGACATGCAAACGATGGCTCTCCCTATCATTGCTATACCAGCCACAAAGCCTATGAACGTCACAAATAGCAATATGAAATCAGTTTTACCTGTCATACAAAACAGATAAGCATAGAAAGCTCCTGCACTAAAAAACATCAAACCCAAACACAGCTCAAATAAATTAAGCCATCGCTCGGCCATTGAGTATTGCTGATTATTCATAGAAAACACCAGATAATTAATAACTGACGACCATCCTATGCTATCCAGTAAATCGCGCTTAACAGCGTGAAAAAATCAAAATTTATAAGAAAAACAGGCTTTTTTAAGAAGAATTTGAGATAATATTTTTTGAGCATTAAAAATTAGCTCATGCATTAATTTTCGCTTTACCATCTAAAAATTAAAGCATACACTATAAAAAAACACATTCAGTAAGGTTCACAATGACTATCTCTAAAGTAGAAGCTACCGATATCTCGTTTGACGAGCTAAAAGAAGGTTCAGAACTGTACATTCAACGCCGTAATAGACGCCTTCTAAATAACCACCGCAAAGAGCTTAGAGTGTTTACTAAAGCTGAAGCAGTGGCGTACTTAGATATTGATGCAAGAACGTTAGATAAGTACTGCAAAGCTCTAAAAATTAACCCAAGAAGACATGAAGAGAGTCAGTGGTTATTGGATATCGAAGAGGTCTACAAAGTACGAGATTCACTTCCTGATGAACTAAAAAAACAATTACCATTTGTTCGCAGTGAAAGCCAAGACCTACAAGTTATAGTTGTTCAAAACCAAAAAGGTGGTGTTGGTAAGACTGTTACTGCAGCTACAGCTGCATCTGGTTTGGCAACTGAGTTTCATCAAAACTATCGTGTAGGCTTAATTGATATGGATGGCCAAGGCACTTTATCAATGTATTATGCCCCTGAATCAGCACAAGAAGGCTGCTTATCTGTTGGTGACTTAATCATGGGGAACTATGAGCTTGATGAAAACGAAACGCTAAAAGAAGCTATCAGTGAAGCGTTCTTGCCGACCACTATTCCTAACTTGCGTATTTTACCAGCTTCACAATCAGATCGAGCAATTGAGGGCTGGTTTCATGAAGCAGTATTCAACCAGCAACTAAGCTCTCCTTACTCGATACTGCACGACATCATTGAACAAGTTAAAGATGAATTCGATATCATTATCATAGATACGCCTCCATCATTAGGCTACGCGACATACAACGCTTACTACGCTGGTACGAGTGTTATTTTCCCATTATCTGTTACTGAAAATGATATTGATGCTACGTGCTCATATTTTAGTTATATCCCGCAAGTATGGACGCTACTAAAAAATGCGAAACACCCGGGTTATGACTTTATGAAAATACTGCTTACAAATCACAAAGAGAGTTCAACCACTACTGATTTACAGAACAACCTTTATGATAGTTTTTCAACTTACCTTTACTCAACAGAGTTCAACAATAGTGAAGCTGTGAGACAAGCTTCATCATTACTATCAACCGTATTTGATATGTCTAAAAGTGAATACCCTAAAACCAAGATGACTTTCCAGAATGCACAACAAAATGGATATGAAGTTACCAGCCAACTACACCGTGATATTCAAAAAGTGTGGCGCGAACAAGAGAAGGAGCAATAAAAATGGCTAAAAAAAGAGGTACGGTCTCTCCACTCGGCAACACTGCAGGCTCAGAAGAAGCTATTGCAGATAGCAATAAGAACCAACTTGAGAGTTTGGCCAAGCGCTTGAGAATTGAAGCTGAAAAGAGTGAAACACCACTTGATGAAGTGCTCTCTAAGCATCTGGGAGTAGTCAGCGTAGGTCAAAGTAAAGTCTGGACATTAAAGTCAGGCCAAGAAGCCACATTCACACCGGTTACGTTGTCATATGAGCAGCTTAAATCAAATACAGTCGTCACTTTTGAAATCAATGGGCGCGAACAATCACTATTAACAGAAGAGTCGCTTCAAGACTTATCAACATTAGATAATCAACAGTTCTACCCAGCAATTGGTCGACGTCTGCCGGATAATAAGATTGACGTTCTTGATGGTTCACGCCGTCGCGCCTATGTACTTGAGAAAAGCGGTGCTATAGAAACTTTCTCAATGCTAGTTACTGATGACGAAATCAGTCTAAACGATGCAAAGGCTCTCGCTACATCACTACAGTCATTTAAAGAGCACAGCTTACGTGAAATTGGATTACGCTTAGAGCGAGACAAAGAGGCGTACTTAGCTGAACATGGCAAGAAGTTGAACCAGGCTGAGTTAGCGGAACGTCATGGCTTAAGTCAATCAAAGGTAAGTAAAGCACTACAGGCCGCAACAATCGATAGTGATTTAATTTCTGTTTTTCCAGATATTTCATTGCTCAACCACAGTGACTATAAAGCGCTATTGGCAACACAGGCTTTATTAGGTGATCAACTAAGTGATTTCACTGAAGAGCTAAAAAGTAAAGTTAATGAGCTAAAAGTTAGTGGTGGCTTTATCAAAGAAGACCTTAAAGACAAACTCAGCAAACTAATAGCGGATGAATCTAAGTCCTTCAAGCCAACTACAGATAAACCAGTTGTGACCACATTATTCAAATTTGAAAATAAAGATCAGTTTGCTCGCAAAAAAGTGAAAGGAAGAAACTTTTCTTATGAATTCGGTCGAGTTCCGAAGGATATTCAAGAGAAGCTAGATGAGGCAATCTCCGTCATTCTCAAAGAAAACATTTAATAAACACACAATACAGGTGAGCTAATAAAACTCACCTGTTGATACTCTATCACACATCTCTCCTTGCCATATCTTCTACTAACTTAGGTATCAATTGTTCAATTGAGTCTAGTTGAGTGCCTATATCTAAATTACCTTTCTCAGCTACCACCTCAATATCAGAAAATATTTCTCTTAGTTTGTTAGCACTAATTTCACCACACATCCCTTTTAACGCATGCGCTATTTGACGGACCTCTTCACTATTCCCTTGTTTGTGTTGCTCTATTAGTTCCTGCACTTTAATAGGTGCTTTTACAACAAACACTTCACAAATTTTGTTTAGTAAGACTTCTTTATTTAATAATCGTGCAAGGGCTTGTTCGCGGTCCCAGAGCTTTTCTTCTTCGAGTTCATTAGCAGCAAGAGGCATTGCTTTAGATTGTCCCTCGTAGCTTGATAACGACCATTTGACGACCTTTTCTAATACTTTAACTGCCTCAATTGGCTTACTCACATAATCACTCATCCCCACAGCTAAGCATTTTTCCTTTTCACCAGCCATAGCGCTTGCGGTCATTGCAATGATAGGAATATCAATAAACGAATCTCCTGCTTTTCCTGTGCGTATTTTTTCACATACTTGATAACCATCTAAAATTGGCATTTGGCAATCCATCAGTATGCAGTTTATTTGCTTCTCATTTGTGTTGAAGTGATTTAAAAGTTCAATTGCATCTTGTCCATTACTTGCTGTTAAAATATTTATAGGCAGCTCATCTAATGCGCCTTTAGCAACTTCAATGTTGATTTCGTTATCATCGACAATCAATACCGTACAATCTTTTAATTGCTCAATGACATCATCTGAAAGTTCAAAGCCGCTGGTTTCAGAAAGTAGATATAATGGCTCACTTTTGGGCACTTCGTAGCCAGCTACTTGCACCAGCTCTGTTTGGGTTATAGGTTTAGTGATTTGAGATACTTTTGATGCAATACCTTTAGGGAGTGGATTTCCTGGTTGATGAAACGTTATAAATTGAGCACTTTTGTTATTTTCGCTTAAAACTTCAATGATTGAACCTATGTTATTAGTAGTATCATCTTCATAGTCTAAGAACACGTAGTCAAAAGCTTTGCTTTTATGTGCACCAAGTTCCGCCATAGAGCATGTGCTGACAATACCTCCCTGTAAACTGATTGCCTTATCTAAAACTTCCCAAATATTCTGATTACTGCTCGCCACCAAAATTGCTTTATTCTCGTAACATTTTTCAGGAACCTGAATGCTTTCTGCATTGCAGCGAACTTTAATATTGAAGGTGAAAACACTGCCTTGGTTTAACGTTGAACTTACAGAAATGTCTCCATCCATTAATTGGCATAATTGTTTACAAATAGACAAGCCAAGTCCAGTCCCCCCAAACTTTTCTGATATTGCAGTACTTGCCTGCTGAAATGCATCAAATAATTGTCCTTGTGTACTAGGCGCGATCCCTATTCCCGTATCTTGGACCTTCACTTTTAAATTATGTGTACCTTCTGATATGCGCTCAGAACTAACAATGACTTTGATATAGCCTTTGTCAGTAAATTTTATCGCATTACTGATTAAGTTATTTAAAATTTGGGTGAGTCTGAGCGGATCTGTTTTAACATTCTCACAGTTTAAGTCACTGGTATCTAAATATACATTTAATCCTTTATCAAAGGCTCGAATAGCACTCGATTCAACTAATCTTTCAATTAGCAGTTGTAAATTGATTGTTTTAAGATTTAGATCCAGTTTACCTGCTTCGATCTTTGATAAATCAAGTATGTCATTAATTAATAGATTTAAATTTGACGCACTTAGATCCATCATTTCAACAAGGTTTCGTGATTTATCAGACAACTCTTCTCGTTTTAAAATATTTAAAGTACCAATGACTCCATTAAGCGGAGTACGAAGCTCATGGCTTATATTCGATATGAAAGCACTTTTTATATCGCTATGCTTGATAGCATCATCTTTGGCCTCAGCAAGCGCTTGAGTACGCTTTCTAACTTTCGCTTCAAGCTCTGTATTTAATCGTTTTACTTTTATCTCTGCATCTTTTTCTTTTGTTATATCTCTAATAATTAAAGCAAGCCCTATTAAGGTATTGTGTTCAGAAAAAACAGGGCTAACAGATATAGCGTAATGAAGCGTTGTTTCGCCAAACTGTTCAGATAATTCATCTTTAATTTGTGATTTAGAGCTTTTAATATCAGTTACGTAGGTGTGGATTGGTAATTTTGAGAGAAACTCAACATCTTTGGCTAGCTTCCCTAATGCTGTCACTTTAGAAATTGATAACAAACGCTCCGCCGTATTATTTACACTTGTTAACTCACCATCTAAATTTAACCCAACGATTGCATCGATAGACCCATCAACTATTGCAGAGGCTTCTCTGCGAGCTTCTGCTAATAACTGACTTCTTGTCGCATTTCGATAAAACATGATTAATAACACAGAGGTTAAAGCTATGACTG
Organism: Pseudoalteromonas sp. Cn5-37; assembly: GCF_021532495.1. Taxonomy (NCBI): domain Bacteria; kingdom Pseudomonadati; phylum Pseudomonadota; class Gammaproteobacteria; order Alteromonadales; family Pseudoalteromonadaceae; genus Pseudoalteromonas; species Pseudoalteromonas sp. Cn5-37. The sequence continues at coordinate 10,467 of NZ_JAKGBA010000031.1, read as the reverse complement.
CAACTAAAAAACTGTATGTAATGATACGCTTCTTATTAATCAATGCTTCTATATGTTTATCAGGAACTAGAAGACTAAAGTTTATATACCCATACTTATTACCTGGTCTTGTTTGTACCTTTTCCGAATGAACATAAAACTGTAATTCAGGGTTAAGTTTTGGTTCTACCGTATACAATCCCTGATATTGTATTTTCTGCTTGTAAAGTTTATCCCACGTTATGTCAGGATTTAAGTCTCGTGAAAATTGATATTCTTCAATAGGATGGTAGACAAAGTCACCTTCAGAGCTACTAATGATTAACTCCGAGTAATCGAAAACTGTATGTTTAAGATTATTAATGAGTGCATTCGCATTTACATTCATAATTAAAAATGCATACCGCTTTCCTTTATCACTAAAAATGGGAATAGAAAAACGTAACATTGGCTGGTAGGGAAAAACCACTTCACCAAATTCTTTATTTAATGTAAGTGGCGACATGTAAATTTGATTCGTTTCAAGCTGAGAGCTTGGTAAAAAGTATGGCTCACCGCTTTTAGCTTGCAATGAGTAATCAGGTACAGCCTCTACAGATGCACCTACCCTTTGCACGCGTATTAACTCTTTACCCTCGGCTGTAACAGCGACAATACGAAGTTGCTCAACTGCAAGGTTATTTTCCATAAAGCCAATAAATATGGTTTCTAGACGCTCTTTCCATTGGTTGTATGTAGTACCATCGTATGGATCAATTCCATCATTAAATTCAGCTCTTGGTAATCCCGATATAGGGGGGGTTGAGTATAAAAAGCGGAGATCTGATTTTGACTCAGCAATTGAACTAGTTACTATTTCTTTTAAGCGCTCTTGTGTCTCAGTAAACTCTTGATCAATTGACCCTAAAACATCACTTTTAACGTGTCCTTCAAAAAAATAAACTGCAAATAAGGCAAAAATAAAAAACACAAAGGAAACTATTGTTAAAAATACCTTCGAACCAACTAAACTTGCACCACCTTTATTATAAATATCCATACTATGTCCGCTTAATATTTGTTCTACACCACTTTAGCAAGATAGACCTCAAAGCGTCATACTCGAGTGGCTTTGCGATATAATCATCCATTCCGGCATCAAAACAGCGCTGCTTATCTGCACTTAATACATTAGCAGTTAAAGCAATAATTGGTGTATGTTTGAAAGCAGAAAACTCTCTAATTTTTACAGTGGCTTGCGGACCATCTAATACTGGCATTTGCATATCCATAAAGATAATATCAAATACACCTAGTTCACATTGTTCAACAGCTTCCTGACCATTGTTTGCCATATTTATAGAGGTAATATTAAATTCATTGAGCATCGCTTCAATCACTATCTGATTAATGTCATTATCTTCGACAACAAGCGCATTAATATTCGATAAATCTATATCTTCTTTAGGTGTAGTTAATGAAGCATCTTTATGATCTAAGTCCATTGAAGATAGTGTGCGCTTTGCTAACAGAGAAAAATAAAAATGAGATCCTTCTCCTAGTGCACTTTCGACTTGTAGAGGTGCTTCCATCAAATCTAATAATTTATTTGATATAGTGAGGCCCAACCCTGTACCACCAAAACGTCTTGTAATAGACGTATCTGCCTGAGAAAATGCTTCAAATAGTGTATTCAAGTGTTCACTTGCAATCCCGATCCCTGTGTCTGATACATTAAACGTAAGCTTTACTTCATCAAACCCAATCTCTTGTATGTTTACAGTTAACGAAACGCTTCCTCTCTCTGTGAACTTAACAGCGTTACCCAGTAAATTTATCAATACCTGCTTTAAGCGCGTTTCATCGGCCAAAAAAGTCAGTTTTTCAACTTCCGGAGTTGTAGAGATATAAAGCTGAATATTCTTACTAGCTGCTTGCTCCTGAAATAGGTGTTTTAGCTCCTCTAAAAGATAGCTTAAATCTACTGGTTCAGACTCAAGTTCAATTTTTGAAGCCTCAATTTTACTCAAATCAAGAATGTCGTTAATAATCACTAATAAGCTAGCACCTGAAGACTGTATGAGGTGTAGCATTTTGCTTTGTTCTTGTGTGAGTGTCGTGCGGCTCATCTGGCGAGCCATGCCTAAAATACCATTCATCGGTGTTCTAATTTCATGGCTCATATTTGCTAAAAACTCTGACTTAACTTTTGTTGTATGCTCAGCACTTTGCTTCGCTTCAGATAGGTCTTTACTTAGCTCTCTAAACTTATTAGCTGCCTTGGCTAAAATACCAATTTCGTCTTTTCTTTTTAAATCATAAATTTGTGCTTCCAAATCTCCGTCTAAGAAATGTGTGAAGCTATTTGTTAAGCGTTTAATCGCACGTATAATTTGCAAGTGAAAGAATGCTGATAGAGAGACAATGTAAATAACAACTATCAAAGCAAGTACATTTAAAATGCTTTCTGTCATTGAAACCGTCTTTTGAGCATCCCGTTTTATTTGTTTTAGCTGAGTTAATGAATCTTCCCTTAAGCTATTCGCAAGCGTACTAAATTCAATTGCATCTCCAGCCATTACTACATTTACTAAGCTTAAATAGTTTCGATTAGCCTGAACACTTTTTGAAAAAGTATTTCGATAGCTATTAGACAAATCGATCATATTTTTAAATTTAGATTTATCTGCAACGTTTTTAGATAGCGAGTTCAGTATTTTTTCAACTTCAGCTCTTTTGACATAATCTTTTTTTGTTAAAAATTGATAAGCATCACGATGTAGCATATGCCATAGATTAAGGTACTCTGTAACAAACAACTTCTCATTTGTATCAGTAGCCTTCGCTTTTAAATTTTCAAGAAGTGAAATTGCATTTAAATAAATTTGCGGTAATTCTTTTTCAATTAAGTCATTCCGTTGTGTAAAACGAAGTGTCAGTACTTTTAAATTAGCGCCATAACGATTTACAAGCTCCGTCATACCATCAAGATGAATTTGAATACTTTCTGCGCCTTTTACTACATTAATTTCAGCTAATCGCTTTTCAATACTGTCATAATTTTCCATGATTTTTTTAAAAACGGGGGCACTACCTGACGCACCATAAACTGAGATATCCCTTTGCATCTCAACAATATCTTTATTAATTTTTAAAATATCTACAGCATAATTGCTAATCTTACCGATGTTATTGAAAGAGTCCTCAATCGTTTTAAGCCTTTGATTCATAATCAAATAACTCGCGCTCATAGCGACTAAGACAAGCACCATTGCTAGCGACATTTTGACAGCAAGAGATTTTGAAAAAAAACTTAACAATTTATTTCCTTATGCGTTAAGTAGTTCATACCACTTATCTAAACTGTAATCATAATTTGGCATCACAGTATTCCAAACCGCAATATTCGAAAACCGTTTAATATAACTGCCTCCATCCCTTATTTCGCCTGCTTTAATAGATACTTTTCCGTCTGTTCCCTTCAAGTCAGTTGACGCTTCTTGTCCTTCATACCAATAGTTCCACTCAGGTTTAGACATAAGCGGTTGGCTACGACTAGGGTTAGAAATGTAATATCCTTGCCTTGCTATAAATGCACCTGGGTAGCCAGATAACCACCAGTTCATATACTCATACGCAGCATCTTTAACATGCCCATGGGTATTTTTTGATAAACACATAACTCCATGCCATGCTCTGTAACCTTCTTTTGGCGATGCATAAGTTACTGGAATGCCTTGCCCATTTAGCGCACTGACACCTGGTGAGAACATACTTTGGATATTTACTCTTTTTGTTTTCATAAAATCAACAGATTGCGGTACTGACGTCCAAAAACCTGAAAAATGACCTTGCCGTTTCTTTTCAAATAAAATGGCAAATAATTGGTCAATCTCGGCAATAGTCATGTTGCCGAAATCATTAAATTTCATTAATCCTTTAGCTTGAGCAGCGAGAGCAGCGTCAAAAATGCCTATTGTTGGTGCATTCACTAATGCTACTTTCCCTCTATTCTTTTCATCTAATAACCATGCCCAAGATTCTGTTTCGTAGGGAATACCTTTTTCAATAACATTCGTGTTATAGCCAAATGAATCGACATTATGTACATAAGGCATGAAGCTAATTAATTTGGATGGTGTTTCTCCTAACGAACCATCCGGCTGTGCGTAAAGAAGCTTATTTGGTGAATCGCCTGCGCCTAACTTTGCATCTGGTACAATTTTGCCAGTCTTGGTAAGTGGGTTTATTTCATCCCAATAAACGAGTCTATCAACCTCGATTGGCTGAATGGCATCTGCTTGCCACAAAATATTAATAGAGTCAGACCATTGCTCAAACAAATCAAAAGAACTAGGGTCTGCTGCTGCTTTTTGTAAAACGGCGGCACTCCCCATAGGCGTAAACTCGATGTTTATACCTAGCTCGCGTATTGCTCTCTGTCTAAGCTCTTCTTGCAACGTAACATGTGTTCCCATTACACGAAGGGTTACTTTGTTCTTTGCAAAAACATAAGGGGCTTTAAACGCAAGTGTTGATGCCGCAGCACCAACACCGAGTGTTTTTAGAAAGTCTCGACGCTTTTGGGAATGTTCCATTGTATTTCTTGGTAAGTTAACAATCTCCAAAGTATAGGCTATGTTTCTGAGGTTTCTACAAAAAGCAGTAAGAAAAGTCTAAATCAATCACAAAAACTAAGCCTAAAACAGTTTCGCCCATCACTTTTAGCCGCATAAAGCGCTTTATCTGCGCAATTAATCAACTCGCCTAAGCTCACATTATTTTGGTGCTCATAGATAACCCCACCGATACTAACAGTAGCGCGGCCCCATAAAGACTTAAAATGTGGGATATTAATTGCCTCAAGCTCTGCTGAAATACGATCACATATGAATTTAACGCCGTCGAAGTCAGTGAATGGCAGTATGACAAGAAACTCCTCGCCACCATATCGTATTGCTATATCTTGAGGTCTTTGAATAGATCGCTCAATAACATCAGCAATTATTTTTAGGCAAGCATCTCCTTGCGGATGCCCGTATTGATCGTTGTATAATTTAAAGTAGTCGATATCCAGCATTAGCAAGCTGAACGGTTTCCTCTCTCTTGAAGTCTGTTTAAAAACGTTTGCAACTTCTAAATCCAAATAGTGACGGTTAAATAAGCCTGTCAACGAATCTTTATAAGTAAGCTGTAATAGTTTTTCTAATCGAAGCTTATTCTCTAAGTGATTTTTTGTACGATGTATCAACGTGGATGCTGTGATGGGTTTACCAATAAAATCGCTAGCTCCGGCTTCCCAGCATGCATTTTGACACCCTGTATCGTAATTCGAAGTGATGAAAATTATTGGGATATTTTCGAATGTAGCTTTAGCCTTAAGTCGCCTACATATATCCAGACCACTTATATCCGGTAAATTAATATCTAGTAAAATCAAATCTGGAAGTAAATCCTCACATGCTTCTAAAACAGCCTGACCAGAAGAGTATGCATCCACGAAAAAATGATCGTCTAAAATAACACCTAGACTTAACCTGGCCATCTCATCATCATCAACAATGAATACTTTACACTGTGATAATGGCTTTAGACTTAAGAGCATAATATTCCTTCAGCTTTACTGGTTTGAATTAGTTTATCAGCGTTGTCGAAGTTCAATGGCTTACTAAGTAAATAACCTTGGCCTATTTGACAGCCAAGTTCTTGCAGTCTGTCTTTTTGCTCAGAAGTTTCTATCCCTTCAGCCACAATTTGGAGTTTTAAAGAGTGAGCCAGTTCAATTATAGCAGTAACAATATTAAATGCTTGAGCATCAACAAGCATATCACGCACAAAAGACCGATCTATTTTTAGCACATCCAATGGGAACATCCTTAAATATGAAAGGCTGGAATACCCAGTTCCAAAGTCGTCAAGAGCAATACTGACCCCCATACCAGAGATAAGCTTTAATTGACTTACAGTATAATCAAAATTTTCAATCAAGGCCGACTCTGTCACTTCTAACTCTAAATAACGACTTGGTAATTGGGTTCTTTCAAGAATTTCGGCGACAGTGTCTACAAGTTTAGTATCTGTGAATTGTTTAGCAGATATATTTACTGCTACTTTAATAGGCAGACCTTTATCAAGCCAAGTTTTCGCTGCAATACAGCTCTTTTCAAGAACTTGTTCTCCTAAGCGAAAAATAAGCCCCGTTTCTTCTGCATACTCAATAAAGTGAACAGGAGAAATAAAGCCACCTTGCCCATCTTTTAAACGAACCAAGCTTTCTACACCAATCAGTGTGTCAGTGTTTAAATCATATTTAGGCTGATAGTGAACATCGAGGTCATTCGCATCGAGCGCTTTTCTTAACTTATTTCCAACCTCAAGACGCCTATTCATTTCAACTTGTAAATCATCACTAAAGTAGAAATAACTATTAGCAGATTCTTTTTTTGCTTTATACATTGCTGAGTCTGCATGACGAAGCATTTCTTCAACACTTGTAGCATCATCGGGATACACACTTATCCCCAAGCTTGCAGAGAGAATATGTTGTTCACCACCAGACCTAAATGGCTTGCTAATAACACTAAGAACCTGACTGACTAATGGCTCTAGACTTAATGAGTTAAAAGTATGAGGAACGACGAGTGCGAACTCATCTCCACCGACACGTGCAACTGTAATATCATTACATGCGAATCGGTCCAAGCTGTGACCAATATGGGCAATTATCTCATCACCGACATGGTGCCCTAATGCATCATTAATAAATTTAAATTTATCTAGGTCAAGTAACATTAAACTTAACTTAGTATCATTGAAATCTGCTCGGGCGATACCTTGCGTGAGCCTATCGTGAAGTAATACTCTATTTGGTAGTGATGTTAATTGGTCATGATGAGATAGATATGTCATCTGCATCGACATAGCTAAAGCTTCGCTTACATCTTGAAACACCATAACAGCACCACATTGATTATGGTTTTTATCAAGAATTGGAGCGGCACTGTCTTCGACTCGATGCTCTATGCCTTGCTTACTGATCAATTGCGTATTTAAAGCCATAGCGACAGGTCTATTTTCTTTTAATGCAACAGATAGAGGGTTAATCGACGGTTTTTTAGTTGTCGCATCGCATAACTTCATGACTTCTTCAATATGGCGACCTTTCGCCGCTGTTTGTGACCACCCTGTAAGTCTTTGCGCTACAGGGTTCATATACACAATATTTGCGTTTTTATCAGTAGAAATAACTGCATCTGCAATCGAATCTATCGTAATTTTCAACTGCTCTTTTTCAGCAAATAGTTCTTCTTGTGTTAGCTGTAATACCTTTTCTTGCGTTCTGATTTTTATATGATTTTCAATACGTATTCGACAGAGTCTGAGGTTTAGCGGTTTAGAAATAAAGTCTATCGCGCCTAAAGATAAGGCTTTTTCTTCAATCGCAGGATCGCTGTGAGACGTAATGACAACAGTTCTAATATGTGCCAAAGTAGGCTTTTGCTGTATCACTTCTAAAATGTCAAAACCACTGACTTTAGGCATTTCTAAATCAAGAATCAAAATGTCTGGTCTAATTTTTTCAATCAGCAGTATTGCTTCAGAGCTGTTGTTAGAAGTTGAAATATCTCCAATTCCTTCTAAAGCATGCTCCAGCTGTAAGGTATTAATTTCTTCATCATCAATGATTAGAACACTGCAATTGTCCATTTAGGGTTCCCCTCAATACTTTGTACCTACTAACAATAACGCTAAAACAGTAAATTTGCGACACACTTTTTTATTAGTCTTAAAATATTATTTTTTTGTATATTAAACTGGTTCTTTGTAATTATTAGCTAGTTTTTAATTAATGTGTAAGTAATACTATTAACTATGTAATAAAACAAAATGGATAATTTAGGAAGGTATTTTGAAACATTATTACATTAACGATAACGCCCAAAACACAGGTGAACATTAAGTACATACAGAGTCATGCCCGTACTTCAATTTGATAAAAGACCGCACTGATTTAGGTTTCTTTCATAGTTGCAAAGATGCAGTAGAGAAAGCAAAAACCAAATATTCAAATGTTGATGGATGTAAGCATTGTTGCTTGCTTTGCAATACTCGATAGAAAAATTTATAACTGAGAGACTGACTTGATTTAGTCACATTGTTCAGTCTCTCTCAAGTTGTGATAGCTAAATTAAAGGTTTGTTTTAAATTGACCTACAGCCTCAACGACTTCTTTTGCGCCTTTTTGAATGTCATCGATTACATTACCTGCACTATTAGATAAATCCAAAGCATCTTTGGCTTCAACTAAACTAGCTTCAATTTGGGTTACAGCGTCCTGAGTGAGTACTTTGTTTTCTGCAACCACACTAATTATCTGCTCTGTAGCTAAGCTCGTTCTTGATGCTAATTGTCTTACTTCGTCTGCGACAACTGAAAAACCACGTCCTTGCTCACCCGCTCTTGCAGCCTCTATTGCAGCATTAAGTGCTAATAAGTTTGTTTGATCTGCTATTCCTTTAATACTTTCAACCAACTGAGACACTTTTGCTGATTGTACATCAAGTTTATTAATGCCTTCGCTCGCAGTTTCAAGTTTCTTAGAAAGCGCATTCATAGTTGAGATAGTTTGCTTTACAACACCTAAACCACTTTCTGCATCAGAGTCAGTTTGTTTTGAGATATCGTAAGCAATGCCAGCTGTTTCTGAAATAGCTTGCTCTCTTCTCATTTGTTCTGTAATGACAGTCGCGAACTTAGCAACTTTATATAAATCTCCATTTTCATCATGAATAGGGTTATAAGAAGCTTCAAGCCATACTTCATTGCCATAACTATCTATTCTTTTAAAGCGGTCAGAGATAAAGCGCCCCCCCTTTAACTCTGACCAAAACTCTTTGTAAGAATTTGAATTTGCCTCTTCTGGATCGCAAAAGATACTATGGTGCTTACCTAGTATTTGGCTTTTAGAGTACCCCATTGCATTTAAAAAATTATCGTTAGCACTCAGAATTATTCCATCTAGAGTAAACTCGATTACAGCAGATGAACGACTAAGAGCAGCAAGCATACCTTCTTTCTCTCTCGAATGAGAGATAGTGCGAGTGAGCTCAGATGAGAAAATAGCTATATCTTCATTTACAGGTTGAACAATGCTTCTAAGCCACAACTCTCTATCAGTTTTCGTTTTTAACTGTAAAGCACCATGCCAATAGTTAGTTTTCTTAAGTGCTGACAAGAATTTTTGTGTATGAGGTTTATTTAATGACTTTTTTAAGATCAAACTTTCAATGCTTGCCCCTTTTAGATCCTCAACTTCAATTTCGATTGCCGCAGCAAAACGATGATTTGCTTCTAAGATATGCCCACTTTTACTTAATAAAAAATACAACATCTCTTCTTTCAGTTCCTGCTTAATATTTTCATACTCGGCAGTTTGCTCTTTAAGATAAGCAATTTCAGATAACAACTTTTTATTTGTAAACCACATCTGGGGTGTTTCCCTTAAGAGTCAACTCAAAGTTTGTGTAATAAAAATCAATAATTAGATAAAACTATAACTAAATTAGTCAAAATATTATAATTTTACCAATCTAAAGATACTATGTGTGAAAATGCAGAGTTATCATAACAAAAGAACATTGCTTAATCTTTGAGAAATTATTACTAGTTAAGTAAAATTCTTGGCCTTTTAAACATTAATGCTTTTTTCTGTAACTCTGACAAAGAAACGGTTCGATAACCAATTCCTACCAACTTAGTTGACTCCCCCCAATTTGCTGTACGATATTTAACATCACTCTTGATAACCCCCAACCAACTTGAAGCTCTACGGGTACTTACATCAAAGTGCTTAGCAAGTTTTTTTGCTGTGAAGTATCCACCATTTTCGAGCATTAATTCAGCTGCGTCTTTAACTGATAACATAAGGTCCTCCAAACAGTTCATTTATTTGCAAGCATAGGTGGTCTAGCAAACAGCAAAGCCTGGTTTTGCAAGCTTCTCATACTGGATTTTCGACCATAGATAGATACCACCTTTACGGTACGATTAGGGACACCAGTATCAACCGTCTTATATTTATTGGTTGTACGGATGTTATATAGGAGTGCGCTCGCTTTATTTGCTGAAATAGAAAGTGCTTTTCCGAGGGATTGGGCCGTATAAAACTCCCCTGTCTCTAACATTAATTCAGCTGCTTTTTCTGTCGATGCCATTGTGAACTACTCGCGCCTAAAGGCATCGAGCTTCCAAGATAATAGCCTAAGCTACTAACCTTTCTTTTTTGACGCTTCGTTGGACACCGCTAGTCGAGCTTTTGACTCGGCTAGTCTTACGATTGCCTCCACGTCCACTATCTGCTTGAGTTATTAGAACTCCATCGCCAGACAACACCGTTCCAGTGTCTAATATTAGGTTAATTGCCCGTTTCTTTATGACCTTTGATGCGTTGTTATCTGCATTGTCAGTATTGCCACAGTTACCGCACACAAATAGCTCTTGTGATTTACG
>NZ_JAKGBA010000030.1:0-40236 GCF_021532495.1 Pseudoalteromonas sp. Cn5-37 | reverse complement strand
TAAGAAGAAGAAATTTATAACATCAGTTACTGGAAAAAGCAGGAGTATTGAATTATTGATTGGAAAAGATCAGTTACCTGAATTTAAGTAAGGGCAACTGATCAAAATATATGTGAAAGGGTACTAGGTGCTAGGTGCTAGGTGCTAGCAATATTATGAATACTCGTTGATAAAAGCATCTAATTCTTAACGTGATAAATTTTGAGTTTTACGCACAACCGTTTAATCACTCAACCCAATAAACTCAGCCGATTTCAAAAGAAGTGACGCCAAAAATACGGTTTAATGGTAAGTTCGGACATTCACCGGTATACATTCTGGCGGTTTCAAATGACACTTGCATGTTGTATTTCTGTGCTAAAGCAACAGCAGCTTGATTGATTTCTGGCGTATCAAGGAAAATAGCGTCAGAGGCACCCACTTTAGATTTTAAAGCGAGGAACAAAGATTCAGCCAATTTTGGTGAGTCGGCAAATAGAGGGCCAATTTTAAAGCCGTTCTGGCATTTGCGAATAACGCCGTATCCTGCCAGTTCCCCATTGTTCATTACGCCCAAAGCGTCGCATTGGGGTTGGCTTAACCAGGCTTTGGTAAAGTTTGCTCTATTTACCGGGAAAAAAGCTTGTTCGTATGCGTCAATAATTTCGAATGGCACAGTCTTAAGATCAACAATGTCTGCATTTTGCGGTGAATTACCACCGCCTACTCCTGCAAAACGGATATTGCGATAAGCCAGATTAAAACCAGACTTTTTATAGTTCTCTTGCTGCTCCACCACACCATCAAGGCCAATATTCAACCCTTCAAGGCGCTTTAACGCGGCATTCCAAATTTGCATTCCGTAGCCTTTGCCTCGGTAATCAGGTTTAACAATGTAAAAGCCGATAAAGCCAAATGCATCGTGATAATTAATGGCAGAAATTGTAGCAATAGGTTCATCGTCTAGAAAACCAACTAGAAATCCTTCAGGATCAGCAGCAAAATAACACTCTGCATCATTAAGGCCCGGATTCCAGCCTTCTGCTGCAGCCCAATCAATCATGAGTTCGACTTCCTTCTTGGTCATGGTTTTGATTGTAAAATGTTTACTTTGCATCTGCTTTCCTTATATTTTTCAGTCTACTCTGACAGCTAACTTAAAACTTACTGCTTAAAACCATTAACTTCTAGTTATTCGCTTTCTTCCACCAAACCAACATAAATCTGGCTATTGGCATCTACCTGAAAGCAGCTGATCAGGTTTTCTTTCACCAGCTCTAACATGGCGATAAAGCTTACTACAACGCCACTTCTGCCCTCTTCTACCGTAAAAAGAGTGCTAAAAGGCAGCTGTGATTGAGCCTCTGAGAGTTTATCTAAGATTAAGCTCATCCGTTCACGGGTCGATAAGGCTTCTGCGGTAATATGATGGTGTTCAAATGTTTTAGCTCGGGCCATAACGTCGCTTAGCGCAACTAACAAGTCTTTCATGTCAACGTCAGGTAACAGTACCTCACGCTCACTGAATTCTGGCACCAGTGCTTCGGCAACAAAAATATCGCGGCCTTCGCGAGGAATTTCATCAAGATTTTCGGCGGCTTTTTTAAATTGTTCGTATTCTTGTAAACGTCTGACAAGCTCAGCTCGTGGGTCTTCTTCCTCTTCAAGCTCTTCATGTTTTGGTAATAATAATCGTGATTTAATTTGTGCTAATAGCGCCGCCATCACAAGGTATTCACCTGCCAGCTCAAGCTGAAACTCGCTCATCATTTCAACATAACTCACGTATTGCTCTGTAATACTAAAAATAGAGAGCTCTAGTACATCGAGTTTATGTTTTTTGATTAAATACAGAAGTAAATCGAGAGGACCTTCAAAAGTTTCTAAAATGATCTCTAATGCATCGGGGGGAATATATAAATCTTCAGGTTTATCAACCACCGCTTTACCATGCAAAAAAGCCAGTGGCAGCTTTTGCTGTACTGGCTCTTGTAAATTATCTGGCGCGTCAAGCTCTGGGCTAGTCAATGAAGTCTCTACTCAAATGGTTTAGTATCACCACAACCCACACGTAAGATTTCGATGCTATCATCTGACAAGTCAATTACTGTGGTTGCCTGTTCAGGAAGATAACCACCATGAATAATTAAATCAACTTGCTTTTCAATGCGATCGCGAATTTCATCAGGATCTGCCTCGGTATATTGCTCACCCGGTAAAATTAAAGAGCACGACATTAACGGTTCACCTAATTCAGCCAATAAAGCACAGGTGATTGGGTGTTCGATAACACGAATACCAATGGTTTTTTTCTTTTCGTTTAATAAACGCTTTGGTACTTCTTTAGTGCCTTTAAAGATGAACGTATAAGGCCCTGGAGTATTATTTTTAATCAATCTGAATAACTGATTATCAACGCGAGCATAGGTAGATAGCTCAGATAAGTCGCGGCAGACCAAAGTAAAGTTATGGTGTTTTTCAATACCACGAATACGTTCAATGCGCTCTTTTGCTTGCTTATTACCAATGCTACAGCCAAGTGCGTAACCCGAATCGGTTGGGTATACAATAACACCGCCCTGCTTAATAATATCAACCGCTTGGCTGATTAAGCGTGGTTGCGGATTATCTGGATGAATATGAAAAAACTGACTCATTACACGCTCCTATTGCCCTTCCCATGCTTGCCAAACCCCTTGGCAATCTTTTGGTAAGTATAAATTTTTACCTAACTCCAACCAACTGGTCGGAAAATGAAAATCTGACCCTTGTGACGCAAGTAAGCCATATTCACGACTCAGTTCACCTAAAAACTGGCGCTCACTGGGTGCTTGCTGTGGTTGTGCAACTTCCATCGCATCGCCACCTGCGTCTTTAAACTCAATAATTAACTTACGTAGCCACTTGTTAGACATTTGATAACGCCCAGGGTGTGCTAGAACGGCAACCCCACCGGCTTGATCAATGGCAGCAATTGCAGTTTGCATATCGCACCAACTACTTGGTACATAACCTGTTTTTCCTCGCCCTAAGTATTTCTTAAATACCCCAGGAAAGTTTTTAGCTACACCACGTTCAATCAGTGCACGGGCAAAATGCGCCCGTGTGATTTGGGCGTTTTCGGCAAATGTTTTTGCTTGGTCGTAAATGCCTTCAAAACCATTTTTAGCAAGGCGACGACCTATCTCTAAAGCGCGCTCTTCACGCTTGGCTTGTTGCGCTTGTAATAATGACAACAGTGCGTCATTTTCGTCATCAACATTTAAGCCAACTATATGAATTTCAAAACTTTCCCATTTTGTTGATACTTCAACGCCAGCAATTAATTTAAGCGGTAAATTATCATCTGCAATGACTTGGCGAGCTGGTTTTATCGCACTTAACGTGTCGTGATCGGTAATTGCAAACACATCTATGTTTTTCTCAACCGCGCGATGTAACAATTGCTCGACTGATAGCTGACCATCTGAGTATGTGGTGTGGCTATGTAAATCGTATTTTATCAATGGGAAAGACTGCTTTACGTAAGTTCTTGAATCAATGATGTGAGTATAACAAAAATTTACTGCGAGGGCGTGATTATCTTATGTAGCTGTGTGTTTTACCCTCATAAATGGGCAATTGCGATGGGTAAATGCCGAACTCGTACTAATATGTAAATTAATACTTGACAGTATCCGCTTAGGTACGCTTTACTGTATGCACTTTCAGACACGTTAAATAAGCAATAACAATGAACAAAACAATTCAAATCACAATTTGGTGGTGGCACTCGTAACTAGCGGGTGACGAATTGTCGTGTCTAACGATTTCAAAACCCGCTCAAGTAGCGGGTTTTTTTATATCTAAATTTTAAGGTTTTATAATGAATTACATAGCAACTCTTACACATCATTGGTGGTGGCGCCTGGCTTAGCGGGACGGTAAGGGTCTATCTAATTTATAGGCATCTTTATACGAACCCCGCCAAGCATCGCTTCGCGGGGTTTTGTTTTTTAAAGAGTTTTTGGGAATGAGGGAGAATGAGGTTTGATTTTTAGTCATATAACAACGACACCGGGTGAAGTAACCAGTATCACTCAAGTGCGCGACTACATCAGTAGCCCACTTGCGTTATACAGTTTACTCGATAAGCCTAATTCACTGCTGTTAGAGTCTGCTGAAATTGATTCTAAAGACAGTGTAAAAAGTCTAATTTTGGTTGACTCAGCGCTACGTATTGTTTGCCAAGGCAAACAGGTCACACTCACTGCACAGTCAAATAATGGCAAGCAATTACTGCCTTATTTACAAACTCATGTGCAAAACTGCTCTGCAGAGCTTGTAGAAGATACATTAACGTTAACCTACAACGAGGTAGCAAGCGATATTGATGAAGCCAGTAAATTAGTAGCAGATAATGCATTTAGTGCGCTACGTAGCTGCATTAATAGTATTAAAAGCACCACAGACAACCCATTCTCTGTGTTCTTAGGCGGTGTGTTTGCCTACGACATGGTTGCTAATTTCGAAACCCTTTCTGATGTGCCTGACGGCGAAAACAGCTGCCCTGATTATGTTTTCTACCTCGCCGAAACGTTAGTTGTCATCGACCATCAAGCAAAAACAACCGAGCTAATTGGTAATGTATTTAACGGCCCTGAAGTCCATGCAAACTGCTTTGAGGTTGGTCAACAGTTAGAGCGTTTAAATGCCGTATGTGACAATGCACAAAGCTACCAAGGGCAAAAGCAAACAGGCTCAAACCCAATTTCTGTTGATGTTAGCGACGCGCAATACTGCGAACATGTCATCAAGTTAAAAAATAACATCGTTGATGGCGATATATTCCAAGTTGTGCCATCACGTACTTTTTCTCTCGCCTGCCCTGACTCACTTCATTCTTACAGCCAATTAAAACTACAAAACCCAAGCCCATATATGTTTTACATGCGCGATGAAGAGTTCGTGTTATTCGGCGCATCACCCGAGTCAGCCCTCAAATATTGCGCAGAGAGTAAACAAGTTGAGGTATACCCAATTGCTGGTACTCGCCCTCGTGGCAAGTTTGCTAACGGGCAAATTAATCCAGACCTAGACAGCCGCATTGAGCTTGAACTTCGCAACGACCAAAAAGAACGTGCCGAGCACCTTATGTTAGTTGATTTAGCAAGAAATGATGTGGCCCGTATTAGCGTACCCGGAACACGTCACGCTAAAGAGTTATTAAAAGTAGACCGCTACTCACAAGTGATGCATTTAGTGTCACGCGTGGTGGGTACTTTAAAACCTGAACTCGATGCGCTACATGCTTACCAAGCTTGTATGAACATGGGCACCTTAGTGGGTGCACCTAAAGTACGCGCTGCTGAGTTAGTTCGTCAAACCGAACAAAAACGCCGCGGCAGCTATGGTGGTGCTGTGGGTTATTTAACAGGTGATGGTGCCATGGATAGCTGTATTGTTATTCGCTCTGCATTTGTTAAAAACGGCACAGCCTATGTGCAAGCAGGTGCAGGTGTGGTGTTTGATTCAGATCCACAATCAGAAGCCAATGAAACCCGCGCTAAAGCACAAGCTGTGATCACTGCGATTCAATCGACTTACGAGGCACAATAATGACGACAACATCAGCCTATAAAATCTACTTTTTAGATAACTTTGATTCATTTAGTTATAACTTAGTCGATGAACTTTCTATGTTAGGGTGCCAGTTAGTGGTATACCGTAATAACATCAGTGCACAAAGCATCTTCGACAAAATGTGCCAAGAGACAGTGCCTGTATTATTAGTGCTATCACCTGGCCCTGGCGCGCCATCTGATGCGGGTTGTTTAATGGAACTCATTGAACTGTGTAAAGGCCGCTTCCCTATGCTCGGCATCTGTTTAGGCCAGCAAGCACTAACACAAAGCTACGGTGGGGTTATTGGTCATGCAGGCGAAACTGTGCATGGCAAGTCATCAATTATTGCGTTGACTGAGCACCCAGTATTCGCGGGTATGGGCGATAAAATGCCAGTTGCTCGTTATCATTCATTAATGGCAACTAAAGTCCCTGATGACGTTGAAGTAATTGCTTGTTATGAAAATATTCCGATGGCAATTTACCATCAACAAGATAATGCCCTTGGCTATCAGTTTCATCCTGAGTCAATTTTAACGCCAAATGGCGCATTGCTATTACAACAAAGCATTGAATTTTTAACCGCACGCGTGCAGTAGAGGAATAACATGGAAGCAACAACTCAAACCCAGTTAAACCAATTATTAGCAAAGCAAGATTTATCATTTTCGCAAGCAACTGCATTATTTGATGCCATCATGAATGGCCAGCTTAATGATATTGAATTAACGGCTGCACTTATCGCCCTAAAACTAAAAGGCGAAACAAGTGATGAAATCGCCGGTGCGGCGGCATCAATGCGCGCCAATGCAGTGCCATTTCAAACCAGCAAAACCTTACTTGCTGATAGCTGTGGTACCGGTGGCGATGGCTCAAACACAATTAATATTAGTACCACGGCTGCTATTGTTGCTGCCGCTGCGGGCATCAACATGGTCAAACATGGTAATCGCAGTGTGTCGAGTAACTCGGGCTCTGCAGATTTACTTAAAGCCTTGGGTATCAATATCGATATGAGCCCTGAGCAAGCTGCCCATTGTTTAGACAATACCGGCTTTACATTTTTATTTGCACCGCATTATCACAGTGGTGTACGCCATGCGATGGGCGTGCGCACGGCCCTTAAAAGCCGCACAATTTTTAATATTTTAGGGCCACTGGCCAACCCTGCTGCCCCTGAGGTGCAATTGCTTGGTGTTTATGACCCTGCGCTGTGTTTACCAATGGCCGAAACCCTAAAAACCCTTGGCACAAAACGCGCTATGGTGGTTCACGGTGCAGGCACTGACGAAATTGCCTTACACGGAACAACCAAAGTGGTTGAACTTAATAACGGTGAACTGAGTGAATACACGCTAACAGCGAGCGATTTTGGTCTTGCAAACTATTCACTTGAACAACTAGCAGGCCAAGGCCCAGAATATAACGCAAAAGCAAGCTTAGCGATTTTACAAGGTCAAGGTGAAATGGCGCATAACGCAGCCATTATAGCCAACGTTGCCGCTCTTCTTTATTTAACCGATAAAGCAGGTGATTTAAAAGCAGCCGCAGATCAAGTAAGCAATTTATTAGCATCAGGCAAAGCGATGGACACATTGAACGCAATTATTGAGGTAAGTCATGGCTAACGTGTTAGACAAAATTGTTGCCGACAAACGCATTGAATTAGAACAAAGAAAAGCACAGCGCCCGCTTGAGTCATTCATTAGCGAGGTTGTGCCAACCAAGCGAGACTTTGAAGGCGCATTAGCAGCAACCGGTACACAGTTTATTTTAGAATGTAAAAAGGCCTCACCGTCAAAAGGACTTATTCGCGAACCATTTAATTTAGACGAAATTACATCGGTTTATAAAAAGTACGCGACCTGTATGAGCGTACTAACGGATGAAAAATATTTCCAAGGTAGCTATCAGTACCTTGAGTATGTGCGCAGCCAAGTTGAACAGCCGCTTATTTGTAAAGACTTCTTTATTGATGAGTACCAAGTATATTTAGCACGCTTATCTGGTGGTGATGCCATTTTATTAATGCTCTCTGTCCTTGATGACGAGCAATATTTAGCGCTTCACAAGGTGGCTGACTCTTTAAACATGTCAGTACTCACTGAAGTCAGTAATGAGCAAGAAGTAAGCCGTGCTCTTGCACTTAATGCCAGCCTAATTGGTATTAATAACCGCGACCTTCGTGATTTAAGCACTGATCTTGCAACAACTGAGCGTTTACGTCAGCTTATCCCAAATGACAAAGTGGTAATTTCAGAGTCAGGCATTTATACCCATAAAGATGTAAAACGCCTTGCACCATTGTGCGATGGCTTTTTAATTGGCAGCTCATTAATGGCTGAGCGCGACTTAGAAGCCGCATGCCGTAAAGTCATTTTAGGTGAGAACAAAGTGTGCGGTTTAACCCGTTCACAAGATGCGATGGCAGCCTACGCCAGTGGTGCTGTGTATGGTGGCTTAATTTTTTATCCTAAGTCACCGCGTTATGTCGATATCGACTGTGCCAAGCAAGTTACGCAAAGTGCCCCGCTCGCGTATGTGGGTGTGTTTGTCAATGCACCTCTAGAACAAGTGGTCGATTATGCACAAAGCTTAAAATTAGCTGCAGTGCAATTACATGGTGACGAGAATAGCGAGTATATTCAAAGTCTCAGAAAGCAATTACCGCTTGGCTGTGAAATTTGGAAAGCCCAAGCCGTTAAAGGCGAATTACCCAAACCGCTTGAAGGGGTTGACCGCCATTTGTACGACACTTACAGCAAAAGCCAAAAAGGCGGCACAGGCGAAGCATTTGATTGGTCTGTGCTTGAGACGGCAACCGTGCCGTTTATGTTAGCCGGGGGTTTAAACCCAGAAAATATTCACGCAGCGCTTTATCGCGGTGCTAATGGCCTTGACCTAAATTCTGGCGTTGAAGCGTCAGCGGGTAAAAAGTGCCAAACAAAATTACAAAATGCGTTTTCGCATATCAGAAATTATTGAGGTTAGAATGCAAAATCCAGCTTATTTCGGTGAATTCGGTGGTATGTTTGTACCACAGCTGCTTGTGCCAGCACTCAAGCAACTAGAAGCAGAGTTTAATAAATCGCAAAACGATCCAGCTTTTCAGGCTGAGTTTGAAAAACTATTAAATGAATACGCAGGCCGCCCTACGCCATTAACACTGACACGTAACTTAGTTAAAAACCCTAAGGTAAAACTGTATTTAAAGCGTGAAGATTTACTGCACGGCGGTGCACACAAAACCAATCAAGTACTTGGTCAAGCACTCCTTACCAAACGCATGGGTAAAAAAGAAGTGATTGCAGAAACAGGTGCCGGCCAACACGGTGTTGCAACAGCCCTAGCCTGTGCCTTACTTGGCTTAAAGTGCCGTATTTACATGGGTGCAAAAGACGTTGAACGTCAACAACCAAATGTATTTCGTATGAAATTAATGGGCGCAGAGGTTATTCCTGTCACAGCGGGCTCTGGCACCTTAAAAGATGCCGTAAACGAAGCCCTGCGTGACTGGTCAGCAAATTACAAAGATGCTCACTATCTACTAGGCACTGCAGCAGGCCCTCACCCATTCCCAACCATGGTGCGTGAGTTCCAAAAAATGATTGGTGAAGAAGCAAAACAACAAGTGCTAAAAGCTGAAGGTCGCTTACCGGATGCTGTGCTTGCTTGCGTGGGTGGAGGCTCTAACGCGATAGGTATGTTCACAGACTTTATTGATGAACCAAGCGTAAAACTAATTGGTGTAGAACCAGCTGGTAAAGGCTTAGATACCCACCAGCATGGTGCAACCTTATGTAAAGGCACAAAAGGTATCTTACACGGTACCTATACATACATTATGCAAGATGATGATGGTCAAATTGAAGAGTCTTACTCTGTATCAGCAGGTCTTGATTACCCAGCTGTTGGTCCACAACATGCGCACTTACATGAAACTGGCCGTGCAGAGTACGTAGGTATTACCGATACTGAAGCGCTTGAAGCATTCCAACTACTGGCTAAAAACGAAGGGATTATTCCAGCGCTTGAATCAAGCCATGCCATCGCATATGCCCTTAAATATGCCGAGCAACAAACCGAAGACACCATTTTAGTGGTTAACCTAAGCGGTCGAGGCGATAAAGATTTAGCTCACGTACACAGTGTTTTATCAGAAGGAGGCGCACTATGAGCCAGACTAACCGTTACGGACAACTGTTCGCCACATTAAATGAAACAAACCAAGGTGCTTTTGTACCCTTTGTTACGATTGGCGATCCTAATAAAGCACTGAGCGTAGAAATCATCAAAAGCTTAATTGATGGCGGCGCTGATGCCCTTGAGCTAGGTATTCCATTTTCAGATCCGATTGCAGATGGCCCAGTGATCCAAGCTGCCAACATTCGTGCACTTGATGAAAACATTAATACCCAAGATTGCTTTGATATCATCAAGCAAGTGCGCCAGTACAATGCCGATATTCCAATTGGCCTGTTATTGTATTCAAACTTAGTGTTTAAACGTGGCATTGAGAAGTTCTATCAAGATGCTAAAGAAGCCGGTGTCGATTCAATTTTAGTGGCTGACGTGCCGCTACATGAGTCAAAGCTATTTCGCCAAACAGCGATGAAAAATGGTATTGACCCAATTTTTATTGCTACACCGAATGCTGATGATGACACGTTACGAGAGTGTGCGTCATATGGCCGTGGTTACACATATCTTCTTTCACGCGCAGGTGTGACAGGCACAGAAACCAAGGCACAAATGCCAGCAGATTCATTAGTTAAAAAACTAAAAGATTACCATGCTGCACCGGCATTATTAGGCTTTGGTGTATCAACACCGGAAGATGTTAAATCAGCACTTGAGTCAGGGGCCGCTGGTGCGATTTCAGGCTCTGCGGTTGTTAAAATTATCGAGGCAAACCTTGATGATCAAGCAGCAATGCTAACTGGTTTAAAAGAGTTTGTAGCTAGTATGAAAGCAGCTACAAAGTAAGTTTGTTTTTATTACTAAAAAAGGGCCATGTAGGCCCTTTTTTGTGCTTAACAATTTATGATTAATGATGGCGATGCTCGCCCTCTTTAATTTCTTCTATGAATTTTCGATTAAAAGCCTCTAAGTCGGCTGGGCTTCGGCTTGTAACTATGCCCTCATCAACACACACCTCTTGATCAACCCAATTAGCTCCTGCATTGATTAAATCAGTTTTAATACTTGGGTATGAGGTTACTTTGCGGTCGCGTAGTTTATTAATTTCGGCTAATAACCATGGGCCGTGGCAAATCGCGGCGATGGGCTTGTTTTTACCGGCACTGAAAAAACCATCAACAAAGGCTTTTGCTTCGCTATCTTGACGTAACGTATCTGGGTTGAATAAGCCACCGGGCAGAAGTAACGCGTCATACTCTGCAGAGTCTGCTTCGCTGACTACACGGTCAACACTGACTCGCTCACCCCATTGGTTTTCATCCCATGCGGTGATATCGCCACGCTCAAGTGACACAACTTCGACAAGTGCACCCGCTTCTAATAATGCGCTTCGTGGTGACAATAGCTCGCTTTGCTCAAAACCATTGGTTGCAAGAATAGCAACCTTTTTACCATTCAGTTGGCTATTTAAATTTGACATGTTATCTCCTTATTTAGGTAAACCTAAATGATTAACAGCATACAACATGCCAAACTTAATATATTGAAAATATTGAATAAATTTCAGGTGTTCTATTTATGCTCTGTAAATACTACAACAGCTTTGCAAATCCTGCTTATAAACCGTCTTTGAGTGCTTTAGCAGGTTTAAAAACTGGCTTGTTAGCGCCTTCTATTTCAATTTCTTCACCGGTTTGTGGGTTGCGTCCTTTGCGTGCTGGGTAATAACTCAGAGCAAACGTACCAAAGCCATTAATTTGCACTTGATCGCCCTCAGAAAGAGACTTTTCGATAGCATTTAACATGCTGGTTAAGGCAGCTTGAGTGTCTTTCTTTGTTAATTCACTGTGGGCAGCCATTTGCGATACTAACTCGGCTTTATTCATAAAAAGTGCTCCAAAATACGCCGCTTAATCATCTGAGGTTAAGCGGAAAAAGATAAGGTAAAACAACCTAAACGCAGGTTTAGGCCAGATTGGCTCGGGAGGCTAAGCTTTCAGGGCTGCTAAGTCAACCTTGTATCTTGCACGATAACTTGATACAACCCAGTATCTTTTTAAATTAGAGCATTTGTAAATTTATGCATGCGATTATTGAATACATCCCGCTGATTTTATTTTTTGCGGTTTTCAAGTTAGTTGATATTTATTGGGCAACAGCCTTGCTGATGCTAACCACCTTAATTCAAGTTGCTTACTGTTATTTTAAAGATGGTAAAGTGCCAACCCGTCACTGGGTGTTTTTTGCCATAGCGGTGGTGTTAGGTACCCTCACCTTAGTGTTCCACGACGAGCAGTTCGTAAAATGGAAAGCCACCATTGTGTATGCCATTTTCAGTGTTACTTTGTTAGTAAGCCGCTATATTCTTGGCAAAAACCTAGTGAAAAAAGCTCTTAGCTCAATTTTAGAAAATGCCTCTGAGAGTAAGCAAGAAATCAACGTACCTGAAGCGCTATGGAATAAGCTTAACCTGTTTTGGGTTGCAGTGACTGCAGGTATCTCGGCGCTGAATATCTACATTGCCTATAACTTCTCGCTCGATTTTTGGGTTAACTTTAAAGTGTTTGGCTTAATGGGTATTACCTTTGTTTGCGTGTTAGCAACGATCATCACCCTATTCAAATACTTACCAGAAGATGACGAAGAGAAAGATCCAAAGCAATCTTAATGTCATAAATCTGTCGTCTTAGCTTGTTAGCGTAAGCAAAAAACACGCTGAGACGACATTGAACGCTAACCAATACCGCTGGCTTGAATTTACCCTCATATTTGTTTCTCTGCCGCTATTAGGCTTTTTTCTTCGTGCCTATCTCGCTAACTGGCTTATTCCTGCCCTTATTATTTTAATGGCCGTGTGCGGCATGTTGCTTTTATCTGATCCCCATTTTAAACGCTTTCGTTTAACAAGCCTTGGGCAATTTAGTGCGGTAAAACGTCGCTTATTTAGTTTCTTCTTTTTAGGGGCGCTATTCTCTGGAATGTTTTACGGGATTATGAATCAAGAAAACTGGTTTTCACTGCCACGAAACTCGTTTAACGATTGGCTAATGTTGTTATTGCTCTACCCTATTTTATCGGTGATGCCGCAAGAGCTGATTTTTAGAACCTACTTTTTCCATCGCTACAAACGCATTATGCCAAGTAAAACGGTGCGTATTATTGTCAGCGCATCGGTGTTTGCGTTGGCGCATATTGTCTATGCGAATGTTTTGGCTGTACTGTTGGCTTTTTTAGGGGGGCTGCTGTTTTCTTACACCTATGCGCAAAGCCGCTCAACCTTCGTGTGTGTGATTGAACACAGTTTATGGGGACTTTGGATGTTTACTCTTGGCTTGGGTGATGTGCTTGATGCGGGGGCCTTTTAATATAAAAAAGAGAGGCATAAAAAAGCCGCGCAAAGTGCGCGGCTAAGTATTGAACTGGTCTTTAAAATCCGAAAATACTAAATGCAAAAAACTTAGTCGCCACCGTATTTACAAAGATTAGTAATAGAATGGCAGGGATAAACGTTGATAGTGAGAAGTTCACATACTTCTCTGTGAAGCTGCCAATATAGCCTTCACAGCCTTGGCTTAACTCTGCCGACAAGTTTGCTTTTTTCCAACGATACATAACGAATAAACACACCATCAAACCGTTAAGCGGTAAAATTGTGTCGTAAAACACATCATAAACAATATCAAATAAGCTCTTATCTGCACCGCCATAGCTAACAAACTTTGTAAGCGAGTCAACCATACCAAATGACATTGTACACAGCACAGTTAAAACACCTGTAGATAAAGTTAAGATAGCCAGTGCTTTTTTACGGCTAATACCTTTGCGGTCGCTTAAAGTCGCTGTTGGCACCTCTACAATTGATACAAGTGACGTAATTGCAGCAAAAAAGACAAGTAAGAAGAATACAAACGCAACAATTGATGCACCCACGTAGCCAATATCAGCTTGTAACGCTAATAAAATTTTTGGTAGGTAAACAAAAATCATCGATACTGACGAGTCAGATAAATTACTAGGGTCAGTATCTGGGTTAAAACTGAAAATAGCTGGAAGCACCATTAGACCAGCAATGAATGCCACCATCGAGTCAGTGACTGCAACCATTTTTGCACTACCAACAATGTCATCTTTCTTAGAAATATACGATGCATAGGTCATTAAGATACCCATACCCAGTGACAACGAGAAAAACGCTTGAGCTAATGCACCATTTAATACGCTGGCATCCATTTTTGAAAAGTCAGGAACAACATAGTACTTAACACCGGCCATTGCGTTATCAAGAGTTAGTACGTATACAACCAACGCGGTGAGTAGTACAAATAAAGCTGGCATCATAAACTTAGCCGCTTTTTCAATACCTTCTTTAACACCGCCCACTAAAATCAAGTTAACGATGATGGCAACCACGGCCATATAACCAAACACGGTGTAGCTATTGATAAAGGTGCCAAAATTATCCGGCTGCGCCAAGGCATCTAGATTACCAAAAGCGGTTTGCGATAAATAACCGAAAATCCATACCGTGATCACCATGTAAAAAACAGCAATCATAAATGGCGTTAATACAGCTAAAAAGCCAGCAAAGTTCCATTTTGGATCATTACCCGCTAAAAATTTGTATGAACCTAGTGGATCTTTTTGCGCTTTACGACCCATGGCCATTTCAGCCATCATCACTGGCAAACAGATAAAAATGACAAACAATGCATAGACTAAAAGGAAAGCACCACCGCCGTTTTTTGTGGCTGAAACAGGAAAACCTACTAAGTTTCCGATACCTACAGCAGAACCGGCTGCCGCTAAAATAAAACCGAGGCGGGAGCTAAAATGCTCACGTTTTTCGCTCATTTAAAAACCTTATTATTATTTTCTCAACCCAGCGACTCTACCAGTGTTACACCGCGTATTTCAAGCTTTATAAGTTAAAGTTATATGGGTTTGTGTAAAGATTATTACGCGAATAATCTCTCGTCTATTGCTAAGAATATGCTACTATTTTTTAAAAATAACATTGAGAACACACCATGCTGTATATGATTTATTCAACGGATGTTGAAAATAGTTTAGAAGCTCGCAAATCTGCACGTCCTGCTCACTTAGCACGCCTTCAAGAATTAGACGATCAAAACCGTTTATTTACGGCAGGCCCATTGCCAGCCATTGACAGTGAAGATCCAGCTGACGCTGGTTTTACTGGTTCATTAGTGGTTGCTGAGTTTGAGTCGTTAGAAGCAGCACGCGAATGGGCAGCAAACGATCCGTATATTGCGGCGGGTGTTTACGACAACTCAGTCGTAAAACCATTTAAGAAAGTATTTGGTTAACCTCTGAACTTAACTGAACCAATAATTCAGTGTTTGTTCACGGCTTATTAACTAAGATTTGGCTATTGAATTACAGAATTTAACGTAATTACTTGAATTTTAGTTAATTGGTTAATTAAACTAAATGGGTCTGGTTTAGGAGTTCCCCGTCATGCGCATATTATTAGCCTTCAGTTTTAGTCTTTTATTTGCATTATCAAGCTTTCATGCTGATGCCAATAAGAAACAAGCCCAAGAGGTGACTAAAAAGCAGGCTGTGACGATCGCCAAAAAGTCTGAAGACGGCCGAACCCTAAAAATCACAGAGCAAGATAAAGTATTTACCGTAAGAATTTTAAAAACGAACGGCCACGTGGTTGATGTCCATGTGAACAAAAAGACTGGCGAAGTGAAAAAGGATTAAGAATGCGAATTTTAGTTATTGAAGATGATTTACACTTAGCAGATAACCTTCGTAATGCCCTAGAAAAAGAGCGTTACAGCGTTGACCTTTGTCACGATGGTGAAGCTGGTTTATTCCATATTACCGAATACCCGCTAGATATGGCGGTAGTCGATTTAGGCTTACCTAAAGTTGATGGTATTGAACTAATTACCAAAGCACGTGCACAAGGTATTACCATTCCTATTTTGATTTTAACGGCACGTGACCGTTGGCAAGATAAAGTAGAAGGCTTAGATGCAGGTGCAGATGACTACCTAACTAAACCTTTCCACGTTGAAGAGCTAATTGCCCGCTGTAATGCGCTTATCCGCCGTAGCGCCGGTAAAGCAAACCCTGAAATGACAGCTGGCCCTATTAAAATTCATACTCGCTCACAGCAAGTATGGGTTAACGATAAAGAACTTAGCTTAACGGCATACGAATACAAAGTTTTAGAATACCTAATGGTTAATCCACAAAAGGTAATTTCTAAATCTGAACTAACTGAGCACATTTACGACCAAGACTTTGACCTTGATTCAAACGTAATCGAAGTTTTCGTATTACGTTTACGTAAGAAGCTTGACCCTGATGGTACCCTTAACCCAGTTGAAACATTACGCGGCCGTGGTTATAGGCTAAAAAGTCAGTGGTAGCATCGCAAATACCGCTTAAAGTAAGGCAAGGATTTATCCTTGTCTTTGTTTTATTAGTCGCCCTACCAATTCTGTTTTTCTCAATTGGTAAGGCTTACTACGCCTCTTTGGTCGAAGCGACCGAAAAAACCCTCGAAGCTCACTTATATTCATTAATTTCTGAAGTTGATTTCACTGAACGTGGCATTGTTATGCCAAGCACCATCTTAACGCCAGAGCTAAATCGATTAAACTCAGATACCTACGCGATGGTTTATCGCGGTGACTTACCAGTTTGGTATTCTGAATCGGCTACTAATATCAACTTTATTCCTGATAACTTTGAAGCCCCAGCTGGCTCTGCGGATTTTCGTCGGGTTGAATACAACAATACCGTGTATTGGCAATTAACCCTTACCGTTATTTTAGAAAACATTGATCAATCTGAGCATGCACGTTTTATTCTATTAAAGCGCAATGATGCCCTACTGAGGTTGATGGATGGCTTTAAACAGACACTCGTAAATTGGATGTATGTCATGGGAGTGTCCATTGCTGCACTCATGGCGATTGGTTTTGTTTGGAGTGCAAGACCACTGCAACGACTCGATAAAGAAATTAAAGCCATTGAGTCGGGTGATAACCAACAAATTAAAGGTCTTTACCCGGTTGAACTACAAACTATTAAAGCCGATTTAAACTTATTGCTTGAATCGCAGCAACGCCAAAAAGAGCGTTACCGTGCTTCGTTGAGCGACCTTGCTCATGCATTAAAAACGCCTTTGGCAGTGCTTAAATCAAGCCCTTTAGCCAATGATGCGGATGCACAAGAGCAGCTAGACCGAATTAATGTGATGATCGAACACCAGTTAAAGCGCGCTGCAACAGGTGCGTCTGACACATGGAAGAAACAAACTCATATCAAGCCTGTTATTGACTCAATTATAAGCGCGATGAGCAAGGTTTATCGCGACAAAGATATTATATTTACCTCAGAGGTTAGTGAAAAAGACTATTTCTTGGGTGATAAAACAGATTTGATGGAACTACTTGGTAATTTAATCGATAATGCCTGTAAAGCTTGCCGTTCACAGGTCGATATAAAGGTTAAGCAGAACAAAAAGTTAACCCTCAGTATAAGTGATGATGGCCCAGGTGTCCCTGAGCACAAGCGTGAATCATTACTGACTCGCGGTACCAGACTCGATACCTATGAAAGTGGCCACGGTGTCGGCATGGCTATCGTGTCGGATTTAGTCAACTCGTATAATGGCACCTTAACCATTAAAGATGCAGAGAAACTAGCCGGTGCTGAGTTTATATTAGAGTTTAATTACCATGATAAAAAATAAATCATCAATACTCGTTAAGGGCAGCTTTCTAGCTTTAATTGCGAGTGCATCGCATGCTCAAGCAGAGCAAACGTGTGAGCTTGCTAGCAACAATACCGATGACACCAAACGCTATATTCAATGTCTTGATCAAGTTATCGCCGATCTGCAGCGTGACCAAAAGATGTGGATTAATAAGCTCACTATGGATCTTGAGAAAATCAAAGAGGATAGCGGTAACAGCCAATTGCTACCGATTTTTAATCGCAGCATCAAGAACCAAGAGCGTTATTTAGAAGACAGCTGTCGTTGGCGTTATCTACAAAAAATGCCAAATAGTACGAAAGCCGCTATTGCCTACAAGCAATGTGAAATTGAGATCCTGAAAAACCATGTGCAGGTTTTACAGCGACCTCTAAAGTAATAGCAACTCACAGATTTTCATAGACAAAAAGGCGCTTAAGCGCCTTTTTATACCAATTCGCTTAATTAAGTGGTCTATTTTGAGGCAAGAAAACCTCGTTGATAGCAAGGCAAAAATTTCGTTATTTAGTTATTCTAAATCAGAAATTTTTAACGCAGATAGCGACAGGTTTAATCCCTCAAAATGATTAAGTATTATTGCGGATTGGTATTACTCTTCAAGTTTTAGCTCTTCGCCATTGCCAAGCAAAGTAGCAAGCCATCGCCCTTCTTGACTAGTCTCTAAGGCTATTTTAACTATCATGGTCAATGGAACTGATAACAGCATACCCACGGTCCCCATCAGCCAGCCCCAAAAAATCAAGGATAAAAACACCACCAGCGTCGATAAACCCAGCCCTTTACCCATAAAACGCGGCTCGACGATATTACCCATCACCGTGTTTATAACTAAATAACCACCAGCAATAAACCCTGCAACCAGTGGGCCTTGAGTGATCAAAGCAAGTAACACAGGAGGCACCGCAGCAATGATAGAGCCAATGTTAGGGATATAATTAAGCATGAACGCCACTACACCCCAAAGTACAAAGTAATCAACATCAAGTGCCCAAAGCATAAAGCCTGCAAGCATACCTGTGCCTAAGCTAACCAGCGTTTTAATAGCCAGATAAGAATTAATTGAATCTAAGAACCGGTCAACCTGCTGCATTTTCATTTCAGGATCATCCAGTGCTAAATGCACTTTTTTACTCAGCATAGGTCCTTCAAACAACATGAACACCACGGTTAGGATGATCAAAAACAGATTCGCCATCACGCCACCGAGGCCTGTGAGCATGTTGGTTGCAACATCAATCATTTTGCCCGGATCGAATAAAGAAATAATCTGTTCTTTATCAATCAGGATGTTATAACTCGCTGCAACATTAACCACCCAGACAAATTCTTCTTTTAGTTGTGCTTTGTATTCCGGCAGCTTTTCAGAGAAATCGGTCATAGATTGCCCAACCAACCCGGCAAGGCTTATCCCTACACCGACAATCATCAACATCACAAATACAACAGCAATGCCTTTAGGGATACCGTATTTGGCAAAGAAACGAATTAAGGGATTACAAATAATGGCAATAAAGGCTGCCAATACAAATGGGATAACAATCACACTTGCAGCTTTAATACCAGCTAAAACAACGACTAAAGCAGCAAATATCACTAAACTTTTATTTACACCAGTCAGGCTCGACAAAATAAAATCCTTGTTAGTTTTTTTATCAGTGTAAGTGAAATACGTCGCAAAATAAATCACAAAGCTGCTGGCACAATTAATGCTCTTTATACGTGCATAATTTGAACAATTTATGATACATATAACTAAGCGTGCTTTAAAAGGAGCTTTATATGGCACATTTATCCGAACAAGAACTCACTTTTTTCAACCGTTTATTCGAGGCAGAACGGACTGATAGCGATCCAACCGATACAAAAATGTCTGTTAGGCTCAATTTGCCTGATAAATTAAACGGCTTACTTACCAATGCCAAACTGACACTGCTTGCTGAAGTGGGGATTTATCAATTGTGGTTTCCGCTTGAATTTACCAAGGACGAGAATGGTCAGCTGATCCCTGTACTTAGCGCACCAGAAGTAATAGACACCAAAGGCATTGAGCGCAGCTGGCGTACGCCTGATCTCGAAATACACACCGAACAATTTCAAATATTGTCTTTATCAAGCACAGGCGTGTTACTCAAGCCAAAGCGTCAAACTCCTATTCTCAATAAAGAAATACTGTTGGCATTTAATTTACCGAGTGAAGAACAGGTTATTCTTAGCGTAAAGCCAATAAGAACGACCAGCAAAGGAATTGCCGGAAAAATAGTGAAAGTGTGCCAAGGTGAAGATGCACTTCGTAATTACTTATTTGAGACCCATAAGCACCATCATGCAAAGCTGTACGAGCAAGGTAACTTTACTACTGAGCTTATCTAGTTGCAGCAGCTTAACAGCTTAGATAAGCTTGGCGTTTTGCAGCAAGTCACAACAAGGTATTTTATGAGTTACCCTATAGGAACCCCTGGTAAGCCGTGGAACAAAGAAGATAAGAAAGCATGGTTTGAATTACAGTCAGTAAAGCGTAGCTATTTAGATGATGTTGTATCGCAACTAGACTCTTTAACAAGCGATTTCAATATTGAGCAATATGGCGCATTAAGTTACGACAGCGACAAATACCCTCTTTACATTTTAAAGAGCAAACAATGGCAAGCTGATAAACCTGTTGTGCTGGTTACCGGTGGTGTTCATGGTTATGAAACAAGTGGCGTGCATGGTGCTTTAGCGTTTGCTAAGAGAAGTGCCAAAGACTACTTTGCTGATTTTAATATTTTAGTGGCTCCGTGTATCAGCCCTTGGGGATATGAAACGATTAACCGCTGGAATCCAAATGCCACGGATCCAAATCGCTCTTTCTATGCAGATAGCCCCGCTGAAGAGTCTGCAGCAATTATGCAATATTTAGCAGATAACACTATTGCACCTTATGTGCATATTGACCTACATGAAACGACAGACACTGATAATAGTGAGTTTCGCCCTGCTCTAGCAGCACGTGATGCAACGACCCACGATAACTGGAACATTCCTGATGGCTTTTATCTTGTCGCTGATAGTGAGCGTCCGCATGATGCATTTCAAACAGCGATTATAAAATCAGTTGAGAAAGTAACCCACATCGCACCAAGTGATGAGAATAACCAATTGATTGGCGTACCACAAACTCAATTTGGTGTAATTAATTACCAAGCGAAAAAACTGGGGTTATGTATGGGCTTAACCGATGCAGAATATGTCACAACAACAGAGGTTTACCCTGATAGTCCACAAGCAAATGATGACATTTGTATTGATGCACAAGTAGCCTCAATTACCGGTGCTCTAAACTACATTGTTAACAAATAGTTAGCTATACTTTAAAAAGGGAGTGGATTATTTATTCACTCCAATGCAAAATAATTAGATAGGATTCACATAAAAATAAAATTAATGAAAAAGTTATGTTTTTTGAAATTTGTATACTAAATAACTAGACACATACATAGAATTGTATAAAATTCGCGCTCTTTTTAAGTTCAAAAGGAAGCAAATTGGAATTTAAGAATCACTATGGCAGTGTCAGGATTATTACTGAAGGTCCAATTGTTATTGGGCAGTTTTCTGGCAATATTAACGCTCGTTTAGTCAATGACTTTGCAATCAATTTAAAAAAGCATATTACTGCTTTCGCTGGAAAGCCGTGGGCGTATATTAGTCATTCTACCCATTTACTTGCTACCACCCCTGATGCAGAACGTGGTTTTACTCAATTATTCCGTGCCCTGCAAGGCACTAACTGTATAGCAACCGCTTATATGTTTAGCTCGTCTATTGTGCTTAATCAAATGAAACGCATCATTGCACAAGCACAATCTCCAATTCAAATAATGGACTGTTTATTTGATGATTTAGACAGCGCTAAAGCTTATGTGCTAAAGCAGCTCGAATTTGCAGAAATGGCTTGTTAAAAACAAGCCATTTTCGTTTCTAGAGCCGTGATTGAGGTTAATCTCGGTAAAACTTAGTTTCTTTAGTTATTGCGATATCAGCATCTTCTAATGCTTGAATGTGAAAACTAATAGGCGTTACTTTTGACTTTAACTCGTAGCCATCAGCAACCACAGTGACAGGCACACGTTTCATCTGACCTGCTTCAACAGTTATCTTTTCAGGCACCTGTAAGCTTGCTTCTGCAATACCACTTATACCGATTGAATAGCTCAAGCTATGCTGTGTTTTGTTGATAATTGATAAGGTATATGGGTTTTCTACTAAACCTTCAAAATTAACACGATACAGGGAATTACGGTCACGAATGACAGAGGCCTCAATAGGTGTTCGCATTGCCATCCACACAACCATGCCCACGACAAACAGCGCCGTTAAACCACCATAGCCAAGCAGTTTTAACCTAAATGGGTTGGTCGTTTTGCCTTCCATTTGTTTTTCTGAGGCGTATTTGATCAGTCCTTTTTGATAGTTGAATTTTTCCATAGTGCTATCACATGCATCGATACATAAGCCACAGTTTATGCATTCATACTGCAAGCCATTACGAATATCGATACCCGCCGGACATACTTCGACACATAGGTTACAGTCTACGCAGTCACCTAAGCCTAATTCTTTAGGGTCGGCTTTACGCTTACGCGCACCACGAGACTCCCCTCGCGCTTGATCGTAGGTAACAACTAACGTGTCTTTATCAAACATCACAGATTGAAAACGTGAATATGGGCACGCCACTGTACACATTTTTTCACGTAAGAATCCCGCATTACCATAGGTACAAAACGCGAACAAGAATACCCAAAAGCTGACGATACCAGACATTTCTACGGTAAATAAGCTCATGTATAGAGACTTAGCGGGGATGAAATAAGCCATAAATGACATAGATGTAAGCAATGAGATCACCAGCCAAGCTGCATGCTTAGTAATTTTCTTTTGCCATTTACTCACTGACCATTCAGCTTTATCAAGTTTAATACGCTGATTACGGTTACCTTCAACTTTGTGTTCGATCCAAGTAAACATCAGCATCCAAATTGTTTGAGGACAAGTGTAACCACACCAAACACGCCCTAACCAATTAGTGACGAAAAACAATGCAAACGCCCCTGTCATAAATAACATAGCTAAGATCATAAAATCTTGTGGTAACAGCGTTAAACCAAACAGGGTAAATTTTTGGCTGGCTACATCGAGTAATACGGCTTGGCGGCCATCATAGGGGATCCACGGAATGGCGATGAACGTCAGCATCAGCACCCAGCCTAAGTAACGGCGGATACGTTGGAAATACCCCTTTTGCTCACGAATATAAATTGGCCCTTCTTGGTTGTAGGGCTTGATGATTAAGTCTTGCTCTTTAATATCAAATTTCATTTTGCTACTTACTTTTGTGTCGGTAATAACCTGACAGAGCAACAATCAGGCCAAGAAAAATTAAAAATAAGTTATTGATATTAAATGATTAAATTTATATTTGAACGCTCAAAAGCACGATATATCGCGAATGATCGCGATATATCACGAACTAACGCTTTATCGCTAGCTTTTTCATCTTTGATCTAAGGGTACTTTCAGGCAGTCCCAGCAAGGTTGCAGCACCATTTTCACCTGATATTTGCCCGTTACAGCGTTTTAGCACCTCACAAATATGCTGCTTTTGCACCGCATCAAGGGAAACCACCTGCTCATTTGATTGCTCGTTACTCAAAGGTGCTGAAAGCTGCAGTACAGTTTGCTTAGACAAAATAGCTTCACGCTCAAGGATATTTTGTAGCTCACGAATATTGCCTGGCCAATCATAATTCGCCAGTTTGGTGAGTGTTGCTTTGCTAAGCCCTTTTAACTGTTTACCTAAGCGCTTGTTCAGCTGCGTAATAATATTTGCTGCGAGTAGTGGAATATCTTCCTTGCGTTCACGAAGCGCAGGCACACGAATGGGAAACACATTTAAGCGATAATACAAGTCCATTCGAAAGCTGCCCTGCTCAACCATTTGCCACAAGTTACGATTTGTTGCAGCTAACACTCGGATATCGACTTTTAAAGTTTGACTACCACCGACACGCTCAAACTCTTGCTCTTGTAGTACCCGCAGTAATTTACTTTGCGCCTCTAATGGCAGCTCTGCCACTTCATCTAAAAATAAAGTGCCTTTATCAGCCAGTTCAAAACGCCCTTTTCTGCGTTCATTAGCGCCAGTAAACGCCCCTTTCTCATGACCAAATAACTCAGACTCAATTAAGTTGGCTGAAAACGCCGCACAGTTCACTTTTATGAAAGGTTGCTCCGCACGATTGCTCAAGCGGTGAAGGTTTCGTGCCACCAGCTCTTTACCCGTGCCGTTTTCACCTAAAATCAAAACCGTACTATTGGTTTGGCTTACCAAGGTAATTTGCTCGAGCATACTTTGAAATGAATGACTTTGCCCAACTAAGCCAGAGTCTTGCCAATCTTCGTTTAACTCTGAAATAAGGTAAGCATTTTCAGCTTGTAGCTGCTCAGATAAGTGCTGAACTTGTGCTAAGGCATCACGTAACGCCACTTCTGTTTGCTGTTGTTTGGATACATCGCGAAAAATCGCGACTGCCCCAATCAAGGCACCATTTTTATACACTGGTGTTGATGTATATTCAACAGCAAAATAACTACCATCTTTACGCCAGAATACTTCATCGTTTACATGACGGTGTTTGCCATCGAACATGGTGCAATATATTTGGCATTCATCTGCGGGGTATGGTGAGCCATCTTTACGAGTATGATGATGATATTGATGTATTTTTTTACCAAGGAGTTCGTCTGCTTTCCAGCCTGTCATGCGCTCAGCGGCAGGGTTAACAAAAACTGCATTACCCGATAAATCGAAGCCATAAATACCTTCACCTACGGCATTTAGCAGCAATGTGGGGTCGTTTAAAAATTCCTTGATCATAGCCATCACTCAATTCGCGAAATATCACGAGCAATTATGGCAAGGTTAAACATGCTTAACAAGCAATTACAAAAAAAGCGGCTAGAAGCCGCTTTAAAATATCAAATAGTTTTACAGTGTGGGCACTAAAATAATTTCACCCTGAGATACTTTCATATCTAATGGTAATTTGCTCAATAGTGCGACTTTAGGGTCGTTCATATTTAGCTTATAGACAGGGTTAACCGCTAAAAAGCCGTTAATCACTTGCATTGCTTCGTCGTCTAATAAGTTTAAGCTGCCCTTGAAACCCGCGGTGTCGATTGTTGTATCAACCAGTTTTACATTACGTAAAAAGACCGCTTTTTTCTCGCTGTCATAAAATGGGCTACCTTCGATTTGTAGCTTTAAGCGTACTGGATACTTAAGCGCAAACGCTTTGATGACGGCACTAGAATCGGCCCCTAAAACCACCACATCACGTTTATCTGGGCCAACATTGACACTCAGGTCGTTTACCGCAAAATCAACTGGTAAGCCCATCAGCTTAATCTGTTCACTTAGTTTTGGTAATTGATTAGCAAGGGCTGCTTCAATTTCAGAATTGGTAAACGAGTAAACAGACATCCCTTGATCTGTCGTTTTACATGCCCCTAAAAATAAACAGGTAAGTAGTAATAAAATTCTCATTGTTTTCCTCAAAAACACACGGAAAAAAACCGCTTTAAAAAGCGGTTTTATTCGTTAAATTGCAAATATTGCTTTAAGCCTTGCTAGTGTGTCAGCTGAAACTGAACCCTCACTGACTGCAAGTAATTGCTTTAAGTAATAATAAACATCTGCCTGTTCGCCACGGTGTTTATCATCTAACATCGCAACTTGCTCTGTCATACGTAACTGACTATCAGCCGATTCTACGCCTGCCAGAATTTCGATACGGGTTAACAGCTGCGCAGCGTTTAGCTTAGTTGTTAATGAAGCTTGAAACTGCGAAGGCAGTTCGCTGTTGCTTTCAAGAGCAGCAAATAAAGCCGTTAATTTAGACTGCTCTGCTTGCTTACTAATTAGGGCTGATTTTGCACTAATCGCTGCCTCTAACTGAGTCACGCGTGCCGATAACGCTTTTGAGTATTCAAGCTCTGCTAGCTTCACTGTTAAATCTTTAAGCTGTGCAAGATGCACCACGGTCTCAAGTGCAGACTCAAGCTCACTTAACTGCTGTGCGGCAACTTCGTCATTTTGTTGCTGTACTTGCTTTTGCTGTTCAAACTCGGCACTGCGCTTAGCAAAAGTCTCGTCATTAACTCGTCTGAATTGCTGCCACAAGGTGTTTTCTGCTTTCATTCCTGCAAAGCCAATAGTCTGCCAAGTTTGTTGAAGCGCTTTTAGATCTTGGCACGCAGCAGCTAAATCATCACTTTGTGATAACTGTGTTGCTTGCTCAACAAGTGCTGCTTTTTGTTCAGCATTTGCTTTATGAAATGCAGCAAGTTGACCTTGTACTTGTGATTGTGCAGCTTTAAATTGCGTTTGTAGTTCACGGTATGTTTTAGGATCGACATTACCTGCAGAACGCCACGCTTTTGCGGTACGGTTGAACTTGCTTTCAAACTGCTTCCAATCAAACTCATCAGAAGAGCTATCAAGCTCTGTTAACTGCTGCATTTGCGAGATTATTTCAACGCGCTGTGCTTTAGCTTGCTCACGTTGTTGCTCTTGCTCTGCGAAATACTCACGACACGGCGCAAACAGTAATTCAATTTGTTGATCGAATAACTCGCCTTGTTGCTTTTCTGCATCAGTATCTAAACGCCCTAACTCATTCCAACGACGACGTAACTGTTTAACATGCTCTGCACGTTGTTTAGGGTCAGTACACTCGGTTGCAACAAGTTCATTTACTTCAACGAGTAGCGCATCACGCTTTGGTGCCGATGCGTATTTTTGCCAATCTTTTGCTTCTGCTAGTTGCGCTTCTAAATCAGCTTTAAGGCTATTTAATGGCTGTTTGTAATAGTCTGTAAGTGTTGCGTATAGCTCTTCAAAACCTTTAAACACACCAAAGGCAACATTAAAGCGACCTTGCTCAATTAAGCGTTTTACATCACGAGCTTTACGCTTAGCTGTTTGTTGATTTTTCTCAAACTTATTCGTCAGCGGTGCCATCGCTTGCTGCCAACTGTTTACTGTTTCAGCTAAATTTGCTTTAAAGCGACCTTGTAAACGACTAGGAATACTTGCCAGCTTTTTGCGTGCTAATTTTTGCTGTTGCTCAAACTGCTGTTTAAGACCGTCAAACTCGCTTTCGTCTTCAGTTGTCGCAACGATATTTAATTGATCAAATGTCTCTTTAAACTCAGCAATAGCACTAACCAGTTGCGGTAACTGCTCAACTTGCTTAAATAAAGTTGCTAAATGCTGTTTTACATCACGCACAGTTTGGTTATCAGCTAAGTCCGCCTCTGCTAAGGCATCTTTTGCCTCTGCAACTTTTGCCTCTAGCCAATCTTGTTGAATTTGTTCTGGCGTTTCTAAGCCTAATTGCAATGCATTTTCAATTTCTTCGCCAATTGCTTCAAGGCTTGCAAGTGCCAATACCTGACGTTGTTGCTCAGCTAACGCTTGCTGCGCTACTTCATGCTCTTTACTTAAAACTGCAATATGCGATTCAAGCTTTTGCGTAATCGCTGAATATTTTTTATCAAGCGTGCTTACTTGCTCATCGCTCAGCCATTTTAGTTCGATAGCTTGCCACTGCTGTAATAACTCAGCATGTTGCATCGACACTAACTGAAAGTCATTTTTATCACGAAGCGCATTAAGCTTTGCTAATACCACACGTGTATCAGCTTCTACTTTGGCAGGCATTTCTATCGCTAAGCGTTCATTGTCAAGATGAGTAGCTAGTTGGGTATGCGCCTCACCTTTTGCATGCTTTAATAGTGATTTAGCAAGTTGATGATTAATCACAAGCTCAACAAGTTGCAATTGTAGCTCTTCACGGCCTTCTTTAAAGGCTTTATCAATTAGGCTTGGGTTTGCTAAACGCTTTAATAACTTAACGCGAACTTGAAGTTCTTTTTCTGCAAAGGCGAGTTTTTCAAGAGTTTTGACAGGTGCATAACGCTCAATAAACTCATTTTTGATATTTGCATCTAGTTGGCTGTCGGTATTTAAAACCGCTTGATTGATATGCTGCTCAGCAAGGACTTTCAGTGCTTGGTCTTGCTTGTATGCTTGCCACCATAAAACGATATCGTTCACTTTGTTTAATGCTTTTTTGCGGATTTCAGCTGAGCTGTCTTCAAGGGCAATGCTATTTAAGATGCTAAGGTCACGCTCTGTATCAAGACGTTCAACCGCAGCTAAACGGACTTGGTTTTTAGGGTGCTTCCATTTTGGAGTAAACAGGTGTTTAAAGATCATTTTCACTAAACCTAGCTATTTCATTTTCTGATGCGAATTCTTTTTGCAATTGAGCTTTGCTCTTTTGCACCATTTCACCATTTGCGCCAATGGTAAACTGCTCATTGCTTTGCGAAACTTTAGCCTGATAAAGCATCACGAGTTGAACGGTTTGTTGTTTTTGCTCCTCAGTCAAAGGAGTGCCGTCTGGCCACTTACCCGTAGAGGCACCATACTGAAGACGTTCAAATACTTCTGGGGTGATATTTTTAACGATGTGATCAATATTCATGTTACTTTTTCTTTTTTAAAACAACTAAATAGATGCGGCTTACAAGATACCACACAAAACCTACTGCCATTGCCGATGTATAGGCATACCACTCAAGAGACTTTGCTTCGGGGTGCATAAAGTAATAACAGAAAAAGCCCCCTAAAAATAAAATCAGTGCGAGGAAAGACTGATTCATAAACTTTTGTTGTCTACGAATGCGCGTTTCTTTTTGCATTTGCTGCAATTGCTCATTGCTTAGATCGGTGACTTGGCATTCACAATGCGGGCATTGCTTATGTTTGTCAGATATTGATTTTGCACACTGCGGGCAAC
The DNA here is from genome assembly GCF_021532495.1 of Pseudoalteromonas sp. Cn5-37. Lineage (NCBI taxonomy): Bacteria > Pseudomonadati > Pseudomonadota > Gammaproteobacteria > Alteromonadales > Pseudoalteromonadaceae > Pseudoalteromonas > Pseudoalteromonas sp. Cn5-37. Next base: position 11,841 of record NZ_JAKGBA010000030.1, on the reverse strand, counting down.
TAATAATCGCCATATCTTTCTCCATACTACGCATAAAAAAGGCGCCTTTAGGCGCCCTTTATTGTACTTGTTTTATGAGTCGATGTCTTTTTTGAATTTCATTCATTTATGAAGATTCGAAAACCTGCACAACTAAATTCACCGTAAAAACTCAAAAAAACGATTTATTGTTTCTGTTTCGCCTTTTCAGCTAGACGCTTTTCCCAGAAAGTCGCATTTTTAATGCCTAATTTAACTGGATCAAAAGTGATTTCACCACCGGCTTTCTTTTGATCTTCGTAATCACGTAGACAGTTAAGTGCAGGTTTTGCGACAAAGAAAATAGCCAAAATACCCACAATATTGATCCAGGCCATTAAGCCTACGCCAATGTCACCAATATTCCAGATGTAACCTGAGTTGTTTACCATACCGTAAGCCACCATAAACATGATGACAAACTTCACAACAACCAACGGAATATTGCCTTTGAAATAACGGTTTAAATAAGCAACGTTCGTTTCAGCAATATAGTAATAAGCAAGAATTGTAGTAAATGCGAAGAAGAATAAAGCAATACCAACGAATGCTTCACCAAAGCCACCAAATACGCTAAATAATGCCATTTGTGTAAAAGCAGCAGAGCCTACTTCAGTTGCAGCATCAACGTTTTGCACAATGAATTGACCTGCAGGTAACTCACCCACAATGTTGTATTGTTTAGTGATTAGAATCATTAACGCTGTTGCTGTACAAACAAAAATGGTATCAACATAAACAGAAAATGCTTGCACTAAGCCTTGTTGAGCTGGGTGATCTACCTCGGCAGCTGATGCTGCATGCGGACCCGTACCTTGCCCTGCTTCGTTTGAGTAAATACCACGTTTAACACCCCAACCAATAGCAGCACCAAAGCCTGCTTGCGCGGTGAATGCATCAGATAAGATCATTGAGAAGATACCTGGCACTTTATCTAGGTTTAAGAACACCACGATTAACGCTAACACGATGTAACCTAGCGCCATAAATGGCACCACAATTTGTGTGAAGTTTGCGATACGTTTAATGCCACCAAAGATGATAAATGCAAGCACAATTAAGATGATTGCAAGAGCAACCAACTTAAAGCTACCTACTTCACCAAAGCTGGTGCTAACCAATGTGCCTTCACCAAAAACTTGTGTGAATGCATTACCTACCGCATTCGCTTGAACGCCCGGAAGGAATACACCACAAGCAATAATCGCCGATACTGCAAATAATACGGCTAACCACTTTTGCTGTAAGCAGCGGTCGAAGTAATATGCTGGGCCACCGCGATATTGACCGTCTTCTTCTGATTTATAAATCTGACCAAGTGTTGACTCGGCATACGCAGTACTTGCACCAAGAAACGCAACTATCCACATCCAGAAAATCGCACCCGGACCACCAAAGCCGATTGCTGCAGCAACCCCGGCAATATTACCTACACCTACACGGCCTGATAACGAAACCGCTAGCGCTTGAAACGAAGAAATACCCGTATCTGAATTATTAGAGCTAAGTAATAATTTACACATTTCTTTAAAATGTCTAACTTGTGCGAATCGGGTTAAAACGGAATAAAACAGACCTGCGCCTAGACATAAATAAATGAGTGCATCACTCCAAATTATGTCGTTAACGGCGCTTACTAAAGCTTCCATGGATATCCTCTATGATTATATTTTTTATTGTTAGTTACGATACTCAGCGTGAGCTTGTGAGAATGCGCGACTCGATAACTGTGAGAAATAAAAATGAAATTTTGTTACTTCACAGCTGAATATATTGGATATTAACTTAAACCAACCAAGTTTGTTAACAGTTAATTTTCAATATGATAAATGTACCTACTAAATTAACATTCGATGCATCCTGCTCTGCACCGCTGCTTTTTTAACTTTTATACCAATTTGTTTAATTAAGTATTTTTGCAAATTGGTATCAGATACAATTACGGGCATCAGTTTTGCTGATGCCCGTAAGGGTCGTTATCTTAATTTATCAACCACGTTAACAATAGCCGCTAACGTATCTTGACCAAATTGATACGAGCGACGATCTGACCAGCCATAATCTGGATCTGGTAAATCATCGTTATCTTTAAATGGCATCTCTACCGTGTACGCTAATGCATTAAATTCATGCGCGACAGCAGAAGAACCGACAGTTAAGTTAGCCTGGCCCGGCTCATCTTTTGGATAACCATGTTCGTCTTGGAACTCAGGCGTCACAGTTAAAAGCGCAGCTTTAAAGCTATCTTCTAACTCTTTTAAGCGATCATCGTAGCCCGGGATACCTTCACTACCCGCAACAAAGTTATAAGGAATTGCTTCGTCACCATGAATATCTAAGTGCATATCAAGGCCCGTTTCACGCATTTTGTTAAGCACTAAGAAAACTTCAGGGCTATTTTCCATGCTCGGTGTTTGCCATTCACGGTTCAAGTTAACGCCTTTAGCGTTAGTACGTAGGTGACCACGCACACTGCCATCTGGGTTCATATTTGGCACGATGTAGAATACCGCTTTAGATAATAGTGCCGCTGCATGTGGATCTTCATCATCAAGTAATTTATGAAGTAAACCTTCAACGTACCACTCAGCCATAGTTTCGCCTGGGTGCTGGCGCGCCGTGATCCAGATTTTTTTCTTCTCACTGCTAGGAATACCCACACGTAAAACACTCATATCACGACCATCAAGGGTTTCGCCTAATGTTTCTAATTCACAGGCATGTTGGCTTTGTGCCCATGCTAGTAAATCTAAGTGACGGTCATAGCTGTATGGCGCAAAGTAAGCAAAGTACATGCTGCCGCACTCAGGCTCTACTTCAAATGATAGTGTGCCGTTTGCGTACTCAGATGGGACACGGAACCAAGTTTGACGGTCGTATGATGCAACCGCATGGTAACCTTCCCAGCCATCAGGGTATGCTGAGTTCTCTAGGTTATTAATGTGTAATTTATGGTTTTGAAACGCAGTTGTTTCAAGACGAAAGTGAAACCACTGGAAAAAATCAGACTGATTGTCTTTATTGATTTCTAATTGAATATTCAGTGGATCAACGGCTTCAATAACCTTGATATTACCACTGTCAAAATTGCTGGTGATTTTCATTCTATAAACCTATTGGTTAAAAATAATTCTTAGCTATTCGCTTGTTAGTTAAGAATTAAGTCAACGCTCTGTAGTTAGAACGTTTTGTTAGTAATATGGTGTAGACCCTTAACAGCCTATCACATGCTGAAAATTTGCAAAAACTTTCACGACTAAAAAAGCCAGCATAATGCTGGCTTCTAGATTCTTTATAACTTAGGTATTAGCGAGGTAAGCTTGGGAAAGTTACTTCAGCCATATCACGCATACAACGTACTACCTGACAGCTATAACCGAACTCGTTATCGTACCAAACGTAAAGTACAACGCGGTTGTCATCTACGATTGTCGCTTGTGAATCAACAACACCTGCGTAACGGCTACCTACTAAGTCAGTCGATACGATTTCAGTAGACGCTGTGTAATCGATTTGATCACGAAGGTCTGAATGAAGTGCTGTTTCACGTAAGAACGCATTTAGTTCTTCAACAGTTGTACCTTTTTCAAGGTTTAAGTTCAAGATAGCCATTGATACGTTTGGCGTAGGAACGCGGATAGCGTTACCAGTTAGTTTACCTTCAAGCTCAGGTAAAGCTTTAGAAACCGCTTTTGCAGCACCTGTTGAAGTGATAACCATGTTAAGTGCAGCAGCACGGCCACGACGCTCAGCTTTGTGGTAGTTATCAATTAAGTTTTGGTCATTGGTGTACGAGTGAACAGTTTCAACGTGACCATTTTTGATACCAAACTTATCGTTAAGCGCTTTTAACGTTGGCGTAATAGCATTGGTCGTACAGCTTGCTGCACAGACAATCTTATCTTCAGGTTTGATATCTTGGTTGTTAACACCGTACACGATGTTCTTGATGTTACCTTTAGCTGGTGCAGTTAATAATACTTTTGCTGCGCCTTTCGCTTCTAAGTGCTGACCAAGGCCTGCTTCGTCTTTCCAAATACCTGTGTTATCAACAATAAGCGCATTCTCAATGCCGTAAGCTGTGTAATCAACTTCGCTTGGTGAATTAGCATAGATAACTTGGATGTAGCTACCGTTAGCTTTAATTGCATTGCGCTCTTTGTCAATTGTAATTGAGCCATTGAATGGACCGTGGATAGAATCACGACGAAGTAAGCTTGCACGCTTTTCTAGGTCACCATCTTTACCACCACGTACAACGATTGCACGTAAACGTAGGTCTGCATAAGGACCTGACTTCTCGATTAAAAGACGCGCTAATAAACGACCGATACGACCGAAACCGTATAACACAACATCACGTGGTTCTTTACGCTCTGAGTTTGCGATTTCTGCTAATTCGTCAGTTAAGTACTCTTCAACTGAGCGACCTTTAGCAGCATCGTTAAACAAATAACCATACGCTAGTTTACCAATATCGATACGTGCTGAGTTTAAGTCCATTTTGCTAATTGCTTCTAAGAAAGGGAAGCTTTCACGTAAACGTAGTTTTGTACCTTCAAACTGAGCAACTGTTTTGTGTGCTTTGATGATATCGATTGTACTGGCATTAACGAGAGGACGGCCATATACAGCGATTTCGATACCACGATTACGGTAAAGTCTACCAATAATAGGTTGCATACTTTCTGCGTAATCTTGACGTTCTTGCCAGCTGCTTGTGTATTCTAACTCGTGAGATGAGGTCATTTTTTTTACCTAATTAAACAATTTTGAACGGATAGCCTTAAAAAATGTGTTGTGATTTGAGAGCAACACATCTCAGGCAGGGGTATTCTAATTTAAACTCGAACGATTCTCCACTGTTACAGAACAAATCATTGCGCTAGAATAAAGTAGTACAAATTAAGTAGAGGTTAAGGAATGTTATTAAGAGCAAGCGTGTTGCTTGGTTTATTGGCATTAGCAGGCTGTGAAGATCCGCTTACACTGGCGAAAGTGTGCGACGAAACACCTGGCTTCTGCAGTGATTTAAATAAAGACAGTCACTGTAAAGAGCAACGTGCCGAGGTCATCATTCAACGTTATGTTGAATATAAGTCGCCAACAGACGAAAACAAATATCAATTATTAAAAGACTTTGAGAAATACGATCAATGTGTATCGCTTGCGGCCAAGATTGAGCATATAAAACTAAAAGAAAAAACCACCTCTCGCGTTGAAGGTCATTTAACAAGCATTAAAGAAATGACACGTATTTTTCAAGATACCAAAAATACGAACCACCCTGGTTTGTTGTATTACCATTGGTCACGTAATAACGACCAATCAGCGTTAACTAAACTACTCGCCCTTGAAGAAAAACAAGATAAACGGGTGACCGAAGATGCTGAAATGCAGTTTTTCTTGGCAAGCTACTACGTGAAGTTTGATGATGAAAAAACCATTGATTTGCTATACAAAACGCTCGAGTTAAATAAAGCAGGTGAAACACCCAACCCTGAGATCTACCCTACTCTTGTGAGCTTATTCTACAAACACGAAAAGTATAAGCACGCATACACTTTTGCACGCGTGGCACAATTATCAGGGTATGAAAATGTCGATATTTTACCTATCGAAAATCAACTTGCTGCCGCAGGCAAAAGCCTAGACAGCTTAGATGACTTAGCACAAAAAACTTTCGACAGTATCCAAGAAGGAAGCTTCGTATCACCACGCGGGTTTTGATAATTCCAACTCGCTAATGTGCAGTGCTCAGACAAATAAAAAAGGCAGCTAACGCTGCCTTTTCTTATTTTGCTTTGCTTGTACCAACTTCTACACGAGTTTTTAGCTTTTGACCTGGTCTAAAAGTCACAACTCGGCGTGCCGAAATAGGAATATCTTCACCTGTTTTCGGATTGCGGCCTGGACGTTCTTTTTTATCTCGAAGATCAAAGTTACCAAATCCAGAGAGCTTAACCTGCTCGCCTTTTTCTAGCGCTGAGCGGATTTCTTCAAAAAACGCTTCAACTAAATCTTTGGCATCTTTTTTATTGATCCCGAGTTTTTCAAATAGGTGTTCAGCTATGTCGGCTTTAGTAAGCGCCATATCTAGTCCCTCAACGATGCGTTAAATTGTTCGGCCAGTGCGGCCACCACATTATCAACTACTTGATTGATATCTTTCTCTTCGAGCGTTCTATCAACCGCTTGCAGTGTTAGAGCAATCGCCAAACTCTTATAATTTGGCTCAATACCTTTGCCCTTATACACATCGAATAAGTTTAGGTCAACCAATTGATTTCCGCCAACTTTTTCTATGACATTTAAAATATCGCCAGATTTTACGTGATCTTCCACTAAAATCGCGATATCACGGCGGTTTGACGGGAATTTCGACACTGCCACGGCTTCTGGTAATTTTCTTTTTTCTAGTGCAGACATTTCGATTTCAAACACAAATGCTGTGTTGTTGATATCTAGTGACTTTTGCACCTGTGGGTGCACTGCACCAAAGAAACCTACTTTTTTACCATCAACATAAATAACGGCTGATTGGCCTGGGTGTAAGCCATCAGACTGCTCTGCTTTTATCTCAAAACGTGATGAATCGTTACTAATAGCTAAAAGTGCTTCAACATCACCTTTTAAGTCATAGAAATCAACGCTACGCTTTTCTTGAACCCAATGTTCACCGTGCGCAAGACCAGAGATTACACCACCGATAACAGCAACTTGGTTTACGCCGTTTTCAGCATTTTCGTCACGTAAGAATTTTAAGCCGTGCTCAAATAAACGGACGCGTGGTTGCTGACGGTTTTGATTATAAACTAGCGACGCTAATAGACCCGGCATCAAGCTCACGCGCATTGCCGACATTTCAACCGAAATTGGGTGTGGCAATACAAGCGCATCACTTTGCGGGTGTAAAATTGCTTGTGCTTTTGGATCAACGAAGCTGTAAGTAATTGCTTCTTGGTAACCACGTGTTACAAGCGTATTGCGGAATTTAGTTACCGCAACATGCGACTCGTCATGGTTAGTCATTTTTAATTTAGCAGTTGGTGCAACGTTAGGAATGCTGTTATAGCCGTATACACGCGCAACTTCTTCAATTAAATCTTCTTCGATACGAATATCAAAGCGATAGCTAGGTACGTCAGCACTCCATACACCATCAACAACTTTAACGTCTAAACCTAAACGCGTTAGGATGTCAGTTACTTTTGCATCATCAATGTGGTGGCCAATTACACGGTCTAAACGCTCACGACGTAAACGCACTTCTGTTACTTTTGGTAATTTGTCAGTTGCAACTGCTTCAACAACTGGGCCTGCTTCACCGCCAACAATTTCAAGAAGTAATGCTGTCGCTCGTTCCATCGCATCTTTTTGCAGTGCAAAATCGACACCACGCTCGTAACGGTGTGACGCATCTGTGTGTAAACCGTAGCTACGTGCTTGACCCGCAATAGCGACAGGGTTAAAGAATGCACTTTCTAATAAAATATCTGACGTTGATTCCGTTACACCTGACTTTTCACCACCAAAAATACCTGCAATAGCAAGCGCTTTATTGTGATCAGCAATCACAAGCGTAGACTCGTTTAGTTTTGCAGTGTTGCCATCTAACAGAACTAACTCTTCGCCTGCATTCGCGCTACGTACTTTAATACCACCTTCAATTGCATTTAAATCAAATGCGTGCATTGGGTGGCCTAGCTCTAATAAAACGTAGTTTGTTACATCAACAACAGGGTCAATTGAGCGAATACCACTGCGACGAAGTTTTTCTACCATCCAAAGTGGTGTTTCTGCATCAAGGTTAATACCTTTGATCACACGACCTAAATAACGAGGACACGCTTCATCATTCACAAGCTCAATCGATACTTTGTCATCAATCGTTGCAGCAACTGGTGCGATTTCAAGTGTGTTTACATCAACACTGTTAAGTACACCCACTTCGCGCGCTAGGCCTTTGATACCTAGGCAATCACCACGGTTAGGTGTTAAGTCAACATCAATAATGTTGTCGTCTAGGCTTAAGTACTCACGTAAATCAGTACCGATTGGTGCATCACTTGGTAATTCCATGATGCCATCACCTTCTTCGCTGATACCTAACTCAACGAATGCGCACAGCATACCGTGTGAAGGTTGACCACGAAGTTTGGCTTTTTTGATTTTGAAGTCGCCTGGTAATACAGCGCCAACAGTCGCAACAGCGACTTTTAAACCTTGACGACAGTTAGGTGCACCACACACGATATCAAGTAGCTCATCACCACCTACGTTTACTTTAGTTACACGTAACTTATCAGCGTCTGGGTGTTGACCACACTCAACCACTTCACCAACAACAACGCCTGTGAACTCAGCTGCTGCAGGCTCAACACCGTCAACTTCAAGACCAGCCATTGATAACTGTTCCGAAAGAGCCTGTGTGTCGATTGCTGGGTTAACCCACTCTCTTAACCACTTTTCACTAAATTTCATTTTATATCTTCACTCTTAACGGAACTGGTTTAGGAATTTTAAATCGTTTTCGAAAAATGCACGTAAGTCGTTTACGCCGTAACGCAACATCGTCAAGCGCTCAACACCCATACCGAATGCAAAGCCTGTGTATTTTTCTGGATCAATACCCACTGATTTAAGAACGTTAGGGTGAACCATGCCACAGCCTAATACCTCTAACCACTTGCCGTTTTTACCCATAACATCAACCTCAGCTGATGGCTCGGTAAATGGGAAGTAAGAAGGACGGAAACGAATTTCCATATCTTCTTCAAAGAAGTTACGTAAGAAGTCGTGCAGAATACCTTTTAACTCAGTGAAGCTTACATCTGTATCAACCATTAAGCCTTCCACTTGGTGGAACATTGGCGTGTGTGTTTGGTCGTAATCGTTACGATAAACACGACCTGGAGAAATGATGCGCAGTGGTGGCTGCTCAGTTTCCATGGTACGGATTTGTACACCACTTGTTTGTGTACGTAATACAAGCTTAGGGTTGAAATAGAAAGTATCGTGATCAGCACGCGCTGGGTGGTGCTCAGGAATATTTAGCGCATCGAAGTTATGAAAATCATCTTCAACTTCAGGACCTGATTTAACCGCAAAACCTAACTCACCAAAAAAGCTTTCAATACGTTCAATAGTACGAGTTACTGGGTGTAAGCCACCTGTTGGCATAACACGACCCGGTAAAGTTACGTCGATCGTTTCTGCCGCTAGCTTCTCTTCAAGAGCCTTACTTGCTAGTAACTCACGCTTTTCGTTAATGGCTGTTTGTACTTCTTGTTTTGCTTGGTTAATCACTTGACCCGCTTCTTTACGCTCTTCAGGGGCAATCTTGCCTAGCGTTTTAAGTAAGCTGGTGATTTCACCTTTTTTACCAAGGTAATTAACCCTGATATCTTCTAGTTGCGCGATTTCATTCGCACTGGCAACTGCCTCAAGTGCTTGCGCTAAAATATTTTCTAAGTTCATTGAGTACCTGGTCTTTCACAGAAGGATTTTTGTAATAGCTAATGATAACTGAAAGCAAGGACTAGATTCTAGCCCTACTAAAGCTTTAACGTTGATTTTATAAAAGGAATTGTTAATTTTCTTTGTGCAGCCATTGAGGCGTGGTCAAGTTTATCTAAAACGTCTAATAATGCACGCATATCACGGCTTAATCGCGTTAATAAAAAGCGCGCGCATTCATCCGTCAATTCAAGGCCACGCATGTGAGCACGGCGTACGAGCGCTTCGGCTTTGTCATCATCGCTCATTGAACGAATTTGTAACGTTGTGCCCCACTTCAAACGCGAAACTAAATCCGGTAGGTTGATATGTAGCATGTCAGGTAATAAATCAGCTGTGACCACAAGGTATTTGCCCGGCTCATTAAAGCGATTGAAAAAGTTAAATAATCCTTTCTCCCATGCATCGTTGCCTGCTACCAAGTGCACGTCATCAATACATAACACGTCAAGGTTTTCGAGACCTTCAAGTACCACAGGGCCGTAGTCAATCACTTCACGCATCGAAAGTAACATGGTTGACAAACCGCGCTCTTGAGCGTGAATACAGGTCGCATACAACAGGTGCGATTTACCTGAATCGCCCAAACCGCATAAATAAGTATATTGAAATTTGTTACTAAGCTTTGTGAACGCATCTTTAAGGTGACTCACTTCAAGCGAGTTTTCGCCACCAAAATAAGAAGTAAATGTTTCATCATCAGGCAAAGTAACAGGTAATGCCATTTGCATTGGTTCTTGCACTGCGATTAAAGCCCCTGCCACTGATATTCAAGCTCATCTTTATTGACTACTTGATAGAAATCACGCGGGTCCTGATACGCTTTAAAGGCACTATCAAGTTCTAACGCTTTTCTAAAATCATTCATGCTGCCAGTGTGATTAACAGTAAATTGAACGCTATCAGGTGTACGCACAGATATTACGGCACGAGTAACAACACTTAAGCTCTCTAAACGGCGTTTAGCAAATTCAATATCAACAAAGTTATTGATACCTTTAAGATAGAAAGTTGCTGTAGCAAGTTGGCCAATCATCGTTGGATCTATTGCGTATTCTGCTGCTAAGCCACCTGCTAAACTATCAATCATATCTGCAACAATTTGCTGCTTATCACCCATCAAACGATTAGTATCGAATAATTCAGCATTAGTGAAACGCCAATCAAGGATCCAGGTTTCTGAATCAGCTTGTTGATACATTCTTGCAGTAATACTGCGCTCTGCACTATAACGACTCGATGCACGCTCTACAGGCTCAGAAAAATTACCCCATACTTCTGGTATCCCAACAATAGCACGGTCTTCTAAATCAAGCAGTGGCACAACGACAGGTAAACCACGACGACTTGCTTTGTCGTATATAAGCTGTTCAAGCTGTGGGTATGATTCTTGAGTAACCAATTCACGGCGCCAGTTATCTTCAATGCCTAGCCAGATCGCCACCAAAGGACGACGTGTCCCCCAAAGTGGCAAGCCAAGATCTTTGATTAATGCATTAATCTTATTGGCTTCGAACTTAACAACTAGATTTAAACTGCCATCTGCTTTTTCGTCATATTCAAATTTGAGCATGTAATCGGAAATGTCGCGGGTGCGTTGTTTAGCAACCGGGTTTTGATCTGCGCTTGTCTCCCCACTTACTTTCACCAACACATTTAGCAGAGCTTCACGGCTTGCTGCCAAACGAGCATCACGTGATTTGTCTGCAACTTTAAGAGTATCTTGATATAAATTAGTCACCTCAACAGCAAAGGTTGAAGCACTCGAAAAAAATAATAATAAACAAATAAGTAATCTAGACACAGGCCATTAGTTCTTGCTTTTAAACTGATTTGATCCTAAATCAAAGCCATAAACAAAGCAAAGTTAATTTAATGAACGGCAGCTGAGCGAGTTCGTGAATTACAAGAGTAAAGTTAGCGAGGGGAAAGTTGAAGGAGTAAAGGTTTGGAATTCTGGCGTAGGTTGGGTAGAACGGAGTGAAACCCAACACAGAGCTATCAGCTTTCAGCCGTCAGCGTTCAGCTGCGCGGTGTGGGTGTTTGGTCCTGCGTCATCCTCTGGTTCTAGGCAAAGTCTACTTGTAGGAATGGCTTTAGCCATGAATATGTTTGTTATGGTCTGAAATCGGCACTGAAGTGCCTCCTAAGGGGGTGTTGCTGAGAGAGACTCTGTACTAATACCATTCCGCTTAAATATCTGATCTAATATAGGCTATATAAAATCACCGGTTAATAACATTGAATCCAAACATATCTGAACAGCTTTTAGCGCTTTCTCGTAAAGAACCAAACGCACGAAAA